>JAJEHX010000004.1 GCA_022823465.1 Candidatus Latescibacterota bacterium
TACTCTAAGGCCTTCCGCGCACCCAGCGTCGGTGAAATGTTCCTTGGCCAAAGCGACAGCTTCCCGCTGGTCAGCGATCCCTGCAGCGTCGTGGACGAAGCCGGCAACCCGCGCCAGCTGACCTCGCAGCAGATGAGCAACTGCGCTTCCGCAGGCGTACCGGGTAATTTCGAGGACACCAGGGCACAGCTCAGGGCAAGGATCGGCGGTTCCACGGATCTCGATCCCGAACGGGCCAACACGGTGACGGCCGGCGTGGTGTATCAGCCCGAATTCATGGACAACCTCGATGTCGCGGTCAGTTACTACGCCACCAAGATCGAGGACGAAATCGGAGCACTCGGCGCGGGTCTGATCCTGAGCAACTGCTATTCCCAGGACAACCCGACAGACTGCGACAAAGTCCAGCGCGATTCGAACAATCTGATCACCAATATCTTCTCGACCGCCACCAACATCGGCGAGACGGAGACCAACGGGCTCGATATCGAACTGAATTACATCAACGATACGCCGCTGGGCCTGCTCTCGGCGCGGCTCGAATCCAATCTCCTCTTCGCCTACGACGTGTACCTGCCCATACCGGGCGGTTTCGAACTGGTGGAGGGCAAGGGTTACTACGACCTCGGCGTGTTCCCCAGCTGGCGGCACAACGCCAACGTCGGGTTGAAGTGGGGCCGGACGTCGGCGGGCGTGACGTGGCAATACACCGGAGGTTTCCAGGAGTGCGAGGACGATGACTGCAAGGGCCTGTACCGGGACGACGTCGAAACGACCCCGACGGTCCGGGATGTCGATGCGAATCACCTCTTTGGCATCCAGGGGTCCTATCGGCTGTTTTCAGGGGTCGGTAGCTCCGTGATCACGGTCGGCATCAATAACGTCTTCGACCAGGCGCCCTCGGTCATCTTCAACGGGTTCCTGGGGACGTCGGACGCATCGACGTACGACTTCCTGGGCAGGTACCTGTACATAAGGCTGTCCCACTACCTGTAGCAGGCGCACCAGCATGAGGGCGAGGTTCCGGTAGTGTCCAACCGTGGTATATTGCCCGGCTTGTTGAGTATTTTCGTCGCGGTTGGCACTGCCGAGGCCTGCGCCCAGGACCCAGCATACCCGGACGACAGGCAGGTCGAATACGTCTTCGACGAGGTAACGGTCACGGGGTCCAGGATAAAAAGTGAAGCGGGACAGTCCACGGCCCCTGTCGTCGTCCTGTCCCGCGCGCAAATTCAGGCCCGTGGCCTGGCCTCCCTCGGGGACGTACTCCAGACCCTCACCGTTCAATCCAACGCGACCAATACGCAGGCCAATTACGGAGGCGACGGGGCCACCCGCATCAGCCTTCGCGGCCTGGGCGCCCAGCGCACGCTGGTCCTGGTCAACGGGCGGAGGTTCGTGCCGGGCGGGCTCGGCGCGGACGCCGCGGTCGATCTGAATTCCCTTCCATCCACGGTCATCGAACGGATCGAGGTCCTCAAGGACGGGGCCTCGGCGGTCTACGGCTCGGATGCCGTGGGCGGCGTCGTCAACGTCATCACGCGGACGGACCTGGACGGCATCGAGGTCGAGTCCTACCAGGGGATCTCGGGTCACGGCGATGGCGTGGCCACAGATCTCGCTTTCACCACAGGCATAAGGAGTGCGCGCGGAAATATACTCTTCTCCGCGGGATTCCACGACCAGCGGCCGGTCTGGACCTATGAGCGGAGCTTCAGCGAATCGGACAAGAACTACAACTGGGCGAAGAACGACGGGTCTTTCACGACGAGCGGCAGTTCCGCGACCCCCGAGGGGCACATCGTCGACCATTCCGGCGAAGCGGGCAATGCCGCGTGGCAGGCCGTCAACGCCGCGGCGGGCGACGGCGCCGGGGACTACCACCTGGATCCGGCCGCGGGCTGGCGAACCTTCAATTATGCCGGCAATTCCCTGGACGGGACCGGCGACCTGTACAACTACCAGCCCGAAAACTACATCTACACTCCACAAACGCGATACACGGCCTTTCTCAGCGGCGATTACGCGTTGAGCGACCGTCTGGGGACCTACTTCGAGGTTTCCTACGCCAACCGGAAGTCCGAGCAGAAGCTGGCGCCGACGCCCCTTTTCACCATCGAGGAAGGCATCACGGTATCGGCTGGCAACTGGTACAATGCCTTCGGCAGGGACTTCGCGGACGTTCGCCGCCGCATCGTGGAGGCCGGCAATCGGATATTCAACCAGGACATCGACACGTACCGCATCGTGCTGGGACTGAAGACGCTTGTGCTGGGCTTCGATTCCGATCTCTTCTTTGCCTTTGGACGCACGGCGGGCAACACGGTCAACCGGGGCCGGTTCATCCGAAGCCGCCTTATGCGCGCGCTGGGTCCGGACGAGGAATGCAGTGGCGACTGCGTACCCCTCGACATCCTGCACGGCGCCGGGACCATTACGCCTGAGATGCTGGCCTACATCCAGTATACCGGCGTAGCCCGCGGATACTCACAACAGAAGATCCTTCAATGGAACCTGACCGGGAACGTGGCGGAACTGGAGCACGGACCGCTGGCCGTGTCCGCGGGGGTGTCGTCGCGATGGGAGTCGGGCGCCTACACGCCGGACCCGATTACCGCCTCGGGGAACACGACCGGGTTCCGGTCCGAAGCCACCGAAGGTCGTTACGCGGTCTCGGCGCTCTACGGGGAGACCAGGCTGCCGGTCTACCACGGCAAGGGGGTCGGCATCCACCTGACGGCGGCCGGCCGGGCCTTCCACTATGATACCTTTGGTTCCGGCTTTACCTACGAAACGGGGACCAGCGTCGAACTGCCGAGGGGGCTGGTCCTTCGCGCCACCTATTCCAATGCCTTCCGGGCACCTAACATCGCCGAGATGTTCCTCGGCGCCAACGACGTGTTCCCCCTCGTGAGCGATCCATGCAGCGCGGTAGACGAAGGGGGAAATCCCCGGGAATTGACCGGGCAGCAGAAGCAGAACTGCACTGCCGCGGGCATACCGGCCGGTTTCAGGGATTCGAGGGCGCAGCTTCGCGCCCGGGAGGGCGGCTCTACCGACCTCGATCCCGAGAAGGCGGCCATGATCACCGGTGGCTTGAGCTACCGGCCAGATTTCGCAGAGCACCTCAATGTGAGTCTGAACTACTACCACAACAGGATCGAGGATGAAATCGGGTCGCTCCCGGCGGGCGTCATCCTGAGCAATTGCTATTCGCAGGATGCGCCGTCACATTGCGATCAGATCGTGCGGGACGCCGATACGCGCTTGATCTCCCACATCATTCAGACCAACACCAACGTCGGGGAGACCGAGACCGCGGGTCTGGACCTGGAAGTTGATTACACCGGGAGCACACCCGCTGGAATCCTCTCGGCGCGGCTGGAATCCAACATGCTGATCCGGTACGACCAGTTCGTGCCGGCGGGTGGCGGCATAGAAGTGATCAAGGCCAGGGGATACTATGACGTGGGCGTGTTCCCCCGGTGGCGGCATGCCGCCTCGCTGGACCTGAAGTGGCGGCGCGCCTCGGCGGGACTGACCTGGGCGTACGTCGGCGGTTTCGCGGAGTGCGAGGACAACGACTGCAAGGGGCTTTACCGGTCCGACGTGATCGAAAAACCCGCGTACCGGGATGTCGAGTCCAATAGCGTTTTAGGTCTGCGAGGGGCGTACAGGCTGTTTACGGGTGCAGGCGGAACCGTGCTGGCCCTGGGAGTGAACAACGTACTCGACCAGCCTCCGGCCGTGATCTTCAACGGCCTGCTAGGGACCTCGGATTTCACCGCCTACGATTACATGGGCAGGTATCTTTATTTCCGGCTGTCGCACTTCCTGTGAAATTGCTTCGGAAGTTCGGACTCCGTTGGCAGACTGTCACCCGGAAGTCGGCTTGTCGCCCCGCTCGCTATTCACATCGCCTGCGGCCGGGGGAGAGTCCTCGTTACTTCCATTCGATCCCTGTTTTCCCGTTCTTTCTGGGTTTTCATCTAACTGATCGCTGGTGGATTCATCGGAATCTTCAGAGCGGTTCTTGCCTTCTTCAGTTTCCTCCGCCTTACCTGCGTCATCCTCGCCGGTCTCGTCCTCGCTGGATTCCGTCTTATCTTCCGCCTTATCAGCGCCATCCTCACCGCCGGTCTCGTCCGATTCTTCGGATTTCTCATCCGGCTCCTCCGAGTACCCCATCTCAACGTCGTAATCGTAGATGAATTCATCATCGTCGGGCCAGTACTCGCGGCCGGTTCGTTGCTCGGCGCTCGGGGTGGACGAACCACGGGGCAGCGTCGGGGTATCCGGTTCGCCGGTGGTCAGCGCGGGCTGCTCTTCATCGCCGCCGTCGTCGCCTCCACCGCCTTCTCCGTCGTCGTCGCCGTCATCCTCCTCGTCCTCTTCGGCTTTCCTGCGGCTTCTGCCGATCAGCGCGGCGATACCCATGCTGATGAAATACAGCACCACGAGCGGAATCGCCACGAGGGTCTGCGTGTAGGGGTCGCCGGTCGGCGTGATGACGGCGGCGGCGATGAATATGACGACGAAGGCGATGCGCCACACCCGTCTAAGCACGCCGGCGTTCAGGATGCGAAGCCAGGTCAGAAAGGCCACCACCGCCGGCATCTGGAACACCACGCCCATGATCAGGACCATCTTGTTCACGAGTCCCACATAGAACCCGATATCCCACTGGGGCTTGATGTCCGGGACATGGAGCTGGACGAAAAACCGGACCATGACCGGGATCAGGACATAGAAAGCGAAGGCGGCGCCGACGAGAAACAGGACGCAGCAGAAGAAGATGACGATGGGGACGTACTTCTTCTCCTTGTCGAGCAGGCCGGGCGATACGAATGTCCAGAGGTTGTATAGCACATAGGGCAGTGCGAAGGCGAATCCCAGCAGCAACGAGATGTTCACTTTGGCCGTGAACATGCCCGCCGGCCGGATGGCCTGGATCTCGATCTCGGTCTTCAGGTTTTCCTGGAATGTCGGGGAGAGCAGGAAATTGATGATGTAGTCGGCAAAGGTGAAGCAGAGAACCATGCCGACCAGGATGGCGAGCACGGATTTCAGGATGGCCCTGCGAAGCTCTTCGAGATGTTCGAGGAAGGACATCTCGCCGCTACGGATTTTCGCTGGGGACATGATTGATCCTCTCGCCGGCCCTTGCTTCCGATGACGCGCGGTAAGTAAGCCCCGGCAACGGTTCCTGTCAAGCAAATCCCCCGTACCCACTGCCTCCAATGACCTTGACGAAGCGGCGCCTGGGGCGTAGTTTAATCGCGTCTTGACGACGGCGGATTTCGGGTCGCGGCGGCTCGTCCGCATGGGATCCCAACAGGAAATGACGCCTCTTTCGGGAGCCGTTGGCCCATGGGTACAACCGGGGCACTTAAAGGAGTGATCCTGACCGAGGATTCCGGTGAAGGCGGCGCCACCGGATGGGGTTTCGGCGCGGGCATGCTCCTGCCTCTGGCCAACGTATCGATGATCGAGCGGATCCTGGATGAATACGAACGCGCCGGCGTGAAGGAAGCGCTGATCGCGGCCGGTAGCGACACACGCGAAGTCGTTTCAATATGCGGGGACGGCGCACGCTGGCACATGACCCTGACCTGCATGGACCAGGCGGAAGCCCGCAATCCGCACGAGATCATGAAGGAAGTCGCGGCGTTCACTGGCGAAGCGGCGTTTCTCGCTACCCGAGGTCCCGTGCTGCTGCCTGCGGAGGCCTGCCTGCGTGCCGTCCAAATGCATGATGATCAGGATTTGCGCGGCATTCGCCTGTGGGAAAGTAAAGGGGATGCTTCCGGTGACGGACACGGACGCGACGGGGTCTATCTCCTGGCGGCGGACATCTGCGGCATCATAGATGAAAGTGACGGCGCCGACGGCCGCGCATGTTCCTTTGGTTCGATCCTGGATACGCAGGCCAGCCGCGGCGACCGGGTGCTGGACGTGGCACCGTACAACGAGCCGTACAACGAGCCGTACGATGTGGGCACGCCCGAAGCATACCTCGAATCGAACGAACGGCTGCTTGAGTCCACCGACCGGGATACCGCGCCGCCGGAGATCATGGCCGACAACTTCTCATCGCCGAACCTCGTGCTGCGGCCACCCGTGATCATTGACGATACAGCCGAACTCGAGCGGTGCCGGATCGGCCCAGGGGTCTGTATCGGTCCGGGCGTCCGTATAGGGCACGGCGCGGCCATCGAACACAGCGTGGTCATGGAAGGCGTGGATATCGGCGACGGCGCGTCGATTTCACGCGCGATCATAGGAAGAAACGCCAGCATAGAAAACCGGTCCGTGGTGCACGGCCGGGCGGATCGGGTAACCGTCGTATGTCCCATCTCACCATAGGTACGGCAGGCCACGTCGACCACGGCAAGAGCGCCCTGGTTGAAGCGCTGACGGGCGTTCATCCCGATCGCCTCAAGGAGGAACGGGACCGGGGCATGACGATCGATCTCGGGTTCGCGTTCCTGCCGTTAAGCGACGGACGGGAGATCCCAATCGTCGACGTCCCGGGCCACGAGCGGTTCCTCAAGACCATGGTCGCGGGCGTGAGCGGCATCCACCTCGTCCTCTTCGTCGTGGCTGCCGACGAAGGCGTCATGCCCCAGACCATCGAACACCTGGGCACGGTGAGATACATGGGGGTCGACGCGGGCATCGTCGTCCTGACGAAATGCGACCTGGTCGACGAGGAATGGCTGATGCTCGTCGAAGAGGACGTGAAATCGCTCGTAGCCGGTTCGTTCCTGGAGGACGCGCCCGTCGTGCGGGTTTCGTCGATCACGGGCGACGGGATCGACGCGTTGAAGGAAACCATAGAGGCCGGGCTGGCCGGATTGTCGGTCGAAGGCGACGCGGGGTATTTCCGCATGCCCATAGACCGGGTGTTCAGCATGAAGGGCTTCGGTACGGTCATCGCCGGCACGGTGCTTTCGGGCAGCCTGGGTGACGATACGGATACCGAACTCCTTCCCGCCCGGACGCCGTTGCGGATCCGGGGCATGCAGACCCACAACGACTCCGTCGACCGCGCCGTAAAAGGCCAGCGGGTCGCGCTGAACGTGTCCAACGTCAAGACCACTGACATACAACGGGGCGACGAGTTGTGTACGCCGGGATACCTGGTACCGACCCCGATGACCGATGCCCGGCTGCAATGCCTGGCCGCCCTGGACGAACCCCTGAAGAACCGGCAGCGCGTCCGGCTGCACAAGGGCACGAGCGAGACCATCGGGCGCCTCATCCTGCTCGACCGGGACGAACTGGAACCCGGCGAGACCGGATTCGTGCAACTGCGCCTCGAGAGTCCCATCGTGGCGGAACGAAACGAGCGTTTCATCATCCGGGGGTTTTCCTCCATGCGGCTGCTCGGCGGCGGCCGGTTCGTGGAAGTTTATCCTCAGAAGAACCGCCGGTTCCGGCAATCCGTACTGGACTACCTGGAAGCGGTGACCGACGCCGAACCGGACGTCCTGATCGAACGGGTCATGCGGCACGCTTTCGGCGAACAGCGGCTGAAATCCATGCAGGACCTGGTGCGCTCCACGAACCTGAAGGGCGACATCCTGGAGCAAGGCGTAGTCCGGCTGGAGGAAAAGGGCGAACTCGTCCGGTTCGCGGACCGGCGGCTGCTGCACCGCCACTGGTACCTGGGCCTGAAGGACGAGTTGATCAACCTGCTCGATAAGATGCACCGGGTCCAGCGGCTCAAGGATGCGCTGCCCAAGGACGCTCCCAGGCAGCAGCTCTCCTGGGCGGCGCCGGATACCGTCTACGACGCGCTGCTGAAAGACCTCGACGAGGAAGCCAGGGTCGTGCTGTCCGGCCGGTCGATCCGGCTGTCCGACCACACGGTCAAACTGACCGGCCAGGAGGAACGCGTACTCGTGGCTTTCGAGCAACTGGGCGACGCCGAACCGCCCGCCGTTTTCTCCATGAACGATCTGATGCAGGTCATGGAAGACCGGTCGATAACCGTACAGGATTTACCGGTTGATCTGAAAGCGAACGCGGATATAATCAGGAGCATGGCCGGGTATGCCCTGGAACAGGAGACCTTCGTCGAGTTCGCGGAACGCCAGATCATGCACCGCCGGGCGCTCGAGTCGGTCAGGAACAACCTCGTGGCCTACCTGAAAGACCACGGTACCGTACGCGCTTCCGAGTTTCGCAGTCATCTCGGCGTCTCCCGGGCGCACGCCACCGCGCTACTGGACTACTACTGCGACCTCGGCGTGACCAACCGGGAATCCGGAACGCACAGACTGGCGGAGGGGTAGGACGGCGGCGATCCGGTGGTGAATGGCGCGGATTAGGCGGTCAGGTGGAGGGCGATCCGGCTGTCAGGCGGAGGCGGCGATCAGAAGCGGTTTTTACCTGCCGTCCCAGTGTTTCTGTGGGCCGTAAAGAGGAAAGCGGAGCAGGTTCAGGGGAGTGTATGGGTTGCTGGTGCGCCTCACGGACTTCAAATCCGATGGCGGGCCCTAAACAGGTCCGTGGTGGGTTCGATTCCCACACGCTCCCCCCATTTTGTTTTACTCAAAACGCCCCATCAGTCCTTTGTATTCTCCTAAACTGCCATAATTGGAATTTCCGATCAAAAACCCCGGGATCCTTCCCCGGGGGTGCTTGTAGCGGATCGGTCTTGCTCGATCACCGCGGTTTGTCGGCCGTGGCTTTGATGCGTTCCCACAGAGCCGGCAGCAGTTCCGGTGTTTCCGGTGCCGGATCAGCCATAACTCTCGGGTCTTCGACGGCTGTGGCCCTGATGTGTTCCCATAGAGCCAACCGGTCGCCCATGCGCTCTGCCGGTTGGGCTGACGCATCTTCAGATGCCGTTTCTGTTTCTTGGGAAAACGCCGGCAGTGGACCCGCGGCCAATACCAGCACGATTCCCGCGAAGATCACCAATCTGGTCATGATACACCTCCCATAAAGGCATGTGGATTGACTCTGCCTGATTAGACATCGCAGGAGGTTATTGGGTTGTATGCTCAATGGCCGTCCGGTAGTGTATCAAATTGAAATCCCAAACCCTCACCGTCCGGCGTTCGATCTCTACTGTTGACTCCTGCTAGTAGCCGGCCGAATACCCTGGAACCGACAACTGACCAGTCCAAAACGGGTTAGATTTCTCGCAATTTCGAATCCAACTTTTACGGTTTATTCACATAACATAACGTGTAAAAACTGTAAAACGACCGCGTTGTACCGGTTTACAGCCTCAAGTGTCCTCCCTCTGAAATAATCCTCCCTCCTAAAACTGTTTTCCATCTGAACAGTATCTTCTTTGAACTGTTTTCCTTTTCTTGGGCGGGTTACAAGCTATCATTGAGAGTAACTTCTAAAAACAATGGCGTCATAAAACCTCTAAGCAGCGGGAGGGGTACAAGTGCGGGTAACGATCTCAATCCTATCTGTAATCATCTTAGCTTGCTCTGGTGATTCAAACCCCATAAACAACTCAGAGCCAGTTATTTTGGAACGCTCTGTACAAACCATACATCCCGTACTGGGTGTGCGTATCGCCGCGGAAGTGAACGACGGTTCATACGACAGAGACGACTACAAATACTCTAGTTCAATCGAGGCTGATATTGTGAATCAACAGGGCGGTTTATTCTCTCCCTACTCGCTTATTTGCTTCAATTCTGCTACTGATACGGATATAGAACATATCGTAGCCGCAGCCGAGGCACATGCAAGTGGCATGCATGCCAGAACCGAAGAGGAACGGGGAGAATTTGGCGAGGACCTGGACAACCTCACCCTTGCGGCCCCAGGCTTAAACCGAAATCAGAAGTCCGACAATGACCCGGCTGAATGGATGCCCGACAACAACAGATGCTGGTACGTAGGCAAATGGGTGGAGATTAAAAAGAAGTTCAATCTGACTATGGACCAGGCCGAGGCGGACTCCATAGCCGCAGTCTACCAGGAATGCGATTCCTTCGATATGATCCGGCCTGTCTGCGCTGTAGGTCTGCCCGAGTCTGAATACTACGATTTCAGATGGAGCAGGTGGGGTGATAGCAAGGAAGAGGTACAATCGACAGAGCAGGATACGCTAGCATATAGCCAGGTGGATAGCACCAGCGTAACTGGATCGGTCACCGGAGTATTGACCTTCAATGATGAGGTTTCCGATACTGTAACGGTAATGTACTCATTTACGGACAACGCTCTGTCGTCAGGATCGTATGTGTTTGCGACGGATGTACCAGTCAGTCGGATGGATACCATTCAGACCGTACTTAGTGAACGATACGGCACTGGCGAGGAAGAAGAAGGGTATACCCTGTGGAGGCGTAATGAACGGACATGGGTGACCCTGTACCCAGCTACAGAAGAAGAGCCAATGAGCATTGTCTATGTGGAGCAGCTAACTGCCGGTAACAATGACTATAGCGATCTACCATTGCGCGTGGTGATTCCTACTGAATAAACAGACATCCTTCATAGACACTAGTGAAAGGGCGAGATTTCAAACTGTTGTACTATCGAAATCGCTGACACACCGGAACGGCGTTACCAGAGCCGTAGTAAGAACGGTTCGGGTAGCACGCAAAGAATAAGAGGGATTCATGGCAGGAAAGTCATGGGCATTCGCCCTGGTACTCGTTTACCTGATGGCGATCGCGGGCACAACGCAAGTGACATTAGCCCAGGACGGTTCAACCGGTTGGGGTCAGGCGAAGACCTACGTCGGCGCTTTCTCGGGAATGGGCGCCGTGGACGTTCGAATGACCGACACCGATGGCTTTTCGGGGTCGGACGGCATCCCCGGCCAGACATACGACTACGACGACACGGGGCTCGCGGTAGGTGTCGTGGCGGGGCGACACTTTCATTTGGGACGTGTGCAGTTCTTGTTCGAGGCGGACGGAGCGTTCGGCGGTCTCCCGACCGCTTCCCGGCAGATGGACCCCATTGGACTGGACGAAACGGCTGCGACGGAACTGCATTGGGTCGGGACGGCGCGTATTGGCGTTCGAAAATCTCTCGGTCGTTTCGGCGTGTTCCTCACCGGCGGCGCGTCGGTTGCCGGAATCTCGAACTCCTTCACCGATCTCGATGCGGGAACGGACGGGCTCGAGCGCGTGGACCCCGACGATTCCTTCGACGACCGGTTGACACGAGTCGGGTGGGTTGCCGGGACCGGAATAGAAACGCCGGTGGCCAGCGCCTGGACCCTCCGATTCGAAGGTTTGTACATGGATTTCGGCGAATCCGATCACCAGGCGGAGAACCGGCTTGGCGTCAACACCGGCGTTTGTGGACCGAGTGGACTTCCAAGTCCTTGCCGCTACGGCGTTGCTCAACGGTTCGCTGTCCTCCGTCTGATCCTCGTTCGCAGTTTTGGCGGATGATCGTCGCGCTAATTGTTATGGCCGGTAAGCAGTATCTTGCGCCGTGACAAAGCCTTGACAAAATCCTGACAAAGTACTGATTCAAATCATGCCTTCCCATCCCACACTACCGGATATCGTCAAGGCCCGGCGCTTCCTGAACGAGCACCTGGCGCCGACGCCGATGTACCGTTCCGCAGGGTTCAGCGAGGCGCTGGACCTGGAACTCCACGTCAAGTACGAGAACTTCCAGCCCATCCGCTCGTTCAAAGTCAGGGGCGGGTTGTACACCATGTCCCTACTCGACGAGGACCAGTGCGCCCGGGGCGTCACGACGGCGTCCACAGGCAACCACGGCCAGGGCATCGCCTACGGGGGCGGCGCGATGGGCGTCCCCGTCACGGTGGTCGTCCCCCATGGAACGCCCGAGGTGAAAAGCCAGGCCATCCGGCGCCTCGGTGCCGAGTTGGTCGTCCACGGCGAGACGATCGCCGACGGTTTCGCCCGGTCCCGGGAGATCGCGGAAGAAACCGGCATGGTGTATATCGAGGACGGGGAAGACTTCGGACTCATGGCAGGCGCAGGCACGATCGGCCTGGAGATCATGGAGGATCTGCCAGACGCGGATGCCGTGGTGTTGCCCGTGGGCGGCGGCAACCTGATCGCGGGGGTGGGTACGGCCGTCAAGGCCATCAACCCGGACGTGCGCCTCATCGGCGTCCAGGCATCCAACGCGCCGTCGGTGTACCGGTCCTGGCAGGCAGGCCGGACCGTGACCACGGCGACCTGCGACACCTTTGCCGGGGGCCTGGCGACGACCTACCCCGGCGGCCTGGCATTCGAGGCATTGAAGGACCTCGTAGACGAGATGCACCTCGTCACCGAAGAAGAGATGAAACAGGCGATCCCCGTCGTCCTCGAGCACACCGGGTTCATCGCGGAAGGCGCCGTCGCGGCGGTATTCGCCCTGTGCATGCGCGAGGCTGCCTCGTGGCGGGGACAGCGCATCGCCGCACTGTTCAGCGGCGGCAACCTGGGGATGGACGGCGTGCGGGAAATGGTCCATTACCTGAACGAATAAACGCCCCACTAACTGGACGATTTAAACTCCACAATTTGATTCAACAATCTGACGCCACAATCTGAAAGAAGAGAAATGAGGACGAAATGAACGTCGCGCAGGCGGTTGCCCACGTGTTGAAGCAGGAAGGGGTCGAGTACCTCTTCGCGTACCCGGTCAATCCGTTGATCGAGACAGCCGCCGAGCTGGACATCCGCACGGTGATCGTCCGGCAGGAGCGGATCGGCCTCCACATGGCGGACGCGATGAGCCGGATGTCGTCGGGGCGGAAAATCGGCGTGTTCTGCATGCAGAGTGGGCCGGGCACGGAGAACGCCTACGGCGGCGTGGCCCAGGCCTTCGGCGAATCGGTGCCCATCGTGGTGCTCCCCATGGGATACCGGAGGACGGTCGCCCAGATACCGCCGAATTTCCACGCCTATCTCAACTTCCAGCACATCACCAAGTCCTGTGAATACCTGGTACAGCCCGAGAACGTTTCGGAAGTCATGCGCCGGGCCTTCACACAGGTCAAAAACGGGCGGCCCGGCCCTGCGCTGGTGGAGTTCCCGACCGACATCCTAGACGAGGAGGTGCAGGAACCCCTGGATTACCGGCCGACCCCGTCCGTGCGCGTCGGACCGGATCCGGACGCGGTGCGCGACGCGGCCGAGGCCCTGGTCGCGGCGGAAAGGCCGGTCATCTACGCCGGACAGGGGGTGCATTACGCCCAGGCCTGGCCCGAACTCAAGCAACTGGCCGAGCTGCTTGAAGCCCCGGTGACCACCAGCCTGGACGGCAAGAGCGCCTTCCCGGAAAACCATCCCCTCTCCCTGGGAAACGGAGGCCGGTCCATGCCGGAGCCCGTTCATGTCTTCGTTCAAAACGCCGATGTTATCTTCGGCATCGGGTGCAGCTTCACCCGGACGAACTTCGGACTGACGATGCCCGAGGGCAAGACCTACATCCACGCCACGCTGGATCCCGGCGACATCAACAAGGACGTGGCGTGCCACTATCCGATCGTGGGCGACGCCGCGCTCACCCTCCGGGCCCTTATCGACGAGGTTTCGGACCGGCTCAAGAACAAGCCGCGCGGTCGATACGACGGGGTCGTGCGCGAGATACAAGCGATCCGGCAGCGCTGGATGAAGGCCTGGACGCCGAAACTCAGGGACGCTTCAACGCCTTTCTCGCCGTACCGGGTCATCAGCGACATGATAGAGACGGTCGACATCGACCGGACGGTCATCACGCATGACGCGGGCAGCCCGCGGGACCAGTTGACCCCCTTCTGGCCCTCGACCACGCCCCTGAGCTACATTGGCTGGGGCAAGACCACGCAGCTCGGCTACGGCCTCGGCCTGGCCATGGGTGCGAAACTCGCCCATCCGGACAGGCTCTGCATCAACGTGTGGGGCGACGCGGCCATCGGGTTCACGGGCATGGACTTCGAAACGGCCGTGCGCGAGCGCATCCCCATCCTCTCCGTCCTCTTCAACAACCACTCCATGGCTATCGAGATCCCCGTCATGCCCACGTCGCAGGCAAAGTACGGCGCGACCGACATTTCTGGGAACTACGCCCTGATGGCGGAAGCCTTCGGCGGCTACGGGGAGCGGGTCGAATCTCCCGACGAGATCATCCCGGCGCTGAAGCGGGGCATAAGGAAAACAGAGGAGGGCGTGCCGGCGCTGCTGGAGTTCATGACCAGCAAGGAAATCGACTTCTCATTCTTCTGATTTGACCGGGGCTTACTTTCCTTCAAAACGATCCGGCAGGAACGGGGCCATGGCCTCCGGTACCGTACCGGTTGCCAGGTAATCCGCCAACAGTTTACCGGTTATCGGGGCCAGGAGTATGCCATTGCGGTAGTGCCCGGTGGCGAGGACGAGGTCTTTGAGGCCCGCGGGACCGAGTATGGGCTTACCGTCCTTCGACATGGGACGCAGCCCCGCCCACGTCTCCACGACCGGCGCGCCGGCCAGGGCGGGCGCCATGCGGAGTCCGTTCTTCATCACGTCAGACAGTCCGCCAGCCGTCACCCTGGAGTCGAACCCCGTCTTCTCCACCGTGGCGCCCAGCAGCACGCGGCCGTCCCGGCGAGGCACGAGATATTGGCCCAGGCCGTTGATGACCCGCGTAATGGCAGTCAGCCCGCTTCCGTCCACGCAGACGATCTGGCCCCGTACGGGTTGCACGGGCGGCGCCTGGCCGGGTAGCCAGTTGAGCAGGCCGGACCACGCGCCCGCGGCGATGACCACCCGGTCCGCGCCGATGCGTTCGCCCGGCAGGACGACCCCGGCCGCCCGGTCTCGCCGAACGATCACGTCGATGGCCGGATCCCCCGTGCGGAAGTCTCCTCCCCGGTTTTTGACTGCGGCGACCAGGGCCTGCACGAGCCGCCTGTTTTCCACCTGGTGCATCCCTTCGAACAACAGGCCGCATTGGATATCGGTCGAAAGCATGGGTTCAAGCGTACGGGCCTCTTCCCCGGTGAGTTGCTCGACAGGCAGCCCCAGTTCCAGTTGGTGGCGGTACCGCTGCGCCAGCTTTTCGGATTCCTCGTCGTCGAAGGCGACCTGTAATCCCCCTTCGGTCCGGTGCTCGATGTCGATACCGGTCTCGTTCAGCAGCCTGGCGGACCAATCCGCGAACAGGTCCCGGCTCGACAGGCACAGGTCCAGGTAGGGGCGATGAAAGGGCAGCGCGCCCTGGGGCGCCAGAACGCCCGCCGAAGCCCAGGAGGCGCCCATGCCCGGCTGACGCGAATCCACGAGGGTTACGCGCGTCCCCCGGCACAGCAGTTCGTGGGCGATGGAAAGGCCGATAACGCCCGCGCCCACGATGACAACGTCCGTTCGCATGGTTCCGTTCCCGGTATACTACGCTACAATCAACTTTATATTGATTTTAATAATCAACATTGACGATCTATTCAGGTCTGCGTTTTGCCGCTTACCACGCTGAAAGGCTTCACTGCTTGCCGCGCCGTAAAATCTCACCTGTTATCTAATCCCGCAGAGAAATTTCACCTACCCGATCTCCGACGGGGCCACGGCACGGTGTTCCGCCATGGACAGGTAGCCGGCGTTGACCAGTTGCAGCGTCTTGAGGTTATCTCTCCCATTGGTCTCGGGAAGCCGGTCCTGTTCGATGGACGTCATCAGGTCTCCGATCGGGCCGATGAAGGAGTCGGGTATCCAGCGCTCTTCAAACCTATGGTTTATGGTCTCATTGGGGTCGATCTTCCGGCTGGAATAGGACAACGTGTCCGGCCGGCCGTGGGGATAGTCGTACAGCAGGCCGAAGGTCCCCGCGGCGTACCCTTCCGTGCCGTCGATGCGCAGCGTCGCGAAGCACTCCTCCGTCCAGTTGTTGTGATTGACGGAAACCAGGGCGCTGAAGGTGTCCGAGTACTCGAACACCGTGATCGTCCGTGTTTCACCGGTCGCCGCGTGTCCGGGATAGGACGCCCCGGACGAGAACACGCGCTCGGGTTGTCCGAAAAGGGACCGCATGCTGTCGAAGTAATGGATGCTGTGGAACATCAGGTCGAGGCCCTCGGCATCGAGCACCCAGGGCCAGGCCCGCCATTCGGTCAGGATGCTCACGTCGATCACGGCCGAAGCGGGATCGCCCAGCAATCCCCGGTTCAGCAGGGTGCGGGACGCCCGGACGGCCTGATCCCACCGCATCTGCTGGTTCACGGCCAGCTTCACGCCGCTTGCTTCCGCCATTTCCACGATCTCGACGGCCTCGGCGTATACGTTGGATAGCGGTTTCTGACAGAGGAGGTGCTTTCCGGCCGCCGTCACTTTCCTGACGAGTTCCTTCTGGTGCCAGGGCGGGACGGCGATGTCCACGATTTCCACCGCGGGGTCGTCGAGGAGCGCTTCCACGGAAGGGTACACCCTGGGCACCTCGAAGTCCCGGGCGGTCTGTTCCGCCTTGCCGCCGTCCGCGTCCGTCAGGCCGACCACGTTGAATCCCGCCTTGCGATAGGCGGGAAGGTGCGCGGCGTTTACGATCCCGCCCGCCCCGATGATGCCGATGCCGTAATCCCGCTTTTCTCCCAGTTTCGGGCGATAGTCCAGATCCAGATTCATCTCATGCACCTCCTCGCTTTAAGCTCAATCTATAGTATCGTTAAACCCCGGTCAGAAGTGCAGTAATAATACGGCCACGCGGGCAGGCCCGACAGCAAAAACGCTTCGAATCCTCTGGTCCAGAATAGCCCGCCGGTATATTATTCACATCCACGGTGCCGGGGAACGTCACGACTTCCCGATCCGAGGGACCGGAGTGCACAAATCGTGCACGGCCGGCATCCAACGCACGGCCGGCATCCAACGCACGGCCGGCGTCCAACGCACGGCCGGCATACGACACAAGTTCGCCACTTTTTAAGTCACTGCGTCTCAAGGTCCTTTCATGAAACTGGATAAGCACTTCATAACGGGCATCCTGCGCGGCAAGCCGTACCTGGCCGCGACCGTGGTCCTGACGGTAGCGGCGGCGGCGATGACGCAGATGCCCCTCGTGGCTGACCTCGGATTCGAGTTCGCCTTCCTGACGGCCTTCATCGCCACCTTCGCCGCGGGCCTGATGACCGTCCATCTCGTGGCCGGCTGGCGGTCGGACGGCATGCGGAACCCCCGCATTTCGGTCCTGCTCGCCCTGCTCTTGGGTCTTTCCCTCTCGACGCTTCTTTTGCCGCTGGCCGTCATGTTCGTCAAAAGCTGGATCAGCGGTTTCTGCAACGTATCCGAAGGGTTTGCATTCTACCTGCTGCTTCCCGGCATAAGCGTCCTGTGGTCGACCGCCGTCGCGCTGCCCTGCGCGCTGGCGACGAAACGGCGACTGCACGCCACGCTGCTTTTTCTGGGCGTCATGCTCCTGTCGATCGGCATCAGCCTCTATCGTCTTGCGACCCAGCCGCCCGTCTTCGCCTATAATCCGATCATCGGGTATTTCCCGGGGCCGATCTACGACGAAGTGGTGGTCATTACCACGACGCTGCTCACCGCCCGGGCCATCGTGCTCGTCAGCGTCCTGGCGATCGCCGCCGGTCTGAGCGTCTGTTTCGACCCGTCTACCTGGAAGATCCGTCCCGCGCTGTTCCTGAAGATCCGCGGCGGTGGTCCGGACGGTGGCAGCCCGGACGGCGGCGACCCGAATGGCGGTGGTCCGGACCGCGGCAGCCCGGACGGCGGGCGCGCCACGCCGGCCACGGCCGCCACGCCGGCCACGACGACCATGACAGCTACACCGGCCTCGCCAGCCACGTCGATCACGATCGGCATCGTCATGCGGGTGCTGTTCGTGGTGTCCCTTGCTGTGCTGGCGGCGGCCTACGTCTACCGGGCGCCGCTGGGCATCGTCATCGACCGGGCGCATATCCAGCAGACCCTGGGGGGCCACCGGCAGACAGAACACTTCGACATCTACTACGATCGGAACACCATTACGGACTGGAACCTCGAGCTGATCACCCGGGAGCACGAGTATCAGCTCGACCGGGTCATAGGCTACCTCGACGTGCCGCCCCCGTCGACGCGCATCGCGTCGTACATCTACGCCAGCGCGGACCAGAAGAAAAGGCTCATGGGCGCCCGGCACACGTCCATGGAACGCCCGGGGTCGGATGAAATGCATCTCAACAACGCGTCCTTTCCCCATCCCGTGCTGAAGCATGAACTGGTGCATGTCGTGTCCGCTTCTTTCGGGAACGCGCTCTATGGCGGCAGCTACTGGATCGGGTTCCACGAAGGCCTGGCCGAAGCGGTGGACTGGCAGGACGCCCCCATGAACCCGCACGAGTGGAGCCGCGCCATGCGCGAACTAGGCCTCGCACCGCCCCTGGAGAACCTGCTGAGCATGACGGGCTTCTGGACGGCCGCGTCCTCGCGCAGCTACACCCTCTGCGGATCTTTCGTCCGCTTCCTGATTGAGCAGTATGGCCTGTCGGCCTTCAAGCAGGCCTTTCCCGAGGGCGCCGTGGAGGCAGCCTACGGTCGGACGCCCGCGGAATTGATCGCCGAGTGGGAAGCCTTCGTGGATAGCATTCAATTACGGGAAGATCAGCTCCGCATCGCCCGCCAGTGGTTCATTCGTCCCGCGATTTTCAGACGGCGCTGTCCCCACGAGGTGGCCGCGCTGAACGACAGGGCCTGGCAGGCCTACAGGGCGGGCCGGTATTCGGATGCCGTGGGTGATTTCGACCGTGTGCTTGAACTGGAGCCGGAGAACCCCTCGGCCCTGAGAGGTTTGCTGTACGGGACCTACCGGCTGGAGGACTACGAACGGACCGAATCGGTCGTCGCGCGGATGACCGAACGGGCGGATCAGACTGTCGGGCTGCTGGCGGACGCCCACCTGATCCGCGGCGATACGGCCTGGAAGACCGGAAGGACTGACGATGCCAGGCGCAGCTGGGAAACGGTCGTGGACCTGCACGCCTCGGAAGCCATGTCGCGCGCCGCGTTCATCCGGCTGGGGGTGCTCGACCGGGAACAGATCCAGGAATCGACCATGGCCTACCTGACGGCCACGCGCGGACAGTGGAGTCTGGTCGAGGCAGTCCGGGACGCGAGCGATCTCGTGCCCGACTACGGGGCGGGCTACTACCTCACCGGCCGCTGGCTATACCTCTCCAGTTCCTTTGAACAGGCGTTGACGTATCTGTCGAAAGCCGATGCCCTCGAACTCCCGGGCGAACCCGTTCGGCAGGAAAATCTGCGCCTGGCTGCAATGTCTCATTTCTACTTGAAGGACTACGAACAGTCAGCCGAGACCTTTGGACGCCTGGCGGCGCTGGCCGGATCAGGCGGCGTGGCCAGGACGTCGGAAGCCTGGATAGACCGATGCCGTTGGTACCAGGAAACGAAATCGGAAGATCTCACCCGTTAGTGTGAAGTGCGGTGCGTTTTGCATCGAAAACCCGCAACGGACCCCTCGCAATGAGATGCCGCGGGGATCATGCGGGTTTGTCGTGCATGCGGGTTTGCCAAGTGTCAGGGTGTCGTGACGTCGCCTACCATCCCGATATGGACTGGTTCAGGATCTCTTCGGCCATCTTGTCGATAGCGGCTTCGATGGCCGGCTCCCGGTCGGTTTCCGTACCCGTGTCTATCGCGTAGTCGCCGAAGGTCCGCAGCTGCCTTTCCTCCCAGATCACTTCCTTCTTGTCCACGGTTTCGAACCGTACGTCCACCACGATCCACAGGCGGACTTCCCGGGCCGTCGTGCCCTCGGAGAACGCCACGGACTCCTCCTGTATATCGGTGATCACGCCGATGATCGCCGCGTCCGCCTGCCGTATGCCCACGATCCGGTACTCGCCATTGGTGAGAAACTGCTCAATGACGGTATCCGTCAGGGTCTCGTGGATCTCCGCCTCCACCGTGGTGTTGTCGAATAAGGGTATGACGATATTTCGAATGTCCCCGGCGCGAGATCCCTGTGAAGTGGAGTAGTAGCACCCCATGGTCACCATGAGGACGCAAAGAAACGCGATCGGGAAGACGCCCGGGTTATGCCGTAGGCTCATCATGCCGTTCTCCTGAATGGGCTGCCGCGCATTAGTACACGCGTTTCAGATCGATGCCGCGATAGTAGTGCTTCAGGATCCTGTCGTACTTGTACCCTTGTCCGGCCATGCCGATGGCGCCCATCTGGCACATGCCGATGCCATGGCCATATCCGCCGCCTTCCGCCACGATGGTGTTCTGCCTGAACTTCAGGTCGAACTTCGTACTGCGTAGCAGCGGCTGTCCCCGGACGGGCCGGCGCAAAGCGGAACGTATCTTGTCGCCGCGCAGCGTCGTCGTCCCGTGATTCGATTTGATCTCGAGCAACCGAACGCGCCCGCTCGGGGATCGTTGTTTTATGCTGATGTCGCGAAGAGAAAACTCGCCCGTCTTGCGTGGGTCCAGGCCTGGCAGCCTCGTCGCCAGGATGTTCTCAAGCGTATTCTTTTTCCATTCCACGCGCCATGTATATACCGGCGAATGCCTGCAGAAGTCAGCGCTTCCCCGGTCCCGGTCCTGCACGCCGCGTAGATACGGTACGGCGGCGCCCCCCCAGGCGTCCTCAATGGATTCGGTTCTGCCCGCGCAGGTCGAGGAGTAATGGGCGGCGATCGGTTTGCCTTTGTAGGTAGCGATCATCCCCCGGGTTTCCGCAATCGCCCGGTCGGCGACCGACCATTCCGCGGCGTAGCCGTGATATACCTGGTCGGCGACGGTACCGTACAGATCGAACCCCAGGTCTTTGCGTCTGCCCAGGTTCGACACCGTGTAGGTCCGGGCTGCTACCGCCTGGGCCTTCAACGCCTCGATGCCGGATTCCTTCAGCTTGCCGATTTCAGGGGGGACGACCCCGCGGAGGTAATTCTCCAGGTCGAGGATGTTCACGACCGTCAACTTGCCGTTCTTGTTCGAAACCACTTCCATCGAACCGCGGTACGTCCTGTCCGTAACTTTGATGCGTCCTTCCCGCGCGGTCGGGGTTACCTGGATCGGACCGGTATACAGCCCCTGGGCGCCGCCGCCTGGAGCGGACACGTCGATCCACGCGCCTTTCGCCTGCATTTTCCACATCTGGCCGGAAGACGACGTGCCGATCACTTCGCCGCTGGACCGGTCGACGACTTTAAAGCCGCCCGTTCCGGTGAGGCTGGCCGAGTCCCTGTTCACGAGCAGACCGATCCGGATCACGGGGAGTTGGTCGGGCTGAAAGACCCTTGAAGGCTCGGACGGCACGGGCGGAGCCGGTCGCCCTGAAGGCGTGGTTGGGAGCGGTCTGGACGGGTCGGTTTGACCTGAAGGCGTGGACGGGAGCGGCCTGCCGGCACAGCCGGACAGGACCAGGAACAAAGCAAAAACCGGGATCCACGCGAACATCCCGTGGATCCGTAGCGGGGGCCCGGGGGTTCGAACCGGTAGGCCGCAGAGCCGTACCGGGACACCGAGGATTCGCAATTCGGTGTTCTCCCTGTCTACCACTTTATCTGTCACGCGCGAGTGCATTGAAGGTTCTCCGCTTCATTCTTTATCAACCGGGCAGGCATATCTTCCCCAGTACGGCCGGCCGGTCTGCTCCCGTCGCCCCCGGCAGACTGCCTGGCCGGGCCCGGACGGTCTGGTGGGCGAGTATCGCAAAGGCCACGGCTTCCTTGGCGTCCGACGAAAGTCCATGATCATCCGACGTCGTCACCTCGACGGGGGACAGGTCCTGGGCGAGCCGTTCGCGCAGGAAACCGTTTTTTGCGCCGCCTCCGCTCACGATCACTTCGTCCAGGCGCGTGACCACGGGTTCGACGAACCGGCGGCACGCGTCCTTTATGGAACGAACGGTGATTTCCGTGGCGGTCGCAAGCAGATCTTCGGCCTTGAGCCCGGCCTCCCGGCCAGCGCGGACCAGGGATTCCGCACAGGGGCCGCCGAACAACTCCCTTCCCGTGGACTTGGGCGGCGTTCGTCCGAAGTAGGGCATGGACAGCACGTTTTCCACGAGTGCTTCGGAGGTTGTTCCACGCCGGGCGCCCGCGCCGTTCCGATCCATGGTCTGTCCTGTTTCCATCCAGGCAACGGCGTCGATCAGCATGTTGGCCGGACCGGTATCGAAGGCCATGACATCCCCGGGTTTCGGGTCCGCGGGCAGCACCGTGAGGTTCGCGATGCCTCCCAGGTTCAGGAGACCCCGCGCCCTGCCAGGATGCTTGAAGAGCAGGTAGTCCACGTAGGGTACGAGCGGGGCGCCCTGACCGCCCCGTGCCACATCCGCTGTGCGGAAATCGCCGACCGTCACCACGCCGGTGCGCTGTGCGATCACCGAAGGATCGCCGATCTGTAGCGTCGCTCCCGTTTTCACGCCGAATCGCGCTACCCGTTCGGGGAGATGGTAGACCGTCTGGCCATGGGACCCGATCAGGTCGACCTCCGCCATGGGCAACCCGGCGGATTCCGCCACGATGGCCGCCGCCCGGGCAAAGAGCTCGCCCAGTTCGAAATGCAGGCGGCTGAGTTCGTCGATTCTGCCAGACTCCGGATCGGAAACCTCCATCACCCGGTCGCGCAGGCCGGGCGGAAAGTCGATCGTATCGAAGCCGAGCACGTCCGGGAAAAGTCCATCGTCTTTTTCGTTCTTTTCGTCCTTTTCGCGCAAGTGTATCAATGCGGCGTCGATCCCATCGGCCGACGTTCCCGACATCAGTCCGATGATCCGGCGGTCCTGGACGGTCTGGAATCCTGATAACACAGTAGTATTGCCTCGAGCGTTGCCTCGCGTGGCTGCTTCGGTCATTGGCCGTCTACTCGTCTCAGCCGCCGAAATTGTCGCCGAATATGCCCCGGTCACCGAATCGGCTGAAACGCGGCCCAGTCGCCGAACTCGCTGAAACATGGTCCGAGTCGCCGGATTTGCTGCTGAAATATGGCCCGCTGGCCGCCAGATGTCAAGCCGGTTGGCGCGGCCCGCGACGGCGTCGGGACGATCCTCCGAACCGGCACCCGGACCACCCCTGGCGGCTCTCGTACAACGCCTAGCCGGCGCCCGTACAACGCCGCGCCGGTGCACGGACAATGCCGCGCCGGTGCCAGGACAACCCCACTACGGCGTCTGGACTCCCTCCTCGCATTCGAAAATCCGTTGCCAAATGGCGTCTGTATCGTATTATAGCCGGATAACGTCACATTGATGATTTTGCTTCCGGTTCTGCCTGCGCAAGGTTGAAACCACGTTCTACTATCACGCAAAGCGAGGATACCCATGAAACTTACGACAAGGTTCCGATGGATTGTCTATACGGTCGCCGCCGCGCTGATCACCACGTTCCAAGGCTCCGCGACGGCCCAGAACCACGCACCGAATCCGTATACCACGGTGGAAGGCATATGGGGCAAGTTAGGGGGGGACAGGACCTGGGGCGCCACGAGCGCGGTCTTCCCCGCCCAGGACGGAAGCGGCAACATCTGGGTGGCCGAAAGATGCGGCCAGAACCTCTGCGCCGGGCGAGAAGACGTGCCGCCGATCCTCCTCTTCGACAGCGACGGCAATCTGCTGAAGAGCTTCGGCGCGGGCCTGTTCGTCTGGCCCCACGGCATCTTCGTGGATCCGGAGAACAACGTCTGGGTGACGGACGCCCGGGGCGGTGAGGGCATAGGACACCAGGTGCACAAGTTCAGCGAGGACGGGGAACTGCTGATGAGCCTCGGCGTGGCCGGTGTCGCCGGTGAAGGTGAAACCATTTTCAATGCGCCTTCCGACGTCCTCGTGGCGCCCGACGGCAACATTTTCGTGGCGGACGGCCACGGGTCCGGCGGAAACAACCGCATCGTCAAGCTGGCGCCGGACGGATCGTTCATCAAGGCCTGGGGCAAGACAGGCAAGGAGGACGGTGAACTACGGGATCCCCATGCCCTGGCCATGGACTCCCAGGGCCGCCTGTTCGTAGGCGACCGGGGCAACGCCCGGCTCCAGATCTTCGATCAGGAGGGCGAGCACATCGCCACCTGGACCCAGTTCGGCCGGCCGAGCGGCCTCTTCATCACCGCGGACGACATGCTCTACAGCGCCGACTCCGAGTCCAACGCGACGTGGGGCGCCAATCCCGGTTGGAAGCGGGGAATCCGCATCGGCAGCATCAGGGACGGCGGCTTCGTTTCGGCCTTCATCCCCGATCCCGTGGTGGACGCCGATAACGCCGGAACGACCGGCGCGGAAGGCGTTGCCGTGGATGCCATGGGCAACGTGTACGGCGCGGAAGTCGGGCCCCGCATGTTAAGAAAATACCTCATAACCGGGGAGTAGCCGCACCGATCTCCGATTCTGTGAATGGATGAGCCGGATAGCCGGCCGTGGCCCTGTGCTGCGGCCGGCATTTTTGTGGAGTGGCCCGCAGTGCTTCGCGGTCGTTCTCTACTCTTCCTCGTACAGCGCCTCTCCCCGGCTCAGCCGCAGCGCGATCTGCGCGGTCTGGTTGAGGGCCCGCTGCGTCGGGGCGTGGGCGGCGAGATACCGGGCCGTGGCGATCAGCACGTGGTCGGCCGCGGCGCTTCCCTGCATTCCCTGAAGTTCCTCGTACTGGCGAATGCCCGCCTCCAGCATCTGGAAGCTGTGGAACTCGGCGTCCTCCCGCAGCAGCGAGACCGCCAGCGTGCGGAACAGCCGGTCCACCGGGTGCCCGTCGGCCAGGTAGCGATAGACCAGCCGGGCGGCCGGTTCCACCTGCTGCTGCGTATCCAGTTCGGTCAGAAAGGCGCCGAGTATATCGTCGGTCTCCCCGGCCAGATCGGCGGTGGTCTTCTCATCCGGCAACCGCGCGGGCGGCACGTTGAGGAAGCGGTCCAGGTACACGGCCATGGCGCCGTGAAATACGCCGCGGACCAGTTCGGGCGAACCCGTCCGTTTCAGGGCCTGGTGCAGGGCGTTGGCATAGGTGAAGGTGTGCAGCACCGTGATCCAGTCGCCGAACTCGTTCTGGGTGTGGAAGCGGGCGATGCGCAGTGCGGCGGCGTAGGTGACCGCCTGGCTGAGCTGCAGCGGCGTCATGCCTTCGCGAAGGCGGACCAGCATGGCGTCCACCGTGGCCTGGGGATCATCCCCGAGGATCACTTCGGCCAATGCTTCGGGACCCTCCCAGGCGTGACCGTTCGACGTCGAGGCCATGGCGCCGGGCAACGCGTCGTTCGCCCCGCGCAGGATGGCCGCCAGGTCGACGGGGTGGCGCCATGCGTTGGTCTCCTCCCCGCGTTGCGCCGCGCATAGCTGGCGCACCGTGCTGGGCAGTACTTCCGCCGCGTGCTCCCAGCCGATGTGGTCCAGCAGTTCCGTGGACTTGTTGATGAAATCCGCGACGTGGCCGCCGTCCAGGAACACGTGGTCCGTGGCGGCGGACATCATCATGTCGACGAGCAGCGCGGGTTCGCTGTCCATGGACACGGCGGTGAGCAGGCACCGCGTGGCGCCGTCCGTATCGCGCACCTCCACGAAGCGGCGGAACCAGCGCTTCAGCTGCTGGACCGACAGGTTTTCGGTATCCAGCGGTTGCAGGTCGAACCTCGGCGGCTCACCGTTGCTGTCGCGGGCCACGTGCGTCAGTCCCTGGTAGAGCGGCAGGATCTGCTCGTCCTTCGGCAGGTATCCGCACAGGTTGGTCATGGCGGTCAGGATGGTCAGGCCAGGCCCCCATCCGGCCGATCGGTACCGCACCCCGTACCGGCCGCCGGTCCCGGCGATATCCTTGTAGGACACGCCGGATTTCAGCAGGGCGATCACCGCCTTGGCGTTCACCAGCGAGATGTTCTGCTCCAGGCCTTCCCTGAGGCGGTTGCGCCAGTATTCCGCATCTCCGGACCGGTCCCGCGAACCCGATACCCACACGTCGCCGTTCCGTATCTCCACCGCGAACACCGGCACGTCGTCGGCAAAGAGGTCGAAGGTGCAGCCGCTCTCCAGGTCGAAGTCCGCGTGATGCCAGTGACAGGTCAGGATGCCATCCTTGATCGTGCCCCGATGCAGCGGGAAGCCCATGTGGGGGCAGCGATTGTCCACGGCGTGGACCTGTCCCTCGCCGTGATGGAACACGGCGATCGGCCCGTCGTTGCCGCTGACGACGATGCTGCCCTTTTCCTTGAGTTCGTCCATCGAAGCGACCCGGATCGGATCGCGCAAGACCGTCTTCGAGGTGCTGTCCATGATGTATCTCCTCGGGCTGCGATGTTTGTGCGTTGTATCAATTAAAATATACGCGTTACTATCCAATTTAAGTACACAAACTAATTTGTCAATATAATTATTTATAATATATATTTAATTTTTATTGTTCCATATTTTGGATAATGCTTTACAATATAGATTAAACAACCGGTTCATTCGCGGAGCATGATCATGCCACAACAGGAAGGCACTACCCGCCGCCAGATCCTGGAGTTGCTCAAACGCCGGGGCGACATGACGGCCGGCCAGCTCGCCAGCGAAATAGGAATCACTTCCATGGGCGTTCGCCAGCACCTGAGCGGCCTGGAGCGCGACGACCTGGTCGAGACGCGGGTCGTGCGGCAGGACCGGGGCAGGCCGGCGCACTATTTCGGCCTGACAAAAGAGGCGGAGCACCTGTTCCCGGTGCGGTACGGCCAGCTCGCGGTGGAACTGCTCGAACAGATGGCCGAAATCGACGGAGAGGAGAAGGTCGGCGCTCTCTTGGCTTTGCGCACGGAGCGTCTCGAACAGGCCTACAACGAAGAGATGGCCGGGCAACCCCTGGCGGACAAGGTGCGCGTCCTCGGCGAAATCCGGGACCGGGAGGGATACATGGCCGAATCCCACGCGGACGGCGATGAATACGTCCTGGTGGAACACCACTGCCCGATCTACGAAATAGCCCGCCGCTTTCCCCGGGTCTGCCAGCTCGAGCAGGAGTTGTTCGAACGAACGCTGGATGCCGGAGTGCGCAGGGACGAGCACAAGATACTCGGTGACGACCGGTGCCGGTACCTGGTCAGAAAGCGCGACTGACGGACGTTTACCTATATCTGATCTAAGAGCGCGACTGACGGCCGGCTTCCGGCCTGCGTAGCTGTGACGGTCGGCTGCGGTCCGTGTAGCCGCGCAGATCTGGCGTTCTGGAGACACCTTCCATGAGCAAACCCCGAATCTGGTACCTGCCGGCGCCGTCCCATACCAGCGGTGTTTTTAAAGAAGAGACCTACCAGCGACTTCTCGGCAGTTTCGAAATAGTAGAAAACGACACGGACCGGGCCGTGACACCCGAAGAGGTGGAAGAAGGGATATCCGGATTCGATGGCCTGGTCACCGGCTGGGGCGTCATGCCGCTGAGCGAAGCAGCCCTGGAGCGGGCGGATCGATTGAAGATCATAGTCCACTCTGCCGGTTCGGTCAAGTACCTGTTCACCCCGGAGATGGTCGCGGGACACCTGGTGCCCAGGGGGATCCGCGTCATCAGCGCACGGGGCGCCATTGCCCTGAACGTGGCGGAACACGCGGTCGGCGCCCTCATTATGATGAGCCGCCGGTGGATCCACCATGCGCTCAACATCCGGGAACGGGGCATGTGGCGGGATCCCGACCAGACCCGCTCGAACCAGTTTCTGCGCGGCGCCGTGGTGGGAGTCGTCAGCGCCAGCAAGGTGGGACGGGAGGTGATCCGGCTCCTCCAGCCCTTCAACGTCCGGATACTCGTTTTCGATCCCTACCTGAGCGACTGGGACGCCGGCCGCATGAACGTGGAACGCGTGGCCCTGAACGCGCTGTTCGAGAGGTCGGACATGGTGACGATACACGCGCCGTCCATCCCGGAGACGGACCGCATGATCGGCGCAGAACAGTTGCGCCTTCTGCGCGACGACGCCGTGCTGGTAAATACCTCGCGGGGATCCGTCCTGGACCACGACGCGCTGTACGAGGAAGCGAAGACCGGCAGGATCCAGGTCCAGCTGGACGTGACCACGCCCGAACCCCTGCCGCCCGACCACAGACTGCGTCCCCTGCCCAACGTGGTCATCACGCCCCATACCTCGGGAGCCGGAGCCTACGGCCATCTCGAGATCGGCGAGATTACACTAAGCGCTCTGGAACACTTTTTCTCGGGACGGGAGCCCGCGCCGGGCGAGGTGGACCTGGCACACTGGGCGCTGATTGCGTAGGGTGGGAATCAGGCCCGCCGCCGCGCCGCAAGCACGGTATTCTCCATCAACATAGCCACGGTCATGGGACCGACGCCCCCGATGCGAGGCGTGATCCAGCCGGCGACTTCCGCCACGTCCTCTTCCACGTCGCTGAGGAGTTTCTTGCCCTTCCGCGTGATGCCCGCGGCCACGACGGCCGCACCGGGTTTCACCATGTCTTTCTTGATCAGTCCGGGCGATCCCGCCGCGGCGACGATGATATCGGCTTCGCGCAGGTGGGCGGCCATGTCGGGCACGGCCGAATGCAGCACCGTGACCGCCGCGTTGCAGTTGGGTCTTTTCATGGACATCAGCAGGGCCAGCGGGCGGCCTATGGTGAGTCCGCGGCCGACGATGACCACGTTTTTCCCTTCGATGGGCACACCGTAGTGGACCAGCAAGGCGAGGATGCCGTTCGGCGTGCAGGGCAGGGGACCCGGCTTGCCGATCACGAGCCTGCCCAGGTTGATGGGATTGAGCCCGTCCGCGTCCTTGTCTGGCGCGACGGCGAGCAGCGCCTCGTCCTCGTCGAGCCCATCCGGCAATGGGATCTGTACGAGGATGGCGTCGACCTCGGGGTCTTCGTTCATCTGGCCGATCGTTGCGAGCAGTTCCTCCTGGGTCGTCGACGCCGACATATGGGTGTGGACGGACCGGATGCCGATTTCCTCGCAGGCCCGGTGCTTCATGGCGATGTAGGTGGCGCTGGGGCCGTCGTCACCCACCAGGATAGTCGCAAGGCCCGGCGTCACGCCCCGCGCACGCAACGCGGCGACTTCATTCGCGAGCCTCGCCTGCATCTCGTCGGCCAGCTTGCGGCCGCTCATGATCACAGGACCTTCGCCTGAACTCATCGCGTTCCCCTTTTACGATCTTGCATCATATGCCCGCCGATACAATGGATTCGCGCATCGCAATAACCGTTACTCGATCCCCGCGGCCTTCTTCGCGACATCCATACACCGCAGCAGGTCGTATCCCCGGAATATCGTGATCTTCTGCGCCTCGAGCGAACCCTCGGCGTGTATGGCCAGCAGTTCGTGGTACCCGCCGAAATCCGAAGCCGTGAGATCGCGGATGAGGTTGATGGCCTTCATCCGGTGCATGGTCGGCACGCCCTTGCGGCCGCCCAGGTAGCGCTCCAGGTCGCCGCGTGTCTCCTCGTTGTGCCAGTCCGCTTCCGACGGCCCCGTGACCAGCAGGGCGCCTGCGATGTCCTGCACGTCCCGCACGGCCTCGTGGTAGTTGTTGGCGAAATGGTACTTGGCGATGTTCGTCGTGAGCGTGTCCGGCACGGCGATGCCGTCCACCACCTTGCAGTCCATGGCGGCCGCGCGGGTGAGGGCGCGGACGGTCTCGGTGTAGGTGATGAGCCGCGTGGCCTTGTCGCGGATGTGGCTGGCCTTCTCCACCCCGTTGTACACGGCGATCAGCGAGGCCGCGCCGATGAAGAGGTCGAGGAGCGGCGGCTTGTAGGACACGGCCGTGAACCGGTGGAACTCCACGAAGGCGTTCGCCAGCACCCCGGCGAAGTCCCATTCGCCGGCCAGGAAGACGCGCTCGTTCGGGACGAACACGTCGTCGAACACGGTCAGGGTCTCGACCAGGTGGTGCTTCGAGCTGACCGGGTGGTGATAGGCGCTTTCGCCCGAGAATCCGAAGGGACTGGCAATGAGCCGGACGCCCGGCGTGTTGACGGGCACGGCGAAGGACACGGCGTAGTCCTGGTCTTCTTCCGAAATCGCCCGGGTGGGCAGCACGACCACTTCATCCACGAAGGCGGTGCCCGTGGTATGGGCCTTGGCGCCCCGGACCACGATGCCGTCGGGCTGGCGTTCCACGATGCGCACGTAGTAGTCGGGATGGGTCTGTTGGGAGGGCAGGCGGCTGCGGTCTCCCTTGGCGTCCGTCTGCGCCACGGCCATGCTCAGGTCGCGGTCGCGGCACTCGGCGTGGTAGTTTTTCACGCGGTCCAGGTATCCGGTGCCGTACTTTTCATCGATCTGCCGCGCGACGAGCCGCAGGGAAAACAGGGCATCCGTGCCGATCTCCTTGATGAGCAGGACCACGCCGCTGCCCTCGCGGGTGCTCGTCTCGATCATCTCCCGGCGCTGCAGCAGGTCTTCCGTATTGGCGGGCGGGATGAAGTAGCGGCTGACGCGCTCGCCCGTTTCGGGACATATCGCCGTGAACAGGTCCCTGTGGGCCTCGTCCTCGGCCAGGTGGTAGTCCAGGGCCGTGTGCTCGGCGCCTGCGCGCAGTTCCGGGTGTTCCATGAGGTCCGGCACCCGCTCCCCGCGAAAGTAGATCGTCCTGCCGTCCCGCAACCCTTCCAGGTATTCTGCCGCCGTTCTGAGACCCATGATGCTCTCCGTATGCTGGTTGGCGATAATGACCCGCATCCGCGGCGCCTGGCAATAATGACTCGCGTTCGCGGCGCCCCTGGACCTTTCGACACTTCGGCGCCTGTCCATCGGCGAATCCCCACCGCTATGCCGCCGTCCATCCCCCATCAACCGTCAACACGGCGCCCGTCGTCCAGGCGGCCTCGTCGGAAGCCAGGTGCAGGATAGCGCGGGCTATCTCGTCCGGCGTGCCGAACCGGCCCATCGGATGGCGCTCCTTCAACTGTTCGTACCTGGTGGCGTGGTCCCGCACCGATTTGTTCATGGGGGTGTGCACCCAGGCCGGGGCCACGGAATTGACCCGTATCCCGCGGTCGGCATACTCGACGGCCAGGACGCGCGTCAACTGGTCGAGGCCTGCCTTGGAGGCACCGTAGACAGCCGCCCCTTTCATGCCGGTTTGCCCGAGGACGGAACTGACATTGACGATACTTCCGGTACCCTGTGAAATCATCCCTGGCAGGACCGTCCGGATGAGACGGAACGCGCCCGACAGATTGGTCCCGATCACCTCGTCCCAGAGTTCGTCGCTGATCTCATCGGCTTTGGCCAGCATCCCCCTGCCCGCGTTGTTCACCAGCACGTCGATCCGACCGAAAGCGGTGGTCGTTTCTTCGACCATGCGCTCGCAGTCTTCCGTGATGGACACATCCCCGGAGACGGCTATCGCGCGTCCACCGGAGGCCTCTATGGCGGCAACAACATCGTCCAGCGGCGCCTTTCGACGGCCCGTGATGCAGACCGCGGCGCCTTCCCCGGCAAAAAGCCCCGCCGTGGCGGCCCCGATCCCCGTTCCACCGCCCGTGATGAGCGCAACGCGATCCTGCAATTTCACTGCCGGCTCTCCTTGAATACGTCCACGGTCTGCGCTTCTTCGGTCTGCGCACCTTCGGCCTGTGCGTTTACGGGCTCGGCCCCATCGATCAGTTCTCCACCGGTCAATGCGCCTTCCCCGAAGATGACGGGAAAAGTCTCTTCCGTTTTCACCGCCCGGGTGGCCGCGTCCATGTACGCGATACTGAAGGCGCGCCGCGGGTTGCCGGTGGGATTCCGTGCCGACCGGTGCAGGAGGAGGTTGTTCAGGAGGACGGCCTCGCCCGCCTCGGCCTCGAGGTAGATACAGTCTTCCTCACGCGCGTATCTGGCCTGGTCTGCCTCGGAAGGGAAGTGCATTTCGTTGATCACGCCGTGCTTGTGGCTGCCGGGCACCACCTGCATGCAGCCGTTTTCCACCGTCGCCGCATCGAGGGCGGTCCAGATCGTCACCTCCGGGTTCGAATCGAGCCCCCATCCGATGCCGACGTCCTGGTGCCAGGGGAGATGGGTGCCGTGTTCGGCCGGCTTGTTCATGAACATGGCCCGGAAGATGGAGACGTTCGGACCGATGAGGGCCTCCGTGATCTCCCTGAAAAACGGATGCTGCATGTACCCCAGGTACAGCGGATCCAGCTGCAGATCGTCGACGCGGCGATAGTGGAGCGTCCCCTCGCTCTCCTCGAACGTCCTGGACGGCACCGCGCTGTAATCTCCCGTGGCCGTGTCGCGCTGCATGGGCATGCCTTCGTAACGAACCTCGCCCAGCATGATCTCGTCAATGCGGTCGCGCATGGCCTGCAGGTGCCCGTTGGAAGCCACCTGCCCGAGGCGCAGGTAGCCGTCCTCGGCAAACCGCGCCAGTTCGCTTAAACCGAATTCAAAATTGGACATAAGGGCCTCTCGCCAACGTTGCGTCGGCTGGAATATGCGATACTTCTCAAAAGCGGCGACATTACAATACCCCCGCGAACCGGAAAAAGTTCTCCAGGATCTTCCGGCCGTGGGGATAGAGATCGATGTAGTACTCCGGATGGAACTGCGTGCCGTACAGGGGCCGCGACCGGTGCCTGATCGCCTGGATGCGGCAGTTTTCGTTCGACGCGATGAGGTCGAAGTCCGGGGGCACGACCTTCATCTCCGCGTAGTGAGACTGCCGGACCACGACCGTGTCGGGCAGCGCGTCAAAGAGCGGGTCCGGCTGCAGCACGTCCACCGGGTAGAATCCTTCCTCGGAAAAGAACCCCGCCGCGTCGGGATTCGGATCGAGCACGTCCGGTTCGCCGGCCCGCAGCGGCCGCATCATCTCGTCTTCGAGCTTCGTCAGGTTGCGAAAGCCGTGGCTGAACATGAACCCCATGAGCTGGTGGCTGGCGCACAGTCCCATGGTGGGCACGTCCGCCATCGCGTTGAGCGTGTCCTCGAAACCGTAGAACGTCTCCGGTTTGAAATGCTGGAAGAAAGTCCCGCATCCGCTGAGCAGCATGGCGAGGGGTTTCAGCGGTTCGACGATCTCGGGCGTCATCTGCGTCTGGTGCAGCATCAGGCAGGGCTGCCCGGATATCTCTTCGAGCCGTCTCTTCAGCCAGAAGTCGCGGCCGTCCCTGTTGTAGGAATCCAGCGTTCCTATGCGAATCCAGATGATCAAACGCCGCCAGCCTTCCAATTACGCGTGAACAATACGACGTGACGCGCCACGCGCAGAACGCGCAAGCCTGGAAATCAACTTCAAGATAAAGCGCGGTCCAGAACCCAACGAACTGAATATCACGATAAGGAAACGGGTGAAAATATCAAGGGATATTACCTCTCCAGCCTACTCGTTCCAGACGCTTGATAATAACTCTTTGCATTTCATTTCCTCCTTGTTACTATGCACTGGAATTCAACCCTTGAACCCTTAAAGTAAGGACTACGCAATGATCGTCATGGCTACGAACAACGGCGACGTGGGCATCCGCCAGGCGGTGGCCGCGCTCAAGGAAGGCAAGACCGCGGTGGACGCCATCGAAATCGGCATCCGGGAGGTCGAGGTGCACCGCCCCGACCGCAGCGTCGGCCTCCACGGCTATCCCAACATCCTCGGCTATCCCCAGCTGGACGCGCTCATCATGGACGGCCGGACCCGCGACGTGGGCGCGGTGGGCGCGGTGACGGGCTACGACCATCCGATCTCGATCGCCCGCTGCGTCATGGAGAAGCTGATCCACGTCTTTCTCGTGGGTGACGGCGCGGAGCGGTTCGCCAGCGAAATGGGTTTCGAGAAGAGCACCTACGTGGATCCCGAGATGCCCGAGATCTACGCGAAGCACGTGCGCGAACAACTGGGGATCGACGACCCGGAGGAACTCCAGCATACCAACGAGCTCTGGAAGCTGAGCCACCTGGCCGTCGATCCGCAGAAGGCCGGCGGCACGACCAACTTCATCGCGCAGGACGGCAAGGGCGACATCTGCGTGGGCGTCAGCACGAGCGGCTGGGGATGGAAGTACCCGGGCCGCCTGGGGGATTCGCCCGTCATCAGCGCGGGGGGGTTCGCCGACAACCGGTACGGCGCCGCGGCCTGCACGGGTACCGGCGAGTTGGCGATTCGGACCGGCGCGGCCCGGAACGTGGTGACCTACATGAAGATGGGCATGTCCCTCGAAGAGGCCACGGCGGAGGGGCTGCGGGACATGAACGAGCTCGACTCCCAGCGCGTCGGCGGCGTGCAGATCATCTCCCTGGACGCCAGCGGCGCCCACATGGCGGGCACCACCTCCGAGCGGAAAGGCAGCCACGTCTTCATGACGCCGGACATGGACGAACCCGAATTCGTCGAAGGCATCTCCGTGCCGTACGAGGGCAGTTGAGAGCAGTTAGCGGAGTCGCCAGGCATCGAGCGTCGCTGAGCATCGCCGGAGCGAGTGAGTTGATCGTACCTTTCCAGGTCATCGGACGCGGTTGAACGGAGCATCGTAAGATGAAACTCGAACACGCCATCGCCCATCTCGACGAACACGGTTACGTGGTGCTCAAAGAGGCGTTGACCCCGGAGCAGGCCAATGCGCTGCGCGATCGTTCGGCCGAGCTGGCTGCAGAAGAAAAGGCCGGCGGTGAACACGTGTATTTCGACGGGCAGGCGCAACGGGTATGGAACCTGGTCAACAAGGGCCGTATCTACGAGGAGATGATCCAGCTGCCGCAGGTGCTCGCGCTCCACGAACACCTGCTGGGCGACGACTGCATATTGAGCAGCTTTACCGTCAACCTCATCGGCCCGGGCGCGCCGGCCGGCGGTCTGCACGTCGACTTTCCCCTGGGGCGTTACCCGCAGCCGCCTCCACCCTTCGCCTTCTGCTCCAACACGATCTTCGTGCTCGACGACTTCACGTCCGAAAACGGGGCCACGCGGCTCGTGCCGGGCAGCTATAGGCGCGGAACCCCGCCCGATCCTGAGAAAGCGTACGACGACGTCATCCAGCTCGACGCCCGCAAAGGCGATATCGTCATCATCCACGGCGCGACCTGGCACAGCAGCGGCGCCAACCGCACCCGGCAGGAGCGGATGATCCTGCTGGGTTTTTTCTGCCGGTCGTTCATGAAACCGCAGCAGGACCAGTTCAGGCTCGCGAGCCCAGAGGTCGTGGAGCGGGCGACCCCGACCATGAAGCGATTGCTGGGATTCGAGTCGCAGTCGGGCCTGCGAGCATAAGCCAGCATGCGGGCATAAGCTAGGATGCGCGCATAAGCTAGGATGCGCGCATAAGCCAGTCGACCCGAGCATACGGGCTTGAGCGAAAGAAAGGATCGACATGTCTGACTCGCCATCCCCTGACATCGTCCCCAAGACCTACACCTGTTACCGCGCCTGCGGTCCCATCGCCATCGACGGGAAGCTGAGCGACCCGTCCTGGATCCGGGCGCCCCGCACCGACCTATTCGTCGATATCGAAGGCGATCTCAAGCCCATCCCCCGATTCGGTACGCGCGCCATGATGCTGTGGGACGACGAGTACTTCTACGTGGCCGCGGACATGGAAGAGCCGGACGTGTGGGGCACGCTGACCAAGCGGGATTCGATCATCTGCCACGACAACGACTTCGAGGTATTCGTCGATCCCGACGGGGACACCAACCACTACATGGAGTTCGAGATCAACCCCCTGAACGCCGTCTGGGACCTGTACCTGCCCAAGCCCTACAGCAAGGGCGGACAGGCGGACCACGACTGGGACTTCGTGGGCGTGCGGCACGCAGTCCACATCGACGGGACCGTCAACTGTTCGCACGACGTGGACCGGGGCTGGTCCACCGAAATCGCCTTCCCCTGGACCAGCATGGCCGAATACGCCGGCGTCGACTGCCCGCCGAAGCCCGGGGACTCCTGGCGGGTCAACTTCTCGCGGGTGGAATGGGAATTCGACCGCTATAAAGACGGCTACCTGCGCAAAGAAGGCGTCCCCTGCGACAACTGGGTCTGGTCGCCGCAGGGCGTGATCAACATGCACGTCCCCGAGATGTGGGGGCACGTCGTGTTTTCGGATACGGTGGTGGGTACGAAGGAGATGTGAGGGGTTGGGTCAGGTTAGTTTCAGAATAGTCACGATTACCCCCGCGACCGATACAAGCAACCCGACAGTCCACCGAAACTGTGTATTCGTGTGGGCTATCAAATCCGTTTTCTGCTGCACCATATCCGTCCTCAATTGCTCCAGGTTCATTCTAAATTGCTCCATCTCCGTGTTCAATTTCGCCATGCCCGTCGCGGTGTCGCTTTTAAACTCCTCCATGTCGTCGCGGGTGTCGCCGTTCATCTTTTCCATGTCGTCGCGCATGGTGATTCTCATTTTTTCCATGTCATCACGCATGGCGATTCTCAGCTTTTCCATATCGTCACGTGTGGCGATTCTCAGCTTTTCCATATCGTCACGTGTGGCGATTTTTAGCCTGTCTATATCTTCACGCGTGGCGATTTTTAGCCTGTCTATATCTTCACGCGTGGCGACATGCTCCAGTTTCTCCTCGATCCTGGCCAACCGAACTTTGATGTTATCGGCACTGAAATACAGATCATCTTCGATCCGCCGGATGGACTCGGCAGTTTTGTGCTGATCCATATCTGTACCGTCAGTTTTGCGTTTGCTTTGGGTATCATTCATTTGTTCATTCGTTCACTGCGATTACGCGGGTTTACTCAGATTAGTTTCAAAGCAGTCACGATTACCCCCGCGACTGATACAAACAACCCGACGGTCCATCGAAACTGCGTATTTGTGTGGGCTTTCAGTTCCGTTATCTGCCGCTCCACGTCCGTTTTGAGCTTTTCCATGTCGCCGTGCATAGAGGCTTTGAACTTTTCCATGTCTTCGCGCGTGGCGATTTTCAACCTGTCCATATCTTCGCGCGTGGCGACATGCTCCAGTTTTCCCTCGATCCTGGCCAGACGAACCTTGATGTTGTCCGAACTGTAATACAGATCATCTTCGATCCGCTTGATTGACGCCTCGATTTCCCGTGAACTCATCCCGGCATCCCCCGCTGGGAGTTTTCTTTCTTGATCATTCATTATGTCTATCCTGTGAAGAGAAGCTGCGGACCGACAATCGTACCGGCATGAATACGGTAACGGATATCAGATGTGGTCATGATGACCGATCTATGGCAGCAGCCATTTAAACACCGTAACGACTAACCCTACGAGCGTCAGGCTGCTCCCCAAAAACCACCTTGTCATACTGATTTTCAAATTCGCGATGTCCTCTTTGGTGGCCGTGTTTCTGAGCCTTTCATTCATTCTGGCTATTACCACCCTTAAACTATCCGGCCCGAAGTATAAATCCGCCTGAACTCGTCTGACGAAACTGTGTACCTCCGCCTGAGTCGTTTCCGGTTCTCCGGGCACCCTTTTGCTTTCAGATTCACTCATTTTGAAGCCCATCCTCTAAGAAATCCGACACGAACCCCGCACGTTTTAATTCCCTTTCAAGAACTACAGTAGTCGCGATGCGATTTTTCTCGTGCTAATTCTTCATCGCAAGTGATTGGGGATGGCGGAATATGGGCTGTGATCTGTTCCATCCAGTGTAAATTGCAAAATTCATCTTGCGAAAATTATAATCATATTTTAACTTATATAAAATTGATTTGAGTTTTGATAAATAACACTTTTGTTTTTGGATGATATTGAAATGAATAGTGAACATCTGATGAACGAAAACACCGATCCAATACAGCCTCCGCGGTTGCCTGCCCATTGCCCGGGCTGTGCCGCGGCCCTGCAGGTCGTTCGCCTCAACTGTACAGAGTGCGATACGGCCGTGATCGGTGGTTTTTCCCTGCCGCCGCTGGCCCGCCTTGTCCCGGAGGATCAGGACTTTGTGCTCTGCTTTCTCCAGACCGGCGGCAATCTCAAGGACATGGCCAAACAGTATGGCGTCTCCTACCCCACGTTGCGGAACCGTCTCGACGCCCTCGTCGAGGAGCTTGTTTCGTCGGCGGAGTCGGAAAGCACGGGGGACGATCTCGGCAAGGCAAGCAATTTGTGAGGTCCATTTCATAGAAGGCGTACCCATGGACGCTCCCCACACTCACGCGACTTCTGCCTGGCGCACGTGGCTATTTAATCCATTTCACTTCCTGGCCGGCGGCCAGGCCCTGGCCTGGGGCGTGGCATGCATCGTGTTGACTGCCATGCTCGGTGGTATATACGATTATCGCACTACGGGCGTGATTTCCTTCCAGCTCACGGTCCCGGCTCCGCTCTGGCACGCCGTGGCGCAAGGCCTCATGGCCTGGGCTATCCTCAGCGTTCTGCTCTACATCGGCGGCCGTCTGATCAGCCAAAGCCGCCCGCGCTCCATCGACGTCTTCGGCACCCAGGCCCTCGCCCGGGCGCCCGCCCTGCTCATGGCCCTGCTCGTGGTATCGCCGCCTTTACGCGGCCTCATCCCGTCCCTGATCGCCCAGGGCACCTCGCCTCCCTCCCTCGCACAGCTTGCCCTCCTTGTTTCGTTCGGACTGGCGGCGGTTCTGCTGCTGGTCTGGATGGTCCTCCTGATGTACCGCGCATTTGCCGTTTCATGCAATGTCGCCGGCGGCCGGGCGATTGCCGTATTCATCGCCGCCATTGCCCTGGGCGAGGTCGCCGCCGGCGAAGCGGGACGGTTGTTGCCGGGAACCGTTATCCCGCAGACCGTCGTCAGCATACCCGTAGAGTCCGAGCAACACTTTCTGGCCGCACAACTGGCTACCAGGATACTTCAGGGCCATGAGCAGGGCCGCTTTGAAGTCCTGGGGCCGGAGGAGGCCACCGAGGGCTTTCGCAATGGTTTCACCGCGGAGGTCCAGCGTCGGAATCACCAGGCCATCCGGCAGCGCTACGGCGCCTTCGAGGGCCTGGACTACGTCGAGACCCTGTCCTTAGAGGCTCAACCGCACCTGCTGGTCCACCGCTTCAGAGGCCGGTACGGAGCCGCGTCCCGGGCGCCCGAAGTGCGCGTCGTCCTCGACCGGGAAGGCAGGCTGGCGGGTTTGTGGATCAAGCCCTGGCAGGAGCAGATGCAGTGAGCACCTATCGCCACACCCAGTTCGGCACGGTCAACGTCGTCTTCATCATCGCCATCCTGCCACTTGTCTTTTTGCCCGCGTGGCTGGCCGGGGCAGCCCCCCTCGCGTGGCTGATCCTGGTTTTCCTGCTTGGGGTCCTGGTGGTGTTCTACAACCTGACCGTCGAGATCGATGCCGAGTACCTCCGCATTGCCTTTGGCATCGGCCTGATCCGAAAGCGCTTCGCCCTCGATCAGATCGACTCCTGCCAGCCGGTCAGAAACTCCTGGCTCTATGGCTGGGGCATCCGCCTGACGCCCCATGGCTGGCTCTACAATGTATCGGGTCTGGATGCGGTGGAACTGAAGATGAAGAGCGGCAAGACCTGCCGCGTCGGCACGGACGAGCCCGCGGTCCTGGCCGCCGCGCTGCGAGAGGCGTTGGACGGTGCAAGGTCAGCACAGGAGTGAATTCCTGCGTATCAGGGTTGCCGTAAACCTTTATGATCGTCTCAATGCATTTCGGCGGGAGTGTACTTTTTTGAATGTATTACGAGTAGTTTGCCTGGCAATTGTTCAGTTACAGTTTATTGGCTTGATTGTAGGCTTCATCATGTTTACCAACGACAAGCGGCCTACCTATGGTTTCTTGATCTTTCTCGATCAGTTCGTATACGAAACGGTATTTCCTGTTCAATCTCGCTGAAAACAGATTAGGGCCTATCTTTTCCAAACGGCGTCCTGGTGTAATAGCACCGTCTCTGAATTCGTTCAACAATCTCTTGTAGTTTTTCTGTAGATGTTTGGGGATTTTTCGGTACTGGCTCAGGAAGGAATTGTCAGGTTCTTCAAACCTGGAAGGAATCTCGAAAGGAAAATCCACACTAATCTCTTCGATTTACAATTGCCTCGAATTCATCACCACCGGAAAAGGTTTCGTTCGAACGTGGAACGATCCTTCCGTTATGAATCAAAACATCCCATCGCAACTCTTGAAATTTCCCTGCATAGGTTTTCAAAGCTGACTTCAATGTATTAGCGATTTCCGGATACTGAAATGAATCTGAAGGAATCGACTTGTAACTTTCGTAGAATTCCATACAAAACTCTTCAAGGTCGTTTATAACCCTTACCATAGGATCGTCTACGTCAACGTGGCCATGTTCTTTGGCATGGTTAACATAATCACCTATCATTTCATAACCGATTTCAAGTCTCTCTCTAAAGGATTTGACCGTGAGATCAAGTTTCCTCAAAACCAGGTCTTCGTCCTGGATATGATCATATATCTCTGACTCGAAATCAGGGAACTTGTCGATCTTACTTAAAATATGGCTGGCTTTTTCAATTTCCTGTGTTGCCGGCATAATCAACCCCACAGTCTTTTTCTTTCACTAGCAAAGGGTTATTGTATTCAGCAGACTATTCCAAATGGTGTGGGCCACATGAGTATCAACTGTAACAAGTAAACTATAATGTTGACTTTTCGTCAATACCATTGTGGCACACACAGATTTCAAGCTGGAGCACTATTGGCCCTTTGCGGATTTCTACCAAGCGTTTTCAAAGAGACGTGTCATTCTGTGTAGCATCTGATTTGTATTTGTAATACCCTCTTACCTCGTCAATCTTGGTTTCTACTCTGTCTAACGAGGCATTGATATTTCTCAGCTCATCTCGGAATTCAGTTCTTAACTCACCTAATGTAACATGTAAGTAAGTTAACAATGCTATCAGAGCAATGGCCCCGGTGAAGGCAGCCCCGTTACGTTGGTACCAAGTATCCTTAGTCATATCTGACCCCTGACTATCACTACAAGACACAAGCGTCGCAGTCCATTACTGTCATGCGGAAGGATGAGGGTTTTTCCAGCCGTACCAGACCTTGTCCCGGTATCCATTCTTAAGCCTGATATCGATTTCAATACCAAGAATCTCGATCTCTTCATCGGTCAAAAGATCCAGAATCTTGCGTTTCAATATCTCGGCCTTTCGTGGATCGATAAGCCGACCTTTCTCATCTACCATAAGAAGACTCCTTCCTGAACATGCGGACCATGATGCTATCGGAATCGTAATACAAATTTTGAGACTTCATAGTGCCCATTTGAAAACCGCAACGATTATTCCTGTCAGCGTGACGATACTCCCGACATACCACTTGATCAGACTGAACTTCAGGTTTGCAATGTCTTCACGGGTGGCCGTGTTTCCGAGTCTTCATCCATCCGTCTCAACACTATCGTTACGTTTTCTGGTCCGAAGTAAAGATCACCCCGTACTCGCAGAACCAGTCCGCGGATCTCTGCCCGGGTCATTTCCGGTTCTCCGGGTATCCTGTTGCGTTCAGATTCACTCATTTAGTCTTTCCTTAAGATAGGCTGCGCGAAATCTGCGGGTTAATGTTGCCCCGTTAAGGAGTACAGTCGTCGAGAAACACGTTTTCTCGTATTTAATCTGAAAGTTGCAGGTTTTGATAGTCTCTTTAGAATTCAGTAGTCAAGAAGCGCGTTTTCTCGTATTTTTCTCCGAATTAATTAGAAAATGCTAGCTTAAGGATGTTCGAGAGCGACCCGCTTACATTGGGTAGGCCAAGAGCATAGCGGATAGGCAGAATGCAGAACACCAACCAAACGCCCGAACAGGCGGCACGTGACATCATCGACGCGAATTTGGAACGCGCTGGCTGGAAGGTGCAATCAAAGAACAAGATCGACTTCAGCGCTGGCCTCGGGATTGCCGTTCGTGAGTATCCGACGGACGTTGGTCCCGCCGATTACGTTCTTTTTGTAGACAAGCAACCTACTGGTGTGGTTGAAGCTAAATCTGCAATTCAGGGTCACAATATCACAACGGTCGAGGAGCAGTCCTCGGGGTATGCCAACGCCAACCTCAAGTGGGTAGACAATAAAGAGCCCCTCCCATTTGTCTACGAATCTACCGGTGAAATCACAAGGTTCACCGACAGTCGCGACCCTAAACCCCGTTCACGAGAGGTGTTCAACTTCCACCACCCAGAGACTATGGCGGAGTGGCTTAGCCAGGCAGATCCACTACGCGAGCGCCTCCAAGGGCTGCCGGAATTGGATCCCAAAGGGCTTAGGGCATGCCAGATCAACGCCATCGAAAACCTTGAAGCATCCTTCAAAGAGGACCGCCCGCGCGCCCTCATTCAGATGGCTACCGGCTCTGGTAAAACCTATACCGCTATTACCTCGATCTATCGGCTGCTCAAGCACGCTGACGCCAAACGAATCCTCTTCCTCGTAGACACCAAGAATCTGGGCGAACAGGCGGAGCAGGAATTCATGGCCTACGTGCCCAGTGACGACAACCGCAAGTTCACCGAGCTTTACAACGTCCGGCGCCTCAACTCGTCCCATGTCCCAAACGATAGTCAAGTCTGTATCAGCACCATCCAGCGGATGTATTCGATTCTAAGGGGTGAGGAGTTAGACGAAGCTGTCGAGCAGATCAACCCGGCGGAAAAGGTACAACTCAAGCCCCAGCCGGTTGTCTACAACGAGAAGATTCCCCCTGAGTTATTCGACTTCATCATCATCGACGAATGTCACCGCTCGATTTACAACCTGTGGCGACAAGTCCTCGAGTATTTTGATGCCTATCTCATTGGCCTGACCGCGACTCCGGATAACCGAACTTATGGGTTCTTCAGGAAGAACGTAGTCAGTGAGTACGATCATGAGCAAGCCGTCGCCGACGGTGTAAATGTCGGCAACGAAATCTACGTCATCGATACGGAAAAGACGAAACACGGCGGTCAACTCAAGGCGGACCAGCAAGTTGAAAAACGTGAACGCCTCACACGGCGCAAGCGCTGGGAAATTCAAGACGAGGACGTCACCTATACCGCCAAGGAACTCGACCGGTCTGTCGTCAACTTTGATCAGATACGCACCGTCATCCGTACTTTTCGCGATAAATGGCCTGAGATATTCCCTGGCCGCGGCGAAGTCCCGAAGACGCTCGTTTTTGCAAAGACCGACAGCCATGCCGACGATATTATCCAGACCGTGCGCGAGGAATTCGGCGAAGGAAACGAGTTCTGCAAGAAGGTCACCTACAAGACTGAAGAAGACCCGAAGTCCGTCCTTGCTCAGTTCCGTAACGACTACCACCCGCGCATCGCGGTAACCGTGGATATGATCGCCACGGGTACGGATGTAAAACCGCTCGAATGTCTGCTCTTCATGCGGGACGTGAGAAGCCGAAACTATTTCGAGCAGATGAAAGGCCGCGGCACCCGCACACTCGACCATGACGATCTCAAAAAGGTCTCGCCCTCCGCCGTCAGTGGGAAGACCCACTACGTGATCGTCGACGCCGTCGGGGTCACGAAATCACTTAAGACCTCCAGCCAGCCACTCGTCACTAGGCCCTTTGTGCCACTCAGGGATCTCGCCATGGGCGTGATGATGGGCGCATACGATGCAGATACGGTGAGTTCGCTTGCCGGGCGCCTCGCCCGGCTTAATCAACAACTCGACCCCGCCGAGAAGGAGCGGATAGAGGAACAAGCCAGTGGCATTGAACTCACTGAAATCATTAGCAATCTACTGTCCGCCATCGATCCTGATCGCATTGAGGAGAAGGCACGTGTAATCGAACCCGTGGACGACGGTGCCGAACCGCCACCTGAGGTATGCGAGAAGGCCCAGAAGCAGTTGGTCCATGACGCAGCCGACGTGTTTAACGGCGAACTGATCGAGTTGATCGACTCGATACGTCGTGACAAGGAGCAAACGATCGACCATGACGGGCTAGACACGGTGCTCCGTGCCGAATGGGAAGGTGACGCACACGAGAATGCCGAAGCCATAGTGCAGGACTTCCAACAATATCTCAAAGCGAATCGCGATGAGATCGAAGCCTTGACTATCTTCTACACCCAGCCGTACCGTCGTCGAGAGTTGACCTACGCCATGATACGCGAAGTGTTCGACAAACTGAAGAAGGACCAGCCTCGACTGATCCCATACCGGGTCTGGCAAGCCTACGCCCTGCTCGACGAATACGAGGGCAGCCAACCGATCAGCGAACTGACCGCGCTGGTAGCGTTGATTCGCCGTGCCTGCGGCATTGATGAGAAGCTCGCGCCTTATTCTGAAACCGTGCGCCGGAACTTTCGAGATTGGATCATGCAGCATCACAGCGGCAGCGGAGAGAAGTTCAACGAGGCGCAGGTGGACTGGCTGCACATGATCCGTGACCACATCATAACCTCGTTTCATATGGACCGAGACGATTTGAACCTCGCTCCGTTCGATGGCAAGGGTGGCATGGGGCAGATGTACAAGCTGTTCGGCGACCGGATGGATGATGTGATTGATGAGTTGAATGAGGTATTGGTGGCTTAAGTGGCACTAGGGCTTCGACCATTAGAAATCGTGACGAAGGAGACTTATCCCCTTCTTACCAAGGCGGGGCACTGGGAACGTGTGACCTTATCCGATGTCGCGAACGTACAAAACGGCTTCGCCTTTAAGTCTTCTTATTTTGATCCTGATAGGGGCGTTCCACTCATTCGCATCCGCGACATTTCCAAAGAAAAGACCGAGCACCGCTATTGGGGTGAATTCGATGACCAGTATATAGTAAAGCCAAGCGAGATTCTCATCGGGATGGACGGTGATTTCGCTGCTTCCCGATGGACCGGTCAGAAAGCGCTTCTAAACCAACGTGTATGTAAGGTCACGTTAACCAGTGATCTGTTTGATGAAGGCTTCCTGTACCTTTGCTTACAGCCTTTTCTGAATGCGATTAACGCTGAGACTTCTTCGGTTACGGTAAAACATCTTTCCTCAAAGACTGTCGAAGAAATTCCGTTACCACTGCCTCCTTTGATGGAACAGCGCCGTATCGTCACTAAGATTGAGGAACTGTTTTCCGAAATAGACAAGGGTATCGAAAGCCTGAAGACAGCGCGGGCGAAACTCAGTGTCTATCGCCAAGCCGTGCTCAAGCACGCCTTCGAAGGTAAGCTCACCGCCCAGTGGCGCGAAGAGAACAAAGACAAACTGGAGACGCCCGAACAATTACTCGTTCGCATCAAACAGGAACGGGAGGCACGCTACGAGCAGCAACTCAAGGAGTGGAAGGCTGCAGTCGAGACTTGGGACGCAGAAGGGAGGTCCGGTAAGAAGCCATCAAAACCCAAGCGATTAGTCCACTCCCCTTCGCTAGTCGCTGAGGACGTGTTAGCTCTCCCCAAACTTTCAGACGAATGGTCTTGGTTCCCACTCTCCGCAATCGCGAGTAACATCCAGATAGGTCCGTTCGGATCACTTCTACACAGGGCGGACTACATAGTAGGGGGGACACCGCTCGTTAATCCTAGCCATATTCGCTTTCAAAGAATCGAACCGGATCTAACTCTGACGGTAAGTGCAGATAAACTTCATCAATTGGGCAAATACGTTATGCATGAGAACGATATTGTCATTGGACGTAGAGGCGAAATGGGGAGGTGTGCCGTTGTAACCGCTGCGGAAGCAGGATGGTTGTGTGGCACCGGCAGTCTCTTTGTACGGCTTCTTTCTTCAATGAATGCACATTTCTATTCGTGGGTTCTTGGTTCCCAACGCGTAAAGGACTTCTTGGCAGCATCCAGCATCGGCACGACTATGCAGAACCTCAATGAAAGCATACTGCATAATGTTCCGGTTCCTGTCTGTTCGCGTCAAGAGCAGGATGAAGTGTTCAGGGAGGTTGAAAGGCAGTATTCAATGCTGGATCACATAGAAGCAGCAATTGACTCTGAGATCACTAAACCAGACGCCCTCCGTCAGTCGATCCTAAAGAAAGCCTTCAGCGGCCAACTTGTGGAACAGGATCCACACGACGAGCCCGCCTCGATTCTTCTGGACCGAATTAGAGCCGAAAGAGAGCTGGCAGAAAAGAAAAACTACTCCAAGAAAGCAACGAAGCGAAAGGCGACTGCATGAACACTGCTCCCATTGTGTCCAGAATCTGGAGCTTCTGCACAACCCTACGCGATGACGGGGTGAGCTATGGCGACTACCTGGAACAGCTCACCTATCTGATCTTCCTCAAGATGGCCGACGAGTACGCCAAACCGCCGTACAAGCGCGATGTCGGCATCCCAGCCGAATTCAACTGGCAGAGCTTGAAGTCCAAAAAGGGGGCGGAACTCGATATCCACTACGCCATCCTGCTTCGCGAGCTTGGTACCAAAACTGATATGCTGGGGCAGATCTTTACTAAGGCCCAGAACAAAATCCAGGACCCGGCCAAACTGTTCAGCCTCATCGACCTGGTGGATCACACCGAATGGGTGAGCATGGGTGCCGACGTAAAGGGGGAGATTTACGAAGGGCTTCTCGAGAAGAACGCCGAAGATACCAAGTCGGGGGCGGGTCAGTATTTCACGCCGCGTGCCCTCATCCGGACCATGGTCGAGTGCGTACGGCCCGAGCCAGGAATGGTCATCGCCGATCCGGCCTGCGGTACGGGCGGTTTCTTTCTCGCCGCATACGACTTCATCACCAACCCGGCCAACTTCAGTTTAGACAAGGATAAGAAGGCGTTCCTGAAGCACGAGGCGTTTCACGGCAACGAAATCGTCGCCAATACACGCCG
>JAJEHX010000049.1 GCA_022823465.1 Candidatus Latescibacterota bacterium
CTCTCGTCCCGTTGAAATGCGTGTCGGGCGCGGGCGTAATGGGATCTCCGAAGGAATCCAACGATGGGTTCTGCAGCAAGTCGAGATCCTCCCATACAGTCCCAAATCCCAAGGCATGCCCAATCTCATGCGATACCAGATCCTGGAAGGCTACCGTCGTGAAGTCATCCAGATCATCTGAATCCAGCACCAAAACTGACAATGATGGCAGCTGAGAAGGAGATCTCTTAAAGACCGGTCCCGCGTATCCCAATAACCCCTCTTCGCCGTCAATCGACGTCATTTGCACGTAGAGCCTCAGGTCGTCGACGTAACCGAATATCTTCTCATCGCTGCCATTTTCGAAAAGGTCGTCTATGTCGTCCCCATCATATGGGAGATCATCCCAGTACAGATATTCATCGTCGAGATCAGAAGTGATAATGCTCTCCCAGCGTTCAACCGCGGCATCGAAAGCCATCCTGTAAGCCCCGACAGGCTGCTCACCTACCCAGACAACTTCCATATCAAAGGTATCGGGATCAGGCTCATCCACAAGTCTCCACTGCTCGAAATCCTGGAACGACCCTCCGTCGCAACTGTAACGCGTGGTGCCTCTTTCCGGCTGGGCGAACAGCAGTTCAACCGCGCACGAGTCTATGGATACACCTTCATCATATGTAAGAGTCAGTACGCCGGTTCCGGAACTGGAATCCCCGAGCGCATAAGCGTAGTTGCCCTCGTATTCACCGGTCTGGGTAAACCGTCCGCCAGAATCGAACTCGAGATAGTAAGATTCCACCGAGAGGATCTCTCCGGAAACGAGTGCGTCAAATGCATCCTGATCGACTGGCGCGCTGCCAGGAGTTCCACCGACGCAGTATGTGGCACGGCTGAAACCGATACTGCTGATCCAGGCCTGGAATTCATCGGTCCGCGGCACACATACCGATGTCTCCTGTAGATACAGCCGGGTGAGGTTGACCAACTGAGTCATTTCAGTCGGCAACTGGCCCGAAAGATCGTTCCACGACAGGTCAAGGCTCACCAAGTCGGTCAACTGTCCCAGTTCCGGCGGAATCTCTCCAGAGAAGTCGTTATCGGAAAGGTCAAGGTCTGTCAGGCTGGTCAGGCTGCCCAGTTCCGGGGGTAGTTCGCCCAGCAGGTCATTGTATTCAAGACTCAGCGTTGTAAGACCGGTCAATTGTCCCAGTTCCTGTGGGAGACGGCCAGCCAGGTTGTTGAAATCCAGGACAATACCCGTCACGACGCTCCCGTCTTCGCTGGTGGACACCCCGTACCATGATTCAACAGGCTCTTCACTCAACCAGTTGGTGCTGACATGCCAATCCGGGCCGCCCGTTGCATTATAGAAAGCGATCAGTGCTTCCCTTGCCGTTGGGAGACTGGCAAACTGGTTACCGGACAGATTGAGCCTCTGCAAGTTGGGCAGGCTTAACACAACGAACGGGATTTCACCGGACAACATATTGTTGCTGAGATCAAGCGTCACGAGACTGGCAAGTTTGCCAAGTTCTGAGGGGATAACACCGGACAACTCGTTCTCGCTTAAATCCATAGTCAGAAGATCGGTGAGATTGCCCAATGAGGCCGGTACGGTGCCGTTCAAATTGTTTTCTTCGAGCACCAGACTGTCTACACGTCCCTCGGAATTCACACTGACCCCGAACCAGGATTCCAGCGGTTCCCCGGTCAGCCAGTTGGTGCTGGTTTTCCAACTTGTTCCACCAGTTGAATTGTACAATGCAATCAGGACATTTCGATCAAGGACCGTGTCGTCTCCACAACTGACAACGCCGTTCTTGTTTACTATACCTTCAAGCCAGTCCCGAAACGTGGTGTCGTTCGGTGCGCATAGGAGCGTCCCCTCCAGAGACAGTGTTACCAGAGAGTCGAGATCGGTGAACGAATCGGGCAGCGGTCCCGTGAGTTCCGCATTTCCTTGCAGAGACAGTTCCTGTAGACTGCTCAGGTTGCCAAGTTCTGCAGGTATTTCGCCCGACAGCAGGTTGTTGTTGAGCCTTAACGTCTCCAGTTTGGACAGCTTACCCAGAGCGGCAGGGATCCCGCCGGTCAACGCGTTCTCGGATAAGTCCAGGTATTGGAGATCGCTCAGGTTGCCCAGTGCCGCCGGAATCTTACCGGTCAACTGGTTGTTGGACAAGTCCAGCCGGGTAAGGCCCGACGCGCTCGATCTGGATTGAAAACCATCCGCGTGACCGTTGGATCCGACGGAAAGCCCGTGCCACTCGCCAACAGGCAAGTCATTCAGCCAGTTCGTGCTGTTCGTCCAGTTCTCACCACCCGTAGCATCATATAGCGCCTGAAGCGCCGCCCTGCCTGGATTGGAAACCGTCACCTTTGCGTTGCCCTGGACCTGGCCGGAAGTGGCTGTGACAACCGCGGTACCGAAACCGACGGCGCGGACGAGCCCCTCTGCGTCTACGGTTACCACGGCATCGTTCCTGCTGAGCCATGTGACACCGGCGCCGGAAATGACCTTGCCGTTCTGATCATTAACCGATGCGGTAAGGGATACCGTCTGGTCTATCGCTCCAAGATCGGTGGATTCAGGGGTGACACGCACTTTGTGCGGTCTTGCCGAAGTCGTCCCAGTCGGATTGTCTCTGCCGCAAGTAGTTACAACCAGTAGCCAGACGGGAAGAACGAGCACTGCCGCCAAGCACCAGTGCTTCCCACCGAGAATCGGATCCTTGCCCGCACCGGGCCAAAAAAAACGTACAGGTCGCATGGTTCTGCTCCCGATTCAATTCAAAGGTGTTTTCGAACCAATGATCCAATCTCCCCTACGGAACATTGACTCATCCGGTCGGGTGACAGCCAGTACCAGTATGCAAACACATACCGAGGCGGCTTTACTCAATCAGAACAGTTTTTGTTACGATAGATTCAGTATCGAGCAGAACGGTACAAATCGTACTCTACTACTGTGAACGGTCAGCCTTCAAACAGAACAGAAATGTAACCGGATCGCTGCAGTGTAGAACGTCCCGGTGGGAAGGCCAACGGGGAGGATATAACTCCGGTACTTATCTGAATTGCGAATGAATGTCAATTTAGATTTTAAATCAATCCATTCACTAACGCTCGTCAAGGTCCGCCATGAACACGTCGTTCAGCAGTCCGCTCAGCCGGATGCCGGCCTGCAGCAGCCTGAGCTTGACGCCGTCGGCATGCTTGAAGATGTAGGCGTATCCCAGGTACGGCGTCTTGTCGGAACGGGATCCGCCGTAGTCGTACACGGCCGGGAGCATGCTGCGCGACTCCCGCACCCAGTCCCATACGGTGGACCGGCGCCACGCGGCGATCTCACCGGGTTCCGCGTGCCCGAAGAAACGGACCCACTCCGTGAAGCTCAGCCGCTGGTACTCGACGAGGTTTTCGTCCCATACGGTATGGAGGTTGGTGCTTTCACCAAACCAGCGGACGCGGATATCGTTGCCGCCGCGGTCGCTGGCATAGCCCGCGTGGAGCGGCTGGTGGATGTCGCCCACCAGGTGCACCAGGAATCTCAACGCGTCCACCCGTTCCTTCCTTCCCGCCTCCCGATCCCTAAGAACGCCTTCGAATCGCTGGATGGCATCTACCACGTCGCCGCGCGAACTTCTTCGGGCGCTTTCGGGGGCCTGGCCGGGCGGCACGTTGATGTAGTGCCAGGGCGATGCATGGCGCCAGGAAGGGTCGGACTTGATCTCGTCGGCCCAGGTGCTGATCTGCGCCAGCGAAGCGCGCCCCACGAGTTCCGCGATGCCCTTGCGGGCCGCTTCCGTGAGATGGTTTTCGGCGATCTGGCCCACGATGCGGTGGCCGTTAGGCCCCCAGGCCGCAACGGACGAAGACCAGCACGACAGGAAGACCGACGCGATCAGGATGCGAATTACGGGCATGAGTTACTCTCCTGCGTTTATTCAGGGCACATAGGACGAGCCCGTATCCACGGGCGGCGGCGGCCAGTGCAGGCCCCGCTGGCCGGACAGGCCTCGGTTGGGCGGCAGCGTGTATTCGCGATCCGGCAGGCCGGTCAATTGTCCGTTTTGGATCCATGCCGGGTCCAGGTCGGCCATCTCCTCCACCAGCCGACCCTTCAGCCGGCGCATGATCCCGGCGTGTTCCGGCGAATCCGATAAATCGGAACGCTCTTCCGGATCTTCTTCCAGGTCGAACAACTGGAACCGGTTGCCCACAGGATAGTAGATCAGCTTGTACCTTCCGCCGTGCATCATGCGCGTGGCCTGGGCGTTTTCCCCGCATTCTCCGTAAAGGTACTCCCGTTTCTCGTCGCCCGCCATGGATAGGCCTTCGACCGTATCCGGGACGTCGATCCCCGCCAGATCGAGCAGCGTGGGCATCACGTCCTGCCAGCCCACGAGCCGGCCGTCGACGCGGTTGTGACCGACCCGGTCATCGCCGGCCCGGCCCACGAGTATCATGGGCACGTTGGCCGACTGTTCGTAGTAGAGTCTCTTTGCCCAGAGGCCGTGAACGCCCAGCATGTCGCCGTGATCGGCCGTAAACAGCACGATCGTGTTGTCGACCAGGCCTTCCTCCCGCAACGTGCCGATCACCACGCGCAACTGGTGGTCTATATGGGTGCACAGGGCGTAGAAAGCGCGCCTCGCCCAGGCGATCTGGCTGTCGCTCAGCCCGCCGAACCGTCCCCGGACCGCCTTCAGCGCATAGGGCAGGTTGTCGGGATCCCGGGCCCAGTCGCCGAAGTACGGCTCGCCGGGATCCTCGTCGCGGTACAGGTCCAGGTAGCACTGAAGCGGGGTCAGCGGAGGATGGGGATGGCAATAGGACAGGTACCAGAATCCCGGTCGCGTGGGATCGCGCCTGCGTATCATTCGCGCCATCTGGTGCGTGGTCCAGTTGGTCACGTGCATGGCCTCTGGCAGGTGCCAGGGGCGCTGGCCGTATTCGTTATTGCTCATGCCGTGCGTGAACGCTTCCCCCGCATATCCGCCGTCACCAAGAAAGGCCTCGTAATCGTCCAGAGCGCCGATATTCGGTCGGCCCTCTTCGGCCAGGACGACATCATCGAATCCGATCCGGTCCCGCTGCGGGTACACGTGGAGCTTGCCCACCGCGTAGGCCTGGTATCCGTTGTCCCTGAAGGTCTGTGCCATGGTAGGGACCGGCGGCATGGGATTGTCGACCATGAACGTCCGGTCGCCGTGGGTTGCCGTCGTCGTGCCAGTCATGAGCGTCCTTCGGGCGGGAATGCATACCGGACACTCGCTGTAGGCGCGGTTGAAACGAACGCCGCTTCGAGCCAGTGTATCCAGGGTCGGCGTCTGGATCACGGGGTGGCCCGCGTGGCCGAAGAGCGTGCCGGGCCAGTGGTCTGTACAGACGAGCAGGACGTGTGGTCGGGACGGCATGTTTCTCCCGGGCATGGGTTGATCAGAACGTGTTCGTCGTCCATCGCGCCATGCTCAGTCCGGTCGTTTCATCGACGCGTAAGGACGTGCAAGGACGCGGACTCACCTGTCTCAATATACACCCCCCGGCGCTCGATGTCCAAGACTTCCAGTGTAACCCGGTCGCCTCATTTCTATTGACAAACCGAATTATATCCTTATATTCGATTATTAGGATGTAAAACCCGCCGCCTGACGACGGAGATACCGTTTTGGACAAGGACGTTGCCGTATTCAAGGCCTGTTCGGACGCGACCCGCCTGCGTATCCTGTTCCTGTTGACCGAGGGTGAATTGTGCGTCTGCGAAATCATGGCGGTTCTGGACCTTCCGCAGGGCAAGGTCTCGCGTCACGTGGCCGTTCTGAAACAATACGGTCTGCTCACGGACCGCCGCGACGGGGTGTGGATCTACTATGCCTTGGCCAGAGATTCTTCGATCGCCCTGAAGTACGTGTCGGTTTATCTTGTCTCGGCCCGTCAGGTTCACGACCGGGTCCTGGCGGACCTGGAGCGGTTGCGTGGACTGGTCAGCCAGGGTAAAATCTGCGTGCCCCGGCCGTCCATGGCCCAACTCCAGGTGGACGATCGCGAAGATCCGCATGTACACGGCCAGTCCCTGCCCGTACGGGAAGCGCAGTGAACCGGTCCGCTCAAGATACCGTCTTCTACCCCGGTCTCAGCCGCTATCTGCAGGCGCGCCTCGCGGAAACGGACCTGCTACCGGCGGGCCGGGACAAGACGCTGGAACGCGTTTCGGCGTATATCGCTGATAGAATGAGAAACGGCCAGTCGGCCCGGCTCACCTTTATCTGTACGCATAATTCCCGCAGGAGCCAGATGGCTCAGATCTGGGCACAGGCCTCGGCGCAGTTCTTCGGATTATCCGGAGTATATACCTTCTCGGGCGGCACGGAAGCCTCGGCCTTCGATCCCAGGGCCGTATCGGCGATGGTTCGGGCGGGTTTCCGGATCGAACCATGCTCGGCGGAGGACAATCCGGTATACCTCGTTCAATCCGGACCTGAACTCCCTCCCGTACGCGCGTTCTCCAAGGCCTACCTGGATCCCCCGAACCCCCGGGACGGATACTGCGCGGTCATGGCCTGTTCGAGCGCCGACCGCGGCTGTCCCGTGATTTCCGGCGCCGACGAGCGCATTCTCATTCCCTACGAAGACCCGAAAACCTCCGATGGAACGGACCGGGAGACGGCCGTTTACGACGAAAGATGCCGGGAAATCTGCCGGGAGATGGGCTGGCTGTTCGCAAGGGCCAGCGTCGCATGACGATCTCGGGATGCACCGCTTAGACCGATATTAGCCCACGATGAACACTGCAGGAGAGGGAACATGGATTCAACGACGAAGCGGCTGTCGGTGCGGGACCGGTACCTGACCCTGTGGATCTTCCTGGCCATGGGCCTGGGGGTCGCACTCGGCGTCGGGGCGCCGGCCGTTCCGGCTTTGATCCAGCTGGGGCAGGTGGGTACGACCAATCTGCCCATCGCCATCGGGCTCATCCTGATGATGTATCCTCCGCTCGCCAAGGTGAAGTACGAGGAACTCGGGGACGTGTTCCGGAACGTGCGGATACTCGGAGCGTCCCTGTTCCTGAACTGGGTCGTCGGCCCCATCCTGATGTTCGGACTCGCCGCGCTCTTCCTGCCGGGACATCCCGAATACATGACGGGCCTGATCCTCATCGGCCTGGCCCGGTGCATCGCCATGGTCATCGTGTGGAACGAACTGGCGAAGGGAAACACGGAGTACGCCGCCGGTCTCGTGGCCTTCAACAGCCTGTTCCAGGTGTTCTTCTACAGCGTGTACGCCTACGTCTTCATCACGGTGCTTCCACCCTATTTCGGACTGGAAGGCAGCGTCGTACCGGTTACCATCGCCCAGATCGCGGAAAGCGTGTTCATCTACCTGGGCATTCCATTCTTCGGAGGCATGGCGACCCGCCTGATCCTGTTGCGGCTCAAGGGAAGGCGTTGGTACGAATCGACCTTCATTCCCCGCATCAGCCCCATTACCCTGGCCGCGCTGCTGTTCACCATCGTGGTCATGTTCAGCCTCAAAGGCGACACAATCGTTGCCATCCCCCTGGACGTGGTCCGGATCGCCTTGCCGCTGCTGGTCTACTTCGTGGTCATGTTCCTGCTCACTTTCTGGATGGGACGGAAGATCGGCGCGGACTATTCCCGGAACGCCACGCTCTCCTTCACTGCGGCGAGCAACAACTTCGAACTGGCCATCGCCGTGGCCGTGGCGGTCTTCGGCATCGAATCGGGCGTGGCCTTCGCGGCGGTCATCGGCCCCCTCGTCGAAGTGCCGGTCATGATCGCGCTGGTCAACGTGTCCCTTCGGTTTCAGAACACGTATAACAGATAAGCCGACCCGGCGCCCCGCGCCCGGCCCTTAACTTAAACGTTGCCCCCGGGCGTTCCGAGGCCGTATAATCTCGCCCTGCCGTTTCCCCTATCCGCCTGCATCATGTAAAGGCTGGCCCGTGTGAGCCACATCGATGAAAACCAGCCGTTGACGACGAGGTCCGTCCTCCTCGTACTGATGCTGTGTACGCTATGGGGCGGCCTGGTCGTATCGGTCAAGGTGGGACTGGAGGGAATACCGCCGATCCTCCTGGCGGTCCTGCGTTTCGGCGTCGCCCTGGTGTGCGTCTACACCTGGACGCGTCTGGCCGGCGTCTCCCTGTACGTGGCCCGGGGCGACCGCCTGATCATCGCCGTACCCGCCCTCGTCATGGCCGCGCAGATCCTCTTCCTGAACATTGGAGCCGAACGTACCTCGGGAAGCCACGCGGTGCTGTTCATGCAGACCTATCCCTTCGTCGTCGCCGCCATCTCGCACTACATCATTCCCGACGACCGCCTCACGGTGATGAAAAACCTCGGACTGGTCTTGGCCGGTGCGGGCATGGCGCTGACCATCTACGATGAAGCGGGTGGACCCTCGACGCCCCTGGGCGACGTGCTGGTTCTGTTCAGTTCTATCTCCCTGGCCATCCAGATCATGATCAACAAGGTGCTGGTCAGGCGCATTTCCCCCGTGGCGGTGATCTTCTGGCAGCAGGTGGTCGTACTGCCGATTTTCACGGTGCTCTGGATGTCGACCGAATGGGGCCTGCCGGTCACAATCAACCCGGCCATCATCGCCGCGATCCTCTACCAGGGCGCCATCGTGGCCGGATTCTGCTTTCTCGTGTGGATCCGGCTGCTTCAGCGTCACAGCGCCACCCAGATCAGCGCCTTTTTCTTTACGACGCCGCTCTTCGGCGTACTGCTGAGTTGGCTGATCCTCGGCGACCAGGTGACCACTTACCTCACCGGCGGACTGGTACTGCTGGCGGCCGGACTCTGGGTGGTGAACCGGTATTAGAGGCAAAACCGCGCTGGATTGGAAGTGATAAACGCGTAATCGAACGGATGCACAGGAACCCCGTAACCGAACAAAGGAGAATAAAAGATGATCATCGATTGCCATGCCCACGCGTGGGACTACTGGCCCTACGAACCGGTGGTTCCCGATCCGGAGAACCGGGGACGGGCGGAAATGCTGCTTCACGAAATGGATCTGGTCGGGGTGGACAAGGCCGTGCTGGTTTGCGCGAGGATCGACCACAACCCCAATAACAACGACTACGGGGCCGAGTGCGTCCGCCGGTATCCCGACCGGTTCGTCCAGTTCGCAGACGTGGACTGCTCGTGGACTGACACTTACCACGCGCCGGGCGGCGCCGACAGGCTGGCCGACTCGGTGGAAAAGTACCAACTGAAGGGGTTCACTCACTATCTCAAGGGCGATACGGACTGGTTCGAGTCGCGGGAAGGCCTCGCGTTCTTCGAGAAAGCGGCCGAACTCAACCAGATCGCTTCCCTGGCCCTGGGTCCGGCCTGGATGCCCGCGCTGCGAAAGCTTGCGCTACGGTTCCCGGACACGCCCTTTCTCTGTCACCACATGGCCGGCGTCAAGGTGGGCGAACCACCTCCGCGGCCGGTGCTCCAGGCGGTGCTGGAGTCGGCGGACGTACCCAACATCCACATCAAGCTGTCCGGTTTCCAGTATGTGTCGGAAACCGCCTGGGAATACCCCTACTCGGACTGCATGTGGATCGTCCGGAAGCTCTACGAGTACTACGGCGCGGACCGTCTCTGCTGGGCGTCCAACTACCCGCCCGTCGCCCGGGCGAGTACCTATCAGCATTCGCTTGAAGCCGTACGGACCCACTGCTCCTTCATCGCGGACGCGGACATGGACCTGGTCCTGGGCGGCAATATGGAGCGGCTGCTGGCGGCCGCCGGATGAGGTTTGTGGCGTTTCAGCCGCCAAATCTGTAGATCAATCCGAGTCATAGGCTTCCGCATAGACGCGGACGCCACCGAGCAATGGAATGCCCCGGGCTTTAAAATCCTGACCTTCCAATGGACCGAATCCTTCCGATCCGCCGTAGTCGTTAAAACCACCCTTGACGATGAGGTTTGTTTTTCCCTGCCTGCCGACAGGCAGAGAAAAGCCGGCAAGTATATTTCCGTAACTTATTTCCACTATTGGAAGTCTTACATACAGATTAAAGGGAACTTCCTTTGAATTGAAGTCATTAAATGGTGTATACATTACGTGAATCGTGTATGACTCGAGAGGTCGATTCAGGCTGTTTCAGGGAGCAATAATGGGGCACATACGATCCTTTCTCCACGGAATGAAGTTTCTCCGGCTGTTCATCTTTGCGATCTTCGCGGCGTTCATCGCGTCAGGCTGCGGCGACGCCAGTTCCGGCACAGGCGATAACTCGGACGAAGGCAAAAACGGCGAGGCCGACGCGGATTCCACCGCTCCGCCTCCCGTCCCCGTAAGCGTGACACCCGCTTCCCTGGGCACCATTTCCGACGTTATCCTGACGACCGCCACGGTGGAGGCGGACCGCGACGCCCGCATCTTCCCGAGAACCACCGCCATGATCGAGGATATCCTGGTCCAGGAAGGGGACCGCGTGGAACAGGGCCAGACGCTGGCCGTCCTGGAACATGCCGAGGAAGAGGTCGCTCTGGCCCGGGCGGAGGCGATCAGACAGGCTCGGAAGCAGGAGTTCGACCGGTCGGTCGCCTTGCTTAACGGCGAGCTCATCAGCGAGGTGGACCACGAGTCCAAGGAACGGGAGTACATCATGGCCAAGGCGGACTGGGAAACCGCCAGGGTCTCCTACGACAAGACCACCATCACGGCCCCATTCAGCGGCACGATTACGGAACGGCATCTCAATGTCGGCAACATGGCCAGGCCGGGCGACGCCCTCTTCACGCTGGTGGATCTGAACACCCTGCTGATTTACACCTACCTGCCCGAGATGGAGTGGGCGCACGTGAACGCGGGCCAGGACGTCGTACTGGAGACCGATACCCTGCCCGACGGTGAATTCGGCGGCAAGATCCATCGCGTGAGTCCCATCATCAACCCGCAGAACGGCACCTTCAAGGTAACGATCCGGATCAACGACCCCGGCTGGCGCCTGAAGCCCGGGATGTTCGTCCGCGTCAAGATACTCGCCGACCAGCACAAGGACGTGCTGCTGGTCCCCAAGATCGCCCTGCTGGACAACAACCACGTCTTTACCGTGCGAGACGACAGCCTGGCGGTCCGCGCCGAACTCACCCTGGGCCTGCAGGACGCCGATTTCGTCGAGATCGTGGAAGGACTTAACGCCGGCGACCAGATCGTCATCGCAGGGCACCGAAGCATGAAGGACAGCACGCGGGTCAAAATCGTAACGCCCTGATTTTACGGAAATCCCCCGATTTACGGAAATCCCCTCCATGACCATAGTCGACTTCGCCATCCGCAGACCGGTCACCGTCACCATGCTGGTGCTGGCGGCGCTGATTTTCGGCTTCGTCTCCTTCGGCCGCCTCGCGGTAAACCTGCTGCCCGATATTTCCTATCCTTCGCTGACCGTTCGGACCGAGTACGAAGGCGCCGCGCCTGAAGAGATCGAGAACCTCATTTCCCGGCGTATCGAAGAAGCCGTAGGCGTCATCACCGGACTGGTCGAAGTCAGTTCCATTTCGCGCGCCGGCATCTCCGACGTGGTGCTGGAGTTCGATTGGGATACGGACATGAACCTCGCGGTCATGGACGTCCGCGAGCGGGTGGACCGCGTTTTCCTGCCGGAAGACGCCGAAAGGCCGCTGCTGCTCCGATACAACCCCGAGCTCGACCCGATCATGCGCCTCGGCCTGTCCGGCGAAGACCTGATCATGCTCCGCAACCTGGCGGACTGGGAAATCCGCAGGGAACTGGAGACGATTCCAGGAGTAGCCTCGGTGCGCATGAAAGGGGGACTGGTCGAGGAAATCCAGGTGGAGATCGACGAAGCGCAACTGACGCGGCTGGGCCTCACCTTCGAACAGATCAACCGCCGTCTCGCCGCCGAAAACATCAACCAGGCCGGCGGGCAACTCCGGGAAGGCGACGAGGAGCTGATCGTTCGCGCGGTCAACGAATTCCAGACGGTAGAAGAAATCGGCGAAATCATCATCTCACGCCGGGGCGAAGTACCCGTCCGGCTGAACGACCTTGCAATGGTGCGGCGCCACTACAAGGAAAGAAAGACCGTTACCCGGATCAACGGGCAGGAGAGCGTGGAAATCGCCTTGTTCAAGGAAGCCGACGCGAATACGGTAACGGTCGCCCGCGCGATCAAGGAGCGGCTTGGCGACATCGGGACCGGAATGGGAGAAGAGGACGGCGGCGATGAAGCGAGTCCCGCGGGTGGCGGCGGGGAGGAAGAAACAGCCGCTGAAGGGACAGAAACGGCCGGACCAGCCGGGCCGTCTGTCGCCGACGGAAGGCGCACCGTGGTTTCGACTCTGCCGGAAGGCGTCTCGCTTTACATCGTATCCGATCAGTCCCGTTTCATCGAAAACGCCATCGACGAAGTGATCAGTACCGCCCAGTGGGGCGGTGTGCTGGCGATCCTGGTCCTCTTCCTGTTCCTGCGCAACTTCAAAAGCACCTTGATCGTGGGCGTGGCCATTCCGGTATCGGTGCTGATCACCTTCATCCTGATGTTCTTCAGCGACACCACGCTCAACATCATGTCGCTCGGCGGGCTGGCCCTGGGCATCGGCATGCTGGTCGACAACGCCATCGTCGTGCTCGAGAGCATATTCCGGTGCAGGGAAGAGGGGGACTCCATCGTCGAAGCGGCCCGGCGCGGCGCGTCGGAAGTAGGCATGGCCGTGACCGCCTCGACCCTCACGACCATCGCCGTGTTCTTTCCCATCGTGTTCATCGAAGGGGTCGCCGGCCAGATCTTCACCGACCAGGCCCTGACGGTCACCTTCGCCCTGCTGGCCTCGCTCGCCGTGGCGCTCACGTTCATTCCCATGATGGCCTCCCGGGAAGGCGGGACGAGCGGCGCGGCGGGAAGCGGTCTCTGGGTACAGGCCGCGTACCGGGACTTCCGTCGGTCCGCGCCGGAAGAACGGGTCCGTGCCTGGCGTTGGTTCCCCCGGAAGGCGAGGCAGGATACCAAAGCCTGGTTCATCGGAACTTTTCCCGGACTCGCCTGGTTCGGAGAGACCGCCGGAAGATTCAGGACGCGCAAGGATACTCCGCCATCCCGGGCGGGCTGGATCCTTTTCTATCCGGTATATCTGGCCGGCCGTTTCTTCGTGCTGGTGTGGCGCTGGTTGAAGGGTTGCGTGGTTCAGGGCCGCGGCAATATCCTGCACGACGGCCGGACGCGGCGGCTGCTGGCGGCCGCAGGGCGGGTTCCGCGATGGATCGCCGTGTGCGCGTTCCGTTTCATACTGCCCTTCTTCCGGCTGGTCCGGTTCCTGATCGGCAGCCTGTTCAAGACCCTCTTTACGATCGTACCCAACGTGCTGGCGCTGGTGCTGACCCCATTGTGGCTGCTGGCTCGCGCCGTATTCTGGCTGCTGGGCAAGGTCGTCCACCCGGTACTGAATCTGTTCAACCTCGCGCTCTCGAAATGCCAGGCGCTCTACGTATCCGTGCTCTCCCGCGCGCTGGAACACCGGTTCGTCACGATGCTCTTCGTCGCGGCGATCGTAGCCACCTCGGCGGTGCTGATCCCCCGTCTGGGGACCGAGTTGATTCCTGAACTGGAACAGGGCGAGTTCGCCGTCGATCTCATCCTGCCGACGGGCACGCCGCTGGCCACCACCGACACGACCGCGACGCGGATAGAGAACCTGATCCGGGACGACCCGGACGTCGAACAGGTCTACGTCGTGGTAGGTGCGGTGGAATCGGGCGGCACGCTCGTCGAGGAAGAACGGGAGAACATCGCGCGGGTGGCCGTGATGCTCCAGCCGGAGGCGATGAGGCGGCAGGGAAGCGACGACGTCATGGAACGGCTCCGGTCCCGCCTGGCGGACATCCCCGAGGCCCGGATGGAGTTCGTCCGCCCCGCCCTGTTCAGTTTCAAGACGCCGCTGGAAGTGGAAATCCGGGGGTACAACCTGCGGGATCTCCGTTCCGTCAGCGGCCGGATCGTCGACGCCCTCGAAGACGTGGAAGGCCTCAGGGACGCCCGATCCCTGATGGAGGTCGGGCATCCGGAGGTCGTGGTCGTCTTCGACCGCGATCGCATGGCGGCCCTGGGCGTGGACATCGGCCAGGCGGCCGACGCGATCAGGAACAAGGTCCGCGGCAGCGTCGCCACCCGGTTTTCCGCGGGAGACCGGAAAATCGATATCCTCGTCCGTGCCAGGGAGGAGGACCGAAAGGAAATCGCCCAGTTGAAGGCCCTGGCCGTGAACACCGGCGAGCGCGGGAATACGAACGCAGAAAACCAGCCGGCCGGGAACGCGTCCGGGGAAGATCCCGGATCGACGAGCGGCGGGTCTTCGCAACCCGTTGCCGAACGCGGCGCCGTGCCGCTCAATGCCGTGGCGCAGGTGCGCCTGGACGAGGGGCCGAGCGAGATCCGGCGCATAGACCAGCAGCGTGTGGCGCTCGTGACGGCCAATCTGACGGGGATCGACCTGGGGAGCGTGGCGCGGGACATCCAGAACAGGCTGACCGGGCTCCCGCTGCCCGATGATTTCAGTATCGACCTGGGCGGCCAGTACCGGGAGATGAACACCGCGTCGCGCAGTATGCTGCTCGCCATTGCCATGGCCGTTTTCCTGGTCTACCTGGTCATGGCCTCCCAGTTCGAGTCGCTGCTGCATCCCTTCATCGTCATGTTCTCCTTTCTGCTCGCCCTTTCCGGCGTGCTGGTGGCTCTGTACCTGCTCGATATCACGATCAGCGTCGTGGTCCTGATCGGCATCATCATGCTCGCGGGCATCGTGGTGAACAACGCCATCGTACTGGTGGACTACATCAACCGGCTGCGGAAGAGAGGCGAAGACCGGATCAGCGCCGTCATCACGGCCGGCCGGGTGCGGCTCCGTCCCATATTGATGACGACCGCCACGACCGTCCTGGGACTGCTGCCCCTGGCGCTGGGCATTGGCGAAGGCGCCGAAATACGCACACCGCTCGCCGTCACCGTGATCGCGGGACTGATTTCGTCCACTGTGCTTACCCTGATCGTAATTCCCGTCGTCTATACGCTGCTGGATCGAAAACCGGACGTGAACGCGTGAAGCAAGGCTATCCTAGTACCGTAGATACGAAACACCGGAGGGATGATGTTTCGATTCCTGACTCCCGCTAACTGGACCGCCTTCGCGTTCCGCAGGCCGGTGACGGTCTTCATGGTGCTGGTCAGCGCGATCCTCTTCGGCGCGGTCTCCTTCAGACTGCTGCCCCTCGAGTTCATCCCGGCCATCGAAGGAACCTGGATGAACGTCTGGGTCCCCTATCCCAATTCCACTCCCGAGGACAACGTGCAGATGATCGCCCGGCCGCTCGAGGGAGAGCTGAAGACCCTCCGGGGACTGCTTCGCGTGGAATCCAACGCGAGGACCAACGGGGTAAGCGTCAACCTGCGCTTCGATTACGACACCGACATGAAGCTGGCCTATATGGAGGTCCGCGACCGCGTAGAGCGGGTGCGGCCCCGGCTGCCCGATGAAATAGACCGCATCTGGGTAAGGAAATTCTCCAGTACCGATATCCCGGTCATGTGGCTCGCCATGTCTTGGCACGGCGACCAGGACGCGTTGTACCAGGTGGTCGACGAGCAGCTCCGGCCCCGCCTCGAGCGCCTGGACGGCATCGCCGGCATCGACACCTGGGGATCGCAGTCCCGGCAGGTGATCATCGACATGGATGAAGACCGGCTGAAGGCCTACCGGGTGAATCCCGAGCAGTTTCTGGGCGCCATGGAACAGGCCAACATGGACTCCCCGGGGGGATACGTGGAAGACGGCGGCTTCCGATACCTGGTCCGGCTTACGGGCGCGTTCCAGTCCGTGGAGGACATCCGGGCGTTTCCCATCAACCAGCGCGGCCTTCGCCTAGGCGACGTCGCCGACGTGGCCTACCGCAAGCCCACGAGCCAGTGGGGTTACCGCCTCGACGGACAGGACGCCGTGGGCATGGTCATCCGCAAGGAGTCCAACGCCAACACCGTGGAGGTGACGGCCGCCGTCCGGGAGACGCTGGACGAGCTGACCCGGGACCCGCGTTGGCCCGGCCTGACCTATCAGGTCTTCTTCCAGCAGTCCACGTGGATACTGAGTTCGCTCAGCGCGCTCGGAAACGCGGGCATGTGGGGGGGACTGTTCGCCATAGGCGTGCTGTTCTTCTTTCTGAGAAGATACCGGACGACCTTCATCATCGCCGCGTCCATCCCCGCGTCCATCCTGGTCACGTTCACGGCCATGTATTTCATCAATACGAGCTACCAGATCCTTTCGCTCAATCTCATTTCCCTGATGGGACTGATGCTCGGCATCGGCATGCTGGTGGACAACGCCGTGGTGGTGCTGGAGAACATCCTCCGGCTCCGGCGCCAGGGCGTGGAACCCGTAAAGGCGGCCATCCAGGGCGCCCGCGAGGTCGCGGTGGCCGTCAGCGCGGCGACGCTCACCACGGCGATCGTATTCCTGCCCCTGCTTTTCATAGGAGACGGGGGAGCGCAGACGCAGATGCGGGAACTGGGACTGGTCATCACCATCGCCCTGATCTCGTCCCTGGTCATGTCGCTGAGCTTCATTCCGCTGCTCGCGTCCCGTCTGCTGAAGGACGGGGCCCTGCCTGCCGTCGGCCTGCTGGATGCGTTGGAGCGCAGGTATAGCAGGGTGATCGGCTGGGTGCTGAACCACCGGCTCGACATGGCGCTCATCCTGGGTGGTTTCGTCATCCTGACCATACTCGTACCCATGAGGCATGTCAAACTCGACAACACGCCCACGGACCAGCGGCAGGTCTGGATGTACGTCGAACCCGGTCCGTTTCTCGATCTGGACGAGACGGACCAATTTGTGACCGAACGGGAAACCGAGTGGCTGGCAGCGGCCGATTCCCTGAATATCTCGGCCATTCGCACGGACTTCCGGCCCGGACGGGTCTGGTTCAACGTCTATCTTAAAAATGAACAGGACGATTCGGTCTGGGAGGGGCTGTTCCACCGGGCGAAGTACCCCTGGGTATGGGGTTCGCTCCTGGTCTGCGCCGGCCTGCTCATCGCGCTGCGGAGAAAGCCCTTCGCCTTCCAGGCCCTGGCCGTCGCCACGGCGCTGTACGTGGCCATCCTCCTCATACTCGGCTCACAGGGCGGGGTTGAGACCTACCGCTCATCGGAAGACGTCGCGAAGGTCCTGCGCGAGACGATTCCCGAGGCACCGGGGCGGGTCGTGAAATGGCGATGGGGCGAAGAAGGCGAAGAGGACCCGAGGGTGAGCATCGCCCTGAGCGGCGAAGACCCCAGGCTGCTCGAGCAGATCGCCGCGGACGTGAACGCGCGGTTGAGCCAGTTGCCTGAAATCACGACGATCACCACCGACCTGGACGACGACGAAACCCAGGACGAGCTGAGGGTCACCGTGGACCGCGACCTGGCGGGCAAGTTCGGACTCACGCCCCAGCGTATCACCACCATGGCGCTGTCGGGCATCCGGGGGCAGGAGATGAAGCGGCTGAAAACCGCGGACCGGGAAATCCGGGTCTGGCTGCAAACGGACGAAGAGGACCGGGAGACCGTCCACCAGCTGCGCGACCAGGCGGTCTACCTGGACGACGGCACGCAACTTCCGCTGGCCACCATGGCCAGTTTCTCGCAGAGCCCCGCCTTCCGCACGATATTTCGCCGGGACAGCCAGACCATCCTCATGGTCCGCGCGAACACGACCGCCGAAGGCATCGAGAACCTGGGTACCAGGATAAGCGGCTCCCTCGAGGACCTGTCCCTGCCCCGGGGGTACTCGTGGCGGCTTGGAGAGCGATGGCAACAACTGGAGGAAGACTCGCAGACCATGGTGCTGGCCGCCATGCTGGCCCTCGTCGCGGTGCTCCTGTTGCTGGGTTCGCTGTTTGAATCCTTCATCGATCCCCTGATCATCGTGCTGGTGTCCATTCCCTTCGCCTACTTCGGATGCTACTGGATGCTATTCGCTACCGGCACAAGCATGTCGGTGCTCGCTCTCATCGGGGTGGTCATCCTCATCGGGGTGGTCGTAAACAACGCCATCGTGTTCATCGACCATATCAAGCACCTGGAGAAAGAGGGCGGTCTGAAGGGCCATGAGGCGATCATTCAGGCCGGACGCGACCGCCTGCGGCCGATCCTGATGACGGCGCTTACGACCATGCTGGGCCTGCTGCCGATGGCCATCGGCACGGCTTCGCTGGGAAATCTGCCCTACTATCCCATGGGCCGGTCCGTGATGGGCGGCCTCATCTTCTCCACCATCGGCGCCATGATCGCGCTACCCCTGGTCTACAGCGTCTTCGAAGACCTCCGGAACTGGTGGCGGGGCGTCCTGGCCAGGATCCGGCAGCCAGTGTGACGGCGATGAGGACGAGCATCCGCTGAAAATCCTCGCGAGACCCCGCGGCCGCCGACGTTTCAATCCGGACCTTCCGGCGACGTTCGTTCCAGGCCTTCCGTCGAAGTTTCAGTTGTGCGGTTCGCTCACCTGGCGAGCTTTCCAATCTCCTCGGTCAGACGCCGTATCCGGGGACGCCCGCTCTTCAAGAAGGACGCGTGTGGCTTAAACGCGTTCGGAGCGCCGTCCCGCAGCATGGCCAGGTGCGCTTCCGTCTTCGGCCGGGGGCCGAACTTAAGCACGATGACCCGCCGTTTGCCCGTCTTCCCGTACACCGCGTGATACAGCCACTGGTTGAAGAAGACGAGATCGCCCGGATCGGTTTCAATGGCGCAGGCGGGCATTTCAGGTCCGTCGATACCGAAAGGGCTGGGATCACCGCCCAGATGAGCGTCCTGAAGGGGAAACAGCGATCGGTGAAAAGGATCCCGGTGGGAACCTGGAATGACCCGAATTGCGCCGGTTTCTCTGCGCTGCTGATCGAGGTACAGCATGACCTTGGTCCTCGGGTAGTCGAGATGCCGTGACGTCTTGTGGCCGTCGAAATGCCAGGTGTGGTCGGCCAGCTTCGGGTCGATGCCCCACATGACTTCGGAGCCGATCCAGATGAAGTCCTCGCCCAGCAGTTCGCTCGTGGCCAGGTAGATCCGGTCGTCTTCCAACAGCCGCATCAGAGCCGGCCGCTCCTCGACGACCTCCGACGCCCAGAGGTATGCCGACTCATCGCCGCCGCGGTCCAGTTTCTCCGCGTACGCCGCGTCGGCCTCGCTGATCAACGCCTCTGCCTCGTCCGTAGCAAAAGCCTGGCGCATGACCAGGAATCCAAAGGTGTGGAAATGGGCGATCTGTTCGTCGGACAGCATGAAACACGTCTTCCTGGGTTTTGGCAAGCGGCCGCGGCGGGCTTACCGGTCGGCGTGGCGGGTCAGGGTTGCACGATACTGCTTCGCGACAACATGGCTTTGCCGCGATCCGAAAGTTTCTCGTATTCCGCTTTAGCCATCTCGATTGTGGAAGTGCGGAACCACGGCAGAGAATAACAGATGACCAGCTCTCCGCGGGCGTGGTCCGAGCGGTTCGGCGTGCCCCGGTGAAGGGTCCTCGGATCCTGGACCCAGAAAGTGCCCTTCTTCAGGTTCAGGCGGTGGGCGGGCGGGAAATCTCCCCGAAGCAGCACGTCATTGTACGTCTTCTCCATGTCCGGGTCCGCCAGGTACTGCGTGCCGGGCATGACCTCGAAACTGCCGTTTTCTTCGCTCGTATCGACAAGAGGAAACTTGACGCCGAAATGGGGGCAGATGGGCAGGCCGACATGGGGCGTAACCAGGTGAATGTCCCGGTGCCAGGGTTGGTACTCGCTGCCCGGATACGGATTGTTCGAATGATAGCAGGTGACGTGGAAATCGTCGGTGCCCCAGTAACGTTCGAGAAACGCCAGGACGACGGGGTTTTCGTAGATCTCCGGATCGGAGAAGGGCGGTTCCCACGGGATGTGCATGGTGTAGCGGTTGACGAACTGCTGGCGGCCTTTGCCCGCGCGGACCTCGCCCCGCTCCTTCGGATGGATCTCGTGCGACTCGCGGGCCTTTAGCCGTTCCAGTCTTGGCATGAAGGCCTCTCGAACGCGGTCGATTTTCTCCGGTTCGACGAGGTCTTCGAAGGTCGTAAATCCGCTGATCTTGAGTTCCGCCACCTTCAGGTCGAGATCGAAATCTCCTGGCGCGGTGGTCGTGGGTGGTTGCGCTGCAGTCATGAGTTGTCGCCGCGTGAGGAATACCGGGAGTGCGCGTGAGCGGAAGACATGATACCGGCGCCGCGTGGTAGTGTCAAAGGTAAATGCCGCGGCGTAAGAATATCGGATGCGGCAGGTAGTATCTAAAACTTTGTTTACGAGATGTACCGGTACTTTCCGACTAAGTGGTTCAGATCACGATTTAATTAAACCCTATCTTACCATACCGAAAAGGCGGCCGTGTTGGACCACAAGACGTGGATGGATACGACAATTAAGGCTGCCCTGATTGGGGCGGCCGTCCTGATGTATCTGGACTTGAAAGCCGAGATACGGGAACTGGGTAACAGAATCGACCGAGTGGAAACGAAGGTGGATGAAGTCCGGGGATATCTCAAGTTCAGTGATTTCGCTCCAGACAAAGGGTTTCCCGCCGCTGTCCCTGAGAAGTAGCCTTATGTCAGCTACCCGCAGCACGCTCGGTGAAATCACGTTACGCTGACGGTTTACGAGATGGTGACTTAACGATCGAGGAGATAGCGGCCATCGGACTAACTTGACACCGGTGTTCGCTTCACCACGAACGAAGCCACGTCAAGATCCGTCCCGCTGTCGAACCAGACCTTGTACTCCGTGTCCCCGGCACTGAACGCAAACACCGCGACGTCATGGCCGTCCGAGGGGGCGGGTTCGTCCTCCTGGCGGGTCAGTATGATCTCCGGCAGTATGGTCACCTGGTACAGGGCGATCTCGCCCCGTGCGATATTGTATTCCCGACGTACCTCGCGCACCGCGATGATGTCCTGGAGTTCTCGTGGGGCGACGACCCTTTCCACGAATCCGGGCACGTTGAATCCCTCGATCGTTTCACCCGGCACTCCGTGCAATACCAGCCGGTTGCCGGGCGGTGCGTAATCTTCCTCCGCAAGGATCTCCTCGATGTCTTCCGGTGGCGGGAACTCGTCCAGCATCTCGCGGACGAGGGCGTCCAGCGGCCCCTCGTAAAAATCGTACCGGCCGCTTACGGACCCGGCCTTGATGAGACGAAGGGCCAGCGCCTCGTCCTCTCCCGTCAACTCAGGCTCGCAGGTGTCGCCGTAGGGCGACCACGGCGTGTTGCCCTGGGGCGTCGCCCAGTTCGCAACGCGGGACGGCAGATCGACGTCTGAGTCCCGGTCGACCAGACGTTCCGAGATATCCTCCCCCCGGTCCATCATCGTCCGCATCCGGTCGATGTATTGCCGCACGCGGGGGAGGAAGTAGTGGACGATCATTTCGGCGAAATCTTCCGGGAGGTAGTCCAGCAGCACCTGCCAGTTCTCCAGAGAGATCAGGGCGGTGAAGGTGATCCAGTTGCTTTCGCTGTTGGCGTGGCCCGGCACGATCTGGGGCCACCGGGCAGCCCAGTCGTCGTGGGTCTTGAGCCTGAACTGCTCATGGGTGCTGCAGTAGCGGGCCATTGCGATCATCACCCGCTCCGTTTCCTCGGCCACGCGTTCGAACTGTTCCCGGTCACCGGCGCGGAACGCCTTGCGCGTGTCGGCCAGGCGATGGTTGAAGATACCCGCCAGGTAGGTCCGGCCGATATCCACCAGATCGAAGCGGTACATGGGGGAATCTTCGAGGGCATCGTACTGAGAGAGCAGGATCTCGAGCATATCGTGCAGCGCCGGCAGAAAACCGATGAGCCGTTTCACGGAGCCTGAAGTGAGACCGGGCAGCAAAGTCCCGTCCCAGTTCCGGTACAGGGGGCCGTTGTGGGTGCAAGGATCGAAGTATGCCATGATGGTTTCGGCGAAGATCCGGACGGCCGGGCGTGTGCCGTCCGCCGCCGGTCCGTACCGCCTGCGGTTCCACCGCTCGACGTAGTTGTCCGGCTCCAGGTCCGCGGGGTTCCAGGACAACTCCGCATAGAGATCCATGGTCATCACGTTCCGGTGATTGGTTTCGGTCGACACCATGAAGCCCTGCAGGTTCTGCGCCTTTGGATGATCGGCAAGCGAGCGGGCATTGTCGATCGCCGTTTCGATGTCGCCGTTGGGATTGGTCTCCCGACCGCACTGGCCACACATGCCCGTGGACCACGGCAGGCCCCAGTAGTAGTCGCACCGGAGGAAATCGTACATGCGGCCGCCGTGGTTGAGGAACATGTTGCCGATCACGGGCAGACCGGCGTCGCGGACCGCCCGCGCCTGGGCGGCCGCCGTGGGGTTGTCCGTGCACACCCGGGGACTGAACAGCACCGCATCCGGATCGCCGTCCCGGATGGCCTGGATCATGCCGTCGACCGACGCGTGTGTGAGTCCGGCGGCCCGATCCGGGTCTTCCTCCACCCAAGTTTCCTCCGTGGGCAGCCACAGGCTGTACAAGTGGTCCGTGCCCAGCGCTTCCCGGTAGGATTCCACCACGGCGGTAGTGAACCGCCGGGTCACAGGATCACGCGGGTCGAGGACGATCTCGGACTCTCCGCACCATTCGAGGGGCGCCACGCTGATCTTCGTGCCGGTCATGGCTTCGTACCTGTCTACGAATTCCTGTAGCTGGCGTCCGTCCGCATAGGGCGAAAAACCGGGATTGACCGCGGGCGTGCCTACGTGGAGTTGCATGCGGTAGCGGACGCGAATGCCCGCTTCCCGGGCGTAGTCGAATACGCGCCGCAACAGCGCGATTCGCTCCTTCTGCCAGTCCGTAAGCTCCACCGGGACGCCCAGCCGGTTGGCCGCCAGCGCGCCGATGCCGCAGCAGTCCGCGATGTTGCCGCTCTCGAGGATGTTGAAGCGTTTCTTGACCAGGTAGTCGATCCAGGGCCTGAACTCCTCCCACGTCCACCAGCGCATGCCGCTGTAGGCGTCCTGCATGTTCGCGAAATACATCCGCCACTTGAAGCGGGGTTTCCGGTAGTCCGCCAAATCGCCTATCGATAGCGATTCTCTCGGCGGGATCTGCTCGCCTTCTTCGAAGAAGCCGCAGCCCAGATGTTCTTCGAACAACCGGTACACGGCATACAGCGCGGAATAGGGCCTTCGACCGGCAAGCACCAGGCTGTTGCCGGTGCATCGGATCACGTATCCATCGTAGCCCAGGGCGGCTTCGGAGAGATCGATGGAGAGATCAGCGGGCGCCCAACCGATATACACGTGGCCGTCATCGTCCTCACGATCCGGGTGAGGTCCGCTGGTCCCGTTCGAGGATGGCTTTTGCGTTTCCTGTAGAACGGACATGTCGACCCTGCCCATTTGCTTCACGATGCGCCGGAACTCGCGGGCGGCGCGCCGTTCAGCCGGCCCGGCCGAAGGGGCCAGCACGATCTTCGGCGACGGCTGGCCTTTTTCGAAAAGGGTGATCATGGGACGGTGTTATTTCCTGCGGTTACGGCGTTTGACGATGTAGCCAGCCATCGAAAGGAACAACCAGGATCTGTTCTTACGCCGGCTTGACCGATTCGCGCCGCGATGTATCTTCAGTTTGACCCGGCGATCAATACACTATCCAATCTATATCATGACGCCAACCGGATTCCAGACTTTCGGTATGCCCCATCTGTTCGTGCTGGGCCTGACCCTGGCCCTTCCCATCGCGCTCTCGGGTCTCGCGCGAAGCGCGGGGGACGGCCGAACTGCAAAATCGATCGCCTACCTGCTCGCCGCCATGCTTTTGGTCAACGATGTAACGGCCGGGGGATACCGCCTCCTGCAGTTCGGATTGGACTACTTCATCCGGAACTACTTGCCGCTGCATATCTGCGGCGTCGCAATCCTTGTCACGGCGGCTACCCTGATATTCCGCAGCCGGCGGACTTACGAGATCGCCTACTTCTGGGGGCTTGTCGGTTCCGCCAATGCCGTAATCACGCCGGGCGCCATTGAGACCGGCTTCCCTTCCTGGCGCTTCTTCCAGTATTTCATCGCGCACTCGGGTATCGTCGTGGGCGTCCTGTACGCTACCTGGGGCCTGGGCATGCGGCCTACGCTGGGCGGACTCTTTCGCGCCTTCATCATGCTGAATGTATTCGCCCTGGCCGTGAGCGTCATCAACCTGCTCCTGGGGTCGAACTACATGTACCTTTCGAAGCCGCCCTGGGGTACGGTTTCACCCTTCTTCTTCGCACCGTGGCCCTGGTACATTCCCATTCTCGACGCTGTGGCCCTGGCACTGTTCTTCGCGGTTTATCTGCCGGTGCATCTGGCACAACGCCGAAAAGTGCAGCCGGCGCGACAGGACAGCCAGCCGTAACGCACCTAGATGATCCGAATCGTATCGCCGCCCTCGGATTCCCAGTCCGTCAACAGACGGACCGGTATCGTCCTCAGGCCGACCTGGGCGTTTCCGGTGTAAAACACGTAGCCCACGTCGCCCTTTACGACCATTCGGGGCCAGCCGGTCCAGGTGTTGTCGAATCGCTCCGCTCCGATGCCCAGCGCCGGCAAGGCCGGATTGCGGGGATAGTACGACCAGTTCTTCAAGTCCCTTGAACGGGCGAGGCCCACCGAATCGCACCACTGTTCCCGCTCGCACCACTGTTCCCGCTCGCACGACTGCGCCCGCCCAGTCAGGTCCGGCGGCGTCCAAGCGTTGCAGCCTTCGTACCAGAGATACCACGTGTCGCCGATACGGTTCAGGGACCGGGGCCGGACATGCACGGCGTCCCAGTCGTTCGCCGTCTCCGGACTGAACACGGGATTGTCTTCCGCCTCGCGCCAGTCCACGAGATTGTCGCTGTAAAGCAGGTATCCCCGGTCGCCGCCGGCCCAGCCTCCCGACGGCCGCGGCGTGTAACCCGCGTAGCACATGATGTAACGGTAGTCCGGATGGTCCACGCGTTGCAGATCGAATTCATGGGCGGCGTCATTGAAGTGACGGTAGACGGGATTCGCGGAATAGGGCATGAAGGGACCCATCGGATTGTCGGCAGAGGCGATCATGAATCCGAGCCAGGACGGATACTGCTGGACGGCGTACATGATGACGATCCGGCCTTCAGGTGTAACGACCGCGCCGTTCACATAGAGATTGTCGCCCGGCGCGTCCGCGTAAGAAAGAACCGGCGCCGGATGCACTTCCCATGACAGCAGATCATCGCTTTCCGCCACGGCGATGGTACGCCGCGAGGATCCCTCCTGGTCGCCTTCCATGCCCGCCATGCAGTACATGTAGAAGCGGCCTTCAAATTCGAGGATGGCGCCCGGGATGATCTGCTTCTCGTAATGACTGCCCTTGGGCCCGCGCGCGATGACCGGCTCTGTTCTCTGATCCAGCCAGGACAGCATCGTGACCGTGCAGGACTCGAATCCGCATCCCTCGGTTCCCTCCAGGCCCAGCGTATTCTCCCACGGATCGTACACTCCATCCCATTCGCCCGAAGGGCCGCGGATCCAGCCCGTGTTTCCGTTCACGCGGAACCGGAAGAAGTTGCCTTTTTTAAGCACGCGGACTTCCCATGGAGGAGGTCCCCCGCCGGGGCAGTCCTTCAGCACCGTGCGCTCTCCCCCGATCCGCCGGACCAAGCGAAAGCCGTGGCTGTCGATGTCCAGGGCAACACTCGCCTGTTCGCCGCCACCGGCAAACCGTATGCACGCCGCCGCGGACGGACCCGCCCCCGTAATCCTCGCGTCGAGTTCGTAGTTACCCGTTACCTGTCGATTAATCATTGGTCCAAATCCGGCGTTCGTGCGGTACCGCAACATCGCACCGGGAGAAGGGAAATACCGATTTCTCTCACGGAAGATAAGCCCTATATTCCGGATTATCCACAACGAAACAGGACACCGCAGGACCTGTTTCAAGCGTGGCGTAGGGGCGTTGCTGGGCGGAGTGTGCCGGCACGCTAATCAGGAGACGGCAGTCATGACTGCTTCCAATACGAATCCGGGTACGGCCGTAGTGCTCAACGGTGCGCCCAGAGCCGGAAAATCCAGTATCGTGTCCGCCATCCAGCAGGCGTCGCAGGAACCGTGGTTGAACCTCGGCGCCGATCGATACATCGAGATCACGCCGCCGCGATTCCGGCCAGGGATCGGGCTGCGGCCCGCGGGTATCGCGGGCCGGCCAGGCGGTGAAAGGCCCGACCTGGAGCCCTTGATACCTACCATGTACCAGGCGCTTTACGATGCCATCGCCGTCCACCTCCACAAGGGCCTGAACGTGGTGGCAGACGTGGCCCATCACGATGATTACGTTTCGCTTAACGGTATTCTCCTTGACTGCGCAAGGCGCCTGGACGGACTGGAAGCGTATTTCGTCGGCGTCCGTTGTCCCGTCGACGTCGTGTGGCATCGCCGCAAGGAAACCTGGCTCAGGGACGAAGACATTCCTGCCGACGCACCCGTACCCGAACTGGTACGGATCTGGGACCGGGAAGTGCATAGACCCGGCATCTACGACCTCGAAGTCGATACATCAAAGTTGAGTTCAGAGGCCTGTGCCCGGTTGATCCTGGGTCATATTGAAACCGGACCCGAACCGGGTGCGTTCAGGACGCTCGCAACGATGTTCGGACAGGCCTGATCGACCGTTCTTGATTTGTAGGGACGTCTGGCCATATTTCCATTTACCCTAAAGCTTCCACGGGTATATTCTTGAATCCATCGTCGATTTAGCTGAGATGCTTACCAGCGTGTATTACCGGACAGCATGCGTAATCGGGAGCATGAGCGACCGGACGGCATGAGTAACCGAAACAGAGAAGCGGGCAGAGAAGCGGGAGGCTGAGTCCACATGGGCTGGCGCGTTGCGGATCACCTTACGATCTATCGCGAAGAGGGCTGGTACGGCGCCCATCCGAACATCATCCGGACGCCCGGCGGCGACCTGCTGGCCCTGTTTCACCGGTCGCCCGCCACGGGATTCAGTCATCACAGCCACCCCCTCTTCGACGTGCGGGCCTGCCGCTCAGGCGACGAAGGGCGGTCCTGGGGGCCGACCGAACTGGTCACGACCTACCCGTACGGCGGAGTGATCGATTTCGGGACCCATACACTCGCCAATGGCGAAATCTTCCTGCACGCCAGCACGGTGGACCTGCTACTTGCCCACGCGCCGGAAGTCTCCAAACATAGCTGGATTTCCCGTCCGGGCGTGGGTTTCCATGTACGATCGACAGACGACGGGAGGACCTGGTCACACCCCGAGTTGTTTCCGACGCTGCCGGATGCCGTGAACGGTCATCCCGCCTCGCACACCGGGGTCTGCCGAAGCGGATTGCTGGAGATGCCCGACGGCCGCCTGCTGCTTCCGGGCAAGGCGACCGATCATCCGGAAGGCAGGCCGCCGTTTTTCGGCATGATGCAATCGTCTACGGATGGAGGCAGAACCTGGACGTATGCAGGCCGTATCGCCGAGGACGACGTCGCCCATTTCAGCGAACCGGCGATCTACAGGACGCCGGCCGGTCGGATCATCGTGCTCTTCCGCTGTCATCCGAACCAGCCGCCCGGACAGGACGTGCACCTGGTGGAAGTGCACTCTGACGACGGCGGCGTAACCTGGTCTCCCTGGCGGTCGACGACCATGCGGGGATGTCCGGGACACCTGCTCGGACTGCGGGACGGCCGCGTCCTGGCCACGGTGGGCACCCGGTGGGAGGGACAGATGGGCTGCCTGGCGCGGGTCCTCGATCCCGAAGCCCGTGACCTGGATACCGCCCCGGATATCGTCGTGCGCGCCGATTCCCTGGAATCGGACTGCGGGTATCCGTGGTCGCTCGAACTGAAAGATGGGCGGATACTGGTCGTGTACTATTATGTCTACGAAGACGGAACACGGGGCATAGAAGGATCGGCGCTCGAGGAATACTGATAGATTTCGACTGAAAGGCATATCGGGGAGTTTCAATGTTTCAACTTGAATCATACCAGAAGGAATTCATGGATACCTTCGGGTTCCTGCATTTTCCCGGACTGCTCGACGACAGGATCGGCGAGATAGCAGAGGCATTCGATGGACTGCTGAGGCAGCACGGCGGCGACGACCACGAAGGCGTCGAGCGACTGGCCGTCGTGCCCTTCATCAACCATGACCCGTACCTGTGCACGCTGCTGGACGATCCCCGCATCCACGGAATCGCCGCGGGCCTGCTGGGCGATCAGTACCAGTACTGGAACAGCGACGGCAACCTGTACGTGGGCGACACGAGATGGCACTCCGACACCCAGTGGCCCGAACCGATACGGTTTTTCAAGATGGCCATCTACCTGGACCCCATGACGAAGGATACGGGGGCGCTCCGGGTCATTCCGGGCAGCCACCGGTTCGGCGAAGGCTACGCGGAGACGGTCCACGAACACCTTTCGGGCAAGAAGGGATTCTGGGGCGGACTACATGGCAGCGAGGTGCCCGCAGTCGCCGTCGAGACCCGGCCCGGGGACCTCGCCGTCTTCAACCATTCCACCAAGCACAGCGCGTGGGGCGGCGGCAAAAGGCGGCGCATGTTCACGATGGTGTTTACCGGACATCATACGGAAGGCCAGGCGCTCGAGGCCTTCAGGAAGGTCATCCGCCAACACGGCTACACGACGCGGGAAGTATTCGGCAGGGAGGACGGCCCGCTGCTTACCACGGCCACTCCCGAACGGTTGCGGCACCTGCAGAATCTGATCACGCACATTCCGAAAGCGGCTTGAATTCCCAGAGCGGCCTGACGAGACGACACGGAACGAGGAATAACCCACTATGGCACTCACACAGGATCAGTTCCGGCATTTCGCGGAAGAAGGCTACGTCATCGTTGAAGGCGCGCTCACCGGTGGCGACCTGGACCCCGTCATCGCCGGCATCGAAGCCTTTGTCGACGAACGGGCACGCAGCCTCCACGAAGAAGGACGGATTACCGAATTACACGAAGGCGAACCCTTCGAACGGCGCCTGGCTCTGGTTACCCGGGAAAATACCTCGATCTACGACGACATCGACATCATGAACATGCGGGCCGAAGCGGTATTCCGGTTTCTCGGCAACGACCGATTGCTGAACCTGGTACAGTCCCTCGTCGGACCCGAAATCACATGCAGCCCCATCCAGCATCTCAGGGCCAAGCTGCCGGACAACGTGATCCACGGTGGGAACGGGGATGAGGGGGCCCAGACCCACGGTGGAAGTGGCGGTGTGGACGAACCGGCCGCGCGCAATGAAGACCTGGCCGAACGGGTCAGAGAGAACGTGGCGCCCTGGCACCAGGACGCGCAGGTACACCATGAAGACGCGGACCCCGTGTTCATTCTCACGGTATGGCTGCCCCTCTGCGACACCGACGAAGAGAACGGATGCCTGCAGATCATACCCCGCGTGCACCGCCAACGGATGGTGTACTGGAGCGAGGGATTCGGCATCGGAGACGGTGGGTTGCCCGAAGGCGATATCCTTTCCTTGCCAATGAAGAAGGGCGACGTGCTGCTCATGCACAAGCTGATCCCGCACAGGTCTATCCCAAACCGTTCCGGATCGATCCGGTGGAGCCTCGACCTGCGGTATCAACAGACCGGCCTGCCCACGGGCCGCTCGTTCTACCCCAACTTCATCGTCCGCAGCCGGCGCCATCCCGAATTCGTGCTCACGGACTACAACACGTGGAGCCGGGGCTGGGAGGAGGCCTTGAAGGTCACGGCGCAGCGTCCTCCCCGCAAGAACCGTCCGACCGGGCCGACTCCGATCCGGATGTACGGGTAAATCCCACCGAGCCGGCTGTTCCCTCAGGCTTTCAACTCGTATCGGTAAATGCGGTAGTACCCGACCAGGTTGCTGACCAGGAACGTGGTTTCCATGAGGACGGCGACGGGGCTGCCGGCGATGTAGTTGTGGATCATCCAGGTCACCGCGCAGACCATGTAGATCAGACGTATCTTGCGGACGGATTTCTGAAAGTTTCCGTAGGTCGGCAAGAGCGATCCGAAGAGCGCCAGGATGTCCAGGGGACGTTCGTAACTGACCGCGAATCCGGCCACGATCAGCGCCATGAACACGTACATGAGGCGCCGGTCGGTCGTGAAGGCCGCCGTGAATACCCGCACGCCCATAACGATGTACAATGTTCCGGCGCCGTTCCTTCCGAGTACGAAAAAGTGGAAGGCGTTCATCAACGCCGAGCCGCACAGCCAGAGCAAAACATTGCGCCGCTCTTTGCACTGGAAGGAGACCACGCCGCAGGTGAATGCGACGGCGGCGAGCGCCTGGGAAATGAGGAAGGAATCCATGGAGTGATTCGTCCGGCCTGTTGGTGTCCACGGGCAAAATAAAGACCGCCCGATAAGGGTTCAAGCCGAATCACCGTCCTTCTCTTGACGCGGGGGCGTCAAGGGAATAACGTACCTTGTGGCCCTTCCATCGTGGCAGCCCTTCCATCTTCTATCGTGGCTTACGAATGGCCTCTCCATGATCACAACAACCCGCGTCATCGCAATCATCGCGATATGCTGCGCGGCCTCGACCGGAATCCTGCACGTCCTGGCCGGCGGCCAACCATCGCAACCACCCATCCGGTACGTCAATTCCGCGGGCGTCGAACTGCCTCCCGACGCGGCGCCGCCCTCCGAACAGTACGTCCGCACGTTTCAGCTGGACAACACCTACATGGAGTGGTTCCGCACGATCTACAAGGGCACCTACGGCCACCGCATCATTGCGGAACCGCTGATCCGTTTCGACAAGAACTTCGAACTGATCCCGGCGGCGGCGAACAGCTGGGAACCCACCGCGGACGGACTTGGTTGGTACTTCTACCTGCGCGATGACCTCGAGTTTTCCGACGGCAAGCCCCTGACCGCCCACGATTACGTATTCACGTTGCGGCGCGGCGCGGATCCGGACAACGCCTACGACGTGGAGTGGTACTACCGGCCGATCAGGAACTGGAGCGAGGTCGTGGGAGGCCGCATGCCGCTGGACTCGCTGGGCGTCCACGCGATCGACGACTACACGCTGCTGGTCGAGACCGACGAACCCTGCGCGTACATGCCGGACCTGATGGTCGACAGCTGGGTCTCGCCGCGCCAGGCGGTGGAGAAGCACGGCGATGCCTGGTCCACGAGCCCGGAGACCTCCATCGCCAGCGGTCCCTTCTATCTCGAGGAGTGGACCAAGGCGGACCGGGTCGTGCTCAAGGCCAATCCCCGTTACCACGGCGCCGCGCGGCCCTATCTGGAAACGCTGATCGCCAAGCTCCACAACGCGTCGACGCCGCCGCCCCTGCTCGCCTCCTACGAGGCCGACGAGGTGGATTTCGGTCTGGTGACCAACCATGCCGAACTCGCCCGGATCAAGACCGACCCGCAGTTGAGCCGGGAGCTGCATTCCTACACCGACTTCGCGACCTATTACCTCACGATGGACACGTACAACCCGCCCTTCGACAACCTGAAGGTCCGCCAGGCCTTCAGCCACGCCATCGACCGGAACGCCGTGTGCGCTACGGCGCTCCAGGGGTTCGCGATTCCCGCCTACTCAATGCTGCCGCCCGGGTTCCCGGCGGAAGCGACGGAAGCGCTGAAACCCATCCAGCGGTACGACCCCGCACTGGGCCGTAAGCTGCTGGCAGAGGCGGGTTATCCGGACGGCAAGGGGTTCCCTCGGGTAGAGATGTGGGTCCGGCGCGACGTGCGGCCGGTGCATGAGGCGGGCGAGGCGATCCACGCCATGATCAAGCAGAACCTCGGGATCGACCTGGTGGTGCGCAACATGGAAGTCAAGATCTTCATGGACGCGATCAACAGCCACCAGCTTCCCTTGGGACTCGTTCGTTTCGGGGCCGACTTCATCGATCCCAGCAGCCTGATGAACCTCTGGCTTTCCTCCGGGCGCCACGCTTGGAAACACGACCGATTCGACCAACTGGTGGTCCGGGCGGGAGGAGTCGTCGGCGACTACCAAACGCGGATGGACGTGTATCGGCAGGCCGAACGCATCCTGGTGGAGGAAGTGGGCGGCCTCTTCGTGTGGTACCCGACGATGAACCAGATATGGAAGCCGGACATCCGGGGGGACGCACTCGAACCGAACCGACGGGGTTTCCGTTCCTGGCGCGGCGAGCAGATCGGGAACACGGCCTTTACGATCTATATCGCGGAGGACGGACAGGGGAACGACGAGCCGAGGGGATTCTGGGAACGGGTGCTGGGGGGCGGAGGGTAGGCGCGGTTTGAGGTTTCAGACGACGTCCAGCATCTTGTTGGCGTAGTCTTTACCCGCGGTAGGTGAAGGAAGGGACCGGCCTTCACGTCTATACAAAGCGATGGTTTCTTCGACAATCCGGCATAACTCGGAGAACACTTCCTTTTCCTGATCACCATGACATCCACCGTAAAACAGGCCGGGACAGCTGCCAACGAAACACTGACCTTCTTCTGACCATTCCACTATTTTCACATATCGAGCACTCGTCTTCATTTCTGTGATTCCTTAATCGCTACGCGAATGGCCTGTTCCTGATAGTTTCTGGCATCGTCGCCAAGGTGCAAGGAAGGTATTGGGCAAGAAACTGTCAAGTAGGACGCGGGGTATCATTTTAAACGAACGAAACACCGATACACGGTGTTATAGTTCTGAAGCCGGCGACGAATTGAGGAGTGTAGCAATCCATATGAGTGCAGTAAATGAACAATGCATCGCGCTGGAAATCCATCGCGGAAACAGGGACGCGGTGGCGGACCTGGTGGCGGCATACAAGGACCGGCTCTTCACCTATGCCTTCCACATGCTCGGTGGTTCGGACGATGCCCTCGACGTTACGCAGGAAGCCTTCGTCAAGGCCTACGTCACACTCACCGGAAAGTACGATGCGGATCGGTGCATGACGCTCGAAATCCGTCCCTGGTTGTACCGCATCGTTCGGAACCTGGCGTTGAACCGGTTGAGGTCACGCAAACGCATGGCAGGCGCAGTGGAGAAGATGAAGGAGGA
>JAJEHX010000031.1 GCA_022823465.1 Candidatus Latescibacterota bacterium
TGTCCCATGATGTCCCAGGGATGGATGAACACCGCGGCGCCCAGTTCAGCCGCCGCTTCGAACACCGGGAACAGGTGGGGCTCGCTCAGGTTGTTGCCGTTTATGTGGGTCCCGATCTCTATGCCGGACAGCCCCAGTTCCCGGACGCACCGCTCCATTTCACGGATGGCCAGGTCGGGCGCCTGCATCGGCACCGTGCCCAGGCCGATAAACCTGCGGGGCCAGGTATCGGTCACCCCGGCGATATGGTCGTTGAGCATGCGGGACAGGTCCAGCGCGTCCGCCGGCTGTGCCCAGTAGCTGAACATCACCGGGACGGTGGACAGGACCTGGACGTGCACGCCGGCGTCGTCGCATTCCCCGATCCGGGCCGGCGGATCCCACGAGTTGGCCTGAATCTCGCGGAACTGCCTGCCGTCGATCATCATGCGTGCGCATCCCGGCCGGTAGTGATCCAGTTCGACGAACCCGCCGTACCCGTACCGCTTGTGCAGGTCGGGCCAGTTTTCGGGCAGAATATGGGTATGGATGTCGATCTTGGGTATGGGAATGGGGCCGGTGTAGTCGCACATGGTCCAGGGAGGGGTTCAGGGCGGTTTATGCAACATCAGGATAACGCGAAATGCGCATTAATGTCAAGATCATGATGATCACGACATCGCATCGCGATAGGGGGCCGTATCGATGCCTGGAAAGGCGTGGGCAAGCAGGCCCAGGGTCTGTTCCGTGTAGTAGGGATGACCGGGTTCGGGCCAGCCGAACAGCGACCGGACGCGCGGGTTCGTCTGCGTGATGAAGGGAAGCATGTACTCCCGCTCACCGTAGATGAAGGGATTCGAGAACCGGGTCCACCGGTCGGCGTCGCGCCGGCACATGGACAGGGTCCAGAACGCCCGCTGTTTCTTTCGGTTTTCAAAAGGCTGCGCCGAATGGAGCAGGTAGGAAGAATAGAAGGCCGCGGTTCCCTTTGTGCCCACGGCCGGGACCGGCTCCTCCAGGCCGGCCTTGCGGATGTCCCGCACATGGCTGACGCTCGCCATGTTGCCCGTGTCCCATCCCTCGGCAAAGACCTCGGCCGCCCGGGTGTGCGACCCCGGAACGAGCAGCATGGGCGCGCCGTCGTCTTCGACGTCGTGGAGGTATACGCCGGAGTTGATGTAGGAGAAGCGTCCCGCGTCCGTGGACGGCGGAAGGACGCAGTTGGTGTTGTGGTCGACGTGATATCCGCTCCAGGACTCGTCGGGGTATCGTTCGTCCACCGGTCCCGTGCGCATGAAAAGATGAGCGTTGCAATAACTTGGCCGGTCGCCCAGGAACAGTTCGAACAGGTCGAGATAGCGGTCGTTCTCGATGAGCCGGTCGAGGGCCGGATCGCCGACGGGAAACTGGGACCGTCCCACCACCTCGTCCTGTTTCGTGGTGAATCCATCGCCCACGGATCTCTGTTCGCCTCGTCCGAAGTCCTCGAGCCAGGACGCATAGGACTTGCCGTAGAAATTGCGTTCCATGGCATCAAGCGCGGCGTCCATTTCTTCGTCGCTGAAGACGTCCGGAATCAGGATGTATCCGTCGCGTCGAAACTGTTCCAGCATGGCTGTCCCCCGCGTTCAAATGTTAAGCTTGCGTGCCGCGGTTTTCGTGCACGTCACGCGTTGCGTATCAGGCCGTCCCACGACGGCGCAATGCCGTCTCGCCTGCGCCGGGATATGTTCAGGGCGGGTCCGTCGGGACGGACTCCGTGGCGCACGATGACGTCGAAATAGGGTTCTCGCGTGGCTTCCAGCAGTTCGAGCAGGCGTGTCCGCAGATCACGCAGAACGGCCGGATTCGCGTCCGCCAGGTTGTTCATTTCATAGGGGTCTTCCCACAGGTCGAAGAGCACTTCGTGGCCGGTCTCGTAGAAGGCGTACTTCCACCGGTCCGTGGCCAGCCCACGCCAGTCGGCGTAGTCGAAATGGACCCGCGGCGCGCCCACCATTTCGAGCAGCACGTCAGGAGGACCGCTGGAATGCTCTCCCCTCAGGGCCGGCGAGAAATCGGTACCCTGCATGTGCCCGGGTACGGGCACGCCGGCCAGGCCCAGGGTCGTGGGCGCCATGTCCACCAGGCTGAACAGGTCCATCTTCGCGCCCTGGGGCTCAAGGAACCCGGGTGCGTAAAAAACTACCGGTACCCGCGCGGACTCCTCGTGGGGATGTCCCTTGTCCTCCATCTGGCCGTGGCTTCCCATGAAGTCGCCGTGATCCGAAAAGTACACCGTGACCGAGTTGTCCCGGAATTCGTCGATGCCTTCGACGGCGCCTAGCAGGCGGCCGATGTTCCAGTCGAGGTTCTCGATCATGGCGTAATAGGCCGCAAGCCGCTCCCGAAGCCCGGGTGTGCCGCCGAAATTGGGGCGGGTCTTCAGGGATGCCGGGTCGAATCGCATGTACGCATCTGGCACTTCAAGGGGCCAGTGGGGCGGCTCCACGCTGAGGACGAGAAAGAGCGGGCGGTCCTTGTCGTAGTCCTGCAGGTACGCAATGGCCATGTCGGTCAATACATCGGTCTGATAGCCCGGCATGCGCGTCGGATCGACGTCGCTGTCCCGGTAGTAGAAGCCCTTGAACGGCGCATTGTTCATCTCGAATCCGTACCAGTCCTGGAAACCGCCCCGGTGGAATTCCGGTGTGCGCGCCGCCGCTTCCAGGTCGTAGTATCCCGGGTCGCGCCGCACGTCCGGGGGGATCTGGTCGCGCACCGTCCCGCAGTGCCACTTGCCGAAGTAGGCCGTATGGTAACCGGCTTCCCGAAGTATGGTGGCGGTGCTCGGCGCCGCCGGCTTGTACACGTCGTGGAACCCCTGCACCGGTCCGGCGTGGGCGTGGCGGCCCGAGAAGATGGTGCCCCGCGACGGGGTGCAGACGGGACAGTTGGCCCGTGCGCGTACGAAACTCACCCCCTCCGCGGCCATGCGGTCCATGGTGGGGGTCCGCAGATTGGGATCCCCGGCGTGACCCATGGCCTGTCCCGCGTGCTCGTCAGACAGGATGTAGATGATGTGCGGTCGTGACATGTTACCTCTTAAGCTCCTGCCGGTTTCTCCCGCTGCTGCTTTTTCCAATAGAAGTAGAAGGGCAGGCCGATCGCCAGGATCAGGAGACCCAGCAATGGCCGCGTGTAATCGGTAATGAGCGAGTTGGCCAGGACACCGAAGGCGATCAGCAGGAACAGGACGGGCGTCACGGGATAGGCCCATACCCGGTAAGGCCGGCGCAGTCCCGGTTCCTTCCTGCGCAGGATGATAAGACCGATCACCGCGAGCGTCAGGAACACGTAGGTGTAGAACATGGCGAAGCTGACGATCTCGACGAAGGTGCCGGTCAGCGCGAAGACCGAAGCCCACAGGCCCTGCATTACGATGGAAACGACAGGGGTGCGGAATCGGGGATGGACATACTGGCAGACCTTGAAAAAGATCTCGTGGTTGGCCATGGCGTGGTAGACCCTGGGGGCCACCATCAACTGGGCGTTGACCGTGCCGAAAGTCGTCAGCATGATGGCCGCCGAGATGGCCATCGCGCCGGTGGGGCCTACCAGGGCCTGCAGCGTATCGGCCGCCGGCCGCCGGGACATCTGCAATTCCTCGAATGAAAGGACCGTGAGGTATACGACGTTGGCCAGGATATAGACCGTGGCCACGATCGCCAGCGCGGCGAAAATCGCCCGTGGTATGCTCCGCGCGGGGTCCTTGATTTCCGTCGCGATGAACGTCACGAAAAACCAGCCGTTGTAGGCGAAGAGCGCGCCCAGGATCGCCAGGCTCAGGCCGCCCAGGAGCGCGGTCCCCGTCTTTTCCTGCACCAGTGGGGTCCAGGAGACTTCCGTGCCCGAAGCCAGGAAGAAACCGAGCAGGATGACGGCCAGGACGGCGCCGACCTTGATGAAGGCGAACACGTTCTGAACCGACCCGCCGATCTTGACGCCCAGGCAGTTGACCACGGTCAGGAAGAGAATGCATCCCACGGCCAGCAAACGTTCGGTCCAGAGGTCTTCGATGCCGAAGAGTCCGCCGGCGTACCGGGCGAAGACGGTGGCCACCGCGCCCATGGCGCCGGTGATGATGATGAAGAGAAAGGCCCACCCGAAGAGAAAGGCGATCAGGTCCGTGTTGTAAGCGCGTCTGAGGAAGGCGTAGGTGCCCCCGCTCCTCGGAATGGCCGCGCCGAGTTCCGCGTAGCACAGCGCGCCCGCAAGGGCGAGCACGCCGGCGATGATCCACACGAACAGGCTGAGCGCGGGCGAGCCGACCTGCGAGGCCACCGTGCTCGGTACCATGAAGATGCCCGAACCGATGATCGCCCCGATGATCACCGCCGTACCGGTTTTAGCAGTCAATACACGGAGCAGCCTGGGCTGGCCCGCTGGTAGTATCTCCTCAACGAGTTCGTCGTCATGGGTATGTGACATGGGGGCTCCTGTTGGAATGCGGTCTGGATTTCCTTCTGCGGGTCTATTCCGGCGCGATGACCGGCGCGGCTTCAAGCTTCGACGGGACGGGATCGACCCCGTGAAAAGGGGTGCCGTGCTCGAACCACGACCGCGGGGCGGCCTGTCCCCACAGCGTCTGCCGCCGGGTGTCCTTCAGGTCCCATATCCGCGCGGGATGGTCCGGGTCGACGGTGACGTAGTCTCCCGTGAACAGCTCGATCCGGTGGCCGTTCCGGTCGCGCAGGTACAGGAAGAAGGCGTTCGAGATGCCGTGGCGGCCAGGTCCCCGCTCGAAGGCGTCGCGGTGCTCCGAACTGGCGAGACGGTCACAGAAGTGGATGACGTCCATGGCCGTGGGCACGTAGACCCCGACATGGTGCAGGCGGGGCCCGAGACCGTTGGTGAAGGCGATGTCGTGGACGCCGCCCCGGCGGTGCAGCCAGGTCGCCCAGAGGTCCGATTCCTCGTCCTCGATATCGGCCACCGTCACCTCCGTGGGCCGGAATCCGAGCGACTCGGCATAGAAGGCCGTCATCCCGTTGACGTCATGGGAGAACAGGTTGAAATGGTCGATGCGCTGGATATGGGCGCCCCGGTACCGGTTGTACTCCTGAAGCAGCAGTTCCCGCCGCTCCATTTCGTAATAGAACTCCAGGGGAATGCCGAAGGGATCTTCCACGTGCAGCGTGCGGCCCTGGGCGTGCCGGTCGACGAAGGCCGCCGTGCATCCGGCCGAAGCGTAGAAAGCCTCGGCCCGGTCCAGATCGGCTTCGCCGGCGACCTTGAAGGCGATGCGGCGCACGACGGGTTCGTCCGCCTTCGTCAGGACCAGCGAGTGGTGGTTCCGTTCCTCCATGCCGCGCAGGTAGAGCGCCTCGCCGGTATCGTCCTCGCAGACGTACCCGAGCAGGTCGACATAGAAGTCCCGCGCGTAGTCCAGGTCGGTCACGCCCCACTCCGCGTGGCTGGCGCGAACGATATTGAAGGGCGGGGACGGATTTGCAACGGGTACGGGCACGGCATGTCCTTTCGCGCACATCTGCTGCGGCATGGGTTTCAGACGCACTGCGGCATGGGTTTCAAGCGCGCATCAACCCATGCCCAGCTTCGGCACCGGATGGCGCCCCAGGGCGATGTCGATGTTCTTCGTTTCCATGTAGAAATCAAAACTGTAGTCGCCCCCGTCCCGTCCGATCCCGCTCGACTTCATGCCGCCGAATGGCGTGGGAAGATGGCGCACGTTCTCCGAGTTCACCCAGACCATCCCGGCTTCGAGCCGCCGGGAGAAGTCGTGGGCGCGGGTGACGTCGCCCGTCCACAGGTAGGCGGCCAGGCCGTAATCCACGTCGTTGGCGATGTCCAGCGCTTCTTTTTCCGTGTCGAAGGCTATGGCGGTGAGGAAGGGGCCGAAGACCTCTTCCCGGGCAATGCGCATGGACCGGTCCGCATCCCCGAAAAGCGTGGCCTCGAAGTAGTTCCCCTCCGTCGCGTCTACCGGGCACCGCCCGCCCGCGATCAACGTGGCGCCGTCCTCCTTCCCGGCAGACACGTAACCCAGGACTTTTTCGAGATGCAGCGGGTGGATCAGGGGGCCCAGCTCCGTGGCCGGGTCGAAGGGGTTGCCCAGGCGGATACGCTTCACGCGTTCCGCGAGCCGGCCGACGAAATCGTCATAGATGCTCTGCTCCACCAGCACCCGGCTGCCGGAGGTGCACCGCTCGCCGTTGAGGCTGTAGATCATGAATACCGTGGCGTCCAGGGCCCGGTCAAGGTCCGCGTCGGCGAAGACGACGACCGGGTTCTTGCCGCCCAGTTCGAAATGCACGCGTTTGAGGGTTTCGGCGCCCTGGCGCATGATGGCGCGGCCGGTCCGCGTGTCGCCCACGAAGCCGATGGCCTTGATGTCCGGGTGCTCGGTGAGGGCCCGCCCCGTGGTTTCGCCGATGCCATTGACCACGTTGACCACGCCCGGCGGGACGCCGGCCTCGTGGACCAGTTCGGCCAGGCGCATGGCCGTGACCGGGCTCCATTCGGCGGGTTTGTGTACCACGGTGCAGCCCGCCGCCAGCGCCGGCGCCATCTTCCACGTGCTGAGCATGAAGGGCGTGTTCCAGGGCGTGATGATACCGACCGGTCCGACAGGCTGCCTCAGCGTGTAGTTCAGGTGTCCCGCCGTCGGCAGGGACAGTCCGTCCGATGCGCTCTCGGCACGGTCCGCGAAGAACCGGAAGTTCTCGGCGGCGCGCGCCGCGGCCTTGGACATGAAGCGGATGGGCTGGCCCGTATCGCAGGTCTCCAGGAGGGCGATCTCCTCGCCATGGGCTTCGATCAGGTCGGCGACCCGGTGCAGCAGTCTTTTTCTCTCGGCCCCGGCCGTATCCCGCCAGTCTCCAAAGGCGGTCTTCGCCGCCCGCGCCGCGCCATCGATCTCCTCCGCACCGCCGTTCGCGACGGCGCAGAGCACGGCATTGTCGATGGGTGAGGCGTTCTCGAAGGTTTCGCCACTGGCGGACGGGACAGTCGAACCGCTGATGAGATGGCCGATGCCCCGCTCGCGGAACCGGGCGATGTGCTGTTGTGCCTTCGCCTCGTTCGGATGGACCTGGATGGCTATGATACGTCCTCCTTGAGACGATCGACCACGTCGTTTTCCAGGGTGCCCAGTCCGTCCACCTCCAGCCGGAGCCGGTCGCCCGCGTGGATGTGGGAAATGCCTTCCGGCGTGCCCGACCAGATCATATCCCCGGGGTTCAGGGTCATGTAGGCCGTGATGTACTCGATGAGTTCGGCGACGCTGTGGCGCAGGTCGCCCGACCAGCCCTCCTGGCGAAGTTCCCCGTTGACGTAAGTGCGCAGGTGCACGTCCGCCGGATCGATCTCGTCCGCCGTGGTCAGGAAGGGTCCGAGAGGTCCGAAAGTATCGAATCCCTTCGCCTTGATGGGCGGCCGGAAGTAATTGCTCACGAAGTCGCGGATCGTCAGGTCGTTGCCGATGGTGTAACCGCCCACGTAGTCCAGGGCCTGGCCGGCCTTCACCTTGCGCGCCGGTCTTCCGATCACGGCGACCAGTTCGCATTCGTAGTGCAGGTAATCGAATTCAGGGGGGACGACGATCTTCGCCCGGTGTCCGATGAAGGTCTGGGGCATCTTGTTGAACAGGATCGGCTCCTCGGGCAGGTCCAGGTTCAGTTCCTTCGCGTGCTCCGTGTACCCCAGGGCGACGCCGATGGCCTTGCTCGTATGGGCCACCGGAGGCAGGAACATGACGTCCTCCGGATCGTAGGCCACCGTGCCCACCATGAGTTTTCCGTCTTCATAAACGGCTTCGAGGACCTGGCCGTTACAGGCGAACCGCGCTGTTTTCATCGCTATTCTCCGTTATACTTCATACCAGTGTTCCACGCTATGTTCCAGGTCCCCGGGACGGGGATACCGGTCTTCCATTTCCGTGATCGCGGCCTCCACCTCCGTCGCTGTGGGTACGAGATCCCGCTGGCCGGCGGAAAGGTCGTAGACCGACCGGCCTTCCGTGGAAAGCAGGAGGTCCAGGTCTATCCGGCCCGCGGGCCGGCGCCTGAGCAGGACGGCGTAGGTGTCGCAGTACAGGTCCGGATCGTAGTCACAAGTCCGGCTTTCCTGTTCTTCTCCATCGAGCAGCCCGAACCGCCGGGCCACCGCGCACAGGTCCTCCCACAGGGCGTACATGATGTCGGGCTGCGCATCGCCCTTCTCCCGTTCGTGCAGGGGCCGGGCGCTCCGTTCCTTGCGCTGCGTTTCGATGAGTCGTCTTACTCGCAGGGACGGCGTGGGGATTGCGAAGTAGGTGGACTCCCCGTCGGCAAGCAGCGGTTCGACCGGATCTGCCTCCGTCCGTACCAGTTCGACCAGCCGGTTGCCGATGACCGGCACCTCGCCGATGAGGATGTCCGGCCGGCCGAGGTGCGTTTCCGCCCAGTTGCCCACGGCGCGCCGGGACCACATGCCGGCCGCCTTGCGTACGCCCGCGTGGGTAATACCGTCCACTTCGTGATAATGTTCCTTCACCCGGTTGTTTGTCAAGAACGGCAGCCGGCAGACGTCCCACTGGAGCAGGTGAGGCGTCCGCCCGAGACCGTGGGCCAGAATGGCCAGTTGTTGCAGCAACAGGCTCTTCCCGGTGCCCGGCAATCCGGCGAGGAAGACCATTTTCCGGGTTTTAACCAGATGCAGGAGGGCCTGGAACAGCCCGCTTTCTTCGGGGATCAGGAGCATGACGCAATCGGACCGTCCGCTAGGCGTCCCGGCCCCCTCCTCTCACCCTGGGACCGCGCTTGAACCGGTCCGCGTCCGGCATCTCGCCCACGGGAATCTCCACCACGGTGGGACCGTCCCCGGCGAACCCCTCGCGTATCGCCCCGCGCAGTTCGTCCGGCGTGCGCGCGTGTAGTCCCCTGGCCCCGAACGATTCGGCCAGCCGGACGAAGTCGGGGTTTCGGAGGTCGGAGGCGATGACCCGGTTGCCGTATTGTTCCTTCTGCATCCGCTTCACGTTGCCGTAGGCATTGTCGTTGAACACGAGCGTGACCAGGCCGATGCCGTGTTGCACCGCAGTGGCCAGTTCCTGCACGGCAAACATGAACCCGCCGTCGCCCGAAATGGAGAGGACGCGCCGGCCGGGATGGGCGGCCTTGACGCCCAGCGCCGTGGGAAAGCCCCAGCCCAAAGTGCCCTGGTAGCCGGTGGAAATGAACGTGTAGGGCTTGTACACCGGCATCACCTGCCGGCTGGCATAGCCCACCTGGGTCAGTTCCTCCACGAAGATGCCGTCTTCGCCCAGTTCTTCGCGGATGATCCGAAGGAAGACGGCCTGGGGTTCCAGGGCGGATGCGAGCATGGCCGCCGTTTCTTCCTTCAGCGTCTCCATTTCGGATTTTCTAGACGCGCGCGGCCGGTTGTGTTTGTAGACAAGGGGGATCAGCAGGGGCATGGCGTCTTCGGTTCGCGCCGTGATGGGCAGGTCCGGCATGGTGATCCGGTCGTGGGCCGCCCGGTCCGCATCGATGCGGACGATGGTCAGGTTCTCGTCCACGCCCCAGTTGAGCTGGGGTATCTCCATCCGGGAGCCCACGGCCAGGGCGACGTCCACCTTCGGCCACAGCCTGTGTCCGGACGGGTTGGTGAGACTGAGATAATGGCGGCTGTCCAGCACGCCCCGCCCCGTCCGGTAGCTGACGACCGGCGCCTGGAGCAGTTCAGCGAGTTGCCGCACCTCCTCAGGCACGTTCATGGCGCCTCGGCCCACGAAGATCATGGGGTTCTCGGCCCGCCCGAGGATGCGCGCGGCCTCTTCAAGGGCATCCGTGTCGACGGGGTCGGGCGCGATGGGCAGCGGACCGGGAATCCGGTCCACCGCGCCTTCGGACGCGAGCACGTCCCAGGGGCATTCCAGGCCCACGGGACGGGGCCTGCCCGCTTGCAGTTGCCTCAGGGCCTCGGCCGTCCTGCCAGGCGCCTCGGACGGTCCCGTGATGCGGGCGGACCACTTGGTCAGAGAACGGAGCACCCGCAACTGGTCGTTGATTTCGTGCAACTGGCCGATGCCGCGGCCGATGAACTTCGAAGGGATCTCGCCGGTCAGGCACAGGACCTTCGCGTTGGTGGCATAGGCCGTGCAAAGGGCGCCGGTACTGTTGAGAAACCCGGGTCCGGGGACCACGTTGTAGACGCCGGCCCGGTCCGTGGACAGGGCGTAACCGAGGGCCATGTAGGCCGCGCCCTGTTCATGCCGGGTGTGGATGACCCTGATCCGGTCGCGATGGTCGTGGAACGCGTTGTAGAGCGCGTCGTTCTGAACGCCCGGCAGCCCGAAGACCGTATCGACGCCGTGGGAGACCAGGGTCCGGACGATGGCTTCGGCGGTGGTCATTTCGGTCATGTAGGAAGGTGCGGCGGCTTCCGCGCGGGCGGTCACAGGTCGATCCGGTACAGGGGGTCGAGTCCCCGGGCGATCCGGTCCGTGTTCTCCGCGGCCGCGGCGGCCCTGCGTCGGGCGGTGCCGTCCGTAACGCCCGCGATATGCGGCGTGGCAACCACGTTGGGCAACCGGTATACGGGCAGCGTCGGGTCCGGCGGTTCCTGGGCGAACACGTCCAGGCCGGCGCCGCCGATCTTCCCGGATACGAGGGCGTCGTACAGGGCCGCTTCGTCCACCAGGGCGCCCCGCGCCACGTTGATGATGCTTGCCGTCGGCTTCATGCGCGCCAGTTGCCGCCCGTCGATAATGTGGCGGGTTTCGTCGTTCAGGTGCAGGTGCAGAGAGAGGAAGTCGCTCTCCGCCACGACCCGGTCGAGGTCGTCCGGAGTTCCCATGAAATCCGGCTGAATGTCGCCTAGCACTTCGGACTCGATCTCACGGACGTCGATGCCCATGATCCGCATGCCGAAGGGCTTCGCCCGCCAGGCCAGGGCCTGACCGCTCGCGCCGAATCCGATGATGCCCAGGGTCCTGTTCTCCAATTCGTAACCGAGCGGATCGTAGAAACGGCCCGCGTCAAAGTTGTCCGCCGCTTCCTGGTAGCGCCGCGACAGCATGATAATGAACATCATGGCCGTTTCGGCCAGGGCGACGTCGCTGAACAGTCCGGGCGTATTGGCCGTCGGGATGCCCTTCGTCTTGATATAGGCCAGGTCGAAGTGGTCGAAGCCCGTCCCCACGATCTGCCACAGCCGGCAGTCGGCCGCCGCGTCCATCATCTCCCGCGTGCCCACGCTTCCGCCCTGGTCGATCACCACGTCCATGCCGGCGAACTGAGGCGCCAGGGGCCGGTCGTCGTCGAGCTCGGCCAGATTGTGCCGGTCCCCGATGGCCGCCTTGATGTTCTCGCACCAGGGGGTGTACAGGCGGCGCATGGGCAACAGAATGACGTTGAGTCGTTCCATGGGGATCCTTGGGCTGGTCGGCCTCGTTTGGGGTCAGACCTGTTGAAGGTCTACCGGTGTCGTGTCCTGCACGTCGGTGCGGAACACCCAGGTGCCTTCCTTCACGTAGTGGACGGCGAAGGCCAGGCGGGGCCGGGTATGGGACCGGTTGGCATAGGATCCGTGCACCGTCCTGCTGGTAAAGAAGACGCCGCTCCCGCACGGAACCGTCAGCCGGACGAGGTCCTCTTCCCCGATGCCCACGACGTCGAAGGAGTAGAGTTCCTCGGTCCATTCGCGGCCGTCGGGCGACCGCATGCCGTATTCGGTTACCCAGCTGGTGTGCTCCGGGTTGGTGTTCAGGGTCGTTTCCCGCAAGTCGTCTTTGTGGCTGCCTGGCGCAACGCACAGTCCGCCGTTCTCCGGATCCGTATCGCTCATGGCGATCCAGCAGGCCATCAGCGTGTCGGGCTCGTTGGGCAGGTAGTGGGAGTCCTGGTGAAGCGATATGCCGGCTCCTCCCAGTTGCTCATCCGGTTTGGCCGGTTCCTTGGCCATGTACATGGTCTGCACGATACAGGGCCGGCCGCCCAGGATTTGGGCAGCGACGCCGGCGACGTTGGGATGGTGGGCCAGCTCGCGCCAGTAGGGGTCGGACAGGTGGGTTCGAAGGCCCTGCCGCAGCGACTCGGCTTCCGGGTCGGCCTGGTGCCGCAGGAACGCTTCCACCTCATCCGCCGTCAGCAGGTCGGGGACGACGAGATAGCCCTCCGTGTGGAACCGGCCGATCTGTGCGTCGGTAAGCTGAATCGGTGACGATTTCTGCGGCATGCCTGGTGTTCCTTCGTTCGCATGGAACGGCATAAAGGGCTCGTGACGCGGCCCAAAATGTGCCGGGAAACAATCAATATAAGAAAAGGGCCCGGTGGAGACCGGTCAAGGAGTATGTCCAACGCGGACATTCGCCAAACAACCGGCGCTACAACTGGTTGAGGAGCATCAGTTCGCCGGGGAAAGGATGCAGGTAGGTCTGGTCTTTCAGGTAGGTGATATCGAATTCCCTGACGTAGTGCCGCAGCATGACGACGGGGACGATCAGGGGCAGCAGTTCCTCGCGGTACTTCTGAATCATGCGGGTCAGTTCACGGCGCGTCCGGCTGTCGAGCCGGTCGGACACGTAGCCCGCCATGTGCTGCAGCACGTTGGTGTGATTCCGCCGGGAAGGCGTTCGTTTCATGACCCGGTTGAATTCGTCAAGGTAGGCGTCGGCCAGTTCGAGGGTGGTGGCATAGCGCTCCGGTCTGGCCAGCAACCGCCCGAGCCGCCGCGTGCCTTCCTGGCTGTGGGCCATGAGGAGGTACTTGTAGGCCCTGTGGTAACCCATCAGCGACTCCCGGGTCAGACCCGACGACACCAGCTGCAGCCAGCGGTAACAGGCGAAGACCCGGCTGATGAAGTTCTCCCGGACCCGGCCATTGTTCAGCCTCTGCTCTTCCTCCACAGGCAGATGGGGCAAGGCTTCCATCAACCGCCGGGCGAATATGCCGCGCCCGTTCCTGAGGGCGGCGCCCTCAGGCTGGACCACGGGTACCCGTTCCATGCCGCAGGAGGGGGACCGGCTTTTAAGGATGTATCCGCTGAGTTTCGCCTGCTCGAGGGTCTGCACGCGCTGCCGGGCAAACCAGTCCATCCTGTCGGTCTGGTCGACGCCTGCTTTCGTCAGCATCCGGATATCGCCGTCTACCCGCGTCAGCTGCACGGTCTCCCGCGGGGTACCCATGCCCGCTTCCACTTCCGGGCAGACCGGGACCCATTCCACGTACCGGCCGACTACGTCCACCAGGTAATCGTCGCGCTTGTGCCCGCCGTCGTAGCGGACCCGCTCGCCGAGCAGGCAGGACGAGATGCCGATGCGTACGGGCAGTTCGGCCCGGTGGATGTCCATCAGATGTGCGTCGCGCTCGGGCGCCCCGCTGAATACTGTTTCGCTCATGATTCGTCCGCTATGCCCTGCTCAATGCCGTTTTCGCTCATGGAAGACGCTCATCCACATTCATGGAAGGCACTCATCCATATGCGCTACCACCGGTCGATTGCGCCGAGCAGCAGTTTCTGTTCCTTCGTTCCGTTCTCCCGCATGGCCGTCACCCGGGGGCCGTCGAAGGGTTCCCGGGACTTCATCCAGGCGTTCTGGTAGCACATCAGGCAGACTCTGCGGTTCCGTTCCGAACTGGTTTGCGGCCCCGCGGTGAAAGAGCCAGCCGTCGAACATGACCGCCTGTCCCGGCCTGGCCAGCACGTGCTTCTCGTCCGGAAACCGGGCATGCGTCTCAGGCGGTTTGAAGGGCGCCCGGTGGCTGCCCGGGACGATAACGATGGGTCCGTTCTCCATGGTCAACTGGTCGAGGTAGTACCCGCAGTTGATCTGTCCCGGTTCATTGCCGTAGGGCGGCGGCTCCGGGTCCTTGGGCCAGGGTATGTCCCGGTGCCAGTTCTGGTCGGGTTCGCCGGGTTTCGTTACCCGGGCCGTCGCGCTGTGAAGCTGGACGCAGTTGCCCAGGATGGCCTTCATGCGGTCCAGGACGGGCGGATGGTCGAGCAGGAAGGCGAACCGGTCGTCTTCTTCCAGGAGTTGGTGCGTAAACGTCTCGCCACGCCGGACGAAGGTCTCGTCAAGTGCGCCTCTGAGCGTTTCGACCTGTTGAACGTTCAGGGCGTCTTCGACGACGAGATAGCCCCATTTCCGGAAGAAGGCCGTCTCTCGTTCCAGTTCGGGGGTCAGGTCCGGGTTCATCCGCGGCCCCACGATTTCAGCGTCGTATCCCATGGTATTCCAGTTCGCCGCGACGCGGGTCTCATCGCGTTTTCTACGATAGAGAAGCAATCACACGATGCGTATTGCGCCTGTTTAGAAGAAGCCCAGGTCTTCACGGGCCGCGCGCCGGGCCGTATCCTCGTCCAGCGTCACGCCCAGGCCCGGCTTCGTGGGCAGGTCGATGTACCCGTTCTGTATCAGGTCTCTTTCCACCGTCAGTGTATTCCACATCTCGTCGTCCAGGTGATGGAATTCCAGCACCTGGAAGTTGGGCGCCGCCGCGCACAGGTGGCAGACGGCCACCGTGCCGATGGGTCCGCAGATGTTGTGCGGCGACAGGGGGATGTAGTACATGTCGGCCAGGTCGGCGATCTTCCGCCCTTCGAGCAGGCCTCCCGCCTTCGCGTGATCGGGTGAGATAATGTCCGCGGCCTGCGCCTCGATGAGCTCCCGGAATCCGTGGCGCGTATAGAAGTTCTCCCCGGTGCAGATGGGAACGCGCGTGGCCTGGGTGACCTTTGCCATGGCCTCGATGTTCTCCGGCGGCACCGGGTCTTCCAGCCACATCAGGTTGAGATCCTCGATGGCGTACGCCACCTTGAGTATATCCACCGGCGCGTAGTTCCAGTGGGCGTCGATCAGTAGGTCGGTGTTGGGATCCAGGGCCTCCCTCAAGGCGGTGATGACATCGACGAAGTAGGCCACGTCGTGGTTGCTTATGGTCCGGTTGTACGGGTCCCGCCGGGAAGGCTGGGGATCGATATCGAACTTGATGGCGTCGAAGCCCCGGGCTTCCACGGCCCTGGCCTTCTCCGCGTAGGCTTCCGGCGTTTCTTCGTCCCCCGCGTGACAGTCGTTGTATATGCGGATGCGGTCTCTGAATTTCCCGCCGAGCAGTTGCCAGATGGGCACGCCGCAGGCCTGTCCCGTGATGTCCCAGAGCGCCATTTCGATTCCGCTGATGGCGCTCATGACCGCGCCCTGGTAGAAACCGGAAGCGGACATGGAACCCATCATATCATGAAACAGCCTGTCCACGTTGCGCGGGTCCTTGCCGATGAGCGCCCGTTCGACGAGCCTCGGGTCGGTGGCGATCTGGTGGACCCCCGCGCCGTGATACGCTTCTCCGATGCCGACCAGTCCCTCGTCGGTCTTCACCTTGACCAGCACCCAGGGAATAGGCTGGAGCAGTACGGCCCCCACGTGTGTGATTTTCATTTCGGCTCCTTGACTCCGGACGTTATGTCAGCTTATCGTTCCGCGCTTCCAATCACCGCATCCAGCCAGCGCGCTCCGATCACTGCATCCTGGTCAGCGCGTCCCGGGCATTCAGGTAGGGGACGGACCGCGCCAGGAACGTGTCCAGCAGTCCCTCGGGCGTCAAATCGGACGTGTCTATGGCGAACTTCCGGTGTATCCAGGACTGCGCGACTTCCTCTTCGAACCGTTCCAGGATGCTCTCCACGTCCTCCGCCAGAACGAGCTGACGGGGATGGGGCGCCGTCTCCATACGACGCCGAATGACTTCCGGCCGGGCGTGGAGATGGACCAGGATCGCGTCGTCGGGCATGTCCGGCTCGTATTCGCGCACCGCGATGTTGATCCCCGGGTAATAGTACCGGGGGCCGTAGACCATTTCCTCGATATGAAATCCGCCGAGGAGGATGTGATCGAACTTGTGCATCAGGCGGACGTGGTACACGATCTGGAACCGTTGAAACCGCTCCTTGATGGCCGGCAACATGTCGATAAATCCCTGCTGCTCCTCCTCGTCCAGGTGATAGGCGTCCGGTATGGTGAAGTGATCGTCGAGGTGGTGATGTACGCCCCGTTCATTGCCCCAGGCATAGAGGCCGTCGATCAGTGTAGTAACGCCGGAATATTCGCAGCCCACGGCGATCAAGCGCATGGACGCTCCTTTCGTGGTTCGGAATGACGTTTCAGTTCAATTCCTCGTGGCTTTGCGTGTACCGCTGCAGCGCGTCGTAATCCAGGTCGCAGCCCAGCCCCGGTTTCATCGGCGTGGGGACGTATCCGTTCTCATAGGTTATGGGCTCGACGATGAGGTCGTCCTCCCGGGTCCACCCGCCCACGAAATCGGATGCCATGGTGCAGTTGGGCGCCGCGGCCGCGGCGTGGACGTAGGAAGTGTCGGCAATGCCCAGGTCGTTTCCCGATCCGTGCCAGCAAGGCAGCCCGGCGGCCGCCGCCGTGGCCGCGTTGCGCTGAAAACCGAACATGCTGCCGCCCAGGTTCACGCAGTCCACCACGCCCCGGCCCCCGTCGGCCTGCAGGGCTCGCACCACGCCGGGACCGTCTCCCAGATGCATGGCGAGGGGGAAGGGAATGGCCCGGTGTATTTCCTCGTAGCCCTCGATATCCGACTTCGGAATGGGATCCTCGAAGACCTCCACGTTCCCGAGCGGCTCGAGGCGCTCGGCCAGTTCGATGGTCTGCGCCGCGGTGTGGAACCGTTCGTTGGGGTCCACGGTAACCTTGAATTCGGAACCGCCCACGTCGTGCATGGCCTTCAGCCGTTCGTACATGGGCTCTTCGATCCGGCACTTGATCTTGACGCCCTTGAACCCGTGCCGCAACGCCCGTTCCACCGCCTTGCGGCCGTCCTCGGGCGTCTGATGTCCCATCCAGTAGTCGGCCCGGACGCGGTCCCGCACGGCGCCGCCGAGGAGCGTGTGCACGGGTACGCCCCTGACACGTCCCACCAGGTCCAGCACGGCCATCTCGCAGGCGTCGTAGGCCGGACCGGCGCCCACCGTCATGTCGTCGTCGGCCTTTTCAGCCTGGCGCCCGAAGATATCCTGGAGCGCTATGGCCTCGGGGTCACGGCCGATCAGGCGATTCGCGCCTTCCCGGACCTCCTCGATGGGCATGCCCCGCCAGGTTTCCCCGATGCCGGAGAACTCGGTGTCCGTATCTACCCGGATGATGTGCTTGGGCACCAGGTCCCACCCGGACTTGTCGGTGTATATCGGACTGTGCACACGGCCCGGTATGATGGGCACGACTACGGTCCACACGGCGACGGATGTGATTTTCATCGTGTTCTCCCGCTGGCGGAGGAAGCGGCGCGTTCAGTTGATACGCCACCCCGCCATGTCAGTTGATACGCCACCCCGCCATGAAGGTGTCCATGTTCAGGCTGGACGGCATTTCCTCGAAGTAGTAGTGCATGGGGTCCGACTGAAAACCCGGCACGTACTGCATGGCTTCGGATTGTAGTTGTTTGTCCAGCGGGGCGAAGCGCCGCCAGAGGGTGTCCAGTTCCCCATCGGTAAACCGGGGCTTCAGGTCTTCGTCGTGCGAAATGTCGCTGCCGTAATGCCTTCGGACGGGATGGGCGCCGAACTTCATCTTGTACACGATCTTGGACAGGAGCACGACGCAAACGATCCGGCCGGCCTTTCCGGGATGCAGCGCGTCGACGCCTTCCCGGAAGGCGCATTCGTTCCGGTCGATGGCGGCACGGAAGATGGACTCGATCAGGTCGGACTCGTCGCCATACCTGTGTCTGATATCTTTGAAAACGGCCTGCTGATCAGCTGGAAGGCATTCGATGAAGGAAAGGTCTCTGAAGGTCCGGTTGACATAGGGGAAAATCGGCCCGCCGTAGGACCGGTAACCCAGGTGGATGGTGCGCCGCGTCCTGGCGCTGTAGTTGCTCCCCCAGTGCAGGATCGTATTGGTATAGACCACCCCGTCGCCTGCGTTCAATTCGACCTGGACGCCTCCGGGCAGCGGCTCACGGGGATTCCGTTCCAGGCACTGGTTCTCTTCGTCGGTATTCCCCCTTCGGTGACTCTTCGGCATGACCCATAGCACGTTGTCATCGTATAATGGGATGTTCCACTGGAGGTATCCGGGTGCGTTGTGCAGCAAGTCGTCCTGAAGTCCTCTCAGCGGCGCCTGGTCGATGGGATGGATGTCCCGGTGCCACGCCGCCGGTCCACGGTCCTCCACTGGATTGCACATGAAAAAGAAACCCGTGTTGCCCGCGGCCTCCGCGTTCATGATGCGCCGGCTGGCCCCCATGGTGTTGTCGTGGAGACAGAAGGCCATGGTATTGGCCGTGTCCTCGTCCACGAGGGACTCGAAATGCAGCCTGGGCTGGTGGCTGAGCTCCCATTGTCCTCCGGGCGGATCATTGGGCTTTCTTTCCTTGGCCCAGATTCCTTTCTGCCGTTCCACCATGCGCTCGAAGCTGTCCCTCAAGGGACCGAGCCAGTCAGGGGGAACCACCCCACGAAGCACAAGAAAACCGTCTTCGAACAGTTGCCGAGGATCGAAATGCATGTAAGGATTACCGTAAAAAGATGCGACGCGGGACGATGCCCGCGCCGTATATCCAGGATAATGTTCAATCTATACTGGCACATGGGAATGTCAAGGGCGGGAAGGCGTAGAAATGCCCTTTGTTTTTTCCGGACCCTCGGCAACCCGTTGCCACCGAGACGGAAGGGGATTTCGTCTTGCCCGTAGGCCGCCGGGAAATTAGATTACGGGCCTGTGCTTCACGTTTGGCCACCGCCCGGACCTTATCCACGTACATCGATCTCCTTCATCCGAAAGCGTATCCATGGCCGACCCGATAGACTGGCGCCGGTTCGTTCTGTTGCTCATCGATGTCCAGCGGGATTTCTGGCCGGAAGAAACGGCGCAGGCCTTTCCGGATTTTCCGTCGAAGGTCGAAGGGCTGCTGGATTACTGCCGAAGGTCGCGCCTGGACGTCGTACATGTGCACGCGGAGTTCGAACCGGACGGGACGGACTGGATGGTGCCATACCGGATCAGGGGGGAGATACCCTGCGTCAGGGGAACGGCCGGCGCCGACGTGCTGCCCTGCGCCGCGGAACGGACCGGCGAGCCCGTTATCCGGAAGCGGACCTTCGACGCTTTCCATCAACCGGACTTATTAACCCATTTACAGCGCGCGCGGAAATCCTTTATACTGGTTGCGGGCCTGGAAACCTCCGTCTGCGTGCTTTTCACGGCGGCTTCGGCGGTGCAGCGCGGGTTCCTGGCCGCCGTCGTCGAGGACTGCTGCGCCGACGATCCGGACAAACACGCTGCGGCGATGGCCCACTATCCTTTTGTCTTCGACCGCACGTCTCTCGGCAGGCTGGAAACCGACCATGGCCGCTGGACGGCCATGTTGAACACGTTGCAAAGATCCGGAGGCTGATCGTGAACCAACTGAACATAGGCATCGTCGGCCTCGGCTGGGTGGCCGGGGCGCACATCGACGCGTTCAAGGCCGTGACAGGCGCCGGCGTCACCGCCGTATGCTCCCGCCGGACCCACGACGACGCGGTCCTGTCGGCGCAGTTCGGAACGCCGCTGAAGTCCTGTGTCGACTATGAAGAGATGCTCGCCGATCCCGATATTCACGTCGTCGATATCTGCACGCCCCATCCCTTTCACGCCGACCAGGCCGTGGCCGCCGCGGAGGCGGGCAAGCATCTCATCATCGAGAAGCCGATCGCCCTGACTCCCGCAGACACCGCGCGCGTCCAGTCCGCCGTGGACCGGGCCGGCGTGACGGTCTGCGTCTGTTTCGAATGCCGTTACAGCGCCCACTTCACCCTGATCCGTTCCGTCATCGACCAGGGGCTCCTCGGCGCCCTCCATTACGCCGAAGTCGACTACTACCACGGCGTCGGACCGTGGTACGGCCAGTACGACTGGAACGTGAAGAAGGATTTCGGCGGGACCAGCCTGCTGACCGCCGGGTGCCACGCCCTGGACGCCCTCCTTTTCTTCATGGACGGCAAGGTGGAGGAAGTCACCAGCTACAATACGAAGTCTTCGAGCCCCCACTTCGCGCCTTACGAATACGACACCACGAGCGTATCCATTCTGCGGTTCGAGGGCGGAAATCGGATCGCCAAGGTGACCTCCTGCATCGACTGCCTGCAGCCTTACTATTTCCACGTGCACCTGGTGGGCAGCGAAGGCAGCCTGCTGGACAACCGGTTCTACTCGGAAAAGCTCAGTGGTCTGGACCGGAGCCGGTGGAGCACGCTCGAGACCTCTTTGATCGACTCGGGCGACGTGCAGGATCATCCATACGAACCCCAGTTCCAGGCTTTCGTCGACAGCATCCGGCAGGGCGGCCCCATGCCGCACACCGATATGCACACCGCCTCCGAGTCTCACCGCGTCGTGTTCGCCGCCGACCGGTCCGCGGCGGAAGGCCGGCCCGTGCGCGTGGACGAGCTGGACTAGCCGGAACGAACGGACTGGTCGGAACGAACGGACTGGTCTGGACGAACTGGACTGATGACGGAGACGGAGTGAGGGACATGCGGAAGGACGACGTCGTGCTCCATTACCGCATCGTGAGCGTCCTCGGACGGGGAGGCATGGGCGAGGTATACCTGGCCGAGGATACCCGTCTGAAACGGCAGGTCGCCCTGAAGGTGCTGCCGGAGGAACTGGCCGGCGACCCGGTTTTCCTCCAGCGGTTCCGTGTCGAAGCCGAGGCCGCCGCCAAGCTCAACCACCCGAACATAGCCCAGGTATACGCCATCGAGGAGGCGTCCCCGGCGGGCGCTGGCGGCGGGCAGGATGGTTCGGGCGGCGGCGAACCTGAAAGCGGCGGTTCCGGCACGGACCGTCCCGAAGTCCGCAATTCCCAAAGCGGCGGTTCCGGCACGATATACTTCATCACCATGGAATACGTGCCCGGCCGGCCGCTCCATGAGCACCTCTCCGGCGCGCCCCTCCCGCTGGAATCCTTCTACGACTGGTTCACGCCCATCGTAGAGGCCCTGGACCATGCCCACGAACGGGGCGTCGTGCACCGGGACCTGAAACCGGCGAACGTCATGATCTCGGACGAAGGCGTCCCGAAAATCCTGGACTTCGGACTGGCCCGGATTGTCGCGGAGGCGCCGGGCGAAACCGATGGCGGCGCTCCCACGGTGAGCCTTACGCAGGCCGCCGCCGTGATGGGCACCCCCGCGTACATGTCGCCGGAACAGGCCATGGGAAACCGGGGGGATCACCGAAGCGACATTTTCAGCCTGGGCGTCATGATGTACGAGGCCCTTGCGGGCAGCCGGCCTTTCACCGGGGACAACTACGTATCCGTAATCAGCAGCACCCTGAAGGACGAACCTGAACCCGTGGGAGCGTACAACGACGACCTGCCGCCCTCGCTGAACCGGATCGTCCGGCGCTGTCTCGCCAAGGAGCCCAGGTCCCGCTATCAATCCGTGCTCGACGCGGGCCATGACCTGTCCGACAGCCGGGATGAATGTGAGGCGGGACCATTGGCCGGGACGACCGGCCCATCGAAGGCGGGACGATGGGTGCCCCTGTTCCGGCATCCGGGCGTGCTCGCGGCCTGCGCCGTGGGAATTGCCGGGGTGGTTCTCGGCATAGCGGGCCTGTCGGGGTTGCTGCCAGTGGAGGCTCCCTTGCCCGTCCGCAAGTTCCAGATCACCCTGGACAACCTGGGCCGGGACAACGTCGCCATCTCGCCGAACGGGACCATGCTTGCCTTCACCCGGGCCAGCCGGCTGCTGGTACGGCCCCTGGACCAGATAGAGGGCAGGGAGATTTCCGGCACGGAAGACGTTGACCGGGTATTCTGGTCTCCCGACAGCCGCTACATCGGCTACCGGTCCGGGCGGTCGATATGGAAGGTCGGCGCGGACGGCGGTGGACAGGTCCATCTGTGCGATTTGCCGGATCAGCGGCTGATGGGCGTATCATGGGGCGGTGACGGGCAAATCCTCTTCAGCATGTCCAGCCTGCGGACCGGCGGAGGGCTGTACTCGGTATCCGAGCACGGCGGCGAGCCGGTACTGGTGCTGGAACCGGATGCGGAGGCGTCCGAATGGGGATTCGTAACGCCAATCAGCCTCGCCGATCACAATCTCCGGCTGTACTCGGTGATCATGGCCTCCGAGGATTCTGAGCGAATCGCGGATCTGAGTGAGAAATACCGGAGCAATCCGAGTCTGAGTTTCCTGATAACCGTTGCCCGGATCGCCTCGTCCCGTATCGTCGCGGAGTCGCACGACGGCAGGCGCCGCACGTTGGCCCTGGAAGGCGAGTTTCTGACCGTGGCGGGCTACGCGGCCGGATACCTGCTGTACTATCGGGAGACGGCCATGGCCGAAGGCGACCTGTGGGCGGTGCCCCTTTCTCCCGGAACAGGGGAGCTGACGGGCGAAGCCTTTCCGGTCGTCCGGAACGTGAACTCGCTCAGCCTGTCCAACGATGGCACCATGGTGTACCGGCAGGTGTTCCGGTCTCCGCATCAACTGGCGCTTGTGGACCGCCGCGGACGAATCGACCGGATCATCGGCGATCCCCGAGACTGGATCGGAGAGCCGGTCCTGTCTCCGGACGAGACGAGGGTCATGGCGGAAGGCGTGGACGACGGCCAGAGGGCATTATGGCAATACGACTTCGAGACCGGTGTCGCCAGGCGACTTACCTTTACCGACTGGGACTACAGCAGACCGACCTTCACACCCGACGGCGGATCCATCGTATTTGCGGTCTTCCAAACCTTGAACCCGGGCCGCCTGCGGCGCAACGGCCCGCTCATGCGGATGGATCTCGACGTCATGGACGAGATGACGCCCTTTTCCGTCGACTCCCTGACTGGTTGGTCACCCGTACTGTCTGACGACGGAAGATACCTGGTCTACTTGAACGGGAACAGGGTCGAGTACGTCGACACCGAATCAGGAGCCGATCCGGTACCGCTAGTGGAGAATCAGGGCCGGGTATGGCAGGCGGCCCTTTCGCCGGATAACCGGTATCTGGCCTATATGTCGAATCAGAGCGGCAGGCCGGAAGTGTACGTAACAAGGTTTCCCTCCGGCTCGGGTCGATGGCAGGTGTCCGTCAACGAGGGCTGGGCCCCGCGCTGGAGTCCGGCGGGCGATGAACTGTTCTACGTGGAAGACAACCAGATGAAGGCCGTCCCCCTCCTGGAGGGTCCGGGGTTCCGGTTTGGCCGGCCGGAGGCGCTCTTCGACGGCGCCCAGGCCGGCGCCGAGAACCTGTGGTCTACCGGTTACGACGTAACAGGCGATGGAGAGAAGTTCGTCCTGGTGAGCAATGCGGAGGAAGCACGTCCCATGCTGACCATCATCGAGAACTGGGAAAAGGAATTCAATCGATGAGCGGCGCAGACTACGACCGTAATCGGGCCTGATCGTTCTCAGAAAACGAGGTGTGACTTGGAAGCGCTCAAGCAGAAGATCCGCAACGTGCCGGACTTCCCTATCCCCGGCATTAACTTCAAGGATGTGACCACGCTGTTCAAGGACCCGGCGGCCTTTCGCATGGCGGTCGACCGTTTTGTCCAGGAGTACGCGGACAAGTCAATAGATATCGTGGCCGGCATCGAAGCCCGGGGGTTCATCCTGGCGCCGGTGCTGGCCTACCACATGGGCAAGGGCATCGTCCCCCTTCGCAAGCCCGGCAAGCTCCCGGCGGAGACCCGGCGGATCGAATTCAAACTGGAATACGGCACGGACGCGCTGGAATTGCACCTTGACGCCGTGCAGCCGGGAGACCGCGTGCTCATCGTGGACGACCTGCTGGCCACGGGAGGAACCGCGGCGGCGGCCTGTCAACTCGTCGAGGACGCGGGCGGGGTCGTGGCCGGCGTGGGATTCCTGATCGAGCTGTCCTTCCTGGAGGGCCGCAGGCGACTGGACGGCCGCCCCGTCTTTTCGCTCCTTGAGTACGACTCGGATTAGCCTCGAAGGCCTGGCTTTTCCTTCACACCGAAAGCCTGCGTTCCACCTCGCCGATCACGCTGCGGGGCGGCAGATCTTCCATGCACGCATGGGTGCCGAAGCGGCAGGCCCGATCCCCGTGCAGGCTGCATGGGCTGCAGGGCAGGTCGAGCGACACGGCCGCGTCTTCCGGGCCCAGCGGGGCGAATCCCAGGCGAGGATGAGTCGCTCCGAACACGCCGGTAACCGGTGTGCCTACCGCCGTGGCTACATGCATGGGACCGGAGTCGTTGCAGACAAGATGCCGGCATCGCTCCACCGCCGCGGGCAGCAGCGCGAGATCCGTCGCCCCGGTCCAGTCCAGGGCAGGTTCCTTCATGGCGCCGGCCACCTCCGCGGCCAACGGGCGGTCCGCGTCGCTTCCCAGCAACAGGACCCGCATGCCGTGGACCGAGGCCAGATGGTCGGCAACCAGGGCGAACCGGTCCGGTAACCAGCGTTTGGGTCCGTGAGAGGCCCCGGGCGCCAGGCCCAGGACCGGATCTTCCGGTCCAATGCCCACTCCGGCCAGCCGGTCCGCCACTTCGTCCGCTACGGAGTCTTCCACGATCAGTTCAGGTATTTTGTTCACGCCCGCGTCCGGCGCGTCTTCGCTGGACTGCTCGTCACGCACCGTCCTCCCATCGAGCGCGCCAAGCACTTCCAGGTATCGATCGACCGTATGGGGTACGGCCGCGGAACCCCCGGGCCTGGCAACCAGGGCCATGCGGGCGAACCTTCGCTTGTCGTACCGGACGCCCCGCCGCGCGTTGACTGCCAGCCCAAAGAGCCTGCTGCGGATACTCCCGTGCAGGTCGATCACCAGGTCGTAACGCCTCCGGCGCAGGCGGCCGACAAGCGCCCACAATCCCTGTTCAGGTTCTAAGCGCCGCACCTGGAAGATACCGGGCAGCGCACCGGCCAGGGGGGCGTACTCGTCTCGTGTGAGGAAGTCGACCTCCGCGTCCGGACAGATCCTGCTCAACTGCCGGGTAACCGGCGAGGTCAGCACGATATCGCCCATCGAACTGAACCGGATGACCAGGATGCGGGATGGTGTTTCGGAAGAAAGGGCCATGGCTTCGGACACCGCGGGATAAGGGTTTATGGGCAAGGTTCGGTCCGGCACGCCGACTCAGCCATGTGCGCCGGTTCAGCCATGTACGCCGGTTCGACCCGGTGCGCCGTTTATCCCAGTTGCTGTCCCACGCCGTCCCGGGCCATATCCACGGTGATGCCGGAAAGGTCGCAGAGGGGGCCGCGGTCGCAGGTCGGACACTGACCTTCGGGGGGCAGCAGGTTGAGGTCCCGGCCGCCCAGGGGCCGCCACCGCTGCGGCGACCGCGCGGGCAGGGGACAGAAGATGGAAACCGTGGGGATGCCCAGCGCCCCGGCCAGGTGCATTGGCCCCGTGCTGCTGCTCACCAGGAGATTCATTTCGCCGATCACCGCGATCAGTTCGTCCAGTGAAAGCCGCCCGGCCAGGGAAAGGACCGGACCGTCCAGCCGGGACTTGATCGCGTCGGCGAGATGTCCTTCCTCCGCGCTGCCGGTGATGACGATCTTCGCACCATGTCGTTCCTGCAAGCCCTTTGCCAGCGCGCCGTATCGCTCGGCCGTCCAGTTCGGGGCGTTCCGGCCGTTGCCGGGATGAATGCCGATGACCGGCATCCCTTCCGGCCGCTCCAGAATCTTGCGGGCTTCCAGCTTCTCCTTCTCCACCACCTCGATCAACGGCCGCCCGCCCGGTTCCCGGGCGTCGAGCGCACGGGCGAGGTCCAGGCAGTAGTCCGATTCATGCCGGAGGGGCACGTAGCCTTCACGGCTGATCGCCCGGGTGAAGGTGAGCGCCTGGTAGATCGTCCGGCCCACGCCGATCCGGCGGGGGATGCCGGCCAGGAATAGCATCCAGGCGTGACGCATGGTCGGCATGAGCATCAGTGCCGTGTCGAAACGATGGGCCCTCAGACGCCGCACCTGCGCGATGATTCCCGCCAGACCGCGGTGACCATCTTCCGGGTCGTCCTCGATCACGGCGTCGAGACAGGGATTCCTGTCAGGCACGCTCCGGGTATAGGGGCGCACCATCATGGCGAGATAGGCCCCGGGCCAGCGATGCCGGAGGGCGTCCAGCACCGGCAGGGACAGCACCACGTCTCCGATCCGGTCGGGTCTCACCACGAGGATTCGCGGTGACGTTGCCTGTTCCAAGGGCGATCCTCCGGTCCGCCTGGTCCGCCTGGTCCGCCTGGTCCGCCTGGTCCGCCTCCCCGCCGGCGCCGGTCATCCCTCAAGGGCTTTCCTGGATTCGGCGAGGCGCAGTTGTCCGCACGCCGCATCGATGTCCCGTCCGCGCTCCCGGCGCATGGTCAGTTGCAGACCGCCCTTCTGCAGCGCTTCCACGAAAGCCGCCTGCCGGTGTTCGTCGGGCCTTTCGTAAGGCAGGCCATGCACCGGGTTATAGGGAATGAGATTCAGCTTGCACTTGTCTTTTTTCAACAGCTTCACGAGGTTTTCCGCATCCTGGAACCGGTCGTTCACGCCCTTGAGCAGGACGTATTCGTAGGTGATGATCCGGTCGGTCGACCCGGTGTAATGGCGGCAGGCCTTCATGAGCTGCTTGAGGGGATAGCGCCTGTTGACCGGGACGATCGAGGTCCGTGTCCGGTCGTCGGCGGCATGGAGGGAAACGGACAGTTCGAATTGGATCTTCTCTTCGGCCAACTGGTAGATCTTCGGAACCAGTCCGCTGGTGGAAAGCGTGATTTTCCGTGCGCCTATGCCCAGTCCCCAGTCGGCGTTGATGATCCGTACGGCCCTGAGCACCTGGCGGTAGTTGGCCAGCGGCTCCCCCATGCCCATGACGACGATGTTGTTTATAGGACGTGTATCACCGGCCAGTTTCCTGACCTGCACGACCTGGTCGACGATTTCGGCCGTCGTCATGTTCCGCACCAGGCCCTCCAGCCCGCTCGCGCAGAAACGGCAGCCGATCGCGCAACCCACCTGCGTGGAGATGCAGAGCGTATTGCGCCGCGACCCGCCGATCAGCACGGATTCCACCTTCTGGCCGTCCCCGAGTTCGAACAGGTACTTCGTGGTCGGTCCGTGGCGGGACTTCGACCGCTGGACGGAGGTCAGGGGGTTCAGGCACGTGCGGTCGGATAGCTCGGCGCGGAATGACCGGGACAGGTTGGTCATCTCCTCGAAAGATCCCACGGCCTTCTTGTAAACCCATGAAGTAATCTGCCCGGCCCGGTAGGCAGGTTCGTTCATCTCCTCGACGATCCGCGAAATCTCGGGCAGCGTCAGGCCTCTCAGGTCGGGCTTCCCACCTGCATCGGGCTTCCCTGCCACGCTCCGCCGATAGGCCTGTTTTTTCGTGTTTTCCCGTATCATTTGCGTATTCAGGTACCCGTTCCGGTTATCATATGTGGACCGGACCAAGATAGGGTGGAAAGCCCGCTCTGTCTATTGAAAAGCATGTGCGTCCATCTTGGTTAAAAATAAAAAGGCCCCGGAACTTTCGCGGTTCCGGGGCCCGGGAAGCGGTATAGAAGATCAATGCGGCCGTTTAACCGGCCGGATGATCTCAGAGCGAGAAGCCATACTTGACGTACCAGAACGCGCCGCTGAAGCCGAACGGACTGTACTGGCTGTACTTGTTGCCGGGTCCTCCCGAGGGGCCTCCGGCGGCATGCGGATTCTCGTCCGGATAGGTGTTCAGGATGTTCTGCGCGCCAACGGTTATCCTGGACCGGTCGTCGTTGAACGTGATGGTACTCTCCAGATCCAGCAGGATCCTGCCGTCATAGGTCTCGCCATCGCGGAAGTCGTACCAGGAACCGAAGTAACTGGCCCGTCCCAGGGCGTTCCAGTTTTCGGCCAGGGGCTGGGTCAGGGTCAGATTGCCGCGTTGCCTGGGGAGTCCCTCCTCCAGCGCCTTGATCTGCGTGGCATCCAGGATTTCCGGATTATGGTCGGTGACTTCGGCGCTCGTGTAGTTGTAGGCCAGGCTCATCGTACCCATCCCCACCGGCGCCGAAATCACGACATCGATTCCCCTGTTGGCGGAGTCGAAATCGTTGGTGAAGAACTGAAAGCCCTGCAGCCCCGCCGCGCTGGTGATGCCTTCGGCGATCAACTGGGCTCTTTCCTCGTCGGTGAGTTCGAAGTTCTGGGAGACCGTCAGCCGGTCGCGCACCCGGATATCGAAATAATCGATCGTGGCGCTCACAGTGCCCAGATCGAAGACGAGGCCCGCGGAGATGTTCACGGACTTCTCCGCGTCGAGCGGCTTGCCGCCCTTCAACTCGGCCGCGCGGCTGTTGGAGGGCACCGTCCCGTTATTCACCAGGTCGTTCAGTTCCAGGTCGAACTCCGTCGTGATGTTAAACGCGTTCTGCTGGCCGGGGGTCGGGGCCCTGAAACCGGTGCTGGCGCTGCCGCGCAGTTTCACTTCGTCGGACAAGCTGAAGTTCGTGGCCACCTTGTAGTTGGCGGTCGTACCGAAATCATCGAATCGTTCGGCACGCACGGCCAGGTCGAGCAGCCACCGGTCCGTGGGCGTGAGCCCGCCTTCCAGGTAGATCGCATTGTTGGAACGGTCCCATTCACCCGCGGCGACCTTGCTGAATCCCGCGAAACCATTGGTAGCCGGCGTGAAACCCTGGCTGGCGAGGGGCTGGCCGATCAGGTAGGACTCGATCTGGCCTTCGACGAGCTCGAAGGTCTCGGTCCGCCGTTCGAGGCCGGCGGCCAGGACCAGGTTGTTACCGACCGGGTAGGTTACGTCGAAGTTCAGGTTGACTTCGGACTGGACATAGGAGCCCGGGTCGAAATAGGTCGGGGTGTCGGGACCCATGGAGGCGTTGACCGTATTATAAATGAAGTAGTCCGCCTCGTTGCGTCCGTACGCCGCGCTCAGTTCCCAGCGCATCAAGGTCGCTGCCCGTCCCCGGATGCCAAGAATAACGGACTCGTCCGACGCGAAGGCGCCGAACCGGGGCGTGAACCCCCCGGGAAACATCTTCAGGAACGAGAAGCAGTTGGGATCGTCGCGAATCCGAAGCCAAGCTTCCTGGTCCGGGCGGTCGTTGATGATGGGCACCGGTGCGCATTCGCCGCCCTGGCCCACGCCGTCCAGGTCTCCGACCAGCAGTGTGGGCCGCATCACGCCGCCTATATCCACCACGGGACCCTGGTACACGCCGCCGCGGGTGTGCGGATTGCGAAAGTAGAACCCGCCGTCGACTTCCTTGCTGGCATAGTTGGCGTGACCGAAGAACTCGAGGTCATCGCCGATCGCCGCACCGTAGTTGGCGAAGATCTTCAGGTCGTCCCGTACGAAGGGCTGGCCCCAGAAAGTCTCGGGATTGGCGATGTCGAGATTGCCGGCCGCGATCAGGGCCCTGCCGGAAGCCGTCTGCACCGAGCGGACCGTTTCGCTGGAGTTGCCGTATTCCACGCTGAGGCTCAGCCATGCGTCTTCGTGGCCCACACCGACGTTACCGGCAATCAGGAAAAGCTCCCCGTCGCCGAGAAACCTGCCGGAACCGTCCTGGAAGCTGCCGACCTTGGTCTCCAGGTTGAATCCGTCATAGTTGTCCTTGAGCTGGAAGTTCAGCACCCCCGCGATGGCATCGGAACCGTATTGCGCCGATGCGCCGTCCCGCAGGACTTCCACCCTTTCGAGCGCAATGGATGGAATCGCGGCCAGGTCGGGGCCCTGCGCGCCTTCAGCCACGGCGTTTGCATACCAGTTAATCACGGCGCCGCGGTGCCGGCGCTTGCCGTTGACGAGGACCAGCACCTGGTCGGGCGCCAGGCTGCGCAGATTAGCGGGCCGGACGATGGTACCCGCGTCGCTGATCGGCTGGGTATTGACGTTGTAGGAGGGTACGACGTTTCGCATCAGGTCGGCCAGATCGGATCCGCCTTGCTTGACGAATTCCTCAACCGGTATCACGTCGATGGGGACGGTGGATTCCGTCAGGGAGCGCGGCTGCGCCCGGGAACCGGTCACCACGACTTCTTGCAAGGGTGTTTCCAGGACGATCGGCATTTCCTGGTCCGCTTCCGGATCTCGCGCCTCCTGTTCTTCTGCGGGAGCGGTTCCTCCAGGGCCTTCCTGTGCAAGGACCGCCGGTGATGCGATCATCAGGAAGAGTACCAGGATGGCGCCAAGAGCCGAGCAACCGGCGTGGTTCCTGCAATACCGTAACATGATATGCTTCCTCCCAGGGTGTGGGTCGTTTTCGCAGGCATCGCTAAACGCTGCGTGATTCTGTACGGGTTATAGAAGTATGATTCGTTTAAGATACGGTACACAGGGGACTTTGCTTGAGTTACTCGTGAGTTACTTGTGAGTTATTTGTGAATTGTGTGGTCTGCGACGGCCCATAAAGAAGTCGTTACGGCGAGGGTTTTATTTGCATCTGGCGGAAAAATCGTTAGATTGGACGCGTAATGGAGTCCGAAACGTAAGTCGACGAATCCGACGCGTACGAAGTCGTGACGAACCGCACAGAAGAAATCTCATTGGGAGGGCATGGAAAATGGCTAAGGACAGAAGCTTTGCGGCCAAGCTGGCGAAGGGGGCCGACAAGGGCCAGGACGAGCAGGTCCAGACCGTATTGCTGGTCAAGCCCGTCAAGTCCGAGGAAGGCCACTACAAGTTCAAGCGCACGCTGACCAGACTGACCCCCGAGAACAAGAAGGCCCTGGGCGTCTGAAGCCGGCCCGTCCCCGCGTCGGCCCCGCCTGGATTCACCCCATTGCGTCGGCCCCGCCCGGATTCACCTCATTAAAACAGCGCATGGACGAGCGCGTCTCTTTCTTCCGTCATCTGCAGTGTACTGAGCAGGTTGTTCACCGCATGGATGGCGAGGGGGACGTATAGCGAACCGGTGCGCTCCCGCGCAATTCCGAGCAGGATCCCGATCAGCGCGATCAGCGTGAGAAAATAAAGGTCGTACTGGGCGACGTGCAACAGCGTCCAGAGCAGCGTCGTGACGACGATTGCCCCCCCGGCGCCCATCGCCGTCCGATGCAGGCCCTCGTACAGAAATCCCCTGAACAGCACCTCTTCGAAAACCGGCGCGGCGATCACGAGCGCGAACCAGAGCAGGGTGGTGTACCGCGTAGTTTCGATGATCGATTCCATGACCGGAGGCACGGGTGAGCGTCCGAACTCGACCGTGGCCAGGTCGGCGAGCTGCAGCAGTACGCAGGCGAGCGCCACCCACCCGAGCAGGGTCGTGGCCCGGACCGGGGAGAGCGCCAGCCAGGACCGCGGGTCGATGCCGGGCTCGTGTCCGAGGATGCGTAGCATCAGGAACGTACAGGGTATGGCGGAGAAGATCACGCCCAGGGCGACCAGGTCGCCCATGCGTTCCGTGGGGTCCAGGTCCAGCACGACCACCGCGGCGATGGTCGCGGCGAACTGCAGGACCAGGTAGGCGCCCAGGATCAGCGCCCCGGATACGAGGGTGAATCGGAGGTGCGTCGGCGAGGCGGGATCGGGCGCTTCGTCCGGGTTAAGGGGCGTGTCGTTCATGAGGGCCGCCGCGCGTACCAGGGATCTGATGCTACTAGAAAGGCTTGCCGTACCGAGTCACCGGATCAGAGTACGGCCCGGAACAGGTAGAAGAAGACGATCGCCAGCAGGGCGCCGACGGGTACGGTGACGATCCAGGAGGCCGCGATCCTTCCCAGGATGCTCAGGTCGAGGGCCTTGACGCCCTGGGCCAGTCCCACGCCCATGACCCCGCCGACCAGGGTCTGGGTCGTGGAGATAGGCAGGCCGAGACGGCTGGCCAGGACGATGGTCAGTGCCGCGGCGAACTCGGCCGAATATCCCCTGGTGGGCGTCAGCTCCGTGATCTTGGTACCGATAGTCGCCATGACGCGGTAACCCATGGTCGCCAGTCCGATGACGATGCCGATACCGCCGACCAGCAGGAGCCAGGCGGGCACCGCGGACTCGGGATTGACCACGCCGGACTGGCTGATGTTCACTACGGCAGCCAGCGGTCCGATGGCGTTCGCCACGTCGTTCGAACCGTGGGCAAAGGCCACGGCGCAGGCGCTCATGATCTGGAGCACGCCGAACATTTTCTCGACGATGGCCATCTGGGCGTCATCGGAAGGTGCATCCGTGGCATCGGATTCCGACCGGTTGCCGATCATGCCGAGGAGAAAATAGCCGGCGATCACCGCGAAGATGCCCAGAATGCCGGACCAGAGCAGGGATTCCATCAGGGAAAGATCCAGGTCGATGTTCTTGAGCCCTTTGAACAGGGTGACGAGGGCAATGACGACGACAACGAAGAATATGTATAGAGGCGCCCATTTCTTCGTCTTGCGTACGGGATCGGGATGGCGAAGGATCGTCCATTTGATCGCGCTATAGATCAGGTAGGCCAGCGCGCCGGACAGCAGGGGCGATACGATCCAGGAGGCGACGATCTGTATCAGTTGTTCCCACTGCACTACGCTGGTGCCGAAGGCGACCATGCCGAACCCGGCGATGGCTCCCACGATCGAATGAGTGGTCGATACGGGCCAGCCGAGCCGCGAAGCGACCACCAGCCAGGTACCGGCGGCCATGAGGGATGCGAGCATGCCGTAGACGATCAGTTCCGGCGCGGACGCGGAGACTACCGGGTCCAGTATGCCTCCCCTGACGGTTTTGGTGACCTGTCCCCCTACGAGGAAGGCCCCCAGGAATTCGAGCACCGCGGCGATGAGGATGGCCTGCTTGATGGTCAGCGCCTTGGAACCAACGGATGTTCCCATGGCGTTCGCCACGTCGTTGGCGCCAATGGAGAAGGCCATGTAAAGTCCGAGTACCACGGCCAATATGAGCGTGAATTCGGCACTCATGGATCCCGTTTCCTCCTGTTGCGCGTTATGCCCGGCGCGTTGCGCTCGTGATAAAGTCCAGGTACGCTTGGATATTTAATGATTGGTGGAAGGCCCGTTGCCGGATCAGCATCCGGCAGGCGGGTACAATATGACGGAACACGTCCGCCCGCGCCATGTTTATTTTGCCTTGAAAACAAACAATGCCGCGGCTCCGAATTCGACGGTTGGAACGGGCAGGCACTCATCCCGCGAAATCAGTATTTCAGCCCGGTATAGAGTCCCTCGTCCACGGCGGCGACCAGGACTCGCGCTTCGCGGTGGCGCACCCAGCGCGCAACGGCTTCGCGGGTCTCTTCCAGGGTGCTCACGGCCTCCGCGCCGATACCGAATCCTTCGGCGACCTTCACCCAGTCCACCGGCGCGAAGCCGACCCCCGTCTCGGGCAGTCCGCGGGCCTGCTGGGCGATCTTGATGACCGCCAGCGAAGCGTCGTACAGGACAACGAGCAGGGGCGTGATGCCGGTCCGCCTGATGGTTTCGAGTTCCTGCACCATCATGGCGAAGGCGCCATCGCCCGTCACGGCCGCGACCGGCCGGTCGGGACGGACCGTCGCGGCGCCCATGGCCGCGCCCACGCCGTAACCCATAGAAGAAAGGCCGTTGGACATGAGGAAGGCATCCGGATCCGGCGCCAGCCACCGCTGTCCCATGACGTTCTTGTGTGCGCCCACGTCCGATGAGACGATGGTGTCTTCCGGCAGGGCATCCCGCAGGACGCCGATAAGGTGATAGGGCGACATGCCCTCCGGTCCCGACGACGCCGGCGGATGGTAGACCGCGTCGACCCGTGCTCTCAGGTACCGGATGTCATCGTCCGTCCACGCGCTGCGCCCGGTGTAACCCGCCGCGATACGGCCGAGCAGGGAGGACACGTCGCCTGCGCAGGAAGCGGGCGGGCTGAAGGCGCCGAAGCTCACGGGGGCGTTGGCGACCACGTGCAGCGGCGCGTCGAAGTGCCAGAGCCGGGAGATCTCCACGGGATCGAAGCCGATGCCCAGGACGCAGTCGCTTTGCTCCAGCCATTCGATGATCCGGTCTTCACCGGCGGCCGGCGCGATCGCGCCCAGGAATCCGGCTCCGCGCTCGTCGGCGATCCCCTTCGCCTGGACGGTCGTGGTATAGGGTATGCCGGTGTCCCGCAGAAAGCGCCGCACGGCCGGCGCGTCCCCCTGCGCGTCCATGGCGATGCCGACCACGGCGACGGGCCGGTCGGCGCCGTTCAGGCTGGCCAGGATGCGGGGGAGATCGGAATCGTCCGCGGGGACGGGAGGAGGCGGATACTTTGGCACGGTCCGCCTCGCCGCGACATGGTGTGCAGGCCGGTCTCCGGCCTCCCGTTGCGCGGAATCGTCCTCGACGGCAGGCTTCCCCGCCACGTCGGACGGCAGGGCAAGGTAGGCCGGGCCCCGCGGCGGCCCGATAGCGACGGCCAGGGCGTCTTTAACGGTATTTTCGACCGCGGCGTCTTCCAGGTCGGCAGACCAGCGGGTGATGGGCGTGAAGAGGTCGACCAGGGGCAGGTTCTGCTTGTTGCTTCGGTGGTGGCGCTCCGTCGACGTCCGCGCGGAGATGGCCAGGATCGGATCGCGGTCCAGGAAGGCGGTGCCGACGCCGAGGACCAGGTTGCACGCGCCCGGCCCCAGGGTCGCGACGCACACGCCGGGGATTCCCGTCAGCCTTCCGGCTGCTGCGGCCATGAACGCCGCCGTGGATTCGTGGCCCGTCAGGACGAACCGGATGCCCGCGCGTTCGAGTGCGTCGATCAGTTCCAGCACCTCGCCGCCGGGATGGCCGAAGGCAAAGCGGACGCCCGCGTCATGCAGGGTGCGCGCCATGACCGCCGCGCAGGTTTGATCCTGGTTCAATACGAAACGCTCACTCGGTGGTGACCAAATCCCCGCGCCTGAGATGGATCCGGTCGAAGCTGTCCGCGGAGATCACGTAGTACCACCGGGCGAAACGGGCGTTCAGGTCCGCGGAAGTCCGCCGCCCGGTATCTACGTTTCTCTGCCAGGTTTCGTGTTTTTCCTGCAGGCCGGCATTAGCCCGGTCGGCGGCGGTCCAGAGCGAGTCCGCCCGGGCCTGGAAAGCCATGTCGCCGGGTCTGCGCGGTTCCGGGAACATACTCGCGTCGAATCCGGTCGTGATGAACAGGTACCGGTTCTCCCCTGGGCCGCCTGAACTTCCGACCCCGGCGGCGCCCGTACCGGCGGTAACCGCGTCTCCGGCCCCGTACACGATTTCCCCGAAGCGCAACGTGTATACGATCCCGTCCTGGGTGCGGACCTGGGTCTCCCCTTCATTGGAAACCAGCTGACCGTCCCCGGTGAAGAAGTAGCCTTTCTCCTGCAGGGAGGCCAGGTCGCCGCGGGTTATGTCGATGCCCTCGTCGTTGTTCTCCAGGCTCCTGGAAAGGCCGGCCGGCTTGGGACGGACTCCCACGATGGTCAGCTCGTCCAGGGCCTTGAGCAGGTCTTCCATCTTCGCGCCGTCTACTTTCTGCCCGCTTCGCATGCGATTGGCCGTCCAGTCGGGGTCGCCCCGCGTCAGGACGATCGTGTCGCGCTGATTCAGAACCCGGGTGCGTTCGTCGATGGAGTAGTCCTTCAGGATGACCTGCTCGATCCGGTTCTGATCCACTTCCAGCAGGTCATTCTCGATCCAGTCGCCGAACCGGGAAGACACGTCCACGTCGAAGCGCGCCGCGTAGGTCCGTTTCTGTCCCGGCACGCGTAGGTAGCGGTATCTGCCCTCCCTGCCGGGTACGTTCTTGCCCACGATGAGGTCGGCGAGCAAATTGTCGTTCCCATCCTTGACCGTGACACGCTTTCCCCGTCCAGCCAGGGAGGCGGCGGACTCGTCCAGCGGGTCCACCACCCCCAGCGCCTCGTGGTCCGCGGCGACCTCGGCGACCACGTCGTCCTTGCGGACCTCGATGAGTCCCGCGGCAGTGCGGGCCAGGCGGTCCCTGTCATCGGCCGGGTAGTTGTGATGGGAAGGAATCCGCCAGCGCGTGCCTTTGAACACCACGTTGAACGCGGCAACGCCCCCGGTCACCTCGTCGAAATCGATGACCTCCAGCGAGGCCGCTTCGTTGGGATCGGTAAACTCGGGGAAAAAGACCTCGCCCCGGTCGGAGAAGGCCTCCGGCGTCGGATCGGCCGGCGCCGCGAGATAGGCGGCGCCGGTCACCAGCACCGCCGCGCCAGCGAAGGCCAGCGTCTTGCGGGTCTCGTCCATGGTCAGCTCCTCAACCTTCGCGCGGCGGCGGCCGCCTCGTTCTCCCGCCGCCTGCGCCGGACGAAGATGAACACGCCCAGGAGGAAGACCGGAACGGGCGGAAGCAGGGCGGCGAGGTTCTTGATGGTATTCTGGATCAGGCGGATCTGGCCTTCCATCATCTCCTTGCTGTCCTGAATCCTTGCTTCCTTTTCGGCCTCGATGTTGGTCTGCAGCGTCTCGAACCGCCGGTTCTCCACTTCTTCCAGGTTGCGGACCATGATCCGGCGGGTCTGCTCGTCCAGGTCGGTCCGCTGCCGGACCTCGTCCACGCGGGCGGTGAGCCGGCGGCGGGCCTGGTCCAGGGCGGCCTGCGCTTCCTGTTCCGCTTCGTCCTCGTCCATGACGCGCTGCTGGGTGTACGCCAGCGTCTGCTGTTCGACGGCCTCCAGCGTCCGGTACCGGACCCGCTTGCTGCGCAGCGCGATGAATGATTCGTCGCCTACCAGTACGTCCATGAGGTTCAGGAAGAAGGTGACGTTGTCGAAATTGAACCCCCCGGCGCCCACGCGGCGGATTTCGAAGAACTGTTGCGACGCGAAATCCACGTCGGCCACGACGGTCAGGTTCACCGGGCCGGCTTCCCCGGCGCCGCCGGCGTCATTCGTGGCGGAATCATCCTCTTCCGCGCCTGCCGGATCACTTCCGCCCGCCGGATCGGCCGCCGGATCGCTTCGGCCCGCCGAACCGTCCCCATCCGCGGACCCCGTGACGTGGGCGGCCATCGTGTAGACGTGCTGACTTGCCTGCCTCGGCACGTTGGACAGGACCAGTTGGGAGCCGCCGAAGAAGTTGCGCTGAACAAGCTGGGAATAGGCGGTCAGTCCCGAGACCGCTCCGCTCTGTACCAGGGATGTAAAGGTGAAGTCCCCGCTTCCCGACGGCTGCAGCCGGCCCGGGAAGATGAAGACGAGTTCCTGAAGGGAAGCGGTGCCGACGGCTTCTTTATTGAACGTCTCCGCGTTCTCGTTGCCCGGTGAAGCGAAGACCACTTCCGGGGGAAGATGGGCCATGCCCGGATGGGGATTGTAGCGGTCCCATACGATCAGGCCGGAGTTCCATTCCACGCCGAATCGACGAAGCAGGCCCTGGATGTCGCCCTTCGGCGTGGGGGGTGGCTGCTGGTTGCCCGCGAAGGGGTTGGCGCCCGCGCCCTTCTGCTCGGAAGGGGACAGGGTAAGGTTGAAGGACGGCAGGGGATCCACGAGTAGCAGCGTGGGATGTCCCGCCGCGATGTAGTCCGAAAGCCGTTCCATGTCCTCCTGCGTCAATGTGTTGGGCAGGGCGACCATGAGCGCGTCCAGGTCGTCCGGATAGTCGTCCTGGGGCTGGACCTGCACCACGTCGTACTGCTTGCGCAGTTCCTCGGTCATGGCCCAGGGCTGCCTGCTCTGCATGGTGTTGAAATCGAATCCACCGAAGAGCCGCACGTCCGTGGAAAGGATGCCGAGCTTCGCGCGGTCCGCGCGGGCCACCACGCGCAGGCTGCGCACCAGTTCGTACTCGACGGGCAGGCCCGTATCCAGGAATCCGATGACCTCTTCCTCCGGACCGCAGGTGATGGCGACTCCCGCGAACACGTTCGCGAATCCGGACCGGGCGCTCCGAAGGTCCGGCAGTTCGCGGGGCGTGATGCCGAACCGTTCCCGGGCATCCCGGGCCTCGGGAGAGTACATCTCGGTTTCCTCGATCCGCACCTGGACCCTGGAGCCTCCCGCGGCGTCCAGCTCCTTGAGGACGTCCACCAGGTTCGAACGGGTTTGCACGTAGGATTCCGGTACCTCGGGACTCACGAAGGCCTGAATGAACACGGGACGTTCCGGGTCCAGTTCTCCCAGGATCTGCACAGTCTCTTCGGAGAGGGAATGGAGGCCTTCGGCGGTCACGTCGAGACGGACGCCCGCCCGGCCGAGGATGACGTTCAGCCCGATGACGGCCGCGACAAGGGCCGCCGCGCGCACGCCGTGATGGATTCCCATTCGGTATCCGCCGGCCTGCACGGGCCAGTGGCGGCGGCCAATAAGCACCACGTTGAGATACAGCATGAAACCCACGACCGAGACGAAATGGATCAGGCCGGAGAAGCTGACGACGCCGCGGGCGAAGTCGTCGAAGGCGTTGAAGAGGCCCAGGGGCGAGACCAGGTTCCGCAGGCTCTCGCTGAGGCCGCCCGCGATGGGGCCGATGAGCACGAAGGCGCCGCAGAACAGGGCGCCCAGGATAAAGGCGATGGTTACGTGCGAAGTCAGCAGGGACGCCAGCATGCCGACGGAGATGAGGGCGGCGCCGGCGAGCCAGTATCCCAGGTAGTTGCCGATCATGAGCCCGAGATCGGGACTCCCGAGGAACATCAGGACCAGCACGTGGGTCAGCGAGAGCGCCAGCGCGGCCGTGTAGACGCCCAGCACCGCGAGGTACTTGCCCAGGACGATCTCCAGGTCCGTCGCCGGAAGCGTAAGCAGCAGCTCATCCGTTCCCTGCCGTGCTTCCTCGGCCCACACGCCCATGGTCAGCGCCGGTACGAAGAAGAGCAGCAGATAGGGGAACACGGCGTTCAACTGGTCGAGGTTCGCAAGGTTGTTCAGGAAGAACTGGACCTGCCAGAAAGCGGCGGCCGCGCTGAGGAAGATGAACAGGGTGACGAAGACGTATCCCGTGGGATTGCTGAAGGCCAGGCGCATGTCCCGGCGAACGATGGCCGCGATCACCTTGCCGTTGAGCCGGCTGGCCGGACCGAGGTTCATTCGTCGGCCTCCCCGCTCGTCGCGTCGCCACCCGTAGCGTCCGTGCCCGCGGGCTTGGCGGCGGCCGGCTCTTCAGGCGCCTCCTCATCTTCCGACGCCCGACCGTTCCCCGTCAACGCGTAGAAAGATTCCTCCAGCGTGCCGTCCCGGCGCAGGTCTTCCGGCGTGCCGTCGAAGACCAGCCGGCCCTCGTGGATCAGCAGCACGCGGTCGGCGATGACGTCCACCTCCTGGAGGATATGGGTGGAAAGGAGTACGGTCTTGGTCTGCCCGAGCAACCGGATGTCCCGCCGGAAATCCCGGATCTGGTTGGGGTCGAGGCCGGCGGTCGGCTCGTCCATGATGAGCACGTCGGGGTCATGAAGCAGGGCCTGCGCCAGGCCGACCCGCTGCTTGTTTCCCCGGGACAGCTTGTCGATGGGTTTTTCCAGGGCCTGGTCCAGGCTGCACCGGTCGACGACGTAGTCCAGCCTGGCGGCCAGCAGGTCAGGGTCCAGTCCCCGGGCTTCGCCGAAGAACCGCAGGAGTTCCAGCGGCGTCATGTTCTGGTACAACGGGCCGTTTTCAGGCAGGTATCCCAGATAGCGCGACATGGCCAGCCGATCCCGCCGTACGTCCAGTCCGGCGATGGCCGCGCTTCCCGCGCTGGCGCCCAAATACCCGCTGAGGATCTTCATCGTCGTGGACTTTCCCGCGCCGTTGGGACCCAGGAACGCCACGATCTGGCCATCGGGTATCTGGAAGGAGATATCTTGCACGGCGACAAAGGAACCGTAGTACTTGCATAGCCCCTTTGCTTCGATCATTAATCTTTCGGACACCCCTGTTCTCGCTCCTTTGCTTGCGTCATTAGCAGATGTCCGCGTTTTTTCGCGTCGCATTCGTTTTGCGGCGTCGAATAATAAACACGGCCTCCAGCCGTGTCAAGTCCGGATTGCGGCAGGGAAGAAATCGCTTGACAATTCGGCCCTTTATGTACTATTTTATGTAACTTGGATTTTGGACAAAACCGATCCATTTTTGATGAGTCAAGCGCCTGGCGATGGGTCCTCCATGAAGCTCCTCACGCTTTCCTGCGCTGTCATATTCGCCTTGCTTTTCGCCAGTCCCCCGCACGACTGCACCGGGCTGGAGACCGCAGGGCACGTGGACCACTGCCAGGGTTGCCTATTTGCCACCGCGTCCTCCGCGGTGCTTGAAAAGTCATCTTCTACACTCCCGGACTACGGATTTGTCGGTCCCGTGGCTGGTGTATCGGAACCCGGTTACTTCCGGATTCAGGACGCGCATCACCAGAACCGCGCGCCGCCCCTTACCTGATCTGACCGCCTGCCGGCTACGGCCGATCGGCCGATTCCCGTCGGCGCGGCCCATGACCACTCCCGGATTTACCTGATTTACAAGTCAAGACCGTTCGCATCGCCGGCTGTATCGATACCGCCCGGATGATTGCACGCAGGTGGTCGAGGTCCGATTCCAATCGGTGGCTCAGGGATCACCCGCATCGGCCGCCACCGAAGCAGGGAACGCCCGGTTCACACGACAAAGACAGTCCACTTTACCTTACGCAGCACACATGCAGCACACACGCAGCACAGCAAAAGGGAGAAGTTCGACATGTTCAAGCATCGCTGGAACGTACTGTCCGTCCTTACCGCCGCGGTATTCGTCACCGCCGCGCTGACGTTCGCATGCGCAGACGATGAAGACACCAGTCCGACTGGTCCTGCCGAACCGCAAGAACATGAGGATGACGACCATGGCCCGGGCGAGGAAGAACTGATCACGACCCTCGCGATCACGCTTACGCCCAGCAGCGGAGGAGCGCCGGTCACCTTCCGGTTCAGAGACCTGGACGGCGAGGGGGGAAACGATCCGGTCGTGGACGGGGTGACTGTCTATGCAGGGACGAACTACGATGGTTCGGTACAGGTACTGAACGAGGCCGAGAGTCCGCCTGAGAACATCACCGAGGAGGTAGAGGAGGAAGCCGAGGCCCACCAGTTCTTCTATCAGACGCTGGGGGGATTCTCACCGGCCTCCGTTACCTATGCGGATAAGGAATCCGATTACGCGACAAACTCGGGCGCAGATCATCCCGTTGGCATCGCATTTACCCTTTCTGTACCCGACAACGCGCAGAACGGCCAGCTTCGGGTCATACTGAGTCACTTCGATGAAGCACCCAAGGACGGCGTGAACCAGAGCGACGAGACGGACATCGACGTGACCTTCCAGGTCGAAGTGCGTCGATAGTCGAAGTGCGTCGATAGTACGAAAACGGTTGTGGCCTGCCCGCGGAAACGCGCGCCAGGGGATTTCCTATGAACGTAACAAGAATCCTGTGCGTCATACTGGCGATAGCCGTGTCCGGCCTCGTTCTTCCCGCGGAGGCACAGACTGCCACGGTGCGCGGCAAGGTACTGAGCGAGGCCGGCGAACCGTTGCCGGCGGTGACCGTCGCGCTGCCCGCGCTCGAGATCGGTGCGTTTACAGACGAAAAGGGTGTATTCCGCCTTGAGAACGTACCGCCGGGCAGCCACACGATCGAGTTCCGATTCGTCGGCTACCGGACGATCCAAAGCGAGATACGCGTCACCGAAGGCAGGCCGCCCGCGCTCGAAGTAACCATGGAGCCGGAGACCCTTATCGGCGATGAGGTCATCGTCACCGGCGACCGGGATCTGGCGGGCGAACTCACCGGGTCCAGCCAGTCCGTCCTCGTCCTGCCCCCCTCCGCCCTGGAAGAACGGCGGGGGCAGACGCTGGGCGAAACGCTGGAGTCCTTGCCGGGCGTATCCTCCCTGACCACGGGACCGGCCGTTTCGAAACCCGTGCTGCGCGGAGTCCACAGCGCCCGGGTGCTGGTGCTCAACGCCGGCATTACCCAGGAGGGACAGCAGTGGGGCGGGGACCACGCTCCTGAGATCGACCCCTTTTCCCCGGCCCGCATCGAGGTGCTTAAAGGGGCGGCCAGCGTCCAGTACGGCGCCGGGGCCATCGGCGGCGTAATCCGCATCGAACCGCCGGAGCTTCCCGCGAATCCCGGAGTGGGCGGACGGATCAACACCAACCTGTTTTCAAACAACAAGCAAGGCGCCGGCTCCGTCCTCGTGCAAGGCGCGTTGCGTAAGCTGGCGGGTCTCAAGTGGCGCGTCCAGGGCAGCCTGCGCCGGGCGGGCGACGCACGGGCGCCGATCCACGTCATACGGAACTCCGGCTTCGACGAGCGGGACTATTCCGTGGCGCTGGGCCTGTCTAGGGACTGGATGGATACGGAGGCTTACTTCAGTCATTTCGGTACCTGGATAGGCATCTTCAAAGGCGCCCACATTGGCAACACCACGGACCTTCGACGGTTGATCGAGCGGGGCGACCCGTCCATTGTGGGATCTTTCACCTATCAAATCGACAATCCGCGTCAGCGGGTGGACCACGACCTGCTGTCTCTCCGGTCCCGGATCAGATTAGGAGGCGGCGGCAATCTCGAACTGCGGTACGGTCAGCAGTACAACCGCAGGGAGGAATGGGACTCCCAGGCCAGGAGCGGCGGGGCGCCGGCGAGACCGGGCTTCTCACAGGGACTGCAGACCCACAGCGGTGACGTGATCTTCCAGCACCGCAACTTCGGCAACTGGTACGGGAAGTTCGGCGTCAGCGGCATGCGCCAGGAAAACAGGCGCTTCAGCACGGGGTTCCTCATTCCCGATTTCCTGGCTTACAATTTCGGCGTCTTCGCCCTGGAATCATGGACGAAAGGCAAGACCACGTTGGAGACTGGGCTGCGGTACGATTACCGGTGGCAGGAGGTCTACTCCAACGAAGGCAGGCGGGCCACCGAGATTGTCGAGGGCGGCATCCATACCTACAGCAACGTGACCGGAGTGCTCGGGCTGATCTACGAGTTGTCGCCGGACCTGGCCGTCGCCGCCAACGTGGGACGGGCCTGGCGGCCGCCCGGGGTGAACGAACTGTACAGCCACGGCGTCCATCACGGCACGGCGCAGTTCGAGGTGGGCGACAAGGAACTGGAAACCGAAGCGAGCGTGAACACGGATCTCACCCTGCGGTACCAGGGGGACAGGGGCCGTGGCGAAATCGGGATATTCCGCTCCCGGTACGATAATTTCATTTCGCTGCTGCCGGCCGACGATCTCGTATTGACGATCCGGGGCGCGTTCCCTAAATTCACCCATGTCCAGTCCGACGCGGTGATTCAGGGATTCGATGGGTATCTGGAGTACGACCTGACGCGGTACATGGACTCCTACCTGTCCGCCTCCTTCGTCCGTGGACGAAACACCGCGGAAGACCAGCCCTTGTACCAGATGCCGCCCACCCGGGTCATTGCGGGTCTGGATTTCCACCTGCCAACCGCCGGGCGTCTCCTGGAAGCAGGAGTAGGATTCGAAGGCCGCTTCGTGATGCGCCAGACGAACTTTCCCGAAGGCATCGATTACGCGGACCCGCCGGCCGGCTACAGCCTCTTCGACGTGCACCTCAACGCGGAGCTGGCCCTGGCCGACCACCCGGTCCGCATGCAACTCCACATACACAATCTGTTCAACAAGCGGTACCGGGACTACCTGAGCCGATTCAGGTATTTCATAGACGACCCGGGCCGCGACGTGACATTCAGTCTGTCCATACCCTTTGGAAAGCCTATGGAGGAATAAAAGATGTACAGTTGTCGCACGCTCCCGCGTGTCCTGACCTCCTTCTTTGCGGCGGTTTCGCTGGCCATATCCGCCGGCGGCGCCGCGTCGGCGCAGGAGCGTGAGCTCGTACCCCTTCGCATACTCGAAGCGTTGCACATGGACGGCGTCCTGGACGAAGGCATCTGGCAGAACGCCCTAGCGGCCAGCGGGTTCACCCAGCAGCGTCCCGACGAGGGCCAGCCCGCGTCCGAGCGGACGGAGGTACGGGTCCTTTACGACGAGCAGACGCTGTACATCGGCGTCTGGGCCTACGATTCGGACCCCTCCCAGATCATCGCCACCCAGATGGCCCGGGACGGCGACCTGGCCGACGACGACTACTTCCAGATCATCCTGGATACCTTTCTGGACCGCCAGAACGGCGTGCTTTTCGCCACCAACCCCGACGGCGCGCGCTACGACGCCCAGGTGCGCAACGAGGGCCGGTCCGAGGGCCGGTTCAATACCAACGTGCTGACCGACTGGAACGGCGTGTGGGACGTGTACACTTCCCGGAACGAAGAGGGCTGGTACGCCGAGATGGCCATACCCTGGAGCACGTTGCGCTTCGAAGCCGGGGATGATGTCAATTTCGGTGTCAACCTGGAGCGCCAGGTCCGCCGCCGCAACGAACAGTCCTTCTGGGCGCCCGTCATCCGCCCCTTCAACATCTCCCAGGTGTCGGTGGCCGGGACCCTGTCGGGCCTGAACCTTACGCGGCATGATCACCGTTACCTCCAGGTTACGCCCTATTCCCTGGGTGGCGCCACGTGGACATACGATCCCACTGAAACCAGGCGGGACGACGACTTCGACGGCGGCGTGGACGTCAAGTACGGCCTGACCAACAACCTGTCCCTCGACCTGACCTACAACACGGACTTCTCCCAGGTGGAGGTGGACGACGCGCAGGTCAACCTCACGCAGTTCAACCTGTTCTTCCCCGAAAAACGCACCTTCTTCCTCGAAAACGCCGGCCTGTTCCGCTTCGGCGTGGCCCGGGAGACGGAGTTGTTCTACAGCCGGAACATCGGTCTGGCGCGCGATCATTCCGGCGCGCTGCGACAGGTGCCGATCACCGGCGGCGGGCGCCTGACGGGCAAGGCCGGGCGCACGAACCTGGGCCTGCTGCTCATGCGGACGGGCGACGAGCGGTTCGGCGATTTCAAGATCGAGGACAACATCTACGCCGTGGCGCGGGTCAGCCAGGACGTGGGCGAGAAGTCGAACGTCGGTTTCATCGTAACCAACCAGCGGGTTGGCGGGGGGGACTACAACCGGGCGGCCGGCGCCGACTTCAACCTGGCCATCGGTCCCAAACTGGCCGTCAGCGGTTTCCTGGCCGGGACTAACTTCGAGCAGGGCGAAAGCAGCGAATCGGGCTTCGCGGGACGGCTGTGGTCGCGGTGGAACGGCCCGCTCTGGCAGCTCGAGGGACTTTACATGGGCGTGTCCGAGTTTTTCGATCCCGGTATGGGATTCTTCAGCCGGCGGAGCCTCGCACGTAGTTTCGGCGGGTTTCACGAGGTGTCCGGCCGTGTGTTTTACACGCCCGAACCCGATAACAGCGTTGTCCGGCGGTGGTTCCCCCATGCCGTCGTAGGCGCCACGTTCGGGGACGACGGTACGCAGCTGACCCGGCGGGAGCATTATCATTTCGAGTTTTTCCTCACCGGGGGCGAACAGGCGGGGATCACGCTTGACCGGGCCTACACGCGTGTAAACGAGAACACCCGGCCCATTCTGGGCGTCAAGCTCGCTCCGGGAAACTACACGGACGCGTCTTCTCGCATGCACTTCACCACCAACCTGAGCAAGCCGGTATTCGGCGACTTCCAGCTTATCGTTGGCCAGTATATCAACGGCGACCGGCGTTCACTGAACCTGGAGGGCGGCGTGCGGACCGGTTCGAAGTTCACCTTCGGGCCCCGTTACGAGTTGAACGACGTGACGCTCACCGATACCGGCAACATGGAGCGCGACGTAACCGCCCACCTCTTCGGCATCAGGACGAGTTATTCGTTTTCGCCCGATGTGTCCCTCAACGCGCTGGTGCAGTGGGATACGAACCGGGACCGGTTCGTATCGAATTTCCGATTCAACTACATCATCAGTCCGGGCAGCAACGTATACGTCGTGTACAACGAGAACAGGGATAACGGAGACACGTCGGATGCCTTGCTTGGCGAACCGCTGGACCGCACGCTGGTGGTCAAGCTGGCCTACCTTTTCGATCTGTAACCTGACCGGAACTGATTACTGCCCAACGTCCGCGGATCGACCTGTCAGATTCGCGGCCATCAATTCGAAAGACCTGAAATCGCACATGAACGTACTCGGCGGACCACTCGCGGGCTGTTCGACGGACCCCCTGACCGGGTTCTACCGCGACGGGGCGTGCAATACCGGATCGGGCGACGCGGGCGTCCACGCCGTCTGCGCGGTGATGACCGAGGAGTTCCTGGTCTTTTCCAAAGCGGCGGGGAACGACCTGAGCACGCCCGTGCCGGCCTTCGGCTTCCAGGGGCTCAAACCCGGCGACCGCTGGTGCGTGTGCGTGAACCGCTGGAAAGAGGCCTACGACGCGGGCGCGCCGCCGCCGGTGGTGCTGAGCGCCACCCACATCATGGCCCTGGAGTTCGTTACGCTGGACGAACTCAAGGCCTGCGCCATGGACGAGGCTTAGAAGCGGCGGACTGGTAGAGACCGGACGAGACCGCGGAGTACGGTAATGGCGCATGCGTTGCGGGATATGTTTTATTTTCTTGATTTTCCCGCGCACGCCTATTAAATTTCATCGTCTGAATTGGTAGAACCGGCATTCGGAAGATCTGTTCGTCTGGGAGTACAGCATGGCCAAGAGCAAGAACCGAGACCTGGTAAAACTTAAGAGCACGGAAAGCGCGCATTGCTACTACACCAAGAAGAACCGGCGTAACACGACCGCCCGCGTCGAGCTCAAGAAGTACGATCCCACGCTGCGGCGGCACGTCATGTACCGGGAGACGCGGTAGCGGCTTTCCTGGAGGCTTGCCCCATGTCGAGAAAATGCAAGTTGACCGGAAAAGGACCCTTGGTCGGCTTCAACATATCCCACGCCCATAACAAGACCAAACGGCGTCAGTATCCCAATCTCCAGTTGAAGCGTATCTACGTGCCCGAACTGGGCCGCACGGTGCGCATCAAGATGTCCGTCAGCGCCCTGCGGACGGTCACGAAGATCGGACTGATGCCTTTCCTGAAGAAACAGGGACTGCGGCTGCAGGACGTGCTGTAGAATCCGGTCTCATGTCGTCGAAGAGCGCCTCATTCCACAAATCCCGCGCGGCCGAGCGCGGACCCGTGGGCGTCGCCGTCGTCACGGTGAGCGATTCCCGCACCGCGGAAACGGACGTTAACGGGGATTATCTCCGGGCGCGCATCGAAGAAGCGGGCCACCGGGTCGCCGCCTACCGGCTGATCCGGGACGAACCGGACCAGGTCGAAGCCGCCCTGGAAAGCTGCACCGGCGAAGACGTTCAGGTCGTGATATTCAACGGGGGCACCGGCATCTCCAGGCGAGACCGGACCTTCGACGTGCTGAACCGAAAAATTGAAAAGCCCCTGCCCGGGTTCGGCGAGCTCTTCCGCATGCTCAGCTATGACCAGGTCGGTTCCGCGGCCATGATGTCCCGCGCCACGGCGGGCGTGTACCGCAACACGGTGGTCATCTCCACGCCCGGCTCCCCCGCCGCGGTGCAACTCGCGTGGGAGAAGCTGATCGGAACGGAAATCTCCCACATGGGCTGGGAACTGACGCGATAATCCATCTCTGTCCACGGAGGTCTTCATGCTGTCCAAGTACCCTGGCGCCGTATTCCGGGGCGCCCTATCCGGTGCCGCGCGCCGCGCGATCCCGGCGTCCTTTCTTTCCCTGCGCATTGCCCTGCCGCTTGCTATGGCCTTTTCGCTGGGTCTTTCGCTGGCCGTCCACCAAGAAGCCTGCGCACAGACCGACGACGAGCAGACCGTCAAAGCGATTTTCGATGAACGGCTGACGTCCGGCGAGATGTACTACCTGCTGGAGGACCTGTGCAAGAACATCGGTCCCCGGCTGAGCGGTTCGGAAGGGGCCGAACGGGCCGTGACATGGGCCAAAGAGGTGATGGAAGGCTACGGATTCGACCGGGTGTACCTCCAGGAAGTCATGGTGCCCCACTGGGAACGGGGCAATCCCGAACAGGTGCGGATCGTCGACGTAGAGGGCGGGATGATCGCCCTGAATGCCCTGGCCATCGGAGGATCGGTGCCGACCGCGCCGGCCGGTATCACGGCGCCGGTGGTGGTTGTACACTCCATCGAAGAGGTGGAGGAGCTCGGCCGCGAGGCCGTCGAAGGGAAGATCGTATTCTACAATCGCGCGTTCGACCAGACAGTGATCGGCACCGGAGCCGGATACGGCGGGGCGGTGACCCAGCGTTTCGCCGGACCGTCCCAGGCGGCGAAATTCGGCGCCGTGGGCGTGGTGATCCGTTCGGTCGCCTCCAATTTCGACGACGCGCCCCACACCGGCGGCCTGAGCTATCTCGAAGACGTGGAGCGCATCCCGGCGGCGGCCCTGGGCTTCCAGTCCGCCGACCGGCTGGTCGAGGTCCTGGAGGTGCAGCCCGATGCCCGGCTCTACATGCACCTTTCCAGCAAGTGGCACCCCGACGCGCTCTCCCACAACGTGATCGGCGAGATCCGGGGCAGTGAGCGGCCGGACGAAATCATCCTGGTGGGCGGCCACCTCGATTCGTGGGACGTGGCGGAAGGCGCCCATGACGACGGCGCGGGCACCGTCCATTCCATCGGCGTGCTGCGGACTTTCCAGAAACTCGGCATCCGGCCCCGCCACACCATCAGGGCGGTCCTGTTCATGAACGAGGAGAACGGCCTCCGAGGCGGCCTCAAGTACGCCGAGGCGGCGAAGGAATCGGGTGAGAAGCACCTGATCGCCCTCGAAAGCGACGCGGGCGGATTCAGCCCGCGGGGATTCGGCGCGTCCGTCGACGATGACGTCCTCGAACGGTTCCGCTCGTGGCTGCCCCTGTTTCCCCAGAACACGATCTCCTACGTCAACAAGGGTGGCGGCGGCGCCGACATCGGTCCCCTGCGCCGGGAGACGGGCACGCCGACCATCGGCTACATACCCGACTCTCAGCGGGCGTTCGACTACCATCACGCGCCCACCGACGTCTTCGAAACGGTGAACCGCCGGGAACTGGAACTGGGCGGTGCGTCCATCGCCACGTTGATCTACCTGATCGACAAGTACGGTCTCAGGGACGAAAAGGCGCAGTAGAAAGGGGGCGATGACGACGCTCAGGCTCCTCCTTTGTCTGTTGCTCATCCCCGTAATCGAACCGCTCCTGGTACCGGCCCCGGCGCGGGCTCACGTGTTCTACGTGAGCGTCACGCGGGTCAAGTGGAACGCGGATGAAGCGCGCCTGGACGTGTCCGTGCGGATCTTCACGGACGATCTGGAAGAGGCCATTATCGCGGAAGGCGGTCCCCGGCTGCGGCTATGGACCGACCAGGCCCGGGAGGACCGCGACCGGCACGTGGCGGACTATCTTACCTCCCGCGTGGCCTTTCGCGTCAACGGCGTGGACCGGGACCTGGCCTGGGCCGGCATGGAGGACGCCCTTGACGCCACGGCCTGCCTGGTGCAGATTACGGACGTGGACCGCGTGGAGACGATCGAGGTCGAGAACCGGATCCTGATCGACCTGTTCGACACGCAGGCCAACGTGATGAGGTTCGAGATCGCCGGCGAGAAGAAATACGTCAACCTGGGCAAGCGGACCGTCAGGGGGACGGTTGAATTTGGTTCCTGAAGACGTGGCGAATCGGCGTCGGCGGCCGAGGTCGCGGTACGGCTCAACAGTGGCGGGAAGATGTCCGAATTCCAGGTCTATCTACAACTCGGTTTCGACCATATTTCGGACCTGAACGCCTACGACCACATCGTTTTCATCATCGCCCTCTGCGCCGCCTATCCGCTGAACCGGTGGCGTTCGGTGCTCTTGCTCGTCACGGCCTTCACCATCGGGCATTCGATTACCCTGGCGCTGGCCACGCTCCGCCTCATTCTGGTCCCGACGGACCTGGTCGAGACGCTCATTCCCGTGACGATCCTGGCGACCTGCCTGATGAACGTGTGGCGGCCGTTCGAGGGGAAAATCGGCCGGAAGACGAGCTACGGACTGGCCCTTTTCTTCGGCCTGATCCACGGCCTGGGGTTTTCGAACTACCTGAGGGCGCTGCTCGGCATGGAAGAATCGATCGTCGTGCCGCTCCTGTCCTTCAACATCGGGCTGGAACTGGGCCAGTTGATGATCGTGGCGATTTTTACGGGCGCGGCCTTCGTGTTCCTGCGGCTCCTGGGCACGCCCCACCGCCAGTGGAACCTCTTCGTATCGGGCGCGGCCGCCGGGGTTTCGGCCATGCTGCTGCTGGGGACGAGTTGAGAGGAAGCACCATCGTGACGCTGGACACGACGATAGAAGAAGTGCTGGAAGACTTCGAATACCTGGACGACTGGGAAGAGCGCTACCAGGAGATCATCGACCTGGGGAAGAAGCTTCCGTCCCTGGACGATGCCTACAAGACGGAGGCGTACAAGGTCAAGGGATGCGTGAGCCAGGTCTGGCTCGTGCCCCACGTCGCCGAGACGCTGCCGCCGACCATCTCATTCGACGCCGACAGCGACGCCCATATCGTCCGCGGCCTCGTGGCCATCCTGCTCATGGTCTATTCCGGCAAGACTCCGCAGCAGATCCTGGACGCCGACATCGAGGGCATCTTCGACCGGCTGGACCTGGCTTCCCACCTCAGTCCGAGCCGAAGCAACGGCTTCCGTTCCATGGTCAAGAAGATCCGCTCGATCGCAAGCGGCGCATTGGCCAACTAGGACCGCCCGGCCGGTCAGCAGTCTGTGTGAGACGGGTTGGCCAACACGTTTTGCCGCTTGCCCTTTCCGCGCGGTTATGCGCGGCGCACTGCCCGATTGACTTCCTTCCGATTCTCGTGGCGTGCACAGCCGTGCATGCCTTCCGATCCCGGCCTACTCACCCAGATCGGCCAGGATCCCGTCAACCTGCCGCTGGTGCTCGTCAGATAGCTCCCAACCCACCGCTTCGATGTTCTGCTCGACCTGGGACGGCCGCGTGGCGCCGCACAGGACCGACGTGATCCCGGGCTGGCGGGCGATCCAGTGGACGACGAGTTGGGCGAGGGACTTGCCGTATTCATCCGCTATGGGCCTGAGCCGGTCGAGCGTATCCAGCGTATGTTCCAGCGCTTCTCCCTGGAAGCGGGGATCTTCGTTCCTGTTATCGCCTTCCGGAAAGCTGTGGCCGCGGCCGTACTTCCCGGTCAGCAGTCCCTTGTACAGGGGCCAGTAAGAGATCACGCCGATGTTGTTGTCGCGGCAGTGGGGGAGGATCTCCGCCTCGATGTCGCGGATGAGCGGGTTGTACGGAGGCTGGTCCGAGTGCAGCGGCGCGTGGTCCGCGAAGCTTTTCATCTGCCCCGCGTCGTAATTGCTCACGCCGATCGCCCGGATCTTGCCCTGTGACCTCAGTTCGGCCAGGGTGGCGGCCGTTTCCTCGAAGGGCGTGTCCTCGTCGGGAGCGTGTACCTGGTACAGGTCGATGTAGTCGGTATTCAGCCGCCGCAGGCTTTCCTCCACCTGCTCCAGGATGCGCTTTCTCGAGCTGTCGCGCAGCAGCGCGGCGCCGTCCCAGTACAGGCCGCATTTCGTCGCCAGGACGATCTGGTCCCGCCTGCCCGCGATGGCCCGGCCCACCAGCCGTTCCGATTCGCCGTTCCGTCCGTACATGTAGGCGGTGTCGATGAGGGTGATGCCGCCGTCCATGGCCGTTTCAAGCGCAGCCAGGGACGCGTCGTCGTCGATGCCGGTCCATCCGACGCCGGCCATGGGCCAGCAGCCCATACCGATGACCGATACCGACATGCCTGATTCACCGAGCGCTCTGTATTCCATGTTCCCTATCCTTTATGTTGTGTTCTTTGACGATAGTTCCGCGTGAATTCGACTCCCTCGCAAGACCGAAAGGGCGAACCACGATCCGTTTGATTTGCGATTGACTTGGAGGGGAGGAAGAACATATATTGAATATACCGGCGATGTTGCCGGTACGGTAGATATACCTCGAATCTTTTCAGGTCTAATCTATAATGACCGGGAAAGGGCGGCGCCCGGATAGCGAACCGGTGCCGCCGGATTACGTTGAATCGACCGGCCAGCTTGGTCCATATGGCTTGTTTGGCCCGGAAGAACTGAACCAGGAACCAGACCCAATATATCACAAGGCAGGGAGGCAAATATGTTGAAAACCGGACTCTCTCTCATGGCCGCGGTCGTCCTCGCGGCATCCCCGGCGCTGGCGGGCTCCCCGACGGTTACGGGCGATTACGTGGAAGTGCGCTCCAATCACATCCTGGGCGGCGGCTGCACCTATTCCGCTGAGGCGGGGGGCGATGCCAACCAGGCCGTGGTGGCATGGCGCATCCGTGATGGCGCGCTGGCCGATCTGTCCGTCGTCGCCGTCATCCTCGGGAAAGGCAACCTGCAACTCGGCCATCATGCCCGCGAAACCGTGCTGCTGATCGACAGCCGGGCCACGCCGAGCCAGCGCCAGGCCCTGAAGGATACCTTTTCGGCGCAGTACGGCGATCTCTTCGGTACGGTAAAGACGGTGAAGCCCACCGACATTTCCTTCCGCCACGATGGCGGGAACGCCTACGCCGTAACGGTAGACGGCCAGGTTCGCGTGGCCACCCGGACCATGCTGGCGACCGACCACGAGCCCAACTGCGACCGCATGGTGTGGTACGATCCCTTCACGAAGGACGCGTCTGCCACGCTGGTTCAGACCGCCGCTCACGCGTACAGCGGTTCGGACCTGATCGCCACGTGGAGCATACCGAACAAGCGCAGCGCGTACGTGGGAACATTCGCCTTCACGCCGTAACCAGCATGCGCGGCGATCATGAATTAAGAAGCCGGCGAAGCAAGATACGTTCGCCGGCTTCTTGTTGTCTACGGACGGAGAGCAGGCCACGGCGCTCGGATTCCTACTACTGATCACGGCGACCTGCGTGACGTCGTGTTTCGGTCTGATTCTTAAATCTGCCCACCACAACGGACGCAATGCCCTGGCGGTGGGCAGCCTCAATTACGGCGCGGGCGCCGTGATCTCCGGCCTGTTGATGCTCTTTGACCCAGGCTGGGTCTGGCATTGGACCACCGTGCTGATCGGCGCGGCCAGCGGGTTCTTCTATTTCGTCGCCTTCTACTTCCTGATCCAGGCGCTCCTGCAGGGCGGCGTCGCCGTGACGCTGGCGATCGTTCGCCTGTCCGTCCTGATCCCCATCCTCTGCTCCATCGTCATCTGGTACGAAATCCCAACTCCGCCGCAGATCGCGGGCATCGCCACGGTCTGCATCGCGCTGCCGCTCCTGACGCTCGGCGTAGGCAGGCAGGCCGATATGTCCCTGCGCGGCGTCGCCTGGCTGGTCGGGGCCCTCTTCATCACGACCGGCTTCTGCCACCTGTCCCCGAAGGTTTTCAGCGAACTCGCGCCCCAGAGCCAGATGTCGCTCTACCTTTTCTCCCTCTTCGCCGTATCCGGGGTCATGGGGTTTTTCTACCTCTGGCGCAAACCGATCCGGGTGCGTCTGCCCGAAGTGCGGTGGAGCGTCCTGCTGGGTGCGGTCAACGTCGGAGGAACGTGGCTCCTGGTCCTCACGCTCAAGTATCTTCCCGGCACCGTCGTCTTTCCTTTTGTCAGCGCGGTCGGCCTTGTCATCACCACGCTCGTGGCTATATTGTACTGGAAAGAGCAGGTACGCAGGCTGGCCTATGTCGGCATCGGCCTGACCCTGGTCGCGGTCGTCCTGGTGAACAGCGGCTGAGTGCCGTGAAAGCCGGGGGGACGACCAGGCCGCGCACATCGACCTGCATCGAGACCAGTTTCCGGGGTGGTATCTTGTGTTCAAGGACATCGATCGGACTCGCAAGGTAGTCGGCATCGGCAGCAACGTCGTGGACGTGATCTACCGGGTGAACCGGATCGCGGGGCCGGAAGAGAAAACTTATATTCTGCCGGACGAGGCAGGCGCGGTCGTGACCGAGATTGCGGGCGGCGTGACGCTGAACCACCTGGCCTGGTCGGCCCTGATGGGGGTCCCCGCCGGTCTTTTCGGATTTCAGGGAGACGACCGGTACGGCGCGATGATCCGGGACGAGATGGACCGCCACGGAATCGACCGGTCGGCCGTCCGGGTCCTCGAGGGCCGTTCCTCCGGTTTCTCCGTCGTCAACGTGGCCGCCGACGCGGACCGGGCGATCTACATGGCCCGCGCCCTGACGGCGGAGACCACGGCCGCGGACGTGGAGACGCATTTCGCCGACTACATTCGTTCGGCCGCCATGGTGACGACGGAGATTTCCCAGCTCCCGCTGGACGCCGTCATCGCGGCATTGCGCATTGCCCGCGGGGCCGGCGTACCTACCGTGCTGGACGTGGACGTCCCCCCGGATTTCGCCATCGACGTGGCCGGTCTCGGTTCCGCTGAGGACTTCGAGGAGGCCCTGCGTCTCGCCGACGTCGTGAAACCCGCCAAGGCCGCCGCATTGCAGATAGCGGAAGCCGACAGTTCGGAGGAACGGGCCGAAAGCATTTTCAAACGGTACGGCGCCCGGCTGGTGGCCATCACCGAGGGGGCGCAAGGCTCGGTCGTCACCGACGGGCAACAGACGATTCGAACGCCTGCGAAACACGTGGACGCCCGCGACACCACCGGCGCCGGGGACGCCTTCCTCGGCGGCCTGATTTCGGGACTCTTCCACGGGCTTACGCTGCAGGATACCGCGTCGCTTGCCAACGCATGCGGCGCCGTATGTTGCCGCATTTCAGGGGCGTTTCCGCAACTGGGTTCGAGCCCGGATGACGTGTTCGCCCTGTACGAAGGCGTTCCAATTCCCGTCCGGAACGCACCGGAAACCGTGATCGGCGCGGAAACGACAACGGAACCGGTAACGGCAACGACAACGGAAACAGTAACGGTGAAATCCGAAGGAGACGATCCTGCCGCGACGACCGCCGGCGAGGCCGGGATGAATGCCGTGCGGCGGACCGCCGAGGCACTCGCCGGACTACGGGAAAGCCTCCCCGCCACGTACTTCGACGAAGCCGTTGCGGTAATCCAGACGTCGGAAGCGGCGGGTGGGCGCGTACACGTCACCGGCGTCGGGAAGTCCCGCCATATCGGCTGCAAACTGGCGGCTACGCTGCAAAGTACCGGGACGAAGGCCTATTTCCTTGATCCGGCCGACTGCAACCACGGGGACAGCGGCCAGGTGGCGGAGGGAGACGTGGTCGTCGCCCTGTCCCACAGCGGGGAGACGGAAGAACTGCTGGCCGCCGTGCGTACCCTGGTCGAAAACGGTGCGACGATCGTCTCGATCACGGGAAACGCCGCGTCCGCTCTGGCCCGAACGAGCGCGGCGACCCTGCACGTGCCCGTGGCGGGCGAGGCCGGTCCCCTCGGGCTCGCGCCGACGGCGAGCACGTCCTGTCAACTCGCCGTGGCGGACGGGCTCGCCATGGCCCTGAAAGCTGGCCGCGGGTTTACCCGGGAAGACTTCGCCCGGTATCATCCCGGCGGGCATCTTGGGAAGCAACTGCGGGATAAGGACCAGGAAGGATCGCCATGACCGCCGAAACACCGAAACGCACCACAGGAACACCTGAAATAAAGCTGATCGCCTTCGACCAGGACGACACGGCCCTGCTGCCCGACGGGAAACCCTCCTCCGAAGGGCTGGGCGCCATCGAAGCCGCCCTCGAGCAGGGATTGATCGTAAGTTCGGTGAGCGGACGGAACATCGACCGCAGCAGCGAACCCTTCAGCGAAGCCCGGCCGCTGTTCGATCGGCTCTACCTGATCGCCAACAACGGCGGGATCATACTCGGGCCGGTCCGCCAGGGACAAAGGCCGCTGCTTTTCGAAAAGCGTATACAACGGGACGCCTTCCTGGACCTGCTCGACTTCATCGAAGAAAACGGCTTCAACTTCGTATACAGCTGGCTGCGCGTGACGGATGCCGGCCCCCTGGACAGCGTGATCACCGACCGGCATACCCCGTCCATCTCGGCCATAGAGGAGCAGAGCCGCGCCGCCGTCGACACTGACGACGACCTGCTGGCGCATCTGAGACAGGGCGAGTACCCGCCGCCGCCCAAGATGTTGATTCTGCCCGGCCTGGACCGGCGCGAGGCGGTACTGGCGGAGCTGAAGAACCGTTTCGAATCCAGCCTCTATCTCGTCAAGACGAACCCGGACCGGATCGAAGCCATGCACGCCGACGTAAACAAGCGAGTCGCCGTCGAGTTTATTGCGCGCGAGCACGGGATCACCATGGATCACGTGATGGCCGTCGGGGACGGCGACAATGATCTGCCCATGCTCTTCAACGCGGGCCTGGGGGTGATCATGGACAACGCCCAGGAAACAGTCAAGGAAACGGGCCTGGCCCAGGGCCTGGTCATTGCTCCGGCGAACCATGAAAACGGCTTTGCCTGGGCGGTCCGTCGATACGCGTTGAACAACGGCCGTTGAACGGGGCGCCTCCCATGCGCACATCCCTCCTCGACCATCTGGGTTCTTCCATGCTGGTGGCGGACGGCGCCATCGGTACCATGCTGTACGCCCGGGGCGTGCCGCTGGAGGTCTGCTTCGACGAAATCAATCAGAGCCGGCCCGATCTGGTCCGGAGTATCCACGAGGAGTACGTCGACGCGGGCGCCGGGTTGATCGAAACCAATACCTTCGGGGCCAACGCCCTGTCCCTGTCGAAGTACAACCTCGAGGACCAGGCGGAAACACTGAACGCCCGGGGCGTCGAGATCGCGCGGGCGGCGGCGGGGTCCCGGGCCTACGTGGCCGGCGCCGTGGGACCGGCCCGCGGACTGCCCCACCGGGAATACACCGAAGCGGACTGCGTCCGTGCCTACCGGGAGCAGGTCTCCGCCCTCGCGGCGGGCGGGGCGGACGCGGTCATCCTGGAGACCTTTCTCCGGCTCGAGGAACTCAAAAGAGCGTTGGCGGCCTGTCGGGAAGTGTGCGACCTGCCGGCGATCTGCCAGCTCGCCGTGGATGAGTACGGGCAGACCGACGACGGGTTCGGGGTAGCGGAAGCCTTCGATCAACTGCGCGCGGCCGGCGCCGACGTAGTGGGGGTAAACTGCCGCAGCGGTCCCAAGGGCCTGCTGGACGCCCTGGCGCCGGTGCCCCTGTCAGAGGGGCTGGTGCTCTCCGCCTTTCCGAACGCGGGTTCCCCCATCTACGTGGACGGCCGTTTCATCTACGAGGCGACCCCGGAGTACTTCGCGACGAGCGCCCTCCGGCTGCGCGAGCAGGGCGTGCGGCTGATCGGCGGATGCTGCGGGACCATGCCCGACCACGTCCGGGCCATGGCCCGGGCGCTCGAAGGCCGAGAGATCGTCACGCGCAAGAAAGTCGTGCCGGTGGAAGTCCGTCTACCGGACCGCAAGGCAGACGCGACCCGCCCTGGCCGACCCGCACGCGTCCCCCCGGCGGCCGAACCAACCATCGTGGAACTGGTCCGCGAGCGGGTGACCGTCATCGTCGAACTGGACCCGCCACGGGACCTGGATCACGGACCCATCGTACGGGGCGCCCGGGCACTGAAAGCGGTGGGCGCGGACGCCCTCACCATGGCCGACAACTCCCTGGCCGTCACGCGGATCAGCAACATGGCCGTGGGTCAGATCGTCAAGGAAGAGGCCGGTATCCGCCCGCTTTTGCACATCACCTGCCGCGACCGGAACCTGGCCAGCCTGCAGTCCCGGGTGCTCGGCCTGCATGCCCTGGGTATCGACCACGTGCTCGCCGTCACGGGCGATCCCGTTAAATTCGGCGATCAGCCCGGCGCCAGCAACGTCTACGACGTCTCGTCATTCGAACTGATCCGGCTGATCAAGCGAATGAACGAGGGCATGGGTTTTTCAGGCCGGCCCCTGAACGGCAAGACCGGATTCACCGTGGCGGCAGCCTTCGATCCTAACGGACCCAGCCTGGAAAGAAGGATCAGGAGGCTGGAAAGGAAGGTCGAGGCCGGCGCAGACATGATCATGACGCAACCGCTGTTCGACCGGCGCCAGGCCAAAGCGCTCTACGAAGCGACCCGGGATGTCGGCGTCCCCATATTCCCGGGCGTCATGCCCCTGGTCAGCGAAGGAAACACGGAGTTCCTCCACAACGAGGTGCCGGGATTCGTGGTGCCCGACGACGTCCGCGCCCGCATGGCCCGCGCGGGCCGGGGACGAAAGGCCCGGCGAGAGGGCATCGCCATCGCGCGGGAAATCATCGAGTCCGTCCTGACGCACTTCAACGGCCTCTACCTGATCACGCCCTTCAACCGTTATCCCATGACGGTCGAGTTGACGGAGTTCGCCCTGCAGGCCGCCTCGCGCGAGGAGACCGGATAAGCCTTGCTCTGTCAGTCCACTTGCCAATAGGGAAGGGACTAGCCGACGTAGAGCAGGCTGGCGATGATCGACCCGGCTATCACGAGCAACATAATCATCAGTTTGTTGGCCGCCGAGGTCACGGTGTGCGCCATCTTGTGCTCAAGTGAGTTTATCTTTTCTTCCAGTAGACCGAATCCGCCCTCTACCCTGGCATTCAACTCAGCGATCTCTGTTCCTAAGGCCGCGAACCGCCTTTCGTTATTAACGTCCGTCGCGGCCATTTTTTCCTGGATAGCCCGGAATTGCGCATCGACAGCCCGGAATTGTGCATCGACAGCCCGGAATTGCGCATCGATAGCCTCGAACTGCCTTTCGTTTCTGATGTCCATCGCCGCGAGTTTTTCTTCGATGGCCTGAAATCGCACATCGACAGCCCGGAATCGCGCTTCGAGCGCCTCGAATCGAGAACCGACCGTTTCGAATCGGCTTTCGTTCTTGATGTCCATCGCTGTCAGTTTTTCTTCGACAGCCTCGAACCGGCTTTCGTTCTTGATGTCCATCGCCGCGAGTTTTTCGTCAACAGCTTCGAACCGGACTCCGAACACGTCGTCCAGTGAATGAATGGCGGAATTTACGTCCGCCAACGTAGCGAAGACCTCGCTGGGCGATTCTTTGACCTTGTCGTCTCCCATGATTTTCCCCCCGATGGATGAATGGACTGGTTGTGTTTCTACCAATCCAGTCGGAGAATCCCTCGAGTTTCTCGTAAAAAAAGTGTAATCGTGATACTTCGGTGTAAAAAACTAGAGCCCGGAAGCCAATCGGCTCAGAAACCCGACCGGCTCAGGAAGCCGGACGGTTCCGGTAGTAGAGGTAGGATACGGCGATGAGTATGGCGCTCAGACCCAGGAAGGCGACGATGCGGTAGAGGGTATCCAGGAACATGAGGTCGAAGATGAATACCTTGACCACGGTACAGCCGAAGTAGACGATGGCCGCGGCGCGCAGCGCGCGAATGTCCATCCATCTCCCCATGATCATGAACAGCAACGCGCCGATCAGCCAAGCGCCCGAAATGGCCAGTTGTCGCAGGTTTTGCAGCTGCTCCGGCGAACCGCTTTCCATTGTGACGATACGGTACTGGAAGTAATTGAGGACTTCTACCGTACCCCAGACCACCAGGAGGAACGTCCAGGCCAGGTGGAATATCGTACTCAGCAGGTGGTCGCGATTCGAACCGGTTCGGCCCGGCGTCTGAATGCGATTACGCAACATGCCGGCGCAGGCAAGCAGCGATCCGCCTGCGACCAGGTATGCGCCGGTACGCAACGAGAGGACCGGTACGTAAGAGGAAACGAGGTTGCTTACGTGCGTGCCGCCCATGAGAAAGATCATCACGAACGAAAAGGAAAGCAGGGCGGTCCCGGCGTGACGGACGCCGCGCCGTCCGGAATGGATGCCGAACCAGAACAAGACAAGTGCTTCAAGGCCCCAGACGATGATGACTCCGATACCGTCAAAGAAACTCAGGGGTACGCGTACGGCGAGTAATATGGCTCCCGTCGCGTAGATCGCGGGCGCGGCCGGGTCGTCCGTTCGCCGCATGGTCCACGCCGTCAGCACAAAGAAGACGAGTGCGAAGACGGCGGTGACTGTGCCCTCGAAGTAAACTAATGCACTCTGCGGGGACAGAAATTGTATGCCCAGAAAAGACCAGAAACCTTCTGTGTACTGCGAAAGACGCATGAGCATTACATACAGGCCGACCGCGTTGATGGTCACCGCCGCCCATCTCCAGAGCCTTCTGCCAGGATCGCCCGCTACGGATCGGTACAGATCCATACCGGCGAATATCGCCCACCAGAGGATCAGAAAGGCCAGGGCGGTTCCGAATCCTTCGGGCAGGTCCGCCCGGAACGACCAGGTCAGGTACGTCCCGTAGGTCGCCGCGATGCCCAGCGGCTCGAGCAGTCTCCAGCGGCGCCGTTTCAGGAGAATGGCGATCAGGCCGGCGTCGAGGAGCGTGACGTAAACGAAAAGCCCGAGGGTATTCAGATCGGCGGTTACGAGCAGCAAGGGCGTCAGGAACCCGCCGGCCCATCCCAGCAGGGCGACGGCCCGGGCGTCGTAGCGCAGGGAAAGCAGCAGCGCCGCGGCCGTCACGAGGGCCATCAGAAAAAAGGCGACGGGTTGCGGTACGAGATGGTAGAAGTCGTAGGCCGCATAGATTGAAAGATACAGCAGCCCCACGCCCGCCCCGGTCAGTCCCTGCGAGAAAACGCCCATGCCCCGCTGATGAAACCTGTGGCCGCCTCCAATCAACAGCAGGCCGGCCACTCCGCCCAGCAACACGCGCGCCGTTTCATTCAACCAGTCGTTGTCGAAGGCGTATTTCAGAAAGAACCCCACGCCGAGTATTAGGGCGAGGGCGCCCACGCGATTCAGCAGCTTGCCGCCGATCAGGGTCTCCCACTCTTCGCGGGTTCGGGGCCGGAACATGCTGGATATCCGGGTGGTTCCAGCGACGGGTTCTGCCCGAACGGGCTCTGCCTGAACCGGCTCTGCCTGGAGAGGAACGGTCGCGGGCGGCAGCGCAGTTTCCGCACTTTTCTCAATCGCGGTTCCCTCGTTCACCGCGACCTCGTTCACCGTGCCCGCATTTTCCTCAACCGCTTTCTCTGTAACGCCGCCTTCCGCAGTCGGACCTTCGCCGCCGGATATCCCGGCCGCCGGGTCCTTTGTTTCCCGGAAATGCCGCCTGACGGCCTCTTCGAGGTGCTTCACGCGTCCCGAGAGGGACAGATAGGTCCCGATGAGGAACAGGAGCAGCAATATGTTGAAGACGATCAGCAGTTCCATGGTACTGCATACTATGTTATAAAGAGGATTCATGTCAAGATGTCTGCCGGCTTGGAAGCAGGCGCCGCGATGCGGGTCGTTTCCCGTGACCGGTCCGGGATCAAAGCACTTCCGCCCAGGGATCGAATGCAGTGCGCAAGGCCTGCTCCGGGATCGTTGACACGGCCCATACCGCCGTCTATATTCCGTTATTCGATTTCCGGATCCACTATTCATGGCAGTTTGGCGTATGCGCCAGTGCGTCATTAGGTTGCGCGTCATAGCGTTGCGCGTCTTTAAGAAAGTAAAGCGTCTCCAAACTTAAACCTTCTCCGGGAGGAGTGCTTGATGTCCACGGTCTATCGCGTCGGCATAATCGGGTGCGGCAGCATTTCGCATCTTCACATGATCGGATACCTTGGCGAGCCGCGGTTCAAGGTCGTCGCGTTATCGGACCCGGTGGCCGAGGCCAGGCGGGATTTCGGCGACCGTTACGGGATTGAAAAGCGCTACGCCGACGCCCGGGAGATGATGGACGAGGAGAGCCTGGACGTCGTCAGCATCTGTACCTGGCACAAGCTTCACGCTCCCCTGACCATCGCCGCCTGCGCGCGCCGGCCGAAGGCCATTCTTTGCGAAAAACCCATGGCCGTCAACATGGGGGAATGCGACGAGATGATGATCGCCGCGCGGCGGAACGACGTGAAGCTGGCCATCGCCCATCAGCGGCGCTTCAACCCGGTCTGGACCGACGCCCGCAACCTGGTGGCGGAAGGCGCCATCGGCGACGTGCGACACGTCCACTGCAGCGGGAGCCAGGGACTGCTCAACGACTGTTCCCACATGTTCGACTTCATGCGCTACGTCATGAGCGATCCGGCGCCCGAATGGGTGCTCGGGAACATCGAACGCAAGACGGATCGGTACGAGCGCGACATACGGATCGAGGACCGCAGCGCCGGCATCGTGGGTTTCGACAACGGCGCCGTGGGGCAGCTCCTCCAGGAGATGCATCCGGAACGACGGCAGGGCGGGTACCTCTACGGCACGGACGGCATGATGGACGTGAATGAACAGCGCGTCCTGCTCATCAACTCGAAGACGGGCGGTTGGGAAGAGCGGCCGTCGACCGGGGAAGACCCGAGCGTGGGCCAGGCCGTGGAACTGGCGGACTGGATCGAAGACAAGTCGGAACACCGCGGCGAGGCCACCAACGGCCGGGCCGCCGTAGAAATCATCATGGGCATCTACGAATCGGCCCGCCTCCACGAGGTCGTCCAGATGCCCGTGCGCACCCACAGTTCGCCCATCGAGGAGATGATCGAGGCAGGCGACCTGCCCGTGGAGCGCCCCGGCCGGTACGATATCCGGGCCTTCCTCCTGCGCGGGGAGTCCATGCAGGGCGAAACGCCGGACGGAAGCGATGAGGAAGGATGACCGGGCGGAGATCGGCCGCACGGGGCTTTGGGTCAGCCGCCTGGGACTCGGCGGCGCGCCTCTGGCCGGTCTGTACCAGGGGGTTTCCGACGAGCAGGCCGCCCGGGTCGTAAACACGTACCTCGGTCACGGCCTGGGATTCTTCGACACGGCTCCGCTGTACGGTAGCGGCGTAAGCGAGACCCGGCTGGGCACGGTACTGTCGGCACGCGTTGGCGATGCCCGGTTAGCCCGGGATGGCGGCACCGATGGCGCTGCACGTGGCGATGTCCGCGAAACCTTCGTGACAGCCCCCGTGCGCACCGATGGCCGCGCTTCCTTCGTTCTCGCCACCAAGGTGGGCCGCCTGCTCGTGCCCAACCCTTCGCGTGACCAGGACGTGTGGTCCGACGATCTCCCGCCGGTCGGTCCGGTCTTCGACTACAGCTACGACGGGACCCTGCGATCCCTGGAGGAAAGCCTCGGCCGCCTGGGCCTGGACAGGGTGGATATCCTCCATATTCACGACCCGGACAACCACTATGACGAGGCGATGAAGGGCAGCTACCGCGCCCTGCTGCGGCTGCGCGACGAAGGGGTGATCCGGGCTGTCGGCGTCGGCATGAACCAGGCGAAGATGCTGGCCCGTTTCGCCGTCGAAGGTGATTTCGATTGCTTCCTATGCGCGGGCAGATACACCCTGGTGGATCACACGGCGCTCAAGCGGCTGCTGCCCCTGTGCGAAGAACGGAACATCAGTCTCATCATTGGGGGTCCCTACAACAGCGGCATCCTGGCCCAGGGCGCCGTGGAAGGGGCGAAATTCGACTACCGGAAGGCGCCTCCTCACATCGTGGAAAAGGTCCGCCGCGTGGAGGAGGTCTGCACTCGCCATGGCACGCCTCTGAAGGCCGCGGCGCTTCAGTTCCCGCTGGCCCACCCCGCGGTGGCCGCCGTCATTCCAGGCGCACGGTCGCCGGAGGAGGTGGATGAAAACATGCGGATGTTCGAGTTCGAGATTCCCGCGGACTTCTGGACCGAATTACGAGATGAGGGACTGATTCCGGACGCGGCGCCTACACCGGCGTAACGGACGCGGCGCCTACACCGGCGTAACGGATGCGGCGCCTACACCGGCGTGACCGATCGTATCTGTTCGATGAGCCGGTGACTGCCGGCGATCTTTGTCGTACGCGCCCGGCAACCATGAGCCGGTCGATGGTCGGCGACTGCAACCGCACGCGCCTGTCAACCACGCTCATCCTGCCGTTACAGCCCGGCAACTATAAGGAGCTTCCAATGGCCACCCCCCAACGCTACGGCATGGTCCTCAAGGTCAGGCCGGAACGGATCGAGGAATACAAGGCATACCACGCCGAGGTCTGGTCCGGCGTGGCGAAGATGATCGCCGAATGTAACATCACGAATTACTCCATCTACCTGAAGGACGATTACCTCTTCTCCTATTTCGAGTACGTCGGCGACGACTTCGATGCGGACATGGCCAAAATGGCCGCAGATCCGGTGACCCAGGAGTGGTGGGACGTCATGATGCCCATGCAGGCCCCGCTGCCGACGCGCAAAGAGGGCGAATGGTGGGCGGAGATGGAGGAAGTATTCCACCAGGACTAGACTACTGGCCGCGCCAGCCATTGGCCTTGAACCGCCTGGCGGCCGGCTGGCGGCCGGGACTGCTTTTCCAAAGTTGCCAATAGACGATGCTGCGTTTATGTTATCTGTATCACCGCGACAGATTCGGATCATCAAGGTTGAAAAGACCCCGCTAGAGCTTAAGAGCCCCAGTTAAGGCTTAAAAAGACCGCCGGTTTTTTTTGGAAGGAGAGATTGCCCATGGCGCTCACCAATGAGCAATTGGAGGAGTTCCACGACCGCGGGTTGCTGGTCGTCGAGGACGTGCTGACCGACGCCGATCTCGATCCCGTGATCGATACCATGACCGAATTCGTCGATCGTCAGGCGCGTAGTCTGCACGCCGAGGGCAAGATCGCCGACCTATATGAGGACGAACCCTTCCTCACGCGCTATGCCCGGATCTTCGCCCAGAGCGCGGAGATCGGCCGTGGGATGGACATTTACGACCTGCGGGCGAAGCCGGTCTTCGATTTCCTCAGGAACGACAACCTGCTCGATGCCGTGGAGTCCTTCGTCGGACCCGACATCTCCTGCTCGCCCATCCAGCACCTGCGGGCCAAGCCGCCGTCGCGCCTGGACGGCAGTCCGTCGTACAACGTGCCCTGGCACCAGGACTCGGGGGTGAGCTGGGCGGAATCGGACCGGACGCTGGCGCTGACCTGCTGGCTGCCCCTGGTGGACGCCACGGTGGAACGGGGATGCCTGGAGGTGATCCCGAACGTGATCCACACCGGCCATCTCGACCACGTATCGGACGCGGGCACGCGCATAAAACCGGACCTCATGCCCGAGACCGAGGCGGAACCGGCCGAAGTGCGCAAGGGCGGGGTCGTCTTCCTGAGCCAGTATACGCCCCACCGGTCCACGCCGAACGTAACGGAGTGGGACGTGCGCTGGAGCCTGGACCTGCGGTACGTGGCCTACGGCGAGCCCACCGGCCGTCCCTTCTTTCCCGATTTCTGCGCGCGGAGCCGCGCCCATCCGGAGCGGGTGCTGACCGATCACCAGTCATGGGCCGACAGTTGGGTCGAGGCCCTGGAAGAACAAAGCCGCAATCCGAAGCAGGCCCACAGGGTAGCGCAGGAACCATGAGGCCTATCATGCTTTGAGGCACGAAATCAGGCGCCAGGTTTGGCGCGTTCGTATTCAGTCTGGTCATACCCGGACTGGGACAATTGTACCAGGATCGCAGGCTCGCCGCGGCCGTGCACTTTGTCCTCGCGGTCCTGCTCTGGCTGTTGGGCTACGGCTGGATCGTGCATCTGTATTCGGCCGTCGAAGCGCTCATGCAGAGGCCGGACGGCGAAAGTTGCAACGCATAAACCCCACCTTCCGCGCTTCGATGGCAGCAATGGTACGGCCGGGCAGGCAGGGGAACCATGGAACGGAGCACCACATTCAAAAGGAAGAGGTATGCCCATGAGCTTCGGTGACGGAGCCTATACGTACGAGGTGCAGGAGAACTGGTGGACCCTGCCCGAGGGTTGGACCTTCGGCTGGATAACCGGCGTGGCGTGCGATTCCCGGGACCAGGTTTACGTCTACTCCCGGAGTGAGCATCCACTCGTCGTCTTCGACCGCGACGGCCGATTCGTCAAAACCATCGGCGACGGAATCCTCAAGAACGCCCACGGTATCTACATCGACAGCGAGGACAACATCTTCCTGGTCGACTGGCTGGACCACTGCGTCCGCAAATTCGACCGGCACGGTGACCAGGTGCTGGTAATCGGCACGCCGGGTGTTCCGAGCGCCAGCGACGGAGAACCCTTCCGCAAGCCGACGGAGGCGGTCGTCGCGCCCAACGGCGACGTCTACGTGTCCGACGGGTACGACAACGCCCGGGTCCACCGGTACGACGCCGAAGGGAACCACATCCACTCCTGGGGCGGCTGGGGCGACGGCCCTTCCCAGTTCGCGCTGAGCCACTGCGTCCGCATCGACCGCTATGACCGGCTGTGGGTGTGCGACCGTGAAAACCAGCGTATCCAGCTTTTCGACCTCGAAGGCGATTTCATCGAGGAACGCCACGTTCCCGGCAAGCCCGATACCATCTATTTCGATCCGGTGGAAGACATCGCCTACGTGGCCGAACTGGAACAGCAGGTGGGTATCTACACCCTGGACGGCGACCTCGTCAGCAACTGGGGTGGTGGACGGCGGAGCGACCGGCCCGGCGAATTCGCCGGATGTCCCCATGGCATCTGGATGGACTCCCGCGGCGACCTCTACGTCGGCGAAGTCCAGGCCGACGCCCGGTTGCAGAAGTTCGTACGGACACGCTGATCCGGTCTGTTCATCCGGTCTGTTCAATGGTGATCAGGGGGCTGGTTTCTGCCCCGGAAAAATCCCCAGGTGTCCTTCTACGTGGCCCAGGCGGGTGTTGATATTCCTCACTTCCTCCCGTATGGCGGTATGGCCGTCCCTCACTTCCTCCCGTATGGCGGCGTGTTCGTCCTTCATTTCCTTCCGTATGGCAGCGTGTTCGTCCTTCATTTCCTTCCATATGGCAGCGTGTTCGTCCTTCATTTCCTTCCGTATGGCAGCGTGTTCGTCCTTCATTTCTTTTCTGACCGCTGCGAATCCCTCCTTCATTTCCTTTCTGACCGCTGCGAACTCGTCACTGACCGCTGCGAATCCCGCTTTCATTTCCTTTCTGACCGCGGCGAACTCGTCACTGACCGCTGCGAATCCCGCTTTCATTTCCTTTCTGACCGCGGCGGACTCCTCCCTGGCAAAGACGAACTCGTCCTTGATTTCACCGCGCAGATCCCTGGCAGATTGCCCGAAATAGGACAAAAAGCCTAAAACCAGAATACCTGTTGCCGATATAGCCTGCAGGGCCAGGATCAGTTTTTGTTTTTCCATATCAGTATACTCACTTTCTCCTTGATTAATCTGTTGGCCGTGTGAACATAATAGCAACGTATACGACGATGTTTGATAAACTGTCCGTTTCAGATGACGAGATACGCCCATCCATGCGCATCATCGACCCCCATACCCACGTCTGGGTCAACGACCCCGCCTTCCCCTGGCCCGCGGAAAACGACGCTCCGCCCGCCGAGGACCGGACGGCCGAAATGCTTCTGGCCCTGATGGACCGGCACGGCGTGGAAAAGACTGTCCTGGTGCAGTATATCGGCTACCGTTGGGACAATGCATACGTATCCCATGTCCTGCGCGCGTACCCGGACAGGTTTGCCGGCGTCTGCCGCGTCAATCCTGAAGACTCCGCCGCGCCGGACCACCTCAGCCACTGGGTGGAGGAACACGGTTTCCAGGGCGTGCGGCTCAGCCCCGCCGAAGGACCGGCGGGCGACTGGTTCACCGGTCCCCTCATGCCGCCGATCTTCCGGCGCGCCGAAGAACTCGGGGTTCCCCTGCTCATGCTCACGCGGCCTGGCCGCCTGCGTGATCTGGCCGGCCTGCTGGACCGCTTTCCGGACCTGAACGTCGTCGTGGATCACATGGCCGACGCGGGGCCCGACCGGCCGGAGGAGATCCAGGCCGTCCTCGAACTGGCCCGATACCCCGGTGTATATGTCAAGATCAGCCATACCTGGTCCATTTCGAATCAGGCTTATCCCTGGCCGGATACTCATGACATGGTGAAGGCCGTGTACCAGGCTTTCGGAGGGCGCCGCATCATGTGGGGCACCGACTGGCCCGTCTGCCTGGCGAACGCCACGTACGGCCAGACCCTCTCGGTAGTCCGCGACGAAATGACGTTCATCGCGCCTGAAGACATGCCCCGCGTGCTGGGCGGCACGGCCCTGGACCTGTGGACTTTCGAAGGCCCCCGGGCCTGAAGAGGTCACCGGCCGGGACCGCGCCACCGGACGCACGCGGGAAGGTCGGTAGTGTGACCTTCAAAGGATTGGTCGGAATCCAGCCGGATAACTCGTAAGAAAAGTGAAATGTAAGCAGAAACCGGGAATCAAAAGCCCATCGTTATCCCATAAGGAGCCCCCATGAACATCCTCATCACCGGCGCTGCAAGCCGCCTTGGCCAAGCCGTCTCCGAGGCCTTGAAAGGCCACACGCTCCGTCTCATGGACGAGTCGCCCGTCGAAGCGCCCGGGGACGGAGACACTTTCGAGGGCAGCCTGCTTGACCAGGACGCCGTCTGGCGGGCGGTCCGGGGGATGGACGCCGTCGTCCACACGGGCGAGCCGCCGCAGGACCTCCCGCAATCCGACACGGAACGCGAGAAGCATCTGCTGGAACTGGCCACGCGGGGCACCCACCAACTCTTCAAGGCCGGCGTGGAAGCCGGTGTAAAGCGCTTCGTCTACGGCGGGACGCTTGACCTCTTCCGGTCCTATCCCGACGACGTGTATATCAGCGAACTGTGGAAGCCCCTGCCCGAACCGGACATGCCCGCCATGTCCCGCTACCTGGGCGAGCACACCGCCCGGGAATTCGCCCGGGACTACATGGTGACAGTCACGGGCCTGCGCCTCGGTACCCTGGTCAGCGAGGAGGAGGTGGCCGGCCGGGCGCCCGACCTGCTGTGGCTGGATTACCGTGACGCCGCCCAGGCTTTCCGGCTGGCCCTGGAGCGCGACGCCTCGGACCAGGTCTGGTGGACGAGCCGCTATGCCATGTACCATATCTGCGCCGACCTGGAAAATCCCAAATACCTCATCAACCAGGCCCGCGGGCTGGGCTACGCGCCGGCTCACAACTTCGCCGCCAACTGGCAGGATCGAGGAACCCCATGAAGAAAGTCCTGCTGCTCGGTGCGTCCGGGCTTATCGCGCCCCACATCATTCCCGCGCTCGAGGGGGATTACGACCTGAGGCTGGCCGACATCAAGGACCATCCGGAGGGGAAGCCCGTCCTCAACGTGGACGTACGCGAATACGGCCAGGTACGCGAGGCCGTGGAGGGGGTGGACGCCGTCATGAACTTCACGGTCCTGCGCCACGACGACGTGCTCAGCTTCCAGGTCAATACCATCGGGGCCTGGAACGTCATGAAGGCGGTCGCCGACGCCGGGATCAGGAAGGTGATTCACACCGGCCCGGCGCAGACGCTCCTCGCCTACGCCCATGACACGGACATTCCCGTCGACGCGCCCGACGCCCCGTCTTCCGACTATTACTTCATCACCAAGCACATGAGCAACGAGATCGTCAGGAGCTTTGCCCGGCGCCACGAGATCCACACGGTCTGCTATCTCTTCCAGGGCCTGGCGCCCCGGCCGACGGAGCCCGCCGAAAAAACGTCGACGCGGGAGTTCCTCATCATCTACGACGATCTCGCCGTGGCCTGCCGCCAGGGGCTCGAACTCCCCTCGGTGCCCGGCTTTTACCAGGCCTTCAACCTGCACAGCCACTACGGTCCGGGCAGATACAGTCTCGAGAAGGCCGAACGCATCCTGGGGTACGCCCCGCAGGAGGCGTGGTGGGACTGGCAGCGGCGGCCGGCGGGTTAGCGGTTGGCCGGTCGGGAAGTGGCGGGATAGTGCACAATCAACGGAGGGCGGTCGAACTGAAGCGTCGATCAGTCGATCCGGTAAACGATCAGTCGACCTGGGGAGGGTGGCCTTTGGAAGGTTTCGGGTGCCTCCAGCCACGCCAGATCTTGTCCCGGTAACCGCTGGCGAGCTTTATATCTATCTCGATGCCCAGGGTCAGGATTTGTTCGTCGTTCAACGTTTCCAGCAGCGTGTTTTTTATGTGTTCAACGACCTCGGGGGTCAGAACACGGCCTTTCTTCACAGACATGACCGTCTCCCTTCGATCAATCTAGTAGCAGTTGGAGCAGTTGGAGCGTAATGGTAACCTGGAGTCCAAAGATCGCAATTACACAAGTAAGCAGGATATTCCTCCACCACCGTGCATCTCTTTCCATGTTCTTCAACCGATCGGCGTTGTATTCTATGAGTTCCCGCATGCTGTCTTCCGAAGTTTCAAGACCGGCCAGACGGCCTTTGACACACTGGTCCTTGAAGTACACTTCCTCCATCAGTTCTTCGGTGTCTCGCAGGGATTTGTCCGAGTTCATGTGCGTGCCAGATTCCTTTCAGATGTTTGATCTTCCCTTGAAGACCGCTGGGGAGTCTGATGCTGGTCAAAGGTATTCCGTATGCTGACTCGATCACTCAGTCTTTCCCCTATAGTCGAGGTAGACCGGGGAATCTCGGATCATTTTTAATGTTAAGACATTAAGCTATAATACAATTGTAAACGTTTGCAAAAGGAATAGCCATTTTATAACAGGTACATTCAAGCCAACAATCAAGGAGAATCGCTAAATGTCCAGCACCGTACGCGTTTTCGTAGGCACCTACACCCAGACCACCAGCAAGGGCATCTATGTATACGATGTCGATCCCGGCACCGGCGTCATGGAATACGTCAGCCACGTGGGCGGCATCACGAACCCGTCCTTTCTGGTCCTCACGCCGGACGCCCGCTTCCTCTACGCCGTCGGCGAGACCGGTGATCCGCACGGGGGCGTCTTCGCTTATGCCGTGGACGCGTCCGGTACGCTCACGCCCCTGAACAACCAGTCGTCCGGGGGCGCCGGTCCCTGTTCCATCGACGTGCACCGCGGCGGCAGGGCCGTGCTCGCGGCCAACTACGGCGGCGGGTCCGTGTCTTCCTTTCCCGTGAACGATGACGGCTCACTGGGCGAGGCGGCGTCGGTGATCCAGCACACCGGCTCGAGCGTCGACCAGAGCCGACAGCAGGAACCCCACGCCCACATGATCCGCCACGACCTGGACTACAATTTCGTCTTCTCGCCGGACCTCGGCACTGACAAGGTGATGATCTACGCCCTTGATCCGGACACGGCCGTGCTGACGCCCCACGGGGAGGCCTCGGTGCCGCCCGGGTCGGGACCCCGGCACATCGAGTTTCATCCCAACAGGAAGTTCGCCTATGTGATCAACGAGATGGGCAACACGATCACGGCCTTCACCTACGACGGATCGGCCGGTACGCTCACCGCGATTGAAACGGTATCGACGCTGCCTGACGGCTACGACGAGGTCAGCCACACGGCGGACATCCACATCACCGATGACGGCAGGTACCTCTACGGATCCAATCGCGGTCACGACAGCCTCGCCATGTACGCCGTAGACGGGGATTCGGGCCGGCTGACGCTACTCGGCATCGTGCCCACGGGGGGTGAGAACCCGCGGAATTTCGGGATCGATCCGACCAACAGCTTCGTCCTCGTCGGCAACCAGAGTTCGGATACGGTCACCTATCATCGTCTCGACCCGGACACGGGCCTGCTCCATCTCTCGGGCATCGTGGCTGAAATCCCGATGGCGGTGTGCCTGAAAATGATCCTGGTGGACTGAACCCGGCCATGTGCGCGCAAGATCGAATATCCGACAGACAAGACCAGGCCTGGCGGGATTTCGTCGAACGGTCCCGGCGCGAGCCCATGCCCTTCGAGACCCACCTGGAGGCCTTCGGGCGCATATTCTCGGGGCGCCGCCCGGAGGACGGGCCGCCTGCGGCCTGGATGCCTGACGAGGAGACCGCGCGCCGGTCGAATCTCCAGACCGGCATGGAAGTCCTGGGCATGGACAATTACGCCGATTTCCATGCCTGGTCCGTCCGCGACCCCTCCGCCTTCTGGACCCACACCCTCGATCGGCTCGGCATCGTATTCACGAGACCGCCGGACGCCATTCTCGACCTGGACGGGGGCGTCCGCGACCCACGGTGGCTGCCGGGCGCGGAACTCAACGTCGTCGACAGCTGCTTCACCGCCGATCCCGACCGTCCCGCCGTCATCACGCCTGGACCGGACGGACGATCTCTCTCCACGACGACCTACGGCGAACTTGAAAGCCTCGTCAACCGCATAGCCAACGGCCTGAGCGAGCGGGACTTGGCGCCGGGAAAGGCCATCGCGCTCTACATGCCCCTGAACCTGGAATGCGTGATCGCCTACCTGGCCATCATCCGCGCGGGTTCGCGGGTCGTCTCCATCGCAGACAGCTTCCCGGCGGTGGAAGTGCGCCGCCGTATGGCCATCGCCGGCGCAAGCTGCGCCGTCACCATGGACCGCTACGTACGCGCGGGCAAATCCATACCGCTCTACGACACGGTCGTCGAGGCGGGTGTTTCCACGGTCATCGTCGTGCCGTCGGGTGGCGCTGCGCCGACGGACGGGGTCGAACCGTCTGGTGTCGAACCCCCGGGTGTTGAATCGCCGGCCGCCGCCGCGTCTGGTGCCGCCGCAGGGGCTGAAGATGTCGAATCGCCGGGCACCGCCGCGCCGGGTGCCGCCGCGTCTGGTGTCGCCTCGTCCGGGTCCAGGTCGGGCGTACGCCGGTTGCGCCCCGGCGATATTTCCTGGCCCGACCTGCTCTCCTCCGCCGACGCCTTCGAATCCGTGACCGGCAACCCTTACCGCACGACGAATATCCTGTTTTCCTCGGGGACTACGGGCGAGCCGAAGGCCGTCCCCTGGAACCACCTGACGCCCATCAAGAGCGCCATGGACGGATACTTCCACCAGGATATCCATGGAGACGACGTGACGGCCTGGCCGACCAACATCGGCTGGATGATGGGGCCGTGGCTCATCTACGCCACCCTGGTCAACGGCGCGTGCATGGCGCTGTTCCCCGGCGCGACGAATACGACTGAATATCCGCGTTTCATCCGGCGCGCCGGAGTCACCATGCTGGGCGTCATCCCCTCCCTGGTGCGTAACTGGAGGCGCGGCGTCGCGACCGACGGGGTCGACTGGCCGTCCATCCGCGTCTTCAGCTCGACGGGCGAACCCGCCAGTCGTGACGACTACCTGTGGCTCATGAGCCGTGCCGGGTACCGGGCGCCCGTGATCGAATACCTCGGCGGCACGGAAATCGGCGGCGGCCACTTGGCCTGCACGGTCCTCCAGCCCTGTTCGCCCGCGGCATTCACCACGGCGAACCTCGGCGTGGATTTCGTTATCCTGGACGAGGGGGGTGAAGAGGTCGGAGAGGGGGATACCGGCGAACTCTTCCTCGCGCCGCCTGCCCTGGGCATGTCGCAACGGCTGCTCAACGGAGACCATGACATGGTCTACTACGAAGGCTGTCCGCCGGGGCCCGAAGGCAAGGTCCTGCGCCGGCACGGGGACAACACCCAGCGGCTTCATCACGGCTATTTCCGTGCCCAGGGCAGGGCCGACGACGGGATGAACCTGGGCGGCATCAAGGTCAGTCCCCTGGAATTGGAACAGATCGTCGACGGACATCCCGCCGTCTATGAAAGCGCGGCCGTGGCGGTGCAGCCCGAGGGAGAAGGGGTCGAAAGACTGGTGATCTTCATCGTTCCTGAAGGCGGAGGCGGCGCTGCCGGTCCTCACGCGACCGGCCAGGCCAATCCGCCCTCATCCGCCAGCGCCGACGCATCCCCATCCGCCCTCGCCGAATCACCCCCCGATCTCGAACTCGACCCGGATTCCCTCAAATCGGAACTCCAGTCCCTGGTTTCCTCCGAACTGAATCCGCTGTTCAAAATCTACCGGGTCGTCATCGTGGCCGAACTCCCCCATACCGCTTCGGCAAAGCTGATCCGCCGCACGCTGAGAGACCGGATGAGGCCTGGCCGTTAGATTCTCGCCCATGGTTCATTTATCAAATTATTGAGAATCCTGTTCATCTTCTTTTCCAGTGCATCGAATCTCGTTTCCATTTCGGTCTTCAGTTCATCCAGATCTTTCATTAGATGACCGACATTAACGGCAAGATATGCAATCCCCTTTTCAATAACTTCTTACTTGTTTTCGAGATCATCGACTCGTTCGTTTAACGTATTCATGCCGAACCTTCCGAGGTTTGATGTTACCCCGTTTCTACGGACGGTTTACGATTTGTGATTCAGGCTGTTTTCTAGAGTCTCCTTTCGAAGTTTATGGGTGAGAGGTTTCCGAGGGAAGAATGGCTTCTGTGGGTGTTGTAGAAGCCCTCGATGTATTGGAACAGAGCAAGTCTGGCTTCGGCCTTTGTGGCAAAACGCCTTCTATCGATCAGTTCGCATCCCAGGCTGGCGAAGAAGCGCTCGCACAGGGCGTTGCCGTAGCAGTCGCCGACCGACCGCATGGAGGGTCTGACGCCCGCCTGTCTGCATCTTTTACCGAAGGCCACCCAGGTGTACCGCGCGCCTTGGTCGCTGTGATGGACACGGAGATGGTTGCGGAACCGACTACGCCAGCCGTTAAGGTTGCTTCGATACCATCTCCAACTGGTGCTACGGAAAGAACGCTTGGACGAGAACTTGACCAAGATACGGGAACCCCCGAATTGTTAACCTGTACCCCGTTAAAATGCGGATCCACAAAGGTAGAATACGTTGTTCTCGTTACCGTAAAATCTCGCCCACCGGCTTCATACGATCCCGGCAAGTAAAGGACTTTAGGCCTTACCCCAGACATACACCGAATCGATCAACAGATCAAGGCGTGATGGGTCCTCGTATGGGAGGGCGATTGCCACCTGTATCATCTTATCGGTGCATGATTCGGGATCTGGATGTTCAACCGTTTCCCCGCCACTTGCATCCGCTTCATCACCGAGCCTTGTACTCTCGCTTGGTCACTTTGGCGTTTGGACAAATACCAGGGGATCAAGGTCCGGTAATTTATGCTGAAGTGTTCGAGCGTTTCCTCGGTCGCGATAGCCCCGGCCGGCGAAAGAGAGGTCCCGTCAAACCTCTTAACGATGGAGAAAGGGCGACGACAAGAGGATCCGTTTTTCTTGGTCGCTAAAATGGGTGTCGGGATAGTCAACAAACCCTAACCACATGAGAGCATCACGGTCGCAACTTGATAATCCTCTTTCGCAATTTAGTGGATGTGGAACGTGAAATGCATGCGCAAGTTCGTGCGCTAACCCGCCGTACCATCGGCCCAAGGTCGTTGGTACCACTCTAACGGTTCCATCGTTCTGGCAAGTGGGCCAAATACCCGATCCCGTCATGCCCTGTAAGTCTTTTGCGCTCATCATAGTCACGCCGTTCCCGCCTCTGCCGAAATCCATATAGCCATCACAAACTTCCTCAACGTCGATGTATATTACCCACGTGAAATCGGATGACCCGTGCATCACTGGTACACACTCCTGAACATCGTCCAATACCTTCCGCCATCCGCCAGTGCCTGCATAGTATGCCTCATTGCGCGGCAGTCTGCATGCATCGGGTACATCACTGTATATGTCGAACGTCACGCCGTCGAGTTGACTCCAGTACCATAGTTGTACGTCCAGAATGGCATCCGTTATCGCTCTCCTGTAGTCGGCCCGCAACTCCTTGTCTTTCGGAACGAGATAAACGGTTCGCACAGAGCCCTGTCTTAGCGTGGAATCGCCTTGCGGACCCTGTTCGCCTTGCGGACCCTGTTCGCCTTGCGGACCCTGTTCGCCTTGCGGACCCTGTTCGCCTTGCGGACCCTGTTCGCCTTGCGGACCCTGTTCGCCTTGCGGACCCTGTTCGCCTTGCGGACCCT
>JAJEHX010000030.1 GCA_022823465.1 Candidatus Latescibacterota bacterium
ATCGCCTGTCCACCCTGAGAGACGCCGACCGCCTGCTCGTACTAAAGAACGGCGAGCCGGTGGAACTGGGCACCCACGAGGAACTGCTGGACCGGCAGGGCGAGTACTACAGGCTCGTCCAACTGCACACCAACGTCTCCAGCATCGTGGGCGTGGAGGGCTAAGACATGTCCTTTCTCGATCCGGCCGCCATACGCCTCGAACGGCGGGACGACCAGCCGCCCACACTCTCCATCGCGGGCGACCTGTACTTCAACGTCAAGATCCGCCAGGCCTTTCCGCTTTCGTTCGAAAGCCGGTACGTCACTTTCTTCGATCAGGAGGACGAATACCTGGGCCTCGTGACCGACCCGGCGTCCTGCGACGAAGACTCTTACCGAATCATCCGGGATGAGATCGAATGGCGCTATTACCGCCCGACGATCACGCGCGTAGTGGAAATGGAGGGGCGGGGAGGGACTTCTCTATTCTCGGTGGAGACGGACCGGGGCGCGGTGAAGATCCCGATGCGGGACCTGAGGGAAGGGATGATGGAATTATCGCCCGGACGGATCCTGATCACCGACGAGCACGGCAACCGGTACGAGATCCCCGACCTCGACCGGCTGGACCGGCGCAGCCGCCGCCTGATCCGGCGTCTGATCTGACGCTTGCAGTCGATTCGGTGCCCGATCTGACGCCTCTTCCTGATCTGACGCTTCTTCCTGATTTGACGCCTCTTCCTGATCCCCGCTGCTGTTGCAGTTAATTCATCAGCATCGGAGCGATCTTCGCATAGGCCGTTTTGAACCCGAGCACGGCCAGGTAGATCCCCACACCCAACAGGACCACCAGGAGCGTACCCAGCGTGACGAGGAGCGGCTTGCTCTCGGCGAATCGGACCTTCAGTCGCTCCACCTTGGCGTAGATCTCCGGATACTTGTTTTCCAGCCGGGCCAGCATGCGCCTGGCGAAGGCGCTGTGCGTGGACAGGATCGTCAGCCCGATCACGATGAACAACACGCCCTGGAGCAGCGGCAGAAAGATGCCCAGGACTCCAATGACGAGAAAGGTCCATCCTAATATGGACTGGGCGACGCGTATCAGTAGTTTCTGCTCTATTTGCTTGATTCCAATCGCTGCTTGACCGCCCGCTCAGTCTTTTCACGGTCAGTCCAGAAAGGCGAGAGCCTCCCGCATTTCTTCCAGGTCCTTGGCGTCGCCCTGCCGTTCCGCCACGACGATACCCTGTTCGTAACATCGCCTGGCTTCCTCATCGCGGTCCAGCTTTTCGTAAACCCGGCCCGCCTGGTGATAGCCCGCCGAATAGTCCGGCGATGCTTCCATGAGCCGTTCCAGGATCCCCGCCGCTTCTTCGAGCCGGTGCGAACTCACGTACTCCAGCGCGATCGCGTACTGCACGAAGGGGTCGCCGGGGTCCTTCCTGGCGAGCAACTCAAGCTGTTCGAGGCGCGAATTCATTCCGCGTATCCTATATCAGCGAGCGGGACTGGCATCCGTCGACGTTGACGCAGGCGCCGGTCACCCAGCTTGCCCGGTCCGACGACAGGAAGACCACGACGTCCGCGATTTCATTGGGATATCCGAAACGTCCGGCCGGGATCTCCTGTTCCACAAACTTAGCGATGCCCTCGGGATCCGCATCCAGTCGTTTCTGCCAGTTTCCTCCGGGAAATATGACCGAACCGGGCGCCACCGTGTTCACGCGGATGCCGGTTTTGGCCACTTCCTTGGCGAGCGTTTTTCCCATGGCGATTTCCGCGGCCTTCGTGGCGTTGTAGGTGGCGGGACCGCCCGCCTCGCGGCCGAAGATGGAAGAGATCGTGATGATCGATCCGCTTTCCTGCTTACGCATCGTTGGGAGTACGGCCCGCGTCGCCCGCACGGCGGCGAACATGTTCAGGTTGAACACGTACAACCATTCGTCATCCGAAACGTCGTCGAAAGGGTTCCAGACGCTTCCGCCCACGTTATTGACCAGGATGTCGATGCGTCCCCACCGCTCCAACGTGGCTTCCACGACGCGGTCTATCCCTTCGGCCGTGGTCAGATCCCCGGCCGTCGCCAGCGTTTCGACGCCGGCGCGTGCGACTTCCCTCTCGGTTTCAAGCAGCCGTTCTTCTCCCCGGGCGCTCAGGCTGACGTGACATCCCTCCTCCGCGAAGCCCAGGGCGATCGAACGGCCGATGCCACGGCTCGAGCCGGTGACCAGGGCGACTCTGTCTTTCAATCCCAGATCCATTTATATCCCCTTCTTTGGTGTTCGTTACCCGTTGGTGTTCGTTACATGTAAGAACGCAGTGGCTGTGTACCTTGAGCGCGCCGCCGGCAGCGTTCCTTATTTGACCTTTTTACCGGGAACCGCATGGTGGCCGGGGCGAGCAGGGGGTACTTAGAGCGTGCCGGCAGCAGTGTTCCCTAGTCGACCGGTTCGAACAGTATCTTCATGCCTTCTCTATCCAACAACCGGCGGAAAGCATGTTCCCATTCAGTTAAGGGAACCACGTCCGACACGATCGGTTCCAGTTCGATCTTGCGTTGATCCAGCATCGCCATGGTGCGGTCCCAGGCATCCAGGGAACCGGCGAAGGAGGTCTTGATCTCGATTTCCTTCAGTTCCGCCGGGAAGAAATCCACTTCAAAAGGACCGCCGTGCAGCCCGATCTGCATGATAGTACCCTGTTTCCTTACGAGATCGATCGCCGACCGGGTGGCCGCCGCCGAACCGGAACATTCATACACGAGATCGGCGCCGTATCCCCCGGTTCGATCCCGGACGAGCTCAAGCAGGTCGGCTTCTTCAATGTTTACGGTCTCGTCCGCCCACCGGGCGCCGAGTTCGAGCCGTTCCACGTCTGCCGAGGTGCCGGACAGGATGACGTAGGCGCCTTCCGCCTTCGCCACCTGGGTGGTCAGCATGCCGATGGGGCCTGGTCCCGTGACCACTGCCACGTCCCCGGCGGTAACGGACGTGCGTATGGAGACGGCCTTGACGCAGCAGCAGAGGGGTTCGCTCAACGCGCCGATGGCCAGGTCCACGTGGTCCGGGATCCTGCGTACCGTCCAGGCCGGCAATACCACGTACTTCGTGAAAACGCCGTGTACGCCGCTGCCGATGGACTTGCGGCTGTCGCACAGGCTGTGCTGCCCCGCCGAACAGTACCTGCACACGCCGCAGACGACGGTGGTCGGAATCCCGGTGACCTTATCGCCCGGCCGGTACGCGTCCGTGCCGGACACCTCGTCCACGACGCCGGAAAACTCGTGGCCCATGATCACGGGCGGATCGTAGGGATACTCGTCTTTGTATATGTGGATGTCGGTGCCGCAGATTCCCGCGGCGCGGATCTCGACCCTGACCTCTCCGGAACCGGGTACCGGGACCGGCATTTCGCGGACTTCCATGTTGACCGGTCCATGGTCGTATTTAACCAGACCCTTCATCCTCGAATCCCCGCTGCGCGTACTTTCGATTCCCTTTGCGCTCGTATGATCCCCGCTGAGCGTACTTTCGATCCCCTTTGCACGCTCAATAAATCCCCGCCGTGCGTACTTTCGATCTCCTTGTGCGCTCGTTTAATCCCCGCCGTGCGATCGCCATCGAAAAGGGCGGTTTGAATATAGGGCGGCGGGTTTTGAATGACAAGATCAATCAATGCCGGTCGGCGGCTCAATCAATGCCGGTCTGCCGCAATAAGGCGTTGACACCCGGCAGGCGCGTTCATATGTTTAGCACGGACCGGAAACGATCTCCAGCCCCCGTAGCTCAGAGGATAGAGCAGCGGTTTCCTAAACCGTTGGTCGGGTGTTCGACTCACCCCGGGGGTATTCCCGGTCCCCGCCTTGTTCCACGTATTCCCGACACACGCAACGCAGGAGGCCCTCATGTCCGATCTGTCCCGGTACATCCACGAGACGCCGCTCATCGACACCCACGAGCACCTCCGGTTCGAAGAGGATTGGGTCACCGGCGGCCCAGACGTGCTGCAGGACCTTTTCGAGAATTACGTCCCGGCCGATCTCGTGGTCGCCGGCGCATCGCAGGAAGAGGTCAATATCCTGCTGGATCCAGGGAAGGGGGACGTGGCGGCACGCTTCGAGCCAGTCCGGAAAGCCTGGGAGGCCGTGAAGCACACGGGGTACGGCGAAGCGGTGCGCATCCTGGCGAAGGACGTGTACGGCATGGCCGAAATTACGATTGATGGGCTGGTCGCGGCGCAGGTCGAGAACGAACGGCTACGGGCGCCCGGACAGCGCCTGGCCCTTCTGCGGGACCACGCGGGCCTGGATCACGTGCAGACCGACAACTTCGTCTGGACCTGCGAGCCGGACGTCTCCGGGCCGGATTTCTTTCTCTACGATCTTTCGTGGGTGGGTTTCTGCAACGGTGAGGTTCCCGTGGAGAAAATCGCGGAGGAAACGGGGATCACCGTGGACAACCTGGGCAGCCTGCGAGACGCCATGGCCACGATTTTCGCCAAATACGGCCCCCATGCCATCGCGGTCAAGGCCCAGCACGCCTATTCCAGGACGCTCCGGTGGGAGGAGCGGAGCGACGAGGAAGCGGCGAGGGCATTGGAAATCGTACTGCGCGATCCAGACAGCGCGCCGGAGGAGGCCGCGCTTTGCCTGGGGGACTGGGGCTGGGCGCGCGGCGTGGAACTATCCATCGAGCACAATCTTCCGTTCAAGATCCACACCGGCTACTACGCGGGCCACAGCCGGATGCCGGTGGACCGCATCAAGAGCGGAAACCTGTGCGGACTGCTGGCCCGATACCTCGACGCCCGGTTTGTGCTGATGCACATCGCCTACCCCTACAGCCACGAACTGATCGCCCTCGCCAAGCACTACCCCAACGTCTGGGTGGATCTCTGCTGGGCCTGGTCCATCGATCCGTTCAGTTCCTGCGATTTCGTCCGCCGTTTCATCCACGCCGTGCCCATCAACAAGCTGTTCGCCTTCGGCGGGGACACCGGGTGGCCCACCAGCGCCTATGCCTACGCCGTGCAGGCACGAAAGTGGCTCAGCCGCGCCCTGGAAGCCGAGGTGCGGGAAGGCCTCCTCACCGAGAAACAGGCGATGGACGTGGCGCTCCGGCTCATGCAGGCCAACCAGCGGGACTGCTTCGATATCGCCGGTACGCGGGGCCATATCGCCCGGTCGTTGGAAACCGCTCAGGCCTAAAAACGGGTTGCATACAGGGCTGCTAAAGTATATATTGTCGGCGGATTTACCAGGCCACGATAGCTCAGCTGGTAGAGCAATTCACTCGTAATGAATAGGTCGCCGGTTCAAGTCCGGCTCGTGGCTCTTTTGGCTACACTTCCGGTTCCTCGAAAACTCCGCTCACCATCCCGGCAGACAGGGGGTTCGATCCGAGCCCCTTGACCGCCCCGCCCTGCCATTATGAAGGCTCCGCAGCACCCGGTGCATTGCGTCCTTTAAATCGAACCGGCCCCTTCTCACGTTCGTAACAGGGTCAGAGGTGTATTCAGGCCTGTCCTACGATCGCTCCCTGTCCTGTTCAGCCCTGGCCTTTGACAGAGCCGATGCGATGATTCCCGGCGGAATGGCGATGACGCCTATTCCGACCATCAGAAGCAGGAACGTGAATATCCTTCCCCCTCCGGTCACCGGATATGTATCGCCGTAACCCACGGTAGTCAAAGTTACAACCGCCCACCACAAACCATCCAGAACCGAACCGAATTTCTCGGGTTGCACGGTGCTTTCGAAGTACCAGATTCCCGCTGCCGCCAGGTAAATCAAGATCACGGTCAGGACTGCGAACATGATGATCTCTTCCTTCACGATGACGACGGCGCGTTGTAAGCGGTCTACTGCCTGGTTGTACCTGAACAGCTTGATAATCCTGAAGATACGCAACACACGAACGACTCGAAGTATCAGGCCGTCGACGTACCCGAAGCCGAATAACATCAGGTAAAATGGCAGGATAGCCAGCAGATCTATGATGCCGAAGAAACTGAATACGTATTGCGTTCTGTTGAATGCGACAAAGCATCTCAGGCAGTACTCGAATGTGAACAACACAACGATAATGACTTCCACCCAGTGGAGGAAAGACTGTGTCTGGACGGTTAAGCCAGGGATTGTTCTTAACGTAAATGTGACCAGGGATAACAAGATCATCCCGAGTACGAAATCGTCAAACACACGGCCCTGCCATGAGTCACGTCGTTCGACCACATGCCGGATTCGTTCAATGTAGGATGTGCGGTTCATGTGCTTACCTGCCCAGTGAAAGCTGTTGTTGTGCTTAGGGTTGCAACCAACGCTCAGCCACTGCGCTGCGCTTTCAATCCCTCGAACAACGTATCGACCGTCTGGCTGATGGCGGTCTCCGACTGCAATGTCTCCACCGGGATCGACACGTGCAATCCCGCCTCGATCCGGTTTCTCAATTCCACGGCCATGAGGGAATCCACGCCCAGGCTTCGCCAGGTCTGTCCTGGTTCCACGCTTCCCGGATCCAGTTCCACGATACGGCAGATCGCGTCTGTCACGAATTCCTCGATATAGGCACGAAGTTTGTCGTCGGGCAGCGCGCTCACATCGGCTTTCGATAATGAGGGAATCGACCGCGGCGCCAGCGGGACTTCGCTACCGGGATCCGGAGCCAGGTACTTGGCCAGAAGTGAATCCGCCGCAGGCTCCGTTATAGGGATTACTCCGACGCGGTGGACATCACGGCGTAGTATCCGGTCAAGCATCTCACCGGCCTCATCCGGCGGGATCGGCCGCAGTCCCTGTCGTTTGAGCCGATCGGCGGCGCGTTCGTCAGTCATCATCCCCGTACCTTCCCAGGGTCCCCAGTTGATTGTCGTCACCGGCAGGCCCTCCTGGCGCCTGAGATCCGCGAGTCCGTCGAGATAGGCGTTCGCGGCGGCATAGGAGGCCTGTCCCGCCGTGCCGACCAGGGAAGCCACCGAAGAAAAGAGGACGAAGAAATCCAGGTCCAGATCCCCGGTCAGTTCGTGCAGATTCCAGGCGCCGGTCGTCTTGGGTTCGAGTACCCGGCGGAACCGGTCCGCGTTCTGGGTGAGCAGAATGCCGTCGTCCAGCACGCCGGCCGCGTGGAAGACGCCCCTTAACGGCGCGTCCTCCCTCTCCAGGTCGGCAATGAGCCACGCTATCGCCTCACGGTCGTTCACATCGGCCTGAACATACCTTACGTTACCGGTGAGATCGGCGTCAGGCACCGCGTCCTCGCTCCGCCGCCGCCCGGTCACGACCACCAGGCCGGCGCCGCGGTCGAGCAGCCAGCCTGTCAGGAAACGGCCGATCCCGCCTGCTCCGCCCGTGACGAGGCAGGTCCCGCCCGGACGTATGACCGGGTCGTCGTCGCCCAGGTCTACTGGAACGGAAGTTCCGTCATCCACAAGTACCAGTTTGCCCGTGTGCCGGGCCTGGGACATGAACCGGAAGGCATCCCGTGCCTCTTGCATCGGGTAGGCCCGGTACGGCAGGGGACGTATCTTTCCGTCCCGGGCCCTGTCGACGACCGTCCGCAGCAATTCGCCTGCCCGATCAGGCCGCTCCTCGATGAACTGGGCGAGATCGATGGGATGATAGGATCGATTGCGGTCAAACTGGTTAAGGTCGATGAGTCCGTGGTTCAGCACATCGGTCTTGCCGATCTCGATGAAACGCCCGTGGGGAGCGAGCACGGACAGAGAAGCAGTCATGCCGGGACCGGACAGCGTGTTGAGGACGATATCCATCCCCTTCCCATCCGTCTTCTCCATGATCTCTTCGACAAAGTCCGTCGACCGTGAATCCATCACGTGCAAAACGCCCATCTCACGCAGTAAGGCGCGCTTGTCGGACGATCCCGCCGTGGCGAACACCTCTGCCTCCGCGTTCTGTGCAAGTTGCAGGGCGGCCAGGCCTACTCCGCCGGTCGCGTTGTGGATCAGGACACGGTCTCCTGCGGACATCCCACCCCGAATCACGAGACCCAGATACGCCGTCAGGAAAGCCACGGGCAAGGTGGCGGCTTCTTCAATACCCAGTTGATCGGGCTTCCGGACGACCAGATCAGCCTTCGCGGTCACATAGCCGGCCATGGCTGCCGGCACCATGCCCATGACCATATCGCCTTCGTCTACATGATTAACCTGATCGCCCCGCGCCGTCACTTCGCCGACACATTCCCAGCCAAAGGAAGGTGGTCGGCGCGATAGTCCCTCCAGCATGCCGAGGGCGGTCAGCACGTCCCGGAAATTCAATCCGGCAGCCTGGACGCGCACGACCACCTCGTCCGGTGCCGGTTGAGGCCCTTTTTTCGATACAAAATGGAGATTGTCGATCGAGCCCGGCGCGGACTGTGTCAGCCTGTAACTTGTTTTTGAATGAGAAATTACGGGGATGTTCTTCGCTTCACACCGCCCCAGGTCGAAGGGGACAAGGCGACGGACGAGAAGTTCAGCTCCCCGTAGTGCGATTTCATCTGGAAGCGTGTCCATGCCCGTGATCCCGGCGAGACTTTCTACATCAATATCGGCCGTATCGCCGTTTCCGGCAGGAAGGTCGATCAGCGTACAGTGCAATTCGGGATGCTCGCGCTTGGCGACCCGCCCACAGCCCCAGATCGTCGCGAGATTCGGCGCGGTATGGTCACCTGCCGTCACGGACTGCGCGCCTGCTGTAATAAGGCGCAGTCGGCACGATATATCCGGACAGTCCAACATCGCCCTGATCAGTTCAAAGGATTCCAGTGCGGGGTCGGTATGGCGGCCGGACTGCAGGTTGTCGCCTCTCGTCCAGATACCTACGACACCAACAGAATCTCCGTCAGCAGGTTCGACCGATCTCAGTTTATCGGGAAGCACAGCGGCCGGGAATGTCTTATGATCGCCGGAGTGATCGATGAACTCACTTTTCCCACCGTGGCGGGACAGGGCGTCGGCCAGGCCGGCGCCAAGCCGCTGGTCGTCCGAGAGCACGAACCAGTGGGATGTTGTCGTGGATTCCGCGTGTCCCTCCGGGGATGGCACGCTCCCCCACGCTTCGCGGTAGAGTCCGTGTGGATTATGGATGCTGCGCCGGTCCGGGCTTGCCCGGCCCAGGCACGCGCCCGCCCGGGACAGCGCAACGCCTTCCAGGGCAACAACGAGAAGGCCTTTTTCATCGACGAGGCACACATCGGCCAGCAGACCGCTGCCTTTTGATACATCCCGCAGCCTGGCATAGGCAAACATGACTTCATGCTGTTCCGGAAGTCTCTGCAGTACAAGGTTTTCAACGCCGACAGGAAGATGCGGAACATCGTCCGGCATGAGCATCAGCAGGGCCTGCAATCCGGCATCCAGCACACCGGGATCCAGGCAGTAGGAAGCCTGGCCATCATCGCGGGCGGCCAGGAAAGCCAGCGCCTCCCGATCGGAGTAAACAACCTCGTCGATCTGCCGGAACGCGGGCCCGTACTGATACCCCAGTTCGGCAGCACGTTCGTAGAATCGACGACTCGCGGTCCGGCGGTCGCAACGGGATCTGACGGCTTCCAGGTCGACACCTTCGGTCGCCCCATTAAAGCGATCTCGTTCGGTCCGAAGGTTTGGCAGCCAGCCCGAACCCGGGTCTTGCGATTCCGGCCTGGAGGACAGGGTGTACCGGTCCTGCCTGCGTACGATCTGGACGAGGTGTGCGCCGGTTTCGGGCAGCAACAGCGGGTTCAGGAGTTTAAGATCCTTAAAAACGACCGGGAATTCCCCCTCTTCGAGTGTCTCGAATAGCATTTCGATCTGGCCCGCAAGCGGCATGATCAAACGGTCCCGTATCGCGTGATCCGCCAGCATCGGGTAGGTGTCCAGGCCGATCGTTCGTTCCCACACGGTGGTATCGGGTTCCACGGAAGATTCGACCCTTGTGCCGATCAATGGGTGCGGGTACCGGTCACTCGATTGATCCGTCATCCCGTCCAGCCAGTACCGTTCCTTCTGCCAGGGATACGTCGGCAGTGGAACGGGCGTGCGAGGCCGATCTGCCAGACGTTCCCAGCGAATATCGTGGCCATGGACGTAACATTTCGCCACGGCTTCGAGCAGGACGTCCCGCGCTCCGCGGTCGCGCCGCAGCGAGGCGAGCGCGTGGCCCGTCCGGTTCAGATGCGTCAGGTTTTCGTAAATGGCCGTTGACAGCACGGGATGGGGCCCGATCTGGAGGAAAAGCGGCCCAGCGCCATCGGGAATCTGCTCGAACGTCCGGTCGAAGAGGACCGGACTCCGAATGTTGCGCCACCAGTGGTCCGCCGTTAACTCCATCCCCGCCACCGGAGCGCCGGTGACCGTGGACAAAAGGGTGATGCGAGTTTCAGCAGGCGATATACCATCAAGAGACGCCAGGAATTCGCCGTTGATCCCGTCCATTTGTCCACTGTGGTAGGCAATTTCGGTATGCAACTGCTGACTGAAGCGTTGCCGCCCATCCATCTCGGCCTGCAAACGGTCGATATCCGCTGTCTCCCCGGATATGGTTACGGAAACCGGGCTGTTGACCGCGGCGACAGACAGGCGGTCACCGAAGGGTGCTATAACCGCTTCCGCATCTTCCGGCGACAGACCCACCGCCAGCATCTCGCCCTGGCCCTGCAACGCCTTCTGCAGCCTGCTGCGCGCGCAGATGATGCGGACGCCCTCTTCCAGGGAAAGCGCACCCGCAACACAGGCGCCGGCGATTTCCCCGACGCTATGGCCAATGATGAACTGGGGCTCGACGCCGAGGGACCGCCACCAGGCCGCCAGGGCCCACTGCAGCGCCATGTTGGCGGGCTGGGCGATTTCGACGTCGGTGATTCGCTCCCCGATTACGCCGCTCCACATGCCTTCCCTGACGGACCTGCCAGAAACCTCCGTGAACAAGTGGTCGAACTCGTCCAGCGCCGCGCGAAAAACGGGCTCCCCGTGATACAGAGCCTTCCCCATGCCGTACCACTGCGGTCCCATACCCGTAAAGACAAACACGACGGATGCCGGTTTCGCGCCGATCCGTGCAGTCTCGAACCGCTCGGGGAGGTCGCCGCCGCAGAAATTCTCAAGGCTCTCGGCAGCTTCCACGGTCTTCTCGAAGACCAGCGCCAGACGGTGATCGAGATGGGATCTGTGCAAGGCGAGCGCAGCCGCAAGATCACCGGGCGGCGTATCAGGACGGTTTCGAAGCAGGGAAGCCGTATCCGATGCCTTTTCAATCAGCGCGGCGCTGCTGTGGGCGGACAAAACCAGGAGTCGGGAAGCGCCTCGATCAGACCGGCTTTGCGATCCTTCCGTGTCTACTCCTGCCGCGCCTCCCCCTTCGGGTCTGCTTCCGTCCCACGGCTGTACGCTATTCACGGGAGATCCGGCAACCGGCGGGGAGCCGAGCACGACGTGGGCGTTGGCGCCGCCGAATCCGAAGGAGTTTACGCCGGCATAGGCGGGACCAGGAAGGTGCTCCGGTTCGGTGACCACGCTCAACCCGACTTCTTCAAAGGGAATCGCGGGATTCGGGTGATCGAAATGCAGAGAGGGGGGCAGGATACCGTGTTTCAGGGACAGCGCCGTCTTGATGAGGCCGGCGACCCCGGCCGCCGCCTCGGTGTGGCCGATATTGGTCTTCACCGAGCCGATCCGGCAACCGGCGAACCCCGTGGCGCGTCCGATGGCCGTCGCTTCGATGGGATCGCCCGTGGGCGTTCCCGTGCCGTGTGCTTCCACGAAGGCCAGTTGGGTGGCGCTTATGCCCCCTGCCCGGGCGGCCGCTTCGATGACGGCTTCCTGCGCGTGCTGGCAGGGAGCGGTCAGTCCCCGGCTGCGCCCATCCTGGTTTATCGCCGAACCGTGAACCACCGCGTAGATCTCATCGCCGTCCTCCAATGCCGCGGCAAGGGGTTTCAGCACAACCATGCCCGCGCCGTCGCTGCGTCCGTATCCATTCGCCTCCTGGTCGAAGGCCCTGCAGCGCCCATCCGGCGACAGCATCTGCGCCTGTTGAAATCCGCGCGTCGTCTGCGGCGTCAGGAGGAGATTGGCGCCTCCCGCGAGGGCCGCGGTACAGGTTCCGGCCTGGATGTCGCGGCAGGCCAGGTGTATGGCGGTCAGAGACGAGGAGCAGGCCGTATCCACCGCGATGCTCGGACCCTGCAAATCCAGGAAGTAGGAGATCCGGTTGGCCGCGATACTCAGCGTGCCGCCCGTGTTGGTGTGCATGCCGACCGACGAAGGCGCCGCGTACCGCTGCAGGTCCCAGTATTCGTCCAGGAAGATCCCCACGTACACCCCGACGGGCCGGCCTTCCAGCCTGGCCGGTGGGATCTTCGCGTCTTCCAGCGCTTCCCAGGCTAGTTCCAGCAGGATGCGCTGCTGGGGATCGATGTGGCGGGCTTCCCGCGGCGAGATATTGAAGAACCCCGCGTCGAACCGGTCGATTTCGTCGACGAAACCGCCGCGGGCGGGATAGTCCCCGCGGTCCGGCCAGTATCTCCACAGCGCTTTTCTATCATCCGGCACGGCCCGTATCGCGTCACCGCCGTTCAGGACGAATTCCCAAAAGGACCGGGGCGTCGATATCCCTCCGGGAAACCGGCAGGCGATCCCGGTTATCGCAACGGGTTCACCGGACATGGCGGAGCGTCCTTCGATAGGTCCAGTCGGCGTTTCCGTATCTGGTGCGGACCAACGATTCGGCTGCGCGCCGCTCTTCGGCGTTCAGCACGTCCGATCGGCCTTCCAGGTTCAGGTGTTCAAGAAACGACCGGGACAGGCAGTCGGCCCATTCCTCGAAGGACGGCACGCGGGGGATTATCTCGGATACGGAGATGGTCCGTTCGTTCAGCAGCCGGGCTATGGTTTCCCGGCGCGCGTGATCGTGGACGGGCAAAAGCAGGGCAAGCCTTCTGTGGCCCGGTCCCAGCAGGATGGATCCGTGCTGCAGCACCCGTCCTCCGGAACGGCGCTGGGCGTTTCCGGCCAGTTTCCTTCCACGGACCGTAATCTCGTGTTTCCCTGTCGCAGTGAAACATACGTCGGCCTTGCCACCCATTCCGCAATGTCCTTCCGGCGCCAGTTCGCCCGGGACCCCGAATTGCCGCAGCGTCCCGATCAGCGCCTCGCCCACCCTGCGGATCATCACGCCGGACGGGCTTCCCAGTGCGGGGTGGGATTCGTGGGCCACCAGGCTGTAGGTCAATTCCTGGTCGTGCAGCACCACCCGCCCTCCGGTAATCCGCCGGACGAGCCCGATGCCGTACCGGTCGCACTGGCCGGGATCGATCTCTCCTTCCACTTCCTGGCCGTATCCGAGGGACACGGCCGGAGGACTGAAGGAATAAATGCGCAGGGTCATCATCCCGGGGTCCCGCCCGCCCGCGTCGAGCAACGCTTCATCGACAGCCATGTTGTAGGCGGCGGAACATCCGGGCGTGGCGAGTATGCGAATCATGGCCCTTCGCTGTTCCGGGCGGCCTGCAGTTGCTCGACGGCCTGGCGCGCGGCGTCCTGCTCGGCGTTCTTCTTGCTGGTGCCCGTGCCCTTGCTGACGGGATTCCCGGATACAAAGACCTCGATGGTGAAGATCTTCTCATGGTCGGGGCCGACGGCCGAATCGACCCGGTATTCCGGCTGGCCTATGCCTTCGCCCTGCGTGTATTCCAGCAGCGCGCTCTTGTAGTTCCGGGAGTGGTCGCCATCGGCGGGGCGTTCTTCACCCAGATCCTGGAGCAGGGTTCGATGAAGGAAGCGCCTGACCGGCTGGAGTCCGCCGTCCAGGTACATGGCGCCAATGATGGACTCGTAGGCGTCAGACAGGATCGAATGGCGGAACCGGCCGCCGGAACGGGCTTCGCTGGAGCTCAGCAGCACGTATCGACCGAGTTTCATAGCCCGGGCCTGACGCGCGAGGGCCTTCCGGTTGACCAGCGTGGAACGCAGTTGTGTCAGTTGTCCCTCGCGGCGCCGGGGATACAGGTCGAAGATGAATTCGCCTACGACGAGGTCCAGCACGGCGTCACCGAGGAATTCCAGCCGTTCATTGGAGTGAACGCCCGACTGTTCCCGGGAATACACGTAGGAGCGGTGCTTAAGCGCCGTGATGAGATAATCGGGGTTTTTGAAACGGTAGTCTAGATACTTCTGTACGTGGCGGGCGTTTTCCCGTTCGGCTGCCGTTCGGCTCGCTGCATTGCGGGACACGCCGCGTTTCAGGCCGGAAAACAGGCTCGCGGCCGCGCGGCCCAGTTTCTGCAGGATGGGATGCCGTTTCGACACGGTTATGTCCGGAACACGTTCGCGGCGTTTCAGAGGACGTTACGCCGCGTACTTCTTTACCACGAGCGTTACGTTATGCCCGCCGAATCCGAATGAATTGGTCAAGGCCGCCCGTACTTCCCCCTCCCTGCCGGTATTGGGGACGTAGTCCAGGTCGCACTCGGGATCGGGTACCTCGTAGTTGATGGTAGGATGGACGAAATCACGGGCGACGGACAGCGCGGTCGCGATGAACTCCACCCCTCCCGATGCCCCGAGGAGATGGCCGACAAGCGACTTGGTGGAGCTGATGGCGAGTCTTTTCGCGTGATCTCCGAAGACCTTCTTGATGGCCAGGGTCTCGATGCGATCGTTAAAGGGGGTGGAGGTACCGTGGGCATTGATGTAATCGATCTCGTCCACGGCCAACCCGGCGTTCTGCAGGGCCAGTCGCATGGATCGCACCGCGCCTTCGCCCGATTCATGGGGCTGGGTGATGTGAAACGCATCCGCCGTCGCAGCATAGCCCGCCAGTTCGGCGTAGATCGGCGCATTGCGCCGGCGTGCGTGCGACAGGGTCTCGAGGACGACTATGCCCGCGCCCTCGCCCAGGACGAATCCGTCCCTTTCGGCGTCAAAAGGCCTGCTGGCCCGTTCCGGTTCATCGTTTCGGAAAGAGAGGGCCCGCATGTTGCTGAACCCGGCCACGGCCATGGGGGAGATACTGGCTTCCGTGCCGCCGGTGACCATCACGTCCGCGTCGCCATGCTGCAGGATCCTGAAGGCGTCGCCTATGCCGTGGGCGCCGCTGGAACAGGCCGATACCGTGGTGTAGTTGGGGCCTTTCAAACCGTGTATCATGGAGATATGGCCGGGGGCCATGTCCGCGATCATCATAGGAATGAAAAAGGGACTCACCCTTCCCGGTCCCTTTCGCACCAGGTTCGCGTGCTGGTTTTCGAAAGTCCATATGCCGCCGACGCCCGTACCCATGACCACCCCGATGCGTTCCCGGTCCTCGGCATCGAGATCCAGCCTCGAGTCTTCGATCGCCATCTGCGCCGCAATCACCGCGTACTGGACGTTGTCGTCCATGCGCCGCACTTCCTTCCGGTCGATATAATCCGCCGCGTTGAAATCCTTCAATTCGGCGGCGATTTTCGCCGGAAAGTCGCTCACGTCGAACTTGGTTATGGCGCCGACACCGCTCTGACCGCTGCAAAGAGCCTTCCAGTAGGTATCGAGCTCGAGACCCACGGGGCTCAGCACGCCCATACCGGTGACGACAACGCGCTCTGCCACGCCGATGCCTCCCGAAAATCAACCGGCCGCGTTTCCCGGGACTACATGGGACCGCGGAGCCGGGTCTTGCGATGAATCAGCCGTCTATATTGGCCTGGAGATACTTGATCGCGTCACCTACCGTGACGATCTTCTCGGCGTCCTCGTCGGGAATCTCGAGATCGAATTCTTCCTCGAGGGCCATGACGAGCTCTACCGTATCGAGGGAATCGGCGCCCAGGTCGTCGGTAAACGAGGCATTGTCGGTAACCTGGTCACCGTCCACGCCAAGCTGCTCGGCGATGATCTCCTTTACGCGGTCTTCCATCTTCTTTCCTCCTGTACGGATGAATTGTTGGTTCCTTTACCCTACATGCTTAAATAAATCACATCCCCATGCCGCCGTCGACGCGCATCACCTGGCCCGTTATGAAGGCGGCGTCGTCGGACGCCAGGAAGGCCGCGATGCCGGCCACGTCACCGGGCTGTCCGGCCCGGGAAAGCGGCGTGGCGTCCACGAACGCGGTCCGCACCGCCTCGGGAAGCGACGCCGTCATGTCGGTTTCGATATAGCCCGGGGCGATCGCGTTGACCGTGATCCCCCTGCTGCCGACCTCTTTTGCCACGGACTTGGTGAAGCCTACGATACCGGCCTTGGACGCGGCGTAGTTGGCCTGTCCCGCGTTCCCCGAGAGGCCGACGATGGAGGTCAGATTGATGATCCTGCCGCTCCGCTGCCGCATCATTTGCCTGATGACGGCCTGGGTGCAGATGAACACGCTACCCAGGTTAACCTGCATGACCTCGTCCCAGTCGGCCTGTTTCATGCGCATCAGGAGCGTGTCGCGGACCGTGGCCGCGTTGTTGACCAGGACGTCGATGGTCCCGTACGCTTCGATCACGCCGTCTACCAGGTCTTTCACGCTGTCCCGGTCGTCGAGGCCGGCGGCCAGCCCCCTCGCGTCGCCGCCTTTTCGCTTCAGCGCTTCGGCGGCTTCCTCGGCCTTCGCTCCGTCGCGGCTCGTAATGACCACCCGGGCGCCCTCCGCGGCGAACCGTTCGGCGACGGCGGAACCGATGCCCTGGGCACCGCCCGTTACGATGGCAACTTTGCCCTTCAAGCCCCGCAAAACAGGATATCTCCGTGAGTATGTGCCGTTTTGTTAGTTTTCATTACCGTTCTAACGCGGGCTGACCGAGCGTTTCAGCCACGGCGGCCACGTCCTCGAGCTTATCCGCCTTCAGGATGTTGACGCCGCGGTGCATCCTTTTCATGAGTCCGGCGAGTACGCTGCCTGGTCCCGCCTCCACCACGGTGTCCACCCCATGGTCGGCCAGGGTCTGCATGGATTCCGCCCACCGAACGGGTGAAGTCAGCTGATCGATCAGCAGGCGCCGGATATCATCGGCCTCCGTCACGGCGCGGGCGGTCACGTTGGCCACCACCGGCGTTTCCGCGCGGGCGATGGGGGCCTTTTCAATGGCCTCGGCCAAACCCTGCCGGGCGTGCTCCATGAGTTCGGAATGGAACGCCCCGCTGACTTTCAGCGGCACAACCCTTTTGGCTCCCGCGCCGCGGGCGCCGTCCATGGCGCGTTCCACGGCCGGAACGGCCCCGGCGATAACGGTCTGCGCCGGGGAGTTGAAGTTGGCCGGCTGGACGGGCTCACCTTCCGCGCTCGCCGATCGGCAGACTTCATCGATTTCCCGCGGCGACAGGCCGATCACCGCCGCCATGGTGCCTGGCTGTATTTGCCCGGCCTCGTGCATCAGTTCACTGCGCAGGCGAACCAGGCGCACCGATTCCTCGAACCCGAGCGAACCCGCCGCGACCAGCGCCGCGTATTCCCCGACGCTGTGCCCGGCGACGTAATCCGGATGGATCCCCTGTTCGTTCAGCAGGGACGCCACCGCCACGCTGTGCACCAGAATGGCCAGTTGCGTGTAATTCGTTTGCTTCAGGGTCTCGGCGGGGCCCTCGAAGGAGACCCCGGCGATATCGGCGCCGATGATCTCGCGGGCCTGCCGGTACAGCGTACGTATTTGCGGATACCGGTCGTGCAGGTCCCGTCCCATGCCCACGTACTGGGAAGCCTGCCCCGGAAACAAGAATGCGATCCTGGGTTGGGTCATGGATTGGCGGCGCCGAACCTAGATTGCTTCGACTTCCTGTACTTCCCTTCCCTGGTAGTATCCGCAATGGGGGCAGACGCGGTGCGCCCGTTTCTTCTCTCCGCAATGCCCGCAATCCACCAGCGCCGGCATCGACAGCACCCAGTGCGTACGGCGCTTACGACTCCGTGCCCGGGATTGGCGTCGCTTGGGCAGGGCCATGTGCTATTCCTCCTTCAATAACGTTTTCAGTGTATGCCAGCGCGGGTCGGCCTGCCGCGTACCACAACCGCAGGCGCCCTCGTTGAGGTTCCGCCCGCATTCCGGACAGAGCCCCCTGCAATCTTCGCTGCACAGGGGTTTCATGGGTATGTTCAGGTTGACGAGTTCCGCGATGCGCCGGCTCAGGTCGATCGTCTTCGCGCTGTAGTCCAGGATTTCCACGTCGTCGGACTCGGTCAACTCCTCGCCGTCCGGTATGGCGCGGTCGGTCTTCTCGTAGTAAGTCGCGATTTCGCCGCTGATCTGTTCTTCCACTTCTTCGAGGCACCTGCCGCAGGAAAAGGTCAGGGCGACCCCGACATCGGCCTGCAGTACCAGCGAATTCTCGGAGACCGTGAGCGTGCCGTCCACCTTGACGGGCGACGCGAAACGGCAATCCTCGTCCGGGAGAAAATCGGCGGCGGGCGTGTCTTCCAAATGGATGGGATGTAAACCTTCGGCCAGATGCTCGATCTCGATTTGCATATCGACTGCTTGTTTAGTATAGCCCGACCTGCGTTCACATGCGTAGTTCGTACCGCAATCCAGATGGTGCCCGGCTTTCCGTCCATTTGCCGGAAGCCACTAATAATACGGGGGTTACCTTTGTCATGTCAAGAGGAAAATCCCGTGATCAGGCGAGGGCAGAGCGTATTAAATCGACCACGTCGGCCGACCGGTCGGCCACCGGTATGCCCGCATCGTTCAGCGCGGTTACTTTCTCCTCCGCTCCGCCCGTTCCCCCCGATATGATCGCGCCGGCGTGCCCCATGCGTTTTCCGGGCGGGGCAGTGCGTCCCGCGATGAATCCGACTACCGGCTTTTCCATACGCTCCCGGACGAAATCCGCGGCCCGTTCCTCGTCGGACCCTCCGATCTCGCCGATCATGACCACGGCGTGCGTATCCGGGTCCGCTTCGAAGGCCTCCAGGGCGTCGATGAAGCCGGTCCCGATGATCGGGTCGCCGCCAATGCCCAGGCAGGTCGACTGCCCGATGCCCGCGCTCGTCAACTGGTGCACGATCTCGTAGGTCAACGTGCCGCTGCGGGAGACCACGCCCACGTGGCCCGGCCGGTGTATGTGGCCCGGCATGATGCCCACCTTGGCGACGCCGGGCGTGATGGCGCCGGGACAGTTCGGGCCGAGCAGACGGACGCCGGAGTGCTGCAGGACGGCGTAGACCCGGGCCATGTCGAGGGTGGGAATGCCTTCCGTGATGCAGATAACCAGGTCCATTTCAGCGGCGATGGCCTCGTGGATCGCGTCGGCCGCGAAGGCGGGACGGACGTATATGATCGACGTGTTGACCTCTGTCGCGTCGGTCGCTTCCGCCAGGGTGTCGTAGACCGGAATGCCGTCCAGATCCCGGCCGCCTTTCCCCGGCGTGACCCCGGCCACGATGTTCGTGCCATAGTCCACCATCTGGCGCGTGTGAAAGGAGCCGTCTCTTCCGGTAATCCCCTGAACCACAACTCTGGTGCCCTCGTTTACCAGGATGCTCATCTTCCCCCCTCCCCGAGTTCAACGGCTTTCTGCACGGCTTCCGCCATAGTGTCCACGGCAACGAGCCCCACGGATTCGAGTATGCGCCGGCCCTCTTCCTCGTTCGTGCCGGTAAGCCGGATGACGATGGGCAGCGTGAGCGGACCGCCCGGACCCTGCGCGATGCGGTCCAGGGCGGTCACGATGCCGTTGGCCACGTCGTCGCAGCGCGTTATCCCGCCGAATATGTTGAAAAGCACGGCCCTGACCCGGTCGTCCGAAGTGATGATGTTCATGGCGGTGACGACCTTGTCCGGGTTCGAGCTGCCGCCGATGTCGAGGAAGTTGGCGGGCATGCCCCCGTAGAACTTCACCATGTCCATCGTGGCCATGGCCAGTCCGGCGCCGTTGACGATGCAGCCGATGTTCCCGTCCAGTTTCACGAAGCTCAGGTCCGCGTCCCGCGCCTCGGCCTCGGTGGGTTCTTCGGAGTCGGGGTCGCGCATGGCGTTGATTTCCTCGTGCCGGAACAGGGCGTTGTCGTCGATGTTCATCTTGCCGTCAAGGGCCCACAGCTTCCCATCCGGCGTGGTCACGAGCGGGTTGATTTCCGCCAGGGAGGCGTCGCTTTCGATAAAGGCGTCATAGAGCCGTGCGAGTATGCTCGCGGCCTGGTTCACCACCACGGGATCGGAATAGAGTTTGTATGCCAGGGACCGGGCCTGGAACGGCATCAGCCCCAGGAGGGGGTCCACGGCCAGCTTGTGGATCTTCTCCGGCGTCTCTCGGGCGACCTCCTCGATATCGACGCCCCCGGCCGCGCTGACCATGAACACAGGCCGCCTGGTCTGGCGGTCCAGGATGATGCCCACGTAGGCTTCATGAGCGATCTCCACCGCCTCGGCCACCAGCACCTGCCGGACCGTCAGCCCCTTGATGTCCATGCCGAGGATATGATCCGCTTTCTCGAAGGCCTCGTCGGGTGTCGAAGCCAGTTTGACGCCGCCCGCCTTGCCCCGGCCGCCGACGTGCACCTGGGCCTTGACCACCACGCG
>JAJEHX010000037.1 GCA_022823465.1 Candidatus Latescibacterota bacterium
GGCGTCCGGGCGACCTGTTCGCGCGGGATCGCCATGCCTTTCCGGGCGAAGATGTCCTTCGCCTGGTATTCGTGTATGTTCAATTCGTGCTCCTTCGGTTCCGAATCTCTACTGCCCTTATTGAACCTGTGCCGAACCTCTCCGTTCCACCCTGCTGAATATGCACACTCAAACCTGTTTCTCCACCCTGCTGAATACGCACACTCAAACCTGCTTCTCCACCATGCCGCCCAGCGCGTCGAAACCCGGTTTAAGGGCCGGGTACATGGATCTGAATATACCGTAGCACTCCTCGTACCGCGACGACGCAGCCCGGTCCGGTTCCGTCCGGGAAGCGACGGCGACCAGGTCGTCCGCGGCTTCCTCGACGGTACCGTACACGCCGGTGCCGACCGCGGCCAGGATGGCGGCGCCGAAGGCGGGACCTTCCTCCGCGTTGACGGTGACGACTTCCGCGCCGTAGATGTCCGCCTGGATCTGCCGCCAGAGGCTGCTCCGCGCGCCACCGCCCGTGGAACGGACTTGTGTGACGGACAGGCCGAGTTCCCGCATGATTTCAATGGAATCCCGCAGGGCGAAAGTTACGCCTTCCATGACGGACCGGATCATGTGGGGCCGTCCGTGACGTCCGGTGAGGCCGATGAAGGCGCCCCGCGCGTTGGCGTCCTTGTGCGGGGTGCGCTCGCCCATGAGATAGGGGAGAAACACCAGACCCTCGCTGCCCGCCGGCGCGCGGGCCGCTTGGGCCGTCATCAACTCGTATGGGTCGGTGTCCAGCATCCTGGCCGCGCTGACCTCCACTTCGCCCAGCGTGTTGCGCAGCCACTGGAAGGCGCCGCCCGCGAAGAGGGTCACCCCCATCAGGTACCACTTGTCGGGGACGCTGTGACAGAAGGTGTGGACCCGCAGTTCGGGATCCACGCGGACGTCGTCGGTGTGGGCGAATACTACGCCCGACGTTCCGAGGCTCGCGAGAATCCGGCCGGAACGGACGATGCCGGCTCCCACGGCGCCGCAGGTATTGTCGGCCCCGCCGCCGACGACGGGCGTGCCGGGCTTCAGTCCCATTTCCGCGGCCGCTTCTTCCGTCACGTGTCCGCATACGTCGATGGATTCGAAGGTTGGAGGCATGAATTCCGTCGGCAGGCCGATGGCCTCCAGCATGGGGGCGGACCATCTCCGTTCGCGTACGTCGAACAGCAGGGTGCCCGCGGCGTCGGACACCTCCATGGCGAATTCGCCCGTCATCCGGAACCGGATGTAGTCCTTGGGCAGCACGACGCGACGGATCCGGCCGTACACCTCCGGTTCATGGTCGCGGACCCAGATCAACTTGGGCGCGGTGAAGCCTTCGAGGGCGGGATTGGACACCCACCGCACCAGGTTTTCTTCGCCCGCCTTTTCCGTGATCCAGCGGCACTGCTCCGTGGTCCGCGTATCGCACCACAGGATGGATGGGCGAAGCACCTCGTTCTTCTCGTCGAGCAGCACCGAACTGTGCATCTGGCCCGACAGACCGATCCCCGCGATCGAGTCGGCCGCGATCCCCGCCGTGTTCATGGCTTCGCGAACGGTGTTCGACGCCCCGCGCCACCAGTCGGCCGGATCCTGTTCGGCCCAGTTGGGACGGGGCGTATGCAGCGCGATTTCCTCGAAGGCGCTGGCCGCCAGTCCGCCGCGCTCGTCGACGATAATCGTCTTGATGCCCGATGTGCCGATATCGATGCCGATCAGATGTCTCATATCAAACCGCTGCCTGGCGGACCGCCGGCTTAAAGGCACAAAAAAAACCTGCGCAAGACCGCAGGAAACTGAAGGGTGGCGATGAAAGTCGAATTCAACTCATGTAAGCGTGCAGTCGGACACTGCGGGAGGTATGCCGCAACCGGCGAATCGCCCGTTCCTTTATCTGGCGCACCCTTTCCCGGGTCAACCCGAACTGCTTGCCGATTTCGTCCAGGGTCATCGGCTTGTCCCTGTTGATTCCGAAATAGGACCGAATCACGGCGGCTTCGCGGTCCGTGAGGGTATTCAGCGCCCAGAACACTTCCTCTTTAAGCGATTTCTCCATGACCGGCGTTTCCGGCGATTCGATGGCCGTATCTTCGATCACGTCGAGCAGGCGTCCCTCCTCGCCGGGTGAAAACGGCGCGTCGAGCGACAGGTGGGGACTGAAAATCCGCATGATATCGACCACTTCCTTATGATCCAGAGACATGCTGCCGGCGATCTCTTCGGTCGTGGGCTCCCGGCCCAGTTCCTGCTTGAGGCCCCGCACGGCCTTGTTTATCCGCCGCAGTTCCTCGGCCCGGTTCAGCGGAAGGCGGAAGATCCGCGACTGTTCGGCCAGAGCCTGCATGATGGCCTGCCGCACCCACCAGACCGCGTAGGATATGAACTTGAACCCCTTGTGCTCATCGTATCGCTGCGCGGCCTTGATCAGGCCTATATTGCCCTCGTTGATCAGGTCGGACAGCGGCAGACCCTGGTTCTGGTATTGTCTCGCCACCACCACGACAAAACGAAGATTGGCCTGGATAAGCTTGTTTAAGGCGCCATTCAACCCGTTGCGCGCGTCGCGCGCCAGTGCCATTTCCTCTTCCAGGTTCAGGACCGGTATGGACCTTATTTCCTTCAGGTAGGTGTCAAGTGAACGGTCATCCCCCGGATTCCGCGATCCAATCCGGGAAACGTTGACTTTCGACTGGGCGGTCCTGGCCATGATCTTCCTCTGATACCGCATATGGATCCACTGAAGACGGCACTATAGGCCTTCAGCATGGATCGCGAGCGAGCAAATACGGATATCGTGTGGATTTACGGAGAAACTATCCAGGGACTATTCACCGGTTCCCCAGCACTATAATGACGCGCCGGACGGGCCGTCAAGTTTTTTCAGGTGAAATCCGCAACGTTGTGCAACCCGGTTCAAAACACCCGTTTCTCGACGTTGTTTCCGATATAGATGTCCATCATCGTAGTCCGGTTGCCCCAGAAGAGATCCTGCCCCCAGGCATTGGGGTCGAGTCCCTTGAACCAGGGCTTGCGCAGTTCCAGCACGTGGGTGTGATAGATGAACACGCCGCCCACGTCCTCGACGAGGATGCGCTCCGCCTCGGCGTAGTATCCCATGCGTTGCTCTTGGTCCAGCGTCGTGCCCCCGGCCTGCAGCAACCGGTCGAATTCGATGTTCTTCCAGTCGTGGCGGCCGTGTCCCACCGGCTGCGAATGCCACACCTGGGACAGCATGTTGTCGGGGTCGGGATAGTCGTACTGGTAGGGGATCAGGCCAAAGGGGATGGTGTACTGGTACATGTTGTCCATGTACAGGCCGATTTCCTGGTTCCTGATCTCGACGCGCATGCCCAGGGTTTCCTTCAGCATGCCCTGTATCGCCTGGGCGATGCCCATCTGGGTCGGATCCGCCTGGCGCAGCCAGAACTCGATGGCGGGAAGGCCCCTTCCTTCCGGATAGCCGGCTTCCGCCAGCAGGCGCCGGGCCTCGGGCGGGTCGTAGCGCTGGATATCTTTGAGCTGGTCCCCCGTGTATCCCGGGAAGTTGGGCGGCAGCATGGTGTAGGCCGGCGTGCCGTGTCCCTGCAGGATGACCCGGCAGATGGTCTCCCGGTCGATGGCATGGCTGACGGCCCGGCGGACCCGCGCGTCGTCGAAGGGAGGCACCGCCGTCCGGAAGAAGAGATACCAGGTCTGGAAATGGGGATTCGAGGTCAGTTCCCGGGTCAGTTCGGGACTGTTGTCGATCTCCCCCAGGTACTGGGCGAAAACGCCCTGGCGGTCGACCTCGTTGTTTTCGTAGGGTGTGATGCCGGGGTGGGTGCCGGCGATGACGAACTTCAGCTTGACCTGCTCGAGGGATCCGGGGTATGGTCCGTTGTAGTGGGGATTCAGCACGTAGGAGATGTACCGGTCGGTGATCCACTCGTCCAGCCTGTAGCTGTAGTTGCTGACCATGTTGCCCGGTTCGGTCCAGCGGCGGCCGTATTTTTCAACCTGCCAGGGGGGCACCGGCGCCGCGGAATTGTAGGCCATGATGTGGGGAAGGTAGGGACAGGGCGCCTCGGCCTCTATTTCGAGGGTCAGGTCGTCGATGGCCCGAACGCCCACCGCGTCCCGGTCGGTGATCTCGCCGTGATTGAAGGCGCGCGCGTTCTTGATATTGTAAAAGAGAAAGGCGAAGACGTTGCCCTCGTCCGGGTCCAGAAACCGCTTGAAAGTGTATTCGAAATCGTGGGCGGTCACCGCCCGGCCATCACTCCACCGCGCGTCCTCCCGGAGGTAGAACGTCCAGATCCGCCCATCCTCGGATGGTTCCCAGCGGTCGGCCGCGCCGGACCTGAGCACGTCGTCGGCGTCGAACATGGTGAGCCGTTCGAACAGAAAGGGATCCGAGCCCTTGACGCCGTAATTGTCCAGGCTCACGTCCAGGGTCTTCGGCTCTTCGATGAAATACATGAGGATCTGTTCGTGCAGCGGAGCGGCGTCAGGCGGCAGTTCTACGCCCAGGCTGTTGATGACGGGGCCGTCCGTGGGCTGGACCGCGGTGTTTTCGTTGCCGCCGCAACCGGTTGCGAAAAGCAGGACGAGTAGGAGAGACCGAAACGACATGACGGGAGAGGGCATGGCACACGCTTCCTTCAATCGATTGTTCGTCCGGTATCGACCGTGCACTGCTTATGAATAATGACAACAGACCGGTCAGGGGTCAATAGAAAAGGGGTCGTGCCCGGAAGGGCGTTTCTTGACTTCCAGGCATGGGAAGGGTAGGTTGGGTGCGACCTTATTCTCACTCGGAATCCTGCCATGGCCAAGACAACCACCGGGTCGCCCCGTCCCACGCTTCGCAAGTCCCTTGGATTCTTCGACGGCATCACCATACTCGTCGGCATCACCATTGGGGCAGGTATCTTCTCGGCGCCCCAGATCATCGCGGGTTTCACCGAATCCTTTACCCCCATACTCTGGCTCTGGATCGCGGGCGGCGCCTTCATATTCCTCGGCGGCCTGGTCTACGCGGAACTGGGCAGCCGGCTCCCCGATACCGGCGGTGAATACATGTATATCAGCCGGGCTTTCGGCCCCTTCGCCGGGTTCATGTTCGGCTGGTCCCAACTCTTCATCATCCGTACCAGTCCGCTCGCCGGCCTGGCCATCGTCACGGTCAACTACTTCTCCTATTTCGTCGAACATTCGCAGACCGAACGGATCGCGACCGCGCTGTTCATCATCCTGCTGCTCGCCATCCTGAACTACGTCGGCGTGCACCGGGCCGGTTTTTACCAGCGTCTGACCACGGTGCTCAAGGTCGCAGGACTGATGCTCCTCGTGGTGCTTGGATTCACCCTGGACTACGGGGGTGAAAACCTGCTGGGCACCTCCGCGGCGCCGACCGGCACCCTGGGGTCCGTCGGCAATATGGTTGCCGCCGCGTTCATGGTGGTCTTCGCCTACATGGGGTTCGAACGCGTGGGTTACTCTGCTGGAGAGATGAAAGATCCCAGGCGCACGATTCCCCTGACCATGTTCGTGGGGATCTCGGTGATCGTCGTGATCTACGTCCTGGCGAATCTCCTCTATCATCAGACGCTTGGCATGGAGGGCGTCCGCACGAGCACCATCGTTGCCTCGGACACGGCGGTCCTGCTGCTGGGGCCCCTGGGCGCGGGATTCATCGCCCTCACCGTCATGATTTCCACGACCGGAAGCATGAACGGCACTTTCATGACCGCCACCCGCGTCTACTACGCCATGGCACGGGACGGACTCCTCTTCAAGTGGCTGGACTACATCCATCCCGTGTACCGGACGCCTTCGCGGGCGATCATCGCCCATGCCGTGTGGGGTTCGGTCATTCTGCTTTTCCGGGGGACCTTCGAGACCATCATGGCGGGGATGGTTTTCGCGGTACTCATCTTTTTCGGAGCCAATACCCTGGCCCTGTTCAGGCTGCGCAGCATGGGCGTCGGCGCCGAAGACGGGTACCGGGTGCCGCTGTATCCGTGGATTCCGGCCCTCTTCCTGGCCGGCATCGTCGTCCTCGTGCTCCTGCGGGCCACCTTCGAGTGGTACAATTCGCTTATCGACCTCGCCTTCATCGTCACGGGCCTGCCATTCTGGTTGATCTGGCGGAAGACGCGGGGATGATTTCAGCGGCAGTGCCGCCGCATTGGGGATATGCTCCGGCGACGCGTTTAGACAACCATGGCGCGTCGCGAGAGCGGCGGGCCATGGGTCAGTTTTCCCTTTACGAAATCGCCTTTGCGCTGTATATTTAACCGTTCCACTCAAGCATAGATTCCAGCGAAACCAGCCGGGCCTGACGAGGCCGGAGATCATCAATGAGTTATCAGTTGACGGACAGTTTCGGTCGAACGATCAACAACCTGCGGGTATCGGTGACGGATCAGTGCAATTTCCGCTGTATCTACTGCATGCCCGAAGAGGGGATGATCTTTCAGCCCCGGGAAGAGATCCTGACCTTCGAGGAGATCAGCCGTTTCGTCGGAATCGTCACCGGACTGGGCATCTCCAAGCTGCGGCTGACCGGCGGGGAGCCGACCGTTCGGAAGGACCTGCCGGTACTGGTGCGCATGCTCGCGGATATCCCGGGCGTCCGGGACATGGCCATGACGACCAACGGGTTTCTGCTCAAGAAGATGTCCCGCGACCTGCGTGAGGCGGGACTGCCCCGAATCAACGTCAGCCTGGATACGCTGGACGAGGAGAAATTCAGGCAGATGACCCGCCGGGACGTCCTGCAAAAGGTACTCGACGGGCTTGAAGAAGCGACCAGGCACTTCCAGCTTCCGATCAAGATCAACGTGGTTGCCATGAAGGGATACACCGAGGACGAACTGCTGGATTTCGCGAAACTGGCGCGAACGGGACCCTACCAGGTACGCTTCATCGAGTTCATGCCCCTCGACGCGGATCGTTCGTGGACCCGGGACCAGGTGCTGGACGGCGCCGAAATCATCGAGCGGATCGGTGAGAAGTGGCCCCTGGACGCGGTGAAACGTCCCGACCAGCGCGAGCCGGCCGACCTGTTCCGCTTCCGGGACGGCAAGGGCGAGATCGGTCTCATCGCGTCGGTCAGCGAACCCTTCTGCGGCAGCTGCAACCGCATACGTATCACGGCGGACGGCAAGCTGCGGACCTGCCTGTTCTCGATCAACGAAACCGATATCAAGGCCCTGTTGCGCGGCGGCGCGTCGGATGCCGAAATCGCCGAGACGGTCATCGAGGCGGTGCGGCACAAGGAACCCGGACACCACATCAACGAACCGGATTTCGTCCAGCCGGAGCGGACCATGTCCTCCATCGGCGGATAGCGCGCCCACGTGATGAGACGCGCCCGTCATCGTTTCCCAAAGTCTGCAGGAGATCATCATGAGTCAGCGGTTGTCATCTCAGGAGCTCCTCGCCCAGGTCAAGGGCGAAGTCAAAGAGATGTCCATGGAAGAACTCAAGGAGAAGCTGGACCGGAAGGACGACCTGGTCCTGATCGACGTGCGGGAGCAGGACGAGGTCGATCAGGGCGTCATCGTCGGGGCGACCCACATTCCGAGGGGCTTTCTCGAACTCAGGATCGAGAACACCGAGAGCGACCGGGACCGCGAAATCGTGCTGTATTGCGCGGGCGGCAACCGATCGGCGCTGGCGGCCCAGTCCCTCGAGGCCATGGGATACACCAACGTCATCTCCATGCGGGAGGGCTACACGGGCTGGAGTGGCGCCGGTTTTCCGGTAGTCCAGGAACGCGCACTGAGCAAGGAAGAACGCCTGCGGTATTCCCGCCACCTCATCGTGCCGGAGATCGGGGAAAAGGGGCAAGTGAAGATCCTCGAATCGAAGGTGCTGCTGGTGGGTACGGGGGGCTTGGGATCCCCGTCGGCCTACTATCTCGCCGCTGCCGGCGTGGGCACCATCGGACTCATCGACTTCGACGTGGTGGACGTGACCAACCTGCAGCGGCAGATCATCCACGGGACCTCGGACATCGGGCGTCCGAAGGTGGTGTCCGCACAGGAAACCATCAGCGACCTGAATCCCGACTGCAACGTGATCCTCCATGAAGCGAAGCTCATGGCCGAAAACGTCATGGACATCATCAAGGACTACGACATCGTCGTCGACGGTTGCGACAACTTTCCCACCCGGTACCTGGTGAACGATGCCTGCGTGCTGGCCGGCAAGCCGAACGTACACGGCAGCATCTACCAGTTCGACGGCTACGCCACGGTGTTTCATCCGGACAAGGGGCCGTGTTACCGCTGTCTCTATCCGGAGCCGCCGCCGCCGGGCGCCGTGCCCAGCTGCGACGAGGCCGGCGTGCTCGGCGTGCTCCCCGGTACGGTGGGGCTCATCCAGGCCACCGAGACCCTCAAGCTCATACTCGGCACGGGCGACTCCCTCATTGGGCGGATCCTCATGTACGACGCCCTGGACATGACCTTCCAGACCTTCAACGTCCAGAAGGATCCATCCTGTCCGCTGTGTGGCGAAAACCCCACGGTAACCGAGCTAATCGACTACGAAGCGTTCTGCGGCTTCGCGCCGGCCGCCGGTTGACGGCGGTTCGGTGCGTTTCCTCCCGACCGCACGCAAGCCCGTGCCCGTGAAGGGACTTTCAGCGGACGACCGCGCGGCCAAGGGGATTTTCACGTTCACTGACGCCTTATTCCACATACTCTTTAACCCAATAATCCGTTAACCCATAAGGAAAAACAAACCATGGCGGAACGAATCGGCTTCATCGGCCTCGGCATCATGGGCGAGCCGATGTGTCGCAACCTGATGAAGGCGGGATATGCCTGTACCGTGAATACCCGGACGAAATCCAGGGCTGAAAAGCTCCTTTCGGAAGGCGCGGCCTGGAGCGACAGCCCGAAGGATACAGCCGGCCGGTCGGACGTGATCATCACCATCGTGACCGACACGCCGGACGTGGAGAAGGTCATCCTCGGCGAAGACGGGATCATCGAAGGCATCCGGTCGGGTTCGGTGGTAATCGACATGAGTACCATCTCCCCCTCCGCCACGCGGGACATGGCCGCCGCGCTCAAGGAAAAAGGCGCCGACATGCTGGACGCGCCCGTGAGCGGCGGCGACACGGGGGCGATCGCCGGGACCCTCTCCATCATGGTGGGCGGCAAGCAGGACGCCTTCGACCGGTGCCTGCCGGTTTTCGAGGCCATGGGCAAGAGCATCAACCTGATCGGCGATCACGGCGCGGGGCAGATGACCAAGCTGTGCAACCAGGTGGCGGTGAGCGTGGCCAACCTGGCCATGGCGGAAGCCCTCATCCTGGCGGCCAAGGCTGGTTTGGATATGGAGAAGATGCTCGCCGCCATCAGCGGGGGCGCCGCGGGTTCCTGGCAGTTGTCCAACCTGGCGCCGCGCATCATCAAGCGGGACTTCGATCCGGGTTTCATGGTGAAACTGCAGCAGAAGGATCTGCGGCTCGTGCTGGGCGCCGCGTCTGAACTCGGCCTGGGACTTCCCGGCGCGAGCCTGGCGCACCAGTTGTTCAACGCCGTCGAAGCAGCCGGTGAGGGCGACGAAGGCACGCAGGCGCTGGTGAAATCCCTGGAACGCATGTGCGGAGTGGAAGTACGCGGCTAGTCAGGACGGAAGCACGCGGTCAGACAGGTTCTCTGAAGGAGATCGATGCGTTTCAGCGTGCTGGTGACTCTCTTCGGCGTGGGCGCGGTCCTGATGGCGGTCGCAGTGGTGTTCATGTACGGCACGGATGGAGCGGACGAACCCAGAACGCCGGCCGACCACGGACGCCGGCTGTTTCGACTGCAGGGTTGTGCTACCTGCCACGCCATCGGCGGCGGCATTTCCCGGGGGCCGGACCTGGCCGGGTTGATTCCCCGGCTTTCGGCCCGTTTGACCGACGCGGCATACCGGGATCACCTGGACTCTCTTCAGGTAGCGCGGCCGGACGTTTACGCCTTCTTCGCTCCCCGGTACGAGGGGATATTCAGCGCGCAGGGCGATGAACGGATCGAGGCGTGGTTCGCCCAGCATCTGAAGAATCCCCGGTTCGATCATTTCACGGGCTTGATGCCCGATTACGATCATTTGACCGAAGAACAAATCGAACGGTTGACGGCCTTTATCATGACCTTGAAGTAGAACAGCTGAGCCGAACCAGGCGCCTGCGAGAACAGCCAGCCGAACCAGGCGCCTGCTAGAACAGCCAGCCGAACCAGGCACTTGCGAGTACACCATTTGAAATAAACGTCCGCGGTCAGGAAGCGCAGTGAGCCGCGGTACACCTATAGCAGAACGGAGAACGAAACATGTCAGACGCCGGAAAAAGACACAGCAGGACCATCACCGACGGCCCTTCGCGGGCTCCGGCCCGGGCCATGCTCAAGGCTTCGGGGTTCACCGACTCTGATCTGGCCCGTCCGATCATCGGGATCGCCAACACCTGGATCGAGATCGGCCCCTGCACCTATCACCTTCGCGACCTCGCCGAATACGTAAAGGAGGGCGTCCGGGAGGCCGGCGGCACGCCCATGGAGTTCAACACCGTCTCCATCTCCGACGGGATCACCATGGGCAGCCAGGGCATGAAGGCCTCCCTGGTCAGCCGCGAGGTGATCGCCGATTCCATCGAACTGGTCACGATCGGGAACATGTTCGACGGCCTGATCGCCCTATCCGGCTGCGACAAGACGATCCCGGGCACGGTCATGGCCCTTGGCCGGGTTAACGTCCCGTCCCTCATGCTCTACGGCGGCTCCATCATGCCCGGCAGTTTCCAGCAGCACGACGTCACCATCCAAGACGTCTTCGAGGCGGTCGGCGCCCACGCGTCGGGACGGATGACCGACCTCGAACTGAAGGACATGGAAGACCACGCCTGTCCGGGCGCCGGGGCCTGCGGCGGCCAGTTCACGGCCAATACCATGGCCATCGCATTCGAAATGCTGGGCATCTCGCCCATCGGCAGCGCGAGCGTGCCCGCCACCCATCCGGATAAACCGGAGGTGGGCCGCCAATGCGGTCGGCAGGTCATGGAACTGGTGCGAAGGAACATCTGTCCCCGGGACGTCATGACCCGGAACGCCTTCGAAAACGCCATTGCCGCCGTGCTCACCACGGGCGGTTCTACCAACAGCGTGCTGCACCTCCTGGCCGTCGCGCAGGAATCGGGCGTGGACCTGCAGATCGAGGATTTCGACCGGATCAGCGAGAAGACGCCGCTGCTCGCGGACCTGAAGCCGGGCGGACGGTTCGTGGCCAATGATCTGTTCGCCGCGGGCGGGAACCGGCTCGTGGCCAAACGCATGCTGGAAGGCGGCATGCTCCACCAGGATGAGATCACCGTTTCAGGCCGGACTATCGCCGAAGAAGCGGCAGCCGCGTCCGAGACGCCGGGCCAGGTAGTCGTCCGAAACCTCGAAGCCCCCCTCAAACCCACGGGCGGATACGTGATCCTGAAGGGCAACCTGGCCCCAGAAGGATGCGTCCTGAAGGTCGCGGGCCACGAGAAGACCCATCACCGCGGCCCTGCGCGGGTATTCGACTGCGAGGAAGACGCCATGGCGGAGGTATTGAAGGGCGGGATCAAACCCAACGACGTGGTGGTCATCCGCTACGAGGGACCGAAGGGCGGTCCGGGCATGCGGGAGATGCTGGCCGTCACGGGCGCCCTCGTCGGGGCGGGGCTCGGAGAATCGGTGGCCCTGATGACCGACGGCCGCTTTTCAGGCGCGACCCACGGTTTCATGGTCGGGCACGTGGCGCCCGAAGCCGCCGTGCGGGGTCCCATCGCCGCGTTGCGGGACGAAGACACGGTGGTCTTCGACGTGGCGTCCCGGCGCCTGGACGTGGAACTGACCGACGAGGAGATCGCAGAACGCCTTACCGACTGGTCCGAGCGGGCCTCCCGTTTTGGTGACGGAGTGATGACCAAGTACGCCCGGCTAGTTTCTTCAGCGGCAAGAGGGGCGGTCACAAGGGCCTGACCTGATTTACAGAATCCCGCGGCCGAGCGCAGACAGCAGAAGCTCCACGCCCAGCTCGGCCGTCGTGTTGCGTGTATCCAGGATCGGGTTCAGTTCGACCAGGTCGAGGGCGCGCAGCAATCCGCTGTCGGCCACCGTTTCCATGAGCAGGTGCGCTTCGCGGTAGCTCAGTCCGCCCTTAACCGGCGTACCCACGCCTGGGGCGATCCCCGGATCGCATACGTCGAGATCGAAGGACACGTGAACGCCCGCCGTTCCACTTCCCGCGAGGTCTAGCGCCTTTTCCGCCACCCGGGCCATCCCCAGCTGATCCACGTCCTTCATCGTGTAGACATGGATTCCGGAATCGAGCACCAGATTACGCTCCGCGGGGTCGAGGTTGCGTACGCCCACGAGGACGGTGTGCTCCGCTTCGACGGCCGGTCCGGCCGGACCGAAACCCGATAATTCAACCGGCTGCCCGCCCAGCAGCGCGGACAGCGCCATGCCGTGCACGTTTCCGCTCGTGCTGATGCCGGGTGTATTCATGTCGCCGTGGGCGTCGATCCAAAGCAGGCCGATACGTTCCCCGTCGTCCCGGGCGCGGGCGGCCGTGGCAGTTGCCGAACCGGCTGCCAGACTGTGATCGCCGCCCAAAACTACGGGAATCGCTCCATCCCGGTGGGCTGCGAGTGCCGTATCGAAAAGGCTGCGGCAAACGCCCTCGATGTCTTCGATGCACTTCTTGGCGGGATCGCCAGGACGGCACATTTCACGGATGGGAGCGGGCAGATCGCCCCGGTCCGTCACCGTTCTTCCGAGGGCGGAGACGCGTTCGCCGACATTGGCGATGCGCATGGCTGAGGGGCCCATGTCGACGCCCCGGCGGCCCGCGCCGAGATCGAGAGGGACGCCGATGATGTGGATCGGAGCCATCGGGGTATTCCTTAAAAGATCGTGATGCGGCGAGCGCACCGGGTGGGCGCGCCGGTCGCGAGCGCGCCGGATGGACCAGTAGCGCCGTCAGATCAGTCCCGGACGGGCAGGTCACCCGGCGGTGCGATACGGCAGCCGGGCAGGGTGCGCAGAAAGGCTTCGGGACCCGGCGGACAGTAGATGGCGATGATGCGCATAGGCTCCCAGCCGGTGTTGATCGTTTCGTGGTACATGTCGGCGGGAATGTGGCACATCATGCCGGGTCCGACCTTGCGGCGGATCTCCTTTCCGTCTTCCTCCACCATCTGTTCGCCCTCACCCGAAATGTAATAGAGGATTTCCTCCACGCCGGGATGGTTATGCCGCTCATGCCCCTTGCCCGGCTCCAGCACGACCAGCCCCATGCTGAAGCGTTCCGTTTCGGTCACCCGGGGCTCGCTGAACCACTTTATATTGCCCCAGTCGAACATCATGGTTTCCACGTCGTCCGGCTCTACGAATCGACGGCCAGGTTCCGGCATATCTGCCTCCTGAGTCTGCGCAACGTGCTGTGTGAGTCTGCACTGAGTGCTGTTGTGAGTCTGCACGCCGTGAGTCTGCTCAGTGCGTATACGTGCGGCGTGTATCTGTGTGGCGCGTATTTGTGCCGCGCTGGGCGGCCGATTCACTGAATCAGCCAACCTCTGGTCATCTAAATGGCCAGTCCCTTGAAATGCCGGACCTGTTCTGTAAGCGCCCGTTCCACGGGCAGACGCTCGATGCTCGACGCCCCGAAGAAGCCCACAACCCCGGTCGTGTTGCTCAGCACGTACTCTGCGTCGTCGGGTTCGGCGATGGGGCCGCCGTGGCATAGGACCAGGATGTCCTCCCTTACCCCGACGGCCGCGTCGCGGATGGCCTGGACCCGCTCTGCGGCCTCCGGCAGCGTCATGGCCGTCTGGGCGCCGATCGTGCCGCTGGTGGTCAGTCCCATGTGGGGCACGAGCACGTCCGCACCCGCCCCGGCCATCTTCACGGCTTCTTCCTCGTTGAAGACATAGGGACAGGTGAGCAGCCCGGCCTGGTGGGCCTCGGCGATCATCTCGACCTCCAGGTCGTATCCCATGTTCGTTTCTTCCAGGTTCTGGCGGAACAGGCCGTCGATGAGACCGACCGTGGGGAAGTTCTGCACGCCGGAGAAGCCCTGGTCCTTGAGCTGTCGAACAAACACGCTCATGATGCGGAAGGGGTCCGTTCCGCAGACGCCGGCCAGCACCGGGGCGTCCTCCACGATGGTCAGGACCTCCTGGCCCATCTCCACCACCACCTGGTTGGCGTCGCCGTAGGGCATCATCCCCGAGAGAGAACCGCGTCCGCCCATGCGGTACCGGCCGGAGTTGTAGATGATGATGATGTCGGCGCCTCCGGCCTCCGCGCACTTGGCGGAAAGGCCCGTGCCGGCGCCGGTGCCGATGATGGGTTTGCCTTCGGATACCTGCGCCCGCAACCGCCGCAGGCATTCGTCATAGGGTATGGCCATGGTTTGCTCCGGTACTGGGACTAAGTGATGCGTGATATGTGCGACTTCCAGGCATGCATTCGCAGCCGCTTTGCCCGCAAAGCGGTATGATTCGAGTATAGGAACAGGTCGAACCGGCGTCAACGAAATTGGCGGCACGACAGGATGGACGCGCAATATGTTTGAACAGGTCATGAGTGCGCTTTATTTTCATGGAAGAAAGCGCCTCGCCGCAACGTCAAAGAACCGGCACTCAGATCCGGTCGTTCGCAAAGGGTCATGCCATGATCGGCAACGCGTTTCTACGCATCCAACCGATGCGGCACGAGGAAGCCCACATCCTTCGATTCGAAGTCCGGGATCCGGACAGGGGCTGGCGTACCGTCCTGTCCCACCGGGCCGAAAGCAAGCACCGCCCCTGGGAAAAGGATGAGGCTTCGTCGGTGGAAGATCTGGAAGTCGCGCCTTCGGAAGGCCTGGAAGGCCCGTCCTCGGAAGGCCTGGAAGGCCCGTTTTCGGGTGGAAGATCGACCGGGGTCTTCACGGAGATCAACACACAGGGTGCGACCACACTCATCCGGCGTGGCGAGATCGGCAATCACCGTCTCGAGGAACGCATTTCCATTGTATCGGACAACCGGCTTCGGGTCGAGGTGCGAGATCGCCTCACCCGTTCCGGCGTGCCTCTTGCGCGGCTGATGAATCATTACTACTTCATGCCCGACAATCGGGCGATGGGCTACGCCCTGCCCCTGGACTTCGCGTGGCTGCCAGGGTTGCACGACAACGAGGAACACGTGGCCGGGGACTGGTTCTTCCGGTCTCCCTGCGCCATCGTTTCGGCCCACGGAGTCTATGCCGCCATCGTGCCCGATCTGGATCGGATGCAGGAGCAACCGGACCTTCCCCACGCCCTCGACCTGCGCGCCTGGCATCACCCCGGAAGCGGAGAGGCCTACGGCCTCCCGCGCCTCTCCTACGGTATCTGCCGATGGAAACCGGACGGCCACGTGCTAACGGCCCGCGATGAAGCCGCGCCGATTGAGCAGACTGAAATCACCTATGCTTTCGATCTGCTGGTCGGGGCTGCCCAGGGTCCCAAACCGGTCGTGACCCAGGTGACGGAACTGCTGTGGGACAAATACGGGACACGATGTATGCAGGACATTCGGCCCCAGGTCATGCCCTTTGAGGCATATGGAAGTCAGTATACCTACAAACATGAGCTGAAACTTTGGGAAAAACGTGTAACCTGCGGTGATGGAGCGGGTTATGGGATCGAAAATGTCTGGCGGAGAGGCGTCAACTACCACGCCTGGGAGAATGACTTCCAGGCCGGATACGGCCTGCTGCATTACGGACGGAAATGGGCGGACGATCATCTTGCAGCCATCGCCGAAGGCATGATCAATCTGCGGCTTTCCTCGCCCAGGCGGAAGGGGGCCTTCCCTTGTATATACAATGTAGATACAGCGTCCTGGGAAGGGGCCATGTACTGGACTTCCTGGCCCGCGCACCCCATGGATGGCTACGACCTGCAGTCCATGGGCGTCACGGCCTGGTGGATGCTCTACTGGTATGAGCATTACCCCGATCTCGAACGCGGGGCCGATGCGCTGAACTGGATCATCGATTTCTGCCGGTTCCTGGTCGACGCCCAGCTCCCGTCCGGCGCGATCCCGACCTATTTCGACCGTCAACTCGACCCCGCGCCCCAACTGAAGGAAGACGCCCCCACGGCCATAGGCGGCGCGGTGCTGGCGAAGACCGCCCGCATCGTTGGAGATCCCGAAATGGAACGAGCCGCCCTGAAGGCCGGCGCGTTCATGAACCGGGAAATCGTCCCGAAGATGAGGTTCCAGGATTTCGAGCTCTTCTACTCCTGCGCGCCGAGGCCGCTGTACTGGGTCGATCCCCTCAACGGCATCCCGCCGGTCAACACGCTGGCCATTCAGTGGGCTGCGGATCACTTCCTCGCCCTGTACCGGCTGACGGAAGATGAGCAGTCCTTGCGCCAGGGCGAGTACTGCCTGGGCCTCTTGTCCCTGTTCCAGCAGGTGTGGGCGCCGAACCGGTTCGGCAAGGCCTGCCTTTTCGGCGGTTTCGGCGTGATGAACTGCGACGGGGAATGGAACGACGGCCGGCAGTCCCGCATGGTGCCCACCTACGCGGACTATTACCTCGCTACAGGCAAGATCGAATACCTCGAGCGGGCCGTGGCCGCCTGCCGCGCCGCCTTCGCCGCCATGGACATGGAGGAAAACCACGCCAACGGAATAAACGACTACCGCATCACCATGGCCGAGCAAGTCCAGGTGGAAGCGGGAATCGGCCTGTCGCCGGAGAGCGTCATGCACGGCGATCCCTGGGTGCATAGCGGGGAAGGCGGCGGATGGACCGGCTTCAACTGGGGCCCCGGCGGCGGCCTCAGCGCCGCGGCGTACCTGGAACGTCATTTCGGAGGCGTCTGGGTAGATGGAAGGACCAGAACCGCGATCGGCATCGACGGAGTCTGCGCCAAAGTAGAGGGATGGACGGACGGGCACATCGCGTTGTCCGTCAAGAACGCCCTGAACCAGTTGCCGTTGCCATATACCGCACGTCGGAAGGTCCTGGTCCGATTCGGGAACCTGGCCGAAGGCGAACGCAAGATCACGATCAACGGACAGAACTTGGGCCAGATGCGGCGAGCCGACCTGGCACAGGGGTTGGAAGTCGAGGTTTGACGGGGTATTGCCTGTTTAGCGGGGTATTGCCTGACGGAATATCAATACCATTGAGCAGCACACAAAGGGAGCGCTTGTGAAGCTATCGTCGTCACAACTCGAAGCGTATCATCGCGATGGGTACGTCATCGTAGACTGCCCCTTTCCCGCTGAGTTCACGGATGCCTGCATGCGCGCCGTAGACCATGTGGCGGCCGGTCCCGTATCAAACGATGTAGATACGCGCCGAAACCATTTCCGGCTGACCCCGCAAATCCCCGGCTCCTACTGGTGCGCGCTTGATCACTCGCTGCCGTTCCTTCGGATCATCCTCCATCCCGGGATCCTCGAAATCGCGCGGCAACTGACCGAAAGCGACGACATCTTCCTGCGAAACGGATCGATCAACGAACTGGCGCCGGGCAAATCATTCTGGTGGCATCGCGACAGTGAAATGGTCTATACCGAGTTCATGCACTACTTTTCGGGGGCTTCGGTGGAGTACGGCTGCCTCAGGGTCATTCCCGGCAGTCATGAGGGCTCCGTGGAAGCGTTGAAGGCAGAAGCGGAGCGGAGACGGCGCGATCAGGGATACCCTGAGGCATACTGGGTGGATGGCCTTGCAGACGTGGCACTGCCCGGCGAAATACCGCTCGAAGTCCGGTCGGACCAACTCATCGTTCGCGATTCGCGGATCTTTCACGCGACCGGATTGAACACCTCGAAGGAAGGGCGCCTGATGAGTCACTGGCTATTTCGCGACGGGTCGTGCGACGACCACCGGTTTCGATTCGAGGACGTGCTGACTGCAGAACTGATCGAGGCCCTTTCACCTGAGCAGCGGGATTCGTTGTGGCTGGGGAGGGAATTCGAGATTGCCGAAGCGTACCGGGAAGAACGGGAAAGGGAGCGGGGGAAGGTGATGTGGGGAGTGGTGTAGCAAGCTTGTCAGCCGCCATCTGTTTCGATCACTATTCGGCAATGGTCGCTTGAACCCCACTTTCGCTCGCGCAGCGAGGTACAATGCAATGCGCCCCTGCCCTCGTTTCAGAACGTGTAGCGCAACGACAACAGGAGTCCGTGGCTGGACAGCTTTGCTCTCGTTTCGGCGAGTTCTAATTCCAGCGGGTCGCGGCGGCCGTCGCGCCAGATCACGCGCCCGGTGTCTACGCCCGTCGCGACGAATCCCGAATCCGTATAGCGCCAGCCGACATCGAGCGTCATATTTGCCCACAGCGTCGTCGCGAAGCCGGCCGTCATCATCACGGCGAAATCGACGTGTCGTCCGCTCGGGACGATGGTGTTCGTATTCGGGAATGTCATGTGCGTATCTTCGATGTCGACGACGTTGAGGCCACCGCCGCTGCCCAGGAAAGGTCTGAAGGGACCGAAACCGGGCAGGTCCAGGTAGGCAGCCATCATGCCGGATACGGAGGAAAGTTCCGCCGTGACTTCCTGGTCCCCCGTGGTCTGCACGAAATTGGCGTTGCCCTGATAGGTAAAGCCAGGACGGTATTGAAGGAGGGCTTCAAAGCGGAGCAGGGGTGTCGCGGCGTACCCGATCCCGAGTTCGCCGCCGGTCATCGTTCCGAAATCTCCCGTCGATCCCAGGGGCGAACCGTCGATGCCCTTGCCGCAGCCGTAGAGGGCGGCCGGGAAGACGCTCAGGCAGTCGTCGTCTCCGAACCTGGTTTTCGAGGACTGATCGATGTTTACCCCGGCCCGAAGGTAGAATCCATTCCGTTGTTCGGTGAGACCAGATACTGGATGGTCAGTTTCAATCCGGCCTGACGGATTTCCCCCTGAACCAGAGACCGCAGTCGCCTGTGCGCCCACCTGCTCGATATCCATGGTGACCATGATTAAAGCCAGGGTAATGGCGATTCTGATCCCCATGGCGATACAACGGTCGACGGTCATGTACCTCTTCCGTTCCGGTGTCCTGTTAGGCCTCGGCGATATTCCGTGAAATCCGGCGTAATGTAACCGCCCGGTTTGGAGGGAGAATCATCACGATAACGACCCGTCAACTGGCGTAGTCATTGTCGGGCCGGAAGAACAAACCGCGCCTCGCATCTGTCCAGTCGGTGGTTTCCGGAATGTCATCGGTGTTGATGTCGCAGTCCGGCATGTTCGCCAGGTCGCGAATTTCACTCAGCATTTCGGGTGAAAGATCAGCCGTATCCTTGCTCATAGGCATTCCGCAATGTCTGATTGCGTTACGTGCACCAAAGGACCGTCGGTTTTCACTCGTGATAATAGGAGAGACGTCAATACAAATCAAGCACTTAACAACCGACAACGTTGTGAATTACCCCAGGATCTTCTTGAACCGGGTGATGGTCTCCTCGTCCAGGTCTTCGATATGGACTTCGCCGGATTCGAGATCTTCCAATAGATCATTCAGGTTCGTGTAACGGTTCCCGAGGCGCCTCGATTCATCCGTGGTCATATCCCGATGAATGACGCGCAGGTACGCTCGCTGCTCCGGGGTCGGATAGGTGAATCGCAACTCGAAATCATTCGCCTTCAGCGCTTCGTACTCCGATTGCAGTTTCACCATGGCGTCGCCGACGCCCAGCACGCGGACCCACGCCTTGCTTCGTGTAATCGCCGTGAAGAGCCGGTTGCGGATACTCGCCAGATCACGGCCCGCCGAGTAGCATTCCTGGGCGTTGACAATGTAGACCATGGCGGCTTCGTTGCCCTTTGCGCGGTGAATCCCGGTGAAGGTCACCAGGTCATCGCCGGGCAGAAAGAACAAATCCGGGTCCGTATCCACGCCGGCGAGATGGGAAGGGATACCCAGTCGCATCAGGCGATTGCGCATCGGTCCGACCTGGTCGCGCGTTCTTTGAGGATTGGAGTTGATGACCATGATGTCCTCGTGCCGCAGTTCGTCCCCTTCGAGGTTCCCGGCGATTGCCCGCGCCAGCCAGTCGGCCTGCTGCGTTTTGTTTTCGAAGGTGACGAACCTGATCAGATCGTCGAGATCCGAATGATCTTCCAGGAACCGGGGGCTCGTCTCCGCGGTTCTGTGCAGCGTTACCGGGCAGCCGTCGCGCAATGCGCCGTCATGGACCCGATATCCGATTTCTTCCCATAGCCTCGGATGGTCGAACATCTGAACCAGGCCGGTGCCGTCCGCACGGGGCGGCTCGCGGTAAATGCCGAATCCGAGAGCGTGTGCCGCGACCAGAACGGACTTCGGGTTGCGGTAGCACTTCGACAGGATGATGTCGCGTTGCGGTTCGCGAGGGTCGGTGGCGTGCAGCCGCACGATGGGCGAACCGTCGGCGTTGCTACCGAAGATCTCCTCCGGCGACGGGAGGGAGCCGCCGGAGAGGCTCTGCAGCTCATCGTACGCGTACACCAGTCTTCCGGGACGACGGAGCATCGCGTAGCAGAGTCTCAGAAACGAGACCGACAGATCCTGCGCCTCGTCTACGAGCATCGCATCATAGACCGGCTTGGGCTCGCGCACCTGGCTGAGGGCGCTTTCGCAGACGCCCTCCAGTTCTTCTTCCTGCGGGTATCGGCGTCGCGCCGTTCGGAAATCGAGGTATTCCGCGCCGTGCAGACGGCAGAACTCGTAATAGATGCCGTCCCGTTCCCCTTCCCCCCGGGCGCCCCAGGCATTCAGGACGCGCAGGTACCTCCAATCGGGGCCTTCGCCGGTCTGTTCGATGGAGAAATGGGTGATCAGGCGGCGGAAATGTTCTTTTAGCGAACGCGTAAGGAACGTGACTGCGATACGCCAATCGGGGTGCGCCGCGTGGAGATAGGCCGCCTTCAGCGCCAGTACGATGGTCTTGCCCGACCCCGCCAGACCGCGTATGCGCTGCACGCCTTCGACCGTTTCGATGACGGCCCGGCGCTGCAGATGGTCCAGCGTCGCGATCGAGCTCTCGAGCCGCGCCAGTTTCGCGCCCCGGGAGTGTTCCTGCGTTACGTGCCTGCCGGGCCCGCTCTTTCGAATCGTGGAGATGTTCTCGATCGCCGACAACGTCTTCTGGAACGCGTCAGGGTCGCGGGGATCCTGCCAGGTGAACAGGTCCAGCGCCTGAAGTAGCGAGGAGGCGTTCGCGAGCGGGTATTCGGGATCTCCGCAAGAAGCCGGGTCGTCGACTGCGGGGGCGAAGGAAACGGTATGAATGGGGACGATGAGATCCCGGCGGCGCATCAGTTCCCTGTGGGCCTTGAGCCGGGCTTCGAGCCGGTTGGCCGAATCGTCCTGCCGCGCCCCGTAAACCCCCGTATCGCGCCCCTCGATGAGATCGAAGACGACGATCCCCCTGTCCGGCGAAACCAGCAGGGCGTCGATCGGGTGCGGCCCCGCGGACGTATTGATGATCGGGTATCCGATGAACAACTGGCCGGACAGGCTCGACTGTCGAGCCATGATCTCGACCAGGGCGTCGCTCGACACGGGTTTCTGGCTGGTACCCCGAACGATTTCGACGCTCATGGCGATTCCTTCCGATTTATCAACATCTTGGCTGCTCCGTGGGTGAGGCGTTTCCTCGCGACCCGAGCGCGGTACGAATTGTACCGCCGGGAATCACGATGCGCCGGGAAACGCAATATGACGAAATACACGCGCGGCAGAGACCGTTACCGAACGGACGGTGACCTTACGGCAGCGTGCTGAAGAACGGTGATTTGATTAGTTAGTCGGAGGAATCGTGTAGAACTCGTAGAAAATTGTGTTCTGGTGGGGAAAATGTCAGAGGGGAGTGATCTGTAGCGGAGAACTATAGGGTAGAACGGCGGGGATTTGTGGCGGTCTTACGCAGCGGGGATAGTCAAAGGTGGGTTGACCTTAGCCAGTTGCAAGACACTTGGTACAGACACCAGAAAATGTCATATTGACACTGAACTTGAACAGGTGAATCGGGACGGAAAGAATCCGCCCCATATCTCTGCATAGACCAGTTAAGCTCTGTATTCCATCAAGCTCGAAATCCTCACCCACCCACCTTCGCCTCAAACGCCGCAATCTCCTCCGCGCCTTCCAACACACCAATCTCAAGGTGAAAGTCGCGCACCTCATCGGGCTCGATGTGCTGCAGGTAGCCGTTCTTGCGGTTCCAGGCACGCCCGAGCATGCTGACGTTGCCGGGTTCGATGCCGGTGACGTAGGTGCCCCGGTGGAAGTGCTGCCAGTGGGTGACGATGGGGATTTCCGCCTTGGGGAAAGACCAGTACAGGCCGAGGCCTAGGCGATCGTTGATCAGGCCGACACGGCACTGGCCGCTGGCATCGGCGCGAGGATGGAGGATGTAGACGTCATCGTGCGCTTCGTCCCCGGGTGCAGTGACCGTAGCATAGGTTTCGGGGCCGACTTCCCGGTCTTCGAGCCATTCGGTCGTCTTCTCGCTGTCGATGACCACGCGGGTGCCCTCGTCGAGGACGGGGAACCCCGGGTTGCAGTGATAGACGAACATCAGGGGCGAACGGTCGACCGATTGGTTGTGTATACGGTCGTGGATATGCAGCGATTTCTCGCCCAGGACGGTCGAGATTTCCCGGGTGAGTTCCAGGTTGGTGCCGAAGACGACGGCTTCCCTGACCTTCCCCCGCACCTTGACGATGTAGTCGTCACCGTCCCACTGGCCGTCGGTATGGACCTGCCGGGCGGGAAGGAAGGAAAGGCGGCCGTGGAGACCTAGTTCTTCGTTTTCCTCTTCCGGATCGGTCTCCGGATGCCCCGTGAAGGTCATCCCGCAGCTCAGTACCAGGCCGCCGTAGAACCCGCGCATCCAGCCGTATCCCTGCGGTTCGTAGAAGGACGGTCCCACGTCGCCGGTGTTCCCGCGAAAGCAGAGCGACATGCCCTTGTAGTGGGCCGAGGCTACGTCCAGTGCCCGTCCCGGCAGCAGGGAGAAGCACAGTCCCGAGGCGTTGAATACCTCGATGAGATCGGCCCCCCGGTCGCTGCCCTCTCGCAGTTCGCCGTACCGGGCGTGGGCGACCTGGCTCATGTCCCCAATGCGATCAAGCAGTTCTCTCCGGGTATAGTCTCTTCCAAATAGACGCGCCATATTCACACTCTCCCAGTTTACTTGATTTACTTGCGCTGGATCTTCGCCCAGGTATCGCGCAGGGCAATGGTCCGATTGAACACGGGTCCGGTTTGGGTGGCCTCTGGAATGGCCCGGTCAGACTCTGGCGTGGCCCCGTCATCCGCGGGGCCGTCAGGCTTCGAATCGACGGCGTCGACGCAAAAATAACCCAGCCGCTCGAACTGGTAGTTCACGCCGGGGACGGCTTCGGCCAGTCCGGGTTCGACCTTGCAGTCCGCGACGGTCTTGAGCGAATCCGGATTCAGCAGCGACCGGTCATCGTCCGTTTCGCCCGGACGAGGTTCCGGGTCGCTGAAGAGCCGGTCGTACAGGCGCACGGTGGCGTTCAGGGCGTGCGCGGCCGACACCCAGTGGATGGTGCCCCGTACCTTTCTGCCGTCCGGCGTGGTGCCGCCCCGGGATTCCGGATCGTAGGTGCAGTGCAACTCGACTACCCGTCCCTCGTCATCCTTGATCACGTCCGTACAGGTGATGTAATAGCCGTAGCGCAGGCGGACTTCGCGACCCGGCGCCAGCCGGAAGAACTTCCGCGGCGGATCCTCCATGAAATCGTTCCGCTCAATGTAAATCTCCCGGGAAAAAGGTACCTGCCGCGTCCCCATGCCCTCGTCCTCGGGATTGTTCACGGCCTCCATCTGGTCGGTGCGGTCGGCGGGGTAATTCGTAATCACCACCTTCAACGGGTCCAGCACGCCCATGACCCGGGGCGCCCGCTTGTTCAGGTCTTCCCGGATGATGAAATCCGACAGAGCCATGTCGATGAGGTTGTGGTTCTTGGCCACGCCGACGCGGTCGCAGAGCGTCCGTATGGCCTCGGGCGTGTATCCACGGCGCCGCAGGCCGGACAGCGTGGGCATCCGGGGATCATCCCACCCGGATAGTACACCGTCTTCGATGAGGGGTCGGTAAAAACGCTTCGACAACACGGTATGGGCTAGGACGAGCGGGGCGAATTCAATCTGCTGCGGATGGTAGGCGTCCAGCCGGTCCAGGATCCAGTCATAGAGCGGCCGGTTGTTCTCAAATTCCAGCGTGCAGAGCGAATGGGTGATGCCCTCGATGGAGTCCGACAGGCAGTGGGTGAAATCGTACATGGGGTACACCCGCCAGTTGTCTCCCGTGCGGTAATGATGGGCGTGCCGGATCCGGTACAGCACGGGATCGCGCATCGTCAGGTTGGGATGGGCCATGTCGATCCGGGCCCGCAGCACGTGGGCGCCGTCCGGAAACTCCCCGGCCTGCATGCGCTCGAACAGGTCCCGGTTCTCCGCGGCCGCCCGGTCGCGGTACGGACTGTTGCGGCCAGGTTCCGTGGGCGTGCCCCGATGATCCCGCATTTCTTCCCAGGTCAGGCTATCTACGTAGGCGTCGCCCTGGTCCACGAGCTGCAGTGCGTAGGCGTACAGCTGATCGAAGTAATCAGAGGCGAAGTACAGCCGGTCTTCCCAGTCGAATCCCAGCCACTGGATGTCCCGCTTGATCCCCTCCACGAAGTCCACGTTCTCGGTCTCCGGATTCGAGTCGTCGAACCGGAGGTTGCACAGGCCCCCATACTCTTCCGCCACGCCGAAATTCAGGCAGATCGACTTGGCGTGACCGATGTGGAGGTAGCCGTTCGGCTCCGGAGGGAAACGGGTCATCACCTTGCCACCGAACTTGCCGCTTTCCATGTCCGCGTCGATGATTTCGCGTATGAAGTCCCTATACTGTTTTTCTTCACTCATAACTTCCTGATCCTGTTAACGTTGGAGCGGATTCAAGACCGTGTAATATAGGGCTGGAAACGCCACGACGCAAACGAAGTCTAATGTCAGTCCAACTTTAATATAGCGGTAAAACCCGTCCATATTAAACACAGCCTTTAATATAGCGGGTGGGACTGTTCGGATTGGTTGGTCAGAACCCGTCAGTGCACGCATGTCCAAGCCCGACAGCTTCCACGCGCTCGTGAACGAGAAACCTCGCTTCGCCGGGGTACACGACGACGAGCCGGTCGAGTTTCAGGTCGGTCAACGCCGTGTGCATGGAACGCGTCAGCGATGGCGTACTGGATCGCTTGAACTCGAATCCGGTTCTTCGGCCGCCTTCCATGATCAGGAGGTCAAGTTCCGACCCGCGATGCGTAGCCCAGTAGTAACAGTCTTCCCATGCAGTGCCGGTGATCCGGACCACCTCCTGCATGGCGAAGCCCTCCCATGACGCGCCGGATTTCGGATGCCCCATGAGATCTACCTCGTCTTTCACACCCAACAGTGCGTGCAGCAGCCCGGTATCCGAAAGATAAACCTTGGGCGCCTTGACCTGCCGTTTCTTCAGATTCTCGTACCAGGGCTGCATTCTGCGCGCTACCAACGCGCCGACGAGCGTGTCGAAATACGTATTCACTGTCGGCGCCGTGACACCAAGTGCGCGGCCGAGTTCCGCACCGTTCCAGTGATTTCCGTGGTAGTGGGCAAGCATGGTCCAGAATCGACGCATGGAAGCGGCAGGAACAGACACCCCGAGTTGAGGCAGGTCCCTTTCCAGGAACGATCGAATGAACGCAGTCCGCCAGGTAAGGCTGTCCTCATCGTTTCCGGCGAGGAACGAAGGAGGAAACCCGCCGCGTAACCAGAGCCGGTCTGTTTCGTCGGCACCCGTTTCGTTCACCCGCAGAGGCGGAAGTTCATAATATGCGATCCTACCGGCGAGCGATTCCGAAGATTGTCGTAGAAGGGCGGGTCCCGCACTGCCCAGGACCAGAAATCGGGCCGGTATGCCGGGGCGGTCCGCGAGCACGCGCAGCAGACGGAAAAGTCCTTCATTGCGCTGAACCTCGTCAATGACAACCAGCCCACGGAGTGGTTCCAGCGCAAGCTTGGGATCGGACAGCCGGGTCTCGTCCGTCGGATCCTCGAGATCGAAAAAGGTGACGGAACGCGTTTCGGCTTTGATCAATTGCCGTGCCAGCGTAGTCTTGCCGACCTGCCGTGCTCCGATGAGACAGACCACGGGAAACTGGTTCAGCAGTTTGCCAATTGCGGTGAGATGTTGCGTACGAGGGATCATACCGTACAATATATGTGAAAATCGAAAGCGACGCTATTGATTTTCACAATGCGCGCTGGTTTCCTACATTGTCCTCGCCCACGCCCCGATATGCGGCGGGATGACCACCGGACGCTTTGACGCGACGATTTCGTCCCGGACGCGCTGGGGTATGGTCTCCACGTCCACTTCCGCCGCGGTGGCGATCCCGTAATGCTCCAGCAGGGGAAGCACGCTCTGGAAGGAATTCGCTACATAGGAGTATCCCGGCCAGTCGGCGGATCCGCCTATCAACAGGCCGGCATCCAGGTTCGGTTCGGGCAGCCCCGCCTCGACGAACACCCGGTAGAGTTCCAGCCCCATGTTGCCGTTGGCCCCGGACCGCTCGAAAACCTCGACGACCCAGTCGCCGAGCTGCCCCATGAGCGGGGTATCGGGGTGCTTGTACACCTCTGTGATCGTGAAATCGATCTCCTGGAACATGACGATGCCGCCGGAGCGAAGACGGGGAATCAACCCCTTCAGGACGGCTGCCGGATCGGGCAGGTACATGAGCACCAGCCGGCCGACCAGGGCGTCGAAGTCGCCCCCGACATCAAGCGTCTGTATATCGCCGGCGTGAAAAGTCACGTTTTTGTGCCCCGCCTGCTCGACCCGTTCCCGCGCCGTTTCGAGGATATCGGGATTCATGTCCACGCCCACGACTTCCCCGGCCGTCCCCACGAGATCCGCGACAGCCAGCGCCACGTCTCCGGCACCGCTCCCGATATCGAGCACCCGCATCCCGCTGCGGATACCGGCCGATTTCAGAAACCGTCTCGTGATCGGTTCGAAGAGCCGGGACTGTTCGATCAGGCGCTCCGTCTCTTCGTCACTGCGGCCCGGGGTATATCGTCGTTCGCTGTGTTGGTCCGTCATGTTCGGGATGGCTCCTTTCCGGACAATCTGTTGCTGTGTTCGCGCTTTAATCTGTGCAGATAGGTTTCAGAATGGCACAAAGTGGGCAGCTAGATTGCCCGCGTCAATCTCTTTACGACCTCCCAGCACCTTACACTGAAGCATGAATCCGGCCACCCGCCTCACTCCTTCACCGCCCCCAGCGCCCCAGCGTAATCCCCTGCACGACGCCCCGCCTTACTCCTTCACCGCCCCCAGCGTGATCCCCTGCACGAATTCCCGCTGCATCGCGAGGAACAGGGCCATGATGGGGAGGATGGACAGCAGCGTACCGGCCATGAGCATGCCGTATTCCTGGCGGTAGACGCCCACCAGGCTGGCCAGGCCGAGGGGCAGGGTGTACTTGGCGGCGTCCCGCAGGACGATCATGGGCCATAGGAACTCGTTCCAGGCCCCCAGGAACCCGAAGATGCTCAGGGCGCCCATGGCCGGCTTCACGGCCGGGATGATGACGCGCCAGTAGATACCGAACTCAGACGAACCGTCGATCCGCGCCTGGTCGATGAGGTCCGTGGGCACGCCCAGGATGAACTGCCGCATCAGGAATACACCGAAGCCGCTCGAAGCCAGGTAAGGCAGAATCACACCCTGGTAGGTGTCCAGCCAGCCGAATTGGTACAGCAGGGTGAACAGGGGCACCAGCACCAGGTGAAAGGGGATCATCATGGAGGCGAGGACGATGGCGAAGAGGACGCCGCGGCCCCGGAACGAGTACTTGGCGAAGGCGAACCCGCCCATGGTGGCGATAGCGAGGAGCAGCAGGGTGTGCGAAGTGGCCAGGAAGGTGCTGTTGACGATGTACTGGACGATCGGCATTTCCTGGAACAGCCGGGTGAAGTTCTCGAGCGTGGGATCCTGGGGAAGAAAGGTGGGCGGATAAGAGAAGATCTCGCCCGACGGCTTGAAGGAAGCGGATACCACCCAGAACAGCGGCGTCAGGACCAGGACGGTCAGCAAAATCAGGAGCACATAGGTGATGGTGGTGCGAACAGGGTTTCTCATGAGGTCAGTTTTCCCTGAATACGCCAAATAACCGGACCTGGATGATGGAAATCACCCCGATGATCACGGCCAGGGCCCATCCGATGGTCGCCGCGTAGCCGAGGTTGATGAATTCGAATCCGTGCTTGTACAGGTACATCACCATGGTCATGCTCGCGTTGCCGGGGCCGCCCTCCGTGAGCACGTAAGGCAGGTCGAAAAGCTGGAACGAACCGATCATGGACGTGATCACCACGAAGGCGATCACGGGCTTGAGGGCGGGGATCGTCACGTGCACGAAGCTCTGCCAGGGTCCCGCACCGTCCACCGCCGCCGCCTCGTAGAGCTCCTGGCGGATGCTCTGTAGCCCCGCGAGGAAGTAGACCATGTTGAATCCCGCCCACCGCCATACACCGGCCAGCACGAGGGCGGGCATGACCAGGTCTGGATCCTGGAGCCACTGGATTTCGGAACCGAGGACCCGGTTCACCAGGCCGTAGCGCCGGTCGTACAAGAGGTAGAAGATCACGGCGATGAAGACGCCGGAGATCAGCACTGGCGAGAAGAAGGAAAGGCGGAACAGGTTCCGGCCCTTCAGGCGGGCATTGCTGAGGAGCAGGGCGAGGGCCAGGGCCACGGGCAGTTGCAGGAGCAGGCTGCCTGCGGCGAAATAGGCCGTGTTCCAGAGGGCGGTCCAGAAGAGCGGGTCCGCAATCAGCCGTTCGATGTTCTCGAGGCCCACGAAGGTCTGGTTCTGCATGCCCCGGACACTGTACGTGCTAAGACGGATCGAATCGAACAGGGGGTAGACCATGAAGACCCCGAAGAGCGCGAAGAAAGGCGCGAGGAAGAAGTAGGGGGCGTACCGGGGCTTCATTCGGTCTCTGTTGTGTTGTTCCGCAGCGCGCGGACCTGCTCTGCCAGGTGGGACAGCGCATCGGCGGGTGTCCGAATCCCATTGGCCGCCTCGTACACGGCCTGCCGCAGCAGATCGTTGGCCTCGGCCCAATAGGGGTTCAGGTGGAATCCGGGGATGTCGGGCGCGAGTTCCGTAAGGCTTCTGCCCAGGACCTGCCCGTCCAGGTACGCCTCGGGCTCGGTATACACCGGGTTGGACCACGCCGAACGGATCGGCGGTATGATAAAGGTCTTGCGGTAACGGTTCGCGAGGGCCTCATCGTCCATGTAGGCGAACTTGGCGAATTCCCAGGCGAGGTCCGGGTTCTCGGCCTGTCTGGTGACCGCGATCATGGTGCCGCCCCAGGTCGAGGTGCGGCGCTCGCCTTCCTGCCAGGCCGGCAGGGGCATGGCCCGCCATTTCCCTTCCAGTTCCGGGACGAACCTCCGTGCGAAGCTAATGTACCAGTCCGGTGCCAGCACGCCCAGAATAATGCCTTCCTTCATGGCGGCGTAGCTGGCCGGGTCCTGGGAGAATTCGGGGATGGCCAGTTGCTCTTCGTTGAGCAGGCTGCAGTAGAATTCCAGGGTGGAAACGGCAATGTCGTTGTCGATGATGACCCCGCCGTCCTCATCGAACATGCCGCCGCCGTTCTGCAGGAGCATCAGCCAGAAATGACCGGGCTTGTGAGCGCTCAGCATGATCGGGTATTGGTCGGGCCGCCCGTCGCCGTCGTCGTCGCGGGCGAGGGGTCTCGTCTCGCGGACGAAATCATCCCAGGTCTCGATGGATGCCGGATCGATCCCCGCTTTCTCGTAGACGTCGTGACGGTACAGGAGCATGACGGGATGGACATCGCGGGGCAGACCGTATATACGGCCGTCGAGGGACCAGGGTGCGAGGCGGGCCTGGACGAACTCGTCTGTGATCCCTTCGCGCTCGATGCGGTCGGTCAGGTCCACGAAGCCTATTTCCTCCTTCGTGCCCTTGAAGAACCTGCCGACCGATGAAATCTCGACTTCGGACAGATCGGGGCCGCCGATGCCGGAAAGGAAGGCGGCCAGGAGCTTGTCGTGCAGTTTCGAGATCAGCCGAAGTTCGACTTTGACGCCGGGATGCGCCGCTTCGAACGCCGGAATCCTCGCGCTGAACTCATCGTAGTGCGTCTGCGCGAAGATCCAGAACTCCAGTGTGTCCGAGCGGTCATCGCCGCGGAACACGATGACGGGAAAGGCCAGGAGGAAGAGCAGTCCGAAGATCAGGGGAGCCTTGCCGAGGTGATTCATACGCTATGCCTGTTGCCGGCAAATGGGTGGTCGGTCATACGCGATTAGCCATCCCCCATGGCCCGGCGAATCGGGGTCATAACGGGGTCGGTAACGGATTCAGGCGGCGGGGCAGTAAAGAACGATACCCCGACACCAACGATGGACGCGGCCATGAAGCTCCAGGCGACGGGAATGAGTCCCGGATTGGGAAGCCATTCGTAGAACATGGCCACGAGCACGGCGTTTCCCGCGACGATAGCCGTGATGGCCGCCGGCGCGGTAAAACGCCTCCAGTGCAGCCCGAGCAGCCAGATAGGGGTCAGCGTGACGAAACCGGAAAAGGACAGCTGGGCCAGGGCGAATATGGACGCCGGCCGGAGGATCACGATGTAGTAGGCGATCCCGCCGAGTATGACGAGGAACAACCGGCCGAGCACGACCTGTCGGCGCTGGGACAGCCCGTACCACACGTCCCGCGTAAGCATGGACGACAACGTGAGCATCTGGGCGTCCAGGGTGGACATGACCGCGGCAAGAATCCCGGCCAGGGCGAGTCCCTGCACCATGGGACCGAAATGGCTGCGGATCACCATGGGGAAGACCATGTCGGAATCACGGCCGACGAAATCGGGGAATTCGATGCGTCCCCACACGCCGTAGAGCGTGGCCACCAGCATCAGCCCGATCATGATGGCGGGATAGTACCGAATGGAGTTCTTCAGCGATTTCACGTCTTTTGCGGCGAATACCCGCACCAGCAGGTGGGGAAAGGCAAGGACGACCAGCCCCATGGCCATGCCCCAGACGAACCAGTTGCCCGTCGTGAAGGGCGGCGTGTCTTTCGTGGCCGCCAGTTCCGGAAAACGCTGCGCGACTTCCGTCATGACGCCTGAGATGCCGCCGAAGTCGGCCGCGACCACGAAGATCGAAACGTAGAGAAACAGGCCGAAGACGAGGCCCTGGAACACGTTGGTCCACATGGTCGCCCGCATGCCGCCCGTAGTGGTGTAGAGCAGCGTGATGACCAGAATGCCCGCCGCCGCGATTTCGAAGGAGATCGCCTGCTGGGTAAAGACGTCGACGGCCAGCCCCACGCCGGCGACCCCAGTGGACAAATAGGGCAGCATGTAGATGAAGTAGACCAGGAAGAGCAGGCGTCCGAGGTTGGGACTGTCCAGCCTCCGGGCGAGCAGTTCCGCCGGCGTCACGGCCTTCAGCTTCCTGGAGGCGATCCAGGCCGGATACCCGATGACGTAGTAGGCCACGGGTATGATCAGCGCCGCCATGGCCGCCGTGTAGCCGAACACCCCGTAGCCGTGATGATAGGCCAGTCCCGAAATGCCCATGATCAGGAAGGGCGTGATGTTCGTGCCGAACAGGGCCATGAACATCACGAGCGATTTGGCGAGGCGGCCCCCGAGGAAGTAGTCTTCGGCCGTCGGCTTTGACCGGCGGAACGCGGCGGCGCCGATGCCCAGCACCACGACGAAATATACCACCACCACGATAAGTATGGTCGCTTCAGGACCCATCGTAGTCCCGCCAGACGTATCGGGTAAAGTAGAGGACGAGGGCGGCGGCGGCTATGACCCAGGCCATATGGTAGGCCAGATCTGCGGGGAGCCACCCGAAGAGCAGCGGAGGGGAGGTTCCGTGGTTGAAGAAGTCGACGTGGAGCGCGGCCAGCACGACCACGAACACCCAGAATATCCGTCTATGGCGTCTTCGCGTCATGACTGATTGATCTCGACGGTTTTCGGCCTGCAGTCCAGTATGGGCTCAGGCCGCGGCAATCTCGGGACGCGGTTATCTCAGGCCGCGGCAATCTCGGGACGCGGTTATCTCATACTGCGGCAATCATGGTCCGTTCGAGGCGGCATCATGGTCCGGTCGACGCGGCATCACCACGAAGCTTGCCGATGTACCGGCGGGTTTCCGCCGCAACGATGGGAGACAGGAAGAGCAGGCCGACCAGGTTGGGGAAGGCCATGAGACCGTTCATGATGTCGGAGACTCCCCAGACCAGTTCCAGTTCCGACACGGCGCCGACGCCCACGAAGAGGCAGAACAGCGTGCGGTAAGGCAGTGCGGAGCGTTCCCCGAGCAGGTATACGACCGATTTCTCGCCGTAGTAGCTCCAGCCCAGGATCGTCGAGTAGGCGAACAGTACCAGGCCCACGGCGACCAGGTATCCGCCGAAACCGCCCGGCAGCCCGGCGGTGAAGGCCGCCGCGGTGAGCGGCGCGCCCGTGTCGCCCGACAGCCAGACCCCCGTACCGATGATGGTGAATCCGGTGATCGTGCACACCACCAGGGTGTCGATGAAGGTCTGGGTCATGGACACCAGGGCCTGCGTGACCGGGTCCTTCGTCTGCGCGGCCGCGGCGGCGATGCCCGCGCTGCCCAGGCCGGATTCGTTGGAGAAGATGCCGCGCGCCACCCCGAACTGGACCGCCTGGCGGACCATGGCGCCGGCAAAACCCCCGGCTGCCGCGACCGGCGTGAAGGCGTGGGCGAACACGAGTTCGAAGATGCCCGGTATCGCCGAGGCGTTCGCCAGGATGGCCGTTAGCCCACCGAGTATGTACAGCACGATCATGACGGGGACGATCAGGCTCGCCGCCCGGCCTATGCTCTTGATCCCGCCGATCAGGACCAGGCCCGTGCCGATCATCAGCACGATGCCCGTGATCCATGGATCCACGCCGAAGGTGCTCTTAAGCACGTCGGCCATGGAATTCGACTGGGTCATGTTTCCGATGCCGAAGGCCGCGAGCGCGGCGAACAGGGCGTAGGCGCCGCCCAGCCACTTCCATCCCAAGGCGTTGGAGATGTAGTACATGGGGCCGCCCTTCATGAACCCCCTGGAATCTGTCTCGCGGTACTTGACGGCCAGGACGGCCTCGGAGTACTTGGTGGCCATGCCCACCAGGCCCGTCATCCACATCCAGAAAAGCGCGCCGGGACCGCCGGCCGCGATGGCCGTGGCCACGCCCGCGATGTTACCCGTACCAACAGTCGCCGCAAGGGCGGTCATCAGGGCCTGGAAGTGGCTGATGTCGCCCTTGGCGTCCGCCTCCCGGCGGCGCACGAAAGCCAGGTACAGCGCATGGCAAAGGGAGCGGAACTGCACGCCCTTCAATAGTACCGTGAGATAGAGGCCCGTGCCGCCCAGCAGGACCAGCATGGGCAATCCCCAGACGTGGCCCTGAACGGCGCTGACTATGTCAAGCAGCGTGTTTTCCATGAGATATTCCATAGTGAGGGTGAAGAGGCAAACAACGATGGCCAACCTAAGAGCGCGGCTGAACGCATGTCAAGCACTTTCCATTTTGTTGCTTGATCTTTAAACGTCCCGTTTTTATAGTGAACCATCGCCGGTAAAGGTCGACAATGGCCGTGCCGGTTTTTCATCTCACCATTCCAGGAAGACGCTATACTATTTGAGGATCATTCTACATGTCGACACTTCGTATTGGCATTGCGGGCGCCGGTGGCATGGGCGGTCATCACGCCCGGTTGCTTTCCGCCCGCGAAGACGCCCGGGTCGTGTCCCTTTTCGATACCGATCCGGTCGCGATGAACCGGCTGGAGAAGACCCTGGGACCGGCGGCGCAGGGGTTGAACCACTACGGGTCGCTCGAAACGATGATCGATTCGGAAGCACTCGACGGTGTCGTCATCGCGACGCCTCATACCCGGCACGCGGACCAGGTACGGACCAGTCTGGAAGCGGGCCTGCACGTGCTCGTGGAAAAACCCATGGCGACGACAACGCGGGACGCCAGGGACTTCATCGAATACTCCGAACGGGCCGGCAAGGTGCTTGCCGTCGCCTACCAGCGCCACGGCGAGGGGAAGTTCATCAAGGCCCGGGAGATGATCCGGGAGGGCGTCATCGGCGACGTGCGCCTCGTCCACGTCATCATTGCCCAGGACTGTCTGGGGATCTTCAGCCCCGGCGCCTCGTGGCGCGCGGACCCCGAGCTTTCCGGCGGCGGGCACTTCATGGACACGGGCAGCCACATCAACGACATCCTGTTGTGGACGACGGGACTGGAACCGAAGTCCGTCCACGCCTTCATCAACCCGGAGGGCACCCACGTCGACGTCAATACGGCCATCTCGGTGGAATTCACGAACGGCGCCGTCGGCAACCTGTCCTACACCTCCATGTCGCCCGAATGGCGGGAGGAATTCACCTTCTATGGCACGGAAGGCGTGATGCGTTTCGGCGCATCGGAGCCCCTGTTCGTCCATCGTAAGGGAGAGGACATCCGCCTGCCGCAGACCCCGGGCCGGGGAAAACCGCCGGCGGACAACTTCATCGATGCCATCCAGGGAGAGGCGGACGTACAGGCCCCGCCCATCTGCGGCCTGCGGGTAGTGCAGTTGACCGAGGCGGCTTACAAGTCGGCCGGGAGCGGAAAACCCGAGGCTGTCGGCTGATCCTTTTCGGCTGACTTTTTAATGTAATCAGGATATTACGTTTTCGCGTACCTAGGAAGATATTGAGGAGAATGATGAGCGATCAAGAAGCGAGCACCTGTTCCCTGTTTATAAATGGAGATTGGACCGACGCGGCCGAGGCGGCCACGGAACCGGTATTTAACCCTTCCGACGGCAGCGTCATCGCGCAGACGCCCATGTGCGGCGCTTCCGAAGTCGACGCCGCGGTTCGGGCGGCCCGGGAAGCCCTGCCCGACTGGTCGGCAACCCCGGTAGTGGACCGGGCGAGGATTCTCTTTCGATACGTACATCTGCTCGAAGAAAACTTCGAAGCGTTGTCGCGTCTGGTAACGCGCGAGCACGGCAAGACTCTGGAAGAGGCCCGGGGATCCGTGCGGCGGGGTATCGAGGTCGTCGAGTTCGCCTGCGGGGCGCCTACCCTGCTCATGGGCGATTCCCTCGAACAGGTCGCCAGCGGGATCGACTGCGACACCATCCGGCAGCCCGTGGGAGTCTGCGCGGGCATTACGCCTTTCAACTTCCCTGCCATGGTGCCCATGTGGATGTACCCCATCGCCATCGTCTGCGGGAACACCTTCGTGCTCAAACCGTCCGAGAAAGTGCCGCTTACGGCCATCCGGCTCGTGGAACTCCTCCAGGAAGCCGGCCTGCCGCCCGGGGTGATGAACCTGGTCCACGGCGGCGTGGACGTAGTCAACGCCCTCTGTACCCATCCGGGCATCGACGCCGTATCCTTCGTCGGCTCGTCTCCCGTGGCAAGGCACGTCTACCAGACCGCGACCGCCCATGGCAAGCGCGTACAGTCGGCCGGCGGCGCCAAGAACTACATGATCATCCTGCCCGACGCGGATCCGGCCTTCACAGTGGATGCCCTGATCGGTTCGGTGTACGGGTGCGCTGGTGAGCGGTGCATGGCCGGCAGTGTGGCCGTGGCCGTGGATGAAGCCGCCGGGCGCGTGCTGCCTCCGCTCCGCGAAGCGCTGGATGCGATGAAAGTGGGGCCGACGGACCGGGACCCGGAGGCGGACATGGGACCGGTCGTCACCCGGCAGCACCTCGAAAAGGTCCACGGTTACATCGCCTCGGGCCTGTCGGACGGCGCCTCGCTCTACCGGGACGGCCGGGGCGTGGAAGTGCCGGAGACGCCGGACGGATTCTACCTGGGGCCTACGATTTTCGACGACGCGGCCACGGACATGAAGATCGTCCGCGAAGAGATCTTCGGTCCTGTCCTTTCCGTGATTCGCACCGACAGTCTGGACAAGGGCATCGAAGCCTGTAATCAGAGCGGATTCGGCAACGCCGCGGTCCTGTTCACGGGCGACGGCAAGGCCGCCCGGACGTTCAGAAACCGGGTCAGCGCGGGCATGGTGGGCATCAACGTCGGCGTACCGGCCCCCATGGCGTTTTTCCCGTTCTCGGGATGGAACGGTTCGTTCTTCGGCGACCTGCACATCCAGGGCAAGGAAGGGTTCGCCTTCTATACGCGGCAAAAAACCACCATGAGCCGCTGGGCCTGAGCGCGGTGAGCCGGGGCGTGGCGATCTGAGCGCGGTGGCCTGAGCGTGGTGGCGTGGGCGCGGCGGCCTGGGCCTGTGACATGAGCCGGTGAATCTGAGCGCATAAAGGATGCGAAGATGTCCAAACCCGACGTGTACATCCTGAAGACCCAACTGGCCGGGGAGGATGCGTTGAACGACGCGGCCTTCGCAAGCCCGGCACGTGAAATGCTGCGCACGCTGGACGTCGATCCCGGTGGCCGCGCCGTGATGATGAAACCCAACGTCACGGCCGGGGCGCCGCGCAACAGCGGTATCGTGACCCATCCCGCCTTCGTGGGAGGGATGATCGATTATTTCGTCGAGGACGCGGGCGTGCCGCGCGACGAAGTGTACGTCGGCGAAGCGACGAGCAGGCTGACGTCGCAGGCCCAGCGCGATCTGTCCTGGGCCAGGAGCGGCTATACCGAGATGGCGCGTGAAAAACGCGTTCGGTTGCTTGAACTGGCGGACTACGGCAACGTGCGCGTCACCCCGGGCAGCACGGTGCAACTCCACAACATTGGGATTTCCCGCTGGGCCGCCGCGGACAACGTGTTCTACATCAACGTGCCCAAGCTGAAGACCCACAACCTGGGCGTGGTCACGTTGTGCGGCAAGAACCAGCAGGGCATCATGATTCCGGTCACGGAAAGGCACCTCTGTTCGGACGCTTGGCGCGCCACGTTCGGACGGGACGAGAAGCGAAAGCAGGGACGCGAGTGGATGCGGGTCGAGGACCACGAAGCCTGGCAGCGGACCATCGCCCACATGCACTGGGACGTCTATCTGGCCTGCCGGCCCGACTTCAACGTGGTGGAGGGCATCGTGGGACGGGACGGGAACGCCTTCTACCAGGGCCGCAACTTTCCCACGGGCTTGGTCGTTGCCGGCGAATCCATGGCCGCGGTGGACCTGGTGGCCGCCCATCTCATGGGATTCGAGCCGTCGAACCTGGTATACCTGCAGGTGGGGATAGCACGGGGACTCTGTCCGCCCTCGATCAACGAGGTGAACGTGTACCTGGTCCGGGACGGCGAAGTGGCCGGATTGACCAACCCTGGCCGGTTCAGGGCCGATCCCCCCTTCGAGGTGTACCGGGACATCCCCGCGGACTACCCGAAAAAAGACCTCTTCGACGAGTACGACCCGAACGCCGAAGATTTCCAGATCACGGCCTGACGAAACGACCGGATGTTAAGGCGGGCCGGATAACCGGAGGGTCTCCCATGGCACAGGAAAGGGCAGATCCCCTCTACGCCTCTTTGATGTCCCCCGCGGCGCGCGACCTGACCCACGGGTTTCTTCCTCCCGACGACCCGATATCGCGCCTGCCCGAAACCTTCGAAGACTGGGAGCAGACCGGCGACGTGCTGCCCAAGCTGGCCCTGTCGCGGCATATCCGACCCGTCGTGGAGGACCTGCCCCCTTTCTCTTTGGATCGACTGTATACCCTCGCCGAGCATGAGCGGGCCATGAGCCTGCTTTCCTTCCTGGCCAACATGTACGTCTTCGCGCCCGGTCACCCTGTCGCCACCGCGATCCCTAAAAACCTGGCCCGGGGCTGGTACGCCGTCGCATGCCGCCTGGGCCGTCTGCCCATGCTGACCTACGCGTCCCAGGTCATATACAACTGGCGCAGGTTCGACCGGCAGGGTCCCGTCGAAGTCGGCAATCTCCACATGATGCTGAATTTCCTCGGCGGCATGGACGAAGAATGGTTCGTCACCATCCACGTGCATATCGAGGCGGTTGCGGGCCACGCGCTTTCCGTGTTGATCCCCGGCCAGGAAGCGGTGTCGAGGGGAGACTGCGAGACAGTTGTGCGCTCCCTGGACGCGGTGACCGATACCCTCCACGAAATGCGGGCGGTCCTGGAACGGATGACGGAACGCTGCGATCCGAATACGTACTATCACCGGGTCAGGCCGTACATGTTCGGTTGGAAGAACAACCCCGAGCTGCCAGACGGCATGGTATATACCGGCGTGGAAGCCTATGGGGGAAGGCCCCGGCAGTTCCGCGGCGAGACTGGGGCGCAGAGCGCGGTCATCTACGCCGTGGACGGCTTTCTCGGCATTGAGCATGGCTATGATGAAATGCGGGCGTACCTGATGGAAATGCGGGACTACATGCCCGCGCAGGACCGCCATTTCATCGAAACCGTGGAACGCGGGCCATCAGCCCGACAGCTTGCCCTGGAGCGCGGGAACGACCTGCCGGAATTGAGGAATGCCTACAACGCCTCGGTGGAAGCACTGTACGAATTCCGGCGGCTGCACATCGAGTACGCGGCGATGTACGTCCTCAAACCGGGACAGCGGGAAAACAAGGGGCACGTCGGCACCGGGGGCACGCCCTTCACGGTATACTTGAAGAAGCATATCGACGAGACCCTTGCCCACCGCATCTAGTCTGCGGGGCCAAAACAGTTGCCCCGCCGGGATTTTCGTGTTAGATTAGCGTACTGGTAACGGCCATATCCACAAGGGCTTAGCGATGGCGCGAAAGTTCGACATACCCGGTTTCTACAAGAGCGAGATCACCTCCCGGATCAAGCAGGGCCGGCGGACGGTCGACCCCAAGAAGAAAGACCTGTCGCCCGCCGTGCTGGATTTCGGCAGCGTCCGGTTCATCTTCGCCAGGCACTTCGGGTTCTGCTACGGCGTGGAAAACGCGATCGAAATCGTGTACAAGACGCTGGAGGAAAACCCGGGCAAGCGGATCTTTCTGCTCAGCGAGATGATCCACAATCCTAACGTCAACACCGATTTGCAGGCCCGGGGCATTCAGTTCATCCACACTACCCTGGGCGAGCAGCTCATTCCATGGGATGAACTGACCCCCGACGACCTGGTCGTCGTTCCCGCCTTTGGAACCACGGTGGAGATCAAGGAGATGCTGACCCGGCGGGGGATCGACTTCTGTACCTACGATACGACCTGTCCCTTCGTCGAGAAGGTCTGGACCCGCGGAGGACAGATCGGCCAGCAGGGATTCACAGTGGTCATTCACGGGAAACCCCGGCACGAAGAAACGCGGGCGACCTTTTCCCACAGCGTCCAGCAGGCCCCGACCGTCGTGGTCCGGGACCGGGAAGAGACTCTCGTCCTCGCCGATATCATCACGGGCAGGCAAAGCGGGGAACGGTTCTACGAGGTCTTTGGCGAAAACTGCTCCGAGGGGTTCGATCCTGAGCTCCATCTGAACCGCGTCGGCGTGATCAACCAGACCACCATGCTCGCCAGCGAGACCCACGAGATCGCGCGGTTGATCAGGGAAGCGCTTGCGGAAAAGTACGGTGCCAAATACATCGACGACCATTTCGCCGATACCTCGGATACCCTGTGCTACGCGAGCAATGAGAATCAGAACGCCACTTACGCCATGATCGAAAAGGGGGCGGACGTGGCCCTCGTCGTCGGCGGCTACAACTCGTCCAACACTTCTCACCTCGTGGAACTCTGCGGGGAGACGATCAGCACTTTTTTCATCAACAGCAGCAAAGACATTCTGTCCGACAGACAGATCCGCCACTTCGACCTTGAGACCAGGTCGATCGTAGCGACCATCGACTGGCTGCCGGCCACCCGGCCCGTCGACGTCATCCTGACCTGCGGGGCTTCCTGTCCCGATATCATGCTGGACGACGTGCTGCTGCGCATTCTTTCGTTCTTCCCCGATGCCCCGGAGGTGTCGGAAGTCCTCGCGGATTTCGAGCAGACCGTCCTCCATCCAGTGGTTTCCGCATCATAGGCCCGTCGGACCGCTCGTTGACCGGCTCACCGACGCGCAGTCATCCCAAAGAGACGATACAAAACCTACAATTCAGGGGCGTACCATGCAGATCGGGGTAAGTTCTTACAGTTACAGCAGGCTGATTCGCAACGGCGAAATGACAGAGTTCGACGCCATACGGAAGACCGCGGAACTCGGTTACGATGTGATCGAGTTTTCCTCGCTGCACCCGCCCGAAGGTCAACCCTTCGAGCGGTACGCCCCAGACGTACGGAAGGCCTGCGACGCGGCCGGACTCCCTATCGCCAATTACACGGTCGGCGCGGATTTCATCAACGGAAGCGGCGGGAACTGGAAGGACGAGGTGGAACGGGTGAAGGACGAGGTACGCATCGCCCATCTGCTCGGCGCGCCCGGCATGCGCCACGACGCCACCCGCGGCTTTGCCGACGGCCGCCCAGGCGGACGCTCATTCGACGACGCGCTGGCCATCCTCGTCCCGGCGATCCGGGCCGTAACGGAGTTTGCGGCGGACCTGGGCGTGCGGACGATGGTGGAGAACCACGGTTTGTTCTGCCAGGACAGCGAACGGGTGGAAAAACTGGTCAACGGCGTGAATCACGAGAACTTCGGCGTGCTCATCGACGTGGGCAACTTCCTGTGCGTGGATGAGCCGCCGGACACGGCGGTGGGACGCCTGATCCCCTACGCCTTTCATGTCCATGCCAAGGACTTCCATACCAGGCCGGGCACGGCGCCCGATCCCGGCGAGGGCTGGTTCCGGACGCGGGGAGGCAACTATCTCAGGGGCGCCATCGTCGGCCACGGCGAAGTACCCCTGGCGTCCTGTCTGCACGTCCTTTCCCGGCAGGGTTACGACGGCGTGCTTTCCATCGAGTTCGAAGGCCTAGAGCACCCCGTCGACGGCGTTCGCATCGGACTCGACAACCTCAGGCGCTACCTGGGATAACCGGCAGGCAATCCGGGATTTTCCGGCGCAATCTACCCGAGTCGCACGACCTCGCCTGTCTCCATGGATTCGTTTGCCGCCAGGGTGACGGCGAGGCTGCCTACCACGTCGCCGTAAGCCGATCTGATCAGCGCCGGATTCCCTTCTTCAATGGCCTGAAGGAAGAGTTCGTTCTCGAGCTGATAGGGGTTGTTCCGGCCCGGATATCTTACCGTTTCATCTTCCCTTACGACGACCAGGTCGCCTTTCACGATTTCCACCGTCATGCCACGGGCGATGACCTGCAGCCCTGTCCCGTAACCCTGTTCGGCGACGCAGGAAGAAAGTATGGTGGCCACGGCACCGCTTTCGAAGGTGAGTGACACGGTGCTGGCGTCCTCCACGTCGTAGTTGGGCAGGTCGTCCATCCGTCCCGTCGTGCCGGCGGCGTAGACGCTGGTCACGTCCCCCATCAGGTACCGCGCGCAGTCGTACACGTGCGTGGTCTGCTCCACGATCTGGCCGCCCGACTTGGACTTCACGCGCCACCAGGGCGATCCGGGCGTATTGCCGATCCAGTATCCGTAGGCCAGGGCCGGTCGCACGCCCGACAACAGCTTCCGCGCCTTCTGCGTTACGTCCAGGTAACGCCAGTTGTACCCGACGCAGGACAGCACCCCGCTTTCTTCCACTTTTGCCGCGATGTTCCGCGCGGTTTCCATGTCCAGCGCCTGTGGCTTCTCGACGAAGAGGTGGAGGTTCCGTTCCAGCACGGCGAGTTCCGCATCGCCGTGGGCAAAGGGCGGCAGGCATACGTACACGGCGTCCAACTGTTCCCTGTCCAGCATTTCCCGGTAGTCGGCGTATGCGCGTCCCCCGCAACGGTCCGCCGCGGCCTGGGCCCGATCGATCAGGATGTCTGAAAACGCCACGAGTTCGGCCCGATCGATATTGGGCAGGAGGCCCAGGTGCATGCCCGCGATACCACCCGTTCCGATAAAACCGATACGAACGCCCATTCCTTTTCCTCCATATTGCTTAATGCGTGGATATGTCGATGGCGGGACAGCCTCGGCCCGCCCGTCCGTTAAACTAGTGTTCCCGCTTGACGACAATCATGGTCGTGTCGTCGTCCTGGCGTCCGTTGCCTACGAAGGCGCGCCACACTTCGATCACGTGATCCCTGATCTCTTCTACCGGACAGTCATGGCAGTCTTTAATCGCCTGCTCGAGCCGGTCGATGCCGAATATCTCGTCGTCCTCGTTGCATTTCTCGATGAGACCATCCGAATACAGGACCACGACGTCCCCTTCATCCAGTTGCACGCGGCCGTCGTCGAAACTCGCGTCCTCGAAGGAGCCCACGATCAGGCCCCCCGTGTACAGGTTGACCGTTTCGCCGGACTTCCGGCACAACAGGGGAGGCGGATGGCCGGCGTTGCAGTACACGAAGGTCATTTCCTGCATGTTCGCTATGCCGTAGAACAGGGTCGCGAACCGATCGGCGGAGGTGACTTCGTACAACACTTCGTTCACGTGGCCGATCACGTAGCTCGGAAGGTACACATAGTAATTGGCATATTCGTGGAAAGAAGTGTACAGCGAAGCCATGGTCAGCGCGGCGGGTATGCCCTTGCCGACCACGTCGCCGACGGCCACGCCCAGCTGCTTGTCGGAAAAGGGGATGAAATCGTAGAAATCGCCGCCGACTTCCCGGCTCGGCTCGCTGTACACCGCCAGGGACAGTCCGGGGGTCTCGGGGACGGCGCGCGGCAACAGGGCGCGTTGGATCTCACCGGCGACCTCCAGTTCCCTGTCCAGCGCCCTGCTTCGCCGGGCGTCATCGAACAGGCGCGCGTTTTGTATGGCGATACTCGCCTGCGAGGCAAAGGCTTCCAGCAGGGACTGGGCTTCCTCGTCATAGGCGTTCGCCCGGTCGTTTTCAATGTTGAAGACCCCGATGACCTGGTTGCCGGACAGCATGGGTACCGCCATTTCCGACTTTGTTTCCGGCCGGTGCTGCACGTACCGGTCGTCTCGTGACACGTCGGGCACGATGATCGCCCTGCCCGTCTCGGCCGCGGAACCGCTAATGCCCTCGCCCATCTTGAGGTTGATCGCGTCCCTATCGGACGCATATCCCCGGATGGTCCGTTCGACGACCGCGTTCTGGTCTTCGTCCAGCAAAACGATGGCCGCCGCGTCATAGGGCACGACGGTCTGCAACGCATCGATGATCAGATTCAATACCTCGTTCAGGTCCAGCGAACCGCTGATCTTCTTGCCCACTTCGTACAGCGCGGTGCGATGCAGCATCTCCTGTCTCGCCAGCCGGAAATGCAGAAGCCGCGTGACGGCATAGCCTGCGTGTCTCGCCAGGGATATGGTCACTTCCAGCCGTTCGGGATCGAATACGGTCTGATCCGACCCCATGGTCACGAGCATGACACAGTAAAAACGCTCATCGATCTGGTGATGGAACAGCACGGCCTGGCCGGCCGGGGAGTCCTGGCCTGACATGGCGCCCACGGGCCACTCCATTTCGCCCGGGTCGTCAATCAGGCGCGTACTGGGCTGCGGACGCAGCCAGGCCAGTAGCGCTTCTGCTTCGGCGGGTGGGACGGGATGGACAAAATCGCAGCTGGAAGTTTCGAAGGCGATATGGTTCGAGACACAGTCCACCATGAAGAAACGGCACGTTTCCGCGTCGGACAACTCCAGGGTAATCTCTTCTATGGCGGCGGACAGGTCGGCCTCTCCCGTGGCCGCCGTCATGCGGGTCAGACCCTCGACCACACGGTGCCACAAGATATCCGAGCGTGTCTCTACAACTGACGATTCCAGCATGGTATTCAGGGGCCTGGCGTCCTCGACTGCGGACGGTTCCCGATCGTTCCCACCCTTTCGGACAGGGCGGGGCCGATCATTCAGTTGCCGCCGGACAGTAGCGTGACAGCCTGTTGCATATCTTCGGGTACGGGCGCCCTGTAGGAATGGGTCCGACCCGAATAGGGATGGGTAAACTCCAGTTCGGATGCATGCAGCGCCTGCCGCCGCATGACACCCAGCATCATGCGCAACCTTGGGCGGCGTTGGGGCGCGATTCTGGCCAGGTGCTTGACCCTTCCGCCGTAAACGGGGTCTCCGATGATGGGATGGCCCAGGTGAGCCAGATGGACCCTGATCTGATGGGTGCGCCCGGTTTCCAGGTCGAGGAACAGCAGCGTCCCGTCCTCCATCACGCTGCCCACCCTGAAATGAGTGACGGCCCGGCGGCCCCGGTCCGCTTCGACTACGGCCATCCGCTGCCTGTGCCGGGGATGCCGCCCGATCGGTGCGTCGACCGTACCCGACGGTTCCGCGGGACAACCCCAGACCAGTCCGGTATATCCGCGTTTGATACGGCGTTCGGCCAGCTGGCGCGAGAGCATCGCGTGGGCGTCTTCGCGTTTCGCCACGATCATCAGGCCGGACGTATCCTTGTCCAATCGATGCACGATGCCCGGCCGGATGGGATCTTCAAATTGCTTCAGGCCCCCGCAGTGGTGCAGAAGCGCGTTTACCAGTGTCGATCTCGCATGGCCGGCCGCGGGATGAACGACCATGCCCGCTGCCTTGTTTACCACGAGAAGCGCATCGTCTTCAAAGACGATATCCAGCGGGATGGACTCCGGTTCGGCACTGGCGGGGGCGGCCTCGGGCACAGTCACTGTGACGATGTCGCCTCCGCATACCCTGTGGCCGCACTTTTCGACGACAACCGAGTTGACCGAAACCCCACCGTCCCGTATCCAGCGCTGGATTCTCGACCTGGTTGCCGGCAGGTCCGTTTCCGACAGATACTGGTCCAGGCGCCTCAGAGACTGATCGGGCGGCACCACGGTTTCGACGAAGGAGCCCTCCCGTTCATCCGGAAGGCGCTTCATCGTTCAAGATCCGGTTTATGGCGGACAGCCGGGTGAAGAGCAGGATGATTCCGATGGTTACGGCGGAGTCCGCGACGTTGAAGACGGGCCATCGGTAAGCTTCCGCCCCGATATCGATGAAATCCGTGACCTCGCCGTAAAGCGCGCGATCGATTAGATTCCCCAGGGCGCCTCCAAGTACGATCATTATGGCGTACCGGCCCAGCCGTTCAGAAGAGGGCAGCCTGGCCAGATAGTAGATCATTACGGCACACGCAATGATCGACAGGACCAGGTAAAGCCAGCGGCCGCCGATCGTGATTCCGAAAGCCGCGCCTGGGTTTCGAATGTACGTGAACTGAACCACGTCCCCCAGGAGGGGATAGGACTGATGCAGCGTCATCCACTGCTGAACGGCGATCTTGGTAAGCTGATCCAGGATCACGATCCCGGCGCAGACGACGGCCGGTTTTGCCAATGCGCGCTGTTCGGAGATGTTAGATCAGCCCTCGTTCTTCCTTGGATTTGCATTCGATGCACATTCGGGCGTGGGGTACGGCCTCGAGGCGTGCCTTGCCGATATCGCCATCACAGACGTAGCAACGGCCATAGGCGCCGTTCTTGATCCGTTCCAGAGCCTCGTCGATATGAAACAGGAACCTTCCCTCCCGTGAAGCGAGGTCATAGGCCTGTTCCTGCTCCATGGATTCGGTACCCTGGTCTGCCGGGTGTTCCGAAAACGGATAGCTTCCCGCGACGTCGCGCGCCGCGGAGTTAATCGTCTTGTCGCCGAAATAACCCAGTTCGTGCAACAGCGTTTCGCGCTTCTCGAGCAGGAGTTTTTCGAATCGCTTCAGATCTTCACCCGTCATCCATACCTCCACGGCAAAGAAGGGTTTGATTAATTAGTTCCGCCAACCGTCCGTACTCCTCGCTTCGCGCGGGCACCGACGAAAATAATGGTTTTCCATCGCCCGGCCAACTCTTTTCAACGACACCCACCGCGGCCACCGGCAAGCCGCAGTGTACCGCCGCGATCACTTCATCCAGCAATCCTTCGCCGGCAACATCGATTCCCGCCCGTACCCACGCGGCCTCTCCGTCACCGGTCCGGCCGATCCGGCCATACACCGCGCTCTGCAGGTCAAACCCCATCGATTCGGCGCCCCGTCTCAGGCTGAATGCCCATCGCGCGTCATAAGGCGCGCTCATATCGGGGTACCTCGGCCCCAGCCGTTCATCGTTCGGTCCCCGAAGCGGATTCTCGCCGGTACAATTGACATGATCTTCAATGAGCACGAAAGAACCCGCTTCGAATCTGCCCGTCAGTGCGAAACACCCGAACGCGATGATCAGGCCCTCGGCGCGCAACATCCGCAGCACCCGCACCGCGTCGATGCTGCGTTCCGTTTCCAGGCCGTTTCCAAGAGAAGGCAACAAAACCGGTCCGGCCTGATACACCGTTTCGAAGGGCGCCCAGGAATCGGGAGAATCCATGGCCTTCCAGGGCAGCCTGGGCGGCAAGTCGCGGGGAAGCACCAAGCCGACGATCTTCTTCCCCCGAAGGCGGTCGCCTAACCTGCCTGCCATCATCGAGATACGGTCGAACGTCATCTTTGCCGCACAGGGTTGCCTGCGGGAATCGAGATTCCGCGCGGATTCAACCCGCCCGGGACTAGTTGCCGCACAGGGTTGCCTGCGGGAATCGAGTTGCCGCGCGGGTTCAATCCGGCCGGGACCATGGCGCGCCGGCCGGAACTATGGCGCGAGGCCCATCGTCGATTTCTCGCCGTCTTCCCCCTCCTCCATTCCGCGCATCGAGTTAAACTGTTCCTGATGGGATTCCAGCAGAATCCTGAATTTGACCTCGTAGTCCTTTCTCAGGGCGGTAAGTTCCCGGAGTTCCCGCTTGATCTCCGAAACCTGGCTGTTCGCGTCGGCTATCCAGCGGTCCGCCTGGTTTTCCGCTTCTTTCAGCACGTTTTCCGCTTCTTTCATCGCATTGGCCTTCATGTCATGGATGACCCGCTGGGCGGAAACCAGCGCGTCTTCGAGCAGCTTACGCCTTCTGCTGATATCGTTAAACTCTTCTTCCATCTCCGCGATCTTGCCGCGCAGGGATTGATTTTCTCTGACCAGTGCTTCGAAGGTGTCGGCGGTCGTGTTCAGAAACGCCT
>JAJEHX010000021.1 GCA_022823465.1 Candidatus Latescibacterota bacterium
AGAATCGTGTAGATTTACGCATAGCCTCCTCCTTCTCGATGGGGATAGGTCTTTGGGGGAACTGCCACTTTCCAAAGATAACCCCCGTATACCGAGTACGGAGGAGGTCTTTTTATAAACAGGTCAATACATAAGGTCTAACCCGATAACCGTGCAACAAACAGGGCATATGTTTTCTTGCGCGTTTTAAGTCAGCCGGCGCGCTATGGCAAACTCGTCTCCCCGTTCCAGTTTAAAGGGAAGGGCATATAAGATTCGTGCGGATAGTCCTGCTCGGGCTCCAACACGATCGGGACGTCCGTGAGCCTTTCCGACACCATCCGTCTGCCCGACACGTCGGGCACGATCCTGCGTCCCGCAGCCGCCACGTCATAGAGACGCCACAATTCGTCTGCACGGACGGCGAGCCCGGGGTTTTCCGATGGGACGCGCGTGGGCTGGCCGGTCTGGTCATCGTAAATGACGCGAAAGATACTGGCGAAGTTCATTCCGATAATATACCCCGTATGATCGAACAGGAGACTGCCGCTCGTACGTCCGCTCAGGTCAAGGTTATGCTGGATAACCCAGCTGTTCTCCGGCGTGGCGACATCGTCGGCAGGAGGGCGTAGCGCGCCGATCGTGCCCTCCTTGAACGTGGCGATGGGGACCGTGACCGGCTCGACCGAAGTCTCTTCCAGGAACCCGATCGTGCCGATGGGCTGTCCCACCCGCAGTCCCTGGACCTGATCCCTGGGCAGGAAGAACGGAAGTTCCGTCAGATTTGCGTCGATGAGCAAGAGGGCCACGTCGGGGGTTCTGGCCGTGCCATTGTAGCCGGGATGCACCCAGTAGTTTTCCAGCCAGTATGTATCGGTGCCGCCGATCACCGTGCCCGATTTGGCGGCAAAGGGCCGCGGGTTGAGGTGGCTGATGGACCCGGTCGAGATGAGGACGGCCTGAACGACGTGGGCATTAGTCCAGATGGCGTTCCAGAAGTGCGCGACGAATCCCGACCCCAGCACGTAATTCCGTCCCTGGACCTGTACGCCAATCACATAGACTGCGTCTCCCAGGTTCTGGTCCTCGATTACGTCCGACCAGTCCAGCGTCTGTCCCGGTTCGCCCTGCGGTCCGGCAGGACCCTGGAGTCCCGTGGATCCCGTGGATCCCGTAGCGCCTGTCTGCCCCGCAGGACCCGCAGGACCCGTAGCGCCCGTCTGTCCCGCAGGACCCGCAGGACCGGCCGGTCCCGCAGGACCCGCAGGACCCTCGCAACCTAAAAACACGAGAAGAAACAGCAATTTGCCTGTGTGACGTAACACGATGGAGACCTCCCGAGTCTACCTGATTCAACGCAGTGATATGTTCCAGTGCGATTTGGCGAAATGGTGCTACATATGGCTGGTTCCCCAGTGGATTGGCTGTGACGCGGCATCTTTAGAAAAGGCCCATAGCCAAGAATCCATCCGTGATAAGGAAAGTATCATTATCACAGGGTTCAGTCAAGCAGACAACCGGCGGGATTTGGATAGGTAAAAGCGATCACGCAGTACTGATATACCAGGATACGTTTATGAAGGAGAGCTATTAGGCAGGAGATGAATTGGACAGGAATAAACTGTAATTACGCAGAAAGACTATCGGACCTGCAGAGTATGATTTGTTCAGCATTGAAAAAGGCAAAAAAAACCGTCCGCCCTGTTCGGTCGCAAAGCTCCTACTAAGGACGGACGGGAAGATACACGGTTATACGGTGTATTCTGTATTGTCGTACGATTCTGATCAGGTGGCGAACCTGATATCTGGTGAGTGGCTACACCTAGTCAGGCATGACCACTCACCTTAGACCCTCGGTTAGCTGACGCTACTAATTATTCCGCCTGGGTAATCACGACCTCGACGTATATCGTAGTAGCGTACCTTGTGGAAATCCTGATAATGGCTGTTCCCTCACCATTTATACCCGTAACAACAGGATCAGCAGCAGGATCAGATTGAGCGGTAAGCACCAATGCCGCGGTCCCTGTCCCACCGGAGGCAGTGGCCGTAGCCTGAGCACTGGCAATATGCACAGGACCGCTCACGACGGCAAACATCACCTCAGCATCAGACCCAGTCGGAAGAGTCTCCCATTCACCAGCGTTGTTTTTCTGCTCAACGGTCGCTGTGATCGTTGCACCGGTTGTTATGGAAGTGCTATCAGCAGCAATTACAGCCGCATACGGTACGTCTGCGGAAAGACGTCTTTCAACGCCCTGTACGGCGAACACCATGACTTCATACTCGGCGTCCACATCAGTCCCCACGGCCGTGACCGTAATCGTAGCGGTTCCGGCACCCTTCGCGGTCACCGTTGCCATAGCACTATTGTCGTCGGCCTTCACAGTGGCTACGTCGGGATCGTCGCTTACCCAATCAAACTCAATGCCGGGAATTACAACGCCCGTATCGGCATCAGACTCATCAAGTGCCGTTGCCGTTAATCCACGGGTACCGCCGACTCTAAGTGGGCCAGACCCATCGGCAGTCACCGCGACAGTATCGACGGCCTTATACACCGTGATGGGAATGTCTATTACAATTCCATGGCCAACGACTTCCAATGTTATCATCGTTGAACCATTAGACATACCCGTAACCATTCCGTTGTCGTCGACATCGGCGACAGCCGCATTCTTGGTATCCCACTCGTAGGTGGCGGTGAGAATTGGAGTCTCCATATCCTGTGTTCCGGCCTTGCCAACAAGCATGGTCGTATCATCTACAAGCAAGACGATTGTAGCTAGCTCATTGTCAAAACCAGGAGCCAGGGACTGACGGGCGTCTTTCGCATCTTCACCGTCCTGGATAATCAGGACATGATGAATGTCCGCCAGAACACCGGCGCCAATGGCCTCATTGATGAGGTCGCTGACATCAGCGTCCTCGCCAGGATCACCCTTGTCGCCCTGCGGACCTTGCTCACCCTGCGGGCCTTGCTCACCCTGAGGGCCTTGGGCACCTGGGGCACCATCGGCACCTGGGGCACCATCGGCACCTGCCGGACCCATCGGACCTTCGGGGCCAGTCTCGCCGGTGTCACCCTTCTCACCCTGCGGACCTTGCGCACCGGTTTCGCCCTTCTCGCCCTGCGGGCCTTGCTCGCCCTGGGGGCCTTGGGCGCCGTCAGCACCTGCGGGACCGGTTTCACCGGTGTCACCCTTCTCGCCCTGCGGGCCTTGCGCACCGGTTTCGCCCTGCGGACCAGCCGGACCCTGCGGGCCAACCGCACCCTGCGGACCTTGCTGACCCGTCGGACCCGAAACACCTGTCGGGCCGCTCGGACCTGCCGGACCAGTCTTACCTTCGCATCCATACATACTGAGAGCGAACGCAATCAGTACTACTATGAAGTAATGCATCTGTATCTCCCGTAGATGAGAACTGCACTTTACAATCTGCTCTTGTACATAAGTAAACAATCTATATGCGCTCCTTTCCCATATGCCCTCATCGTGGCATGGACACTAAAAACCAAGTGGTAACCTTAAGAATGTACGAACTGATACCCAACTCCACTTGTCGCGTGACACATTGTACTCCACAAGCGCGCCCAGCCTGTTCCACACCGTACCGATGCCGGCGTTCACTACCCAAGCCGTCTCATTGTCGTCATCGCCCATGACCCTGTAGGAACTGCCTCCCGTAGCCTGAACGAAACAGAACATGTCGTCATCCGAAGTGGTGGACACCCTGAACCCGGCCATGACCGGGAGGGACGAATAATCCTTATTGTGTCTGTCAAGCGACAAGTTGCCGATAAACTGAACCCGGTCGTTCAAATCCCCCGCCAATTCGACCCGGACACCGTAACCTATTCCAGAATCGGTGAGATCGGCAAGGCAATAATAGGACCTGCTGCCGGACACGCCCAGGTTGAGATCCAACTGGGCATATGCGTCATGGCATACAAGCGTAGCAATCAAAAGAAATACGATTCTTGCCATCTCTCCTCCACCAAAAGTACGGATTTTTACCCCATATAATATAATAGGGTTTATTCCGATAATGCAAGGAAAAAATGAATCTTTTATCGCGTTCCGCCACAATTCTTTATGTGCCGATTGCAACCATAACCTCAACTGACCGTATAAGTTTTCAAAGAACCGGCTTCACAGGCCGACCCGGATGGCGACGGTTCATTTGCCATGTTTCGGGGACGGATAGCGAAGTATGATGGTGTCAGTATGGCAGGCCGGAGGCTCGTCCGGCCACGCTCGGGAGAAGCTCCAGCGTCCGCGGGGATTCCTCCCGAAAAGCCTATACTAATTGCAAGTATAGTGTTGACCGTCCGGGATGTCAACTGATTTTCTTCATAAATTCTTTTATCCACCGGGCTTTGAGCCCCTTTCGGGAGATGAAACGAAACGCTTTCGCCGCGTACGCGTTTACCTTAGATTATGCAGGGACGTGAAAGAACCGTCCCGAATCGTCAATCTTAATCGGTCCGCGCGCACAGGTCAAGCACGATGCTTAAGTCAACGAGGTTATTATTAACATTCATTATAATAAATGTAAAGTTAAATCCCGATTGACGGATGTCAAGTGGTCACTGCCGGCCTGGCTTCTGCTGATCTGCCTTTTGCTGGTATTCCTTCCCGGGTTGGCCTTCGCGCAGTTCCCTTCCGCGGGATCAGGCGCGGCCGGCGCCGCGGACGACACGACGGCCCTGCCGGAGATCGAATACAACGCGGAGGCCATCGAGTACGTGTTCGCCGACACCTCGCTGGTGATGACCAGAAGCGCCTTTCTGAAGTACGGCGACGTCGAACTGACGGCCGGCCGGCTGAGGTTCAACACCCAGACCGAGGTGCTGACCGCGGACTTCCTGCCCCCTTCGCCGGACATAGATCCCGAGACCAATACCTTCCCCAGGCTGGATGACGGCACGAATATCGTGGTCGGGGACCGCATGCAATACGACATGAACACGCGCGAAGGGCAGGTATGGAAGGGCCGCACCCGGTACGACCAGGGGTTCTTCAACGGCGACATCATGCGGCTCAACGCGGACCAGACCTTCGAACTCGAGGACGGCACCTACACCACCTGCGACAATCCGAACCACCTGCACTACTACCTTAAAATCAACGAGGCGAAGGTCGTCCCCGACGACAAGGCGGTCGTCCGGCACGCGACGGGCTACATTCTCGGCATACCGGTATTCTATCTGCCCGTGTACGTCTTCTCGGTGAAGAGAGGCCGGCAGTCCGGCCTTACGGTGCCGAATTACGGAAGCGGCGTGGACGAAGGCCGGTACCTGCGCAACCTCGGCTACTACTGGGCGCCGAACGAGTACTTCGACCTGAAGGTCACCGGGGATATCGAGGCCAAGACCGGGTTCCTGCTGAAACCGCGGTTCCAGTACCGGCAGGACACCCGGCTGCGGGGCAGGGCGAGCGGTTCCTGGCGAAGGGATTTCAGCGGAAAGACGACCGGCTGGGACGTGGCCGGCCAGCACCGGCAGGAGCTGCTGCCCGGGCTGACGATCCGCGGGCAGGCCAACTTCGCCCAGTCGCTGCGGTACCTGCATTCGACGACGCGGGGGACGGACGCCGGACTCCTGAGGTCCAATACGCGATCCAGCTTCGCGGTGGACAAGAAATTCGGCCGGAACAGCCTCAACCTGAGTACGTCCACGTCCAGCACGACGGGCAGGCCGAGCCGGCCGACCACCACGCTGCGGTTCCGGTTCGCCACGCGGCCGATCATCCAGCCGCCCAAGCGGCAGACCCGGCGGGGCAGCATGCCCGACTTCAGCCGGCCCCGCACGCAGATCGAGAGCCGCTGGTACCACTCCATCCTGTTCGGGTTCAACAATACGCTGAGAAACCGCAGAAAAAACGTGCGGATCGGCCGGGACACGACCCATACGGGACCGGATATCCGGTACAACTACCGCCACGACGCCATACGGACCTTCTCCAACGCCTTCACCCTGAGCGCGCCGCAGAAGATCGGGGACTGGCTGAAGTTGCGCCCGCAGGCCCGGTACACCCGGACCTGGGAGCAGGAAAAGGGCGAAGAATCCGACGGCGAGATCGAAACGACGGAAGACCATTCGGTGGGCATGTCGGCCACCACGACGCTGTACGGCCTCTTCCAGCCGAAGATCGGCCGGCTGAACGCGCTGCGCCACGTGGTCACGCCCCAGGTTTCCTTCACCCAGAGCGGAGGGAGAAGCGTCCGGAAATCGATGCGTTTCTCCCTGAACAACATCCTGCAGGCCAGGACGGAACACAAGAACCGGGAGAAGAAGTACAACCTGGTGTACGTCAAATCCTCGACCTCCTACAACTTCCAGGCCGATACGAAGAAGTTCGCGGACCTTACGACCACCGTGCGCATCCCGAGCCGAAGGCTGAACCTGGACCTGAAGCTGTACCACGACTTCTACGACCCGGAAACAGACGCCTTCCGCCGGCCCTGGCTGCAGCGCATGACGTTCAGCGGGTCGCTCAACCTCGTGGGGCCGCGCGGGGACCGTGGACAGGGCTTCGGGGACGACGGGTTTGGCGGCAGTTTTGGCGATAGTTTTTCCGGCGGAGGATTCTCTGGCGGAGGGTTCTCTTCCGGCGGGTTCGGATCGAGTGGCTTCGGGTCGGGCGGGTTCGGGGACGACTACGGCGGGTACGGCGGGTACGGCGACGACCGGTTCGATCAGCGGTTGCGCCAGGTGAAGGGGCCCTGGACGGTGAGACTCTCGCACCGCTACTCCGTCCGGCGCACCGGGTTCGACGAGGATTTCAGCACCAGCAGCCACGAAATCCGGGCCACCAACCGGTTCGGCCTGGACGACATCACGAACCCGCTCCGGCTGGCCAATCGCGTGACGGACAAGTGGCGCGTCCAACACTCGATCAATTACGACTACAAGCGAAAGAAGATCGTCTCCCACAGCGTGGACCTGTACCGGCCGCTGCACTGCTGGGAGTTCACCTTCCGGTGGGTGCTGAACGGTCTCAACAAGGGGTTTTACTTCCGGATCAACCTCGTGGCCCATCCGGACGTGAAGTTCGAGCAGGAACGGCGGAGCGGGGAAAACGACGATTGAGGGGGGTTAGCGGGGCGCGCCTGACGCTCCAGCAGGAACGTCGAGGGCGAGCGCACCCTAACGCTCCAACAGGAACGCGCCGGCCATGGCCCCGGCGGCGCAGATGCTGACCAGCCCGTAGCGGGCGTCGCGCCTTTTCATCTCGTTGGCCAGGGTCGTCAGGATGCGCGTGCCCGTGGCCGCCCAGGGATGGCCCACGGCGATCGAGCTGCCGTTGACGTTCACGCGGGTCCAGTCGACCGGGCCCGTGGGCGCGCCCCGCCAGCCCCGTTCCCAGGCGGCCGCGCTGGCCAGGACCTGGGCCGCGAAGGCCTCGTGGATCTCGATGAGGTCGACGTCGGCCAGGGACACGCCGGTGCTTTCGAGGAGCCGGGGCACGGCGATGGCCGGCGCCATGAGCAGGCCGTCGGAAGGGTCGTGGGCGGCGTAGGCCATGCCTTCGATGTACGCCAGCGGCTCCAGGCCGCAATCGGCGGCTTTTTCCTCACTCATCAGCAACACAGCCGCGGCGCCGTCGGTCACGGGCGACGAGTTGCCCGCCGTGAGCGTGCCGTGCTCCGGGTCGAAGACGGGCCTCAGCGAGGCCAGGGCCTCAAGCGACGTGTCGGCCCGCGGTCCGGAATCGGCCTCTTCGTCCAGCAACGGGTGGATTTCATCTGCCAGCCTGTCGCGCGCGGCCACGGCGTTGCGGTGGCTGGCCAGGGCCACCTCGTCCTGCCTGTCGCGCGGGATGTCCCATGCCTTGCAGGTCAGTTCCATGTGCTCGCCCATGGTCAGGCCCGTGGACGGCTCGCGGAAGAGGTCCATGGAGGCCCGGGTCAGCGAATCGACGCCGCCGGCCAGACCCACGTCGATGCGGCCGCCGGCGATCGCGTCGGCCACGACCGTGGTCGCCCTTAGCCCGGTGATACAGTAGGAGGCCACGGTATGGGCCTCGGCGTTGATCGGCAGATCCGCCTCGAAGACGAGCTCCCGGGCCAGGTTGGGCTTCAGGGGATCGGGCGTCATCGTGCCGAAGACGACGGACTCGATCAGTTCCGGGTCGATCCCGCTCCGGTCCAGCATGCCGCGCGTGGCGTGGGTGGCCATGGCCAGGGAATCGACTTCGGCGAAGGCCTTTCCCGATTTGATGAAGGGCGTTCGGCCGCCCGCGACGATGGCGACGCGCTTGTTGCTCATGTCAGGTGCCTTTCGATGTTTGATATTCGACTACCCATCATTACCGCAACGGCCTCATTCGATACATCGGTATATACATCCCTAATGACCGCGTTCGATACCACGGTATATACATACTTTCATGTAAGGCGAAAACAGTAAAGCGAATCAAGAGGATGATTCTTCCTTCGAGGGTGTTACGATCACAGTTCACTGTGAGAAGGAACGAGGCGATCAAACTTTTTTGAGTTTTTTTAAAAAAAGTTCGAGATCCCAGACTAGACTTCGACTAATGGGTTTAGAAGAGACGACTGATTGGATGGGATCCGATCGATTCAATGCACGGAACGATGACCAAGAAAGATATCGTGGTGGACCTAAGCCGAGGAGATTTCCGACGTTTTAGAAACAGCTTTGCGTCTATCGGGACGAGCCATTCGGTACCCGACGCCTCGCACGTTGAAGATGTAGTCGGGCGCGCGCGCATCGTCTCCGATCTTGCGCCGTAGCGTTTTGATCAGACTCCGCACAAGCTTGTGGTTCGCGTAGCCATGCGCACCCCATACCTGTCGAATCAGGGCATCGAAGGTCGACACCCGGCCGGCATTCAGGGAGAGTACGCGAACCAGTTCGAACTCTTTGGCGGTGAGTTCGACCTGGACGCCGGCCACGCTCACCAGTCGACGGTCGTAGTTGATCGCCAGGTTACCCAGCAGAAACGGTTCGGGATCGGCCCGCCTGCGCAACGACGTCCGTATCCTGGCCACGAGTTCCGTCGGCGAGAAGGGTTTGACCAGGTAGTCGTCCGCACCCTCTTCCAGCGCCTTCGCGATGGTTTCGTCCCGGCCGTAGGCCGAGATGAAGATGACCGGGATATCGGATAGTTCGGATACGCTTCTCATAAGCTCTATGCCATCCGTTTGGGGCAACAGGAGGTCCAGCAGGACCAGTTCGGGTTTTTCGGCCCGGATAATGCTTGCCAGTTCGGTGTGGTCTCCGGTTACGACGGGGTCGTAGCCGGATTCCGTGAGCGCGTCCCGAATGAATCGCAGCATCTGTGGGTCGTCGTCGACCACGAGTATGCGCGTTGGTTCAATTGCTTCATCTCTACTGTGCGATGCTGTCCGAACCGATCCGCCATCGGCGGTCACGGATTCCTGGACCACCGGGATGGTAAAAGTAACGCGCGTACCCTGGCCGATGCCCGCGCTCTCTGCCCAGATACGCCCTCCGTGGGCCTCGACGAGCCCCTTGCAGATGGCAAGACCCAGCCGCGTGCCGGCTGAATTGGAAGAGCGGTCGCGGTCGTCAAGTCCGACGTACTTCTGAAACAGGCGCGGTAGCATTTCCGGCGCCACGCCGCTGCCTTCATCGCGGACTGAGATCGCGACGTGTGGGCAATCGTGCACGGCGGAGACCAGGATGGGCGAGGACTCCGGAGCATGCCGTGCGGCATTGACGAACAGGTTGTTCAACACCTGTATGATGCGCGCGCGGTCGGCCATGATCCTCGGCAGGTCGCTGGGGAGATCGATCATGAGGGTTTGCTTGCTGCCTCCGCTCTGGAATGTGCTTCGCGCGTGGTCGACCAGGACGGAGACTTCAGACGCCTCGGGCGCCACCGACAGCGTGCCCGTGTCGATGCGGCCCGCGTCCAAGAGGTCGCTGATCAGCCTGCGCATGTGATCGGTCTGCTCCATGATGATACGGTAGAACTCGCGCGTCTCCGCAGGGTCGAGTCCCGGAGATTCCTCCATCAGGGTGGCTGCCGAGCCCTTGATGGAGGTGAGGGGGGCCCGCAGTTCATGACTTACCATGCTGATGAATTCCGTCCGCAACCGTTCTGTTTCCTGAACCGGCGCTAAGTCCTGCATCGTTACCACAACAGAAAAAACCTCACCTTCCTCCGAATGGATAGGCGTGCAGTTGACCAGCGTCGTGACGGATCGTCCGTCGGGTACCGAGAGTACTATCTCCTCGGCCCGTACGTTCTCGGCGTGGATCAGTGCCTCAGACAACGGGAACTGGTCCAGCGCGATCTCGCGCCCGTCGGCACGCTTCAACGTGACTTTTTTCAGCAACGCATCCGGCGAAATTCCAGGTGTGAGCAGGACCTCCACGATCCGCCTCGCCTCCCGGTTGAGCCAATTTGGCCGGCCGGTTTCGGCATCAAAGACCACCACGCCTACCGGTGAGGTCTCGACCAGGGCTTCCAAGTCGGCCCGGGCGCGCTGCTCCGCCCTGTATGCGCGGGCATTGATGATCGCCGTGGCAGCCTGCGAGGCGAATAGCACGAGCAATTCCTCGTCCTCGTCCGTGAAATGTTCGCCGCCCTCCTTGTCGGTGAGAAAAAAGCTGCCGACGTGCTGCGCGCGATAACGCATGGGCATGCACTGGAATGTCTTGAAAGGCAGCAGGTCCGGGCAGAAACCCAGCGAGCGCACGTATTCCTGCACGTCCGCCAGTCTCAACGCGCCCGGCAAAGCGCGGAAATGTTCGAAGAGCCTGTTACCTTGCGGCCAGACCATCAGTTGCCGTCGCGCCTCGTCGGTGAGGCCGGATGTGAGAAAGTCAATGGGCTGGCCCTCCTGGTCCATCGTGACGATGACGCCGTAGCGGGCCCGGGTCAGCGCGCGGGCGCTTTCCACGACTTCCTGCAAGACGGTCTCCAGGTTCAGGCTAGCGCTGATGCGCAGGCTTGCCGAGTTCAGTGTAGAGATAATCTCCCGCAACGCATCATTCTCCTGCCTGAGTTCTTCCAGACTCGTCATTTCTTATCCTTTCTATTCGCCGTGCGGTTCCGATCTCATGCGGCCGACCCCGCCCGCTGTACGACCCGGCCTACTGTACGCGTCTTACTGTCACTACACCGCCGGGCCGCCCGTCCACGGTCCTGGACGAGTAGATACTTCCAGGTGTAATATCGCGTAGATTTCATCTAATAAACGGCATTCTACACACAAAATACACTCATAAATCGATATATTGATATAGCGATTATGAAATACAACAGTCTGGACGGTTTCTGTGCAAGCTATCCAATAAGAAGTCAGATCACAAGGGCAAACGTGGACACGGAACTGAAAAGACCTGCGTGAACGGTGCAGTTGAACGCGGAGGGCAAGTCAGAGCACAGGCCGTTACGGAGTTGAACAGTACGAGCATCGGCGAGTTGCTGAACATGACGGTGGACAAAGTCGAAACGATGGTGATGGCCGATCAGTTGACCGCCTACAACAAGCCCTTGAACGACTTCGACAAGACCGGACGAATCGATCATAGTACGCAGTACGTGGACGGATGATCCGCACGAATACGATTGAAGGGTTTTGGTCCCTGGTCAAACGGGCATGGTACGGAACGTACGGAACGCATCACTAATACAGCGTCAAACTGCTGCCCCTGTATATCTCGGAATCCTGCTTCAAGTACAATCACCGGAAAGCGCACAGTCTGTTTGACTACTTCGTGGCAAGGGCGGTGTCGATATGAACCGCATAACGGCAATAGTTAGAAAGGAGACATTCTTGCGTACCGTTTTCACAATATTGACGGCTTTGCTACTAATGGCATGTGAAGGACCAGCAGGCCCGCCCGGTCCGACAGGTCCACCGGGACCGCAAGGCGAACCGGGACCGCAAGGCGAACAAGGTTCGCAAGGCGAACAAGGTTCGCAAGGCGAACAAGGTTCGCAAGGCGAACAAGGTTCGCAAGGCGAACAAGGTTCGCAAGGCGAACAAGGTTCGCAAGTCGTACAGGGTCCGCAAGGCGTACGGGGTCCGGCAGGTCCACAGGGTCCGCAAGGCGAACCGGGTCGGCAAGGCGAACAGGGTCCGCAAGGCGTACAGGGTCCGCAAGGCGAACAGGGTCCGCAAGGCGAACAGGGTCCGCAAGGCGAACAGGGTCCGCAAGGCGAACAGGGTCCGCAAGGCGAACAGGGTCCG
>JAJEHX010000029.1 GCA_022823465.1 Candidatus Latescibacterota bacterium
TATACTATACATATGTTTAGTATAACGAATTATGCGAATGGATTCCGAAATGGAGCATCGGGATTCCGCCAGCCATACCGACACTGCGACGAGAGGAGAATCAGATGTTCACCCCATACACCGGGAACAGCCACTACTGCTACAGCAATAGTCTGCACATGTGTCTGAAGCACGCCGGCATGGCCAATCTCCCGGAAGCCAGCCTGTTGGAATGCATGACGGGCATGCCCTTCGGCGCCCTGTTCCTGCGATTCGAAACACCCCTGTTCTTTCCCAGCCACGCAGATGTCAATCCACACAGCGGGCTGTCACGCGCTCTAAGCACCCTGGGATGGACCTGTACCCTGTGGCAGGGTGACGATGCCGAATCTGCCCTTGATACACTAAAGGAATCCCTGAAGAAGGGTCCCGTACTGCTTGGCCCGCTAGACCTGGGTTTCCTTCCCTATGATCCGAATCACCGGTTGAAGCGCGGGGGAGACCATTTCATTGTGGTCCTGAAACTCGACGGCGACCGTGTGCAAGTGCATGACCCGCAGTTCTATCCTTTCGCGGTACTGCCGGTCGATGACCTCATGCGGGCGTGGAATGCCGCTGAACTCGGCTACGCGACTTGCGCATACACCCTGCGCGGTGATTTTCGAGAGGAGCAGCAGGTGTCGACCGATGACATGCTGGAGGATACCCTTAAAAACGCACGGGAACTGATTCATGCGACCCCCTCCGGACCGATCTTTTTTGGAGGATCGACGGCGTTCCGCCTGGCTGCCGAGGTGATCCGCGGTGAGCCGTCGCAGGCTTTCGCGGGGATGCTGGTCCATTTCGTCCTTCCGATAGGCGCCCGGCGTTGCCTGGATGGGGCTGATTTCATGAAGTCGGTTGGCCAGACGGTAGCCGCGGAGTGGATGGTGAAGAAAGCCGAGTCGTATGGCCTGGCGCAGTACTATGCCACGCAGGAAGATTGGAAACGCACGGGTGGGCTTTTCGAGGAATTGGCGGAGATTGAAGACAGTATCGTGGAGTGTGTGTAGGAAACAATGCCAGTCCGAGTACTGCTTTTCGAAGTTCAGATTTCAAAGCAAACATGGTTTTCAGGGTGGGATCGATAGAATCGACATTTCTACCGATTCATATTGAACAACCTGAAAACGCAACTATCAAGGGGAGATACATATGAAGTCGGGCTTATTGGTTATTGATGTCCAGGCAAACATGTTCGAAGATGGAGCGGCCGTTCACGATGCGCACAAAATCCTGGAAACAGCAGGTCGTGTGGTTACTCAGGCGCGGGTTGTTCAGGTTCCCGTTATTTACGTGCAACACAATGGGCAGCCGGGCGATCCAGACGAACCGGGTTCACCCGGGTGGCATATACATGATCGAATTTCCCCACAGGAAGGAGATATTGTAATTCAGAAGCATACTCCAGACGCGTTTCACGACACTCCGTTAGAATCGATTTTGAATGATAATGAGATAAACAGGTTGATTGTCATGGGCGTTCAAACCGAGAACTGTATCAGCTCGACATGCCATCATGCGCGCATTGCAGGTTACGCAATAACGTTAATCCGGGATGGGCATAGTACCTTTGATACCGATTTACTTAGTGCAGACCAGATTATCGCGCACTATAACGACATCCTGGGTGATTTTGCGGACGTGATACCAGCAGACCAGGTTCAGTTCTCGTAATGCTCAGTGAAACCCTGGAAGGGGAGGGTTTAGAAATGAGACGGGTTACCTACAACAAGCTTGTGCGGGACAGGATACCCGAAATCATCGCAGCCGCTGGACATCATCCAAAAACCCGGGTTCTCGACGATGCCGAATACACTGCTGAACTCAGACGCAAACTTGTGGAGGAAGTCGAGGAATTCAACACTTCTAATGACGCGGAAGAATTAGCCGATATCCTGGAGGTTCTATACGCAATAGCGGCTCAAATGGGCATAGATCCGCTCCTGCTCAGTGAATTGAGACGGTCAAAGAAAGACAAACGGGGTGGGTTTGAAGCGAAGGTCTTTCTCATCGATGCTGAATCGCATGAAGAACGCAACACTTGTTAGCGTTCTACTGATCACTCCCATCTTTAAAGGAAAACCGGCTTATGCAGATCAAGCACCTATCCCTACAGAGCAAAGCCTCGACCACTTGAAAGCAGTGGCAGAGAAACATGAACTCCACCACCGCTTTCGGCCGAGGCTGGGCGGTCCGCTCTATGAAATCTGGATCGAATCCCAGATCCTGGTCGAATTCGTCTCCTACAAGATCAAAAACCTCGAGTCCTGATTACAACCTCAAACCCCGTTCGTCCTCAAACCCCGATCATCCCGAAATCATCCCCAGAATCTCTACCAGGTGATCGGTGGATGGCCGGTCGAAGGGATCCGAACCCACGTATTTGAACCGAAGCACGCCTTCCTTGTCGATGATGAAGGCGGTGGGTACGACTTCCGTTCCCTTGTCGGTCTCTTTCTGGATCTTGAACTTGGTGGGTATGGCCCGGTCCGGGTCGGCGAGTACGGGGAAGGAAAGCGCCTCCCGCGTGACTTTCGACTTCGCGACGAAATCCTGGGTCTGATCGAGATCTTCAGGATTGATGAAGAGTAGTTCCGTGTCGAGTGCCGCTATACGTTCGTAGTCTGATTGCAACTGCCCCAGTTGCCGTAAGCAAAGGGGTCACCAGTAGCCTATCCAGCCGCGGTCGACGACAACCAGCAGGTTCTTGCTGCCCTTGTAATCGGCGAAATTGACGGTCTCGCCGTTCACGTCCTGCAGGCTGTACTCCGGTGCGGGCTGACCCACTCTCGGAGCCAGGTTTCGGGGTTGCGCGTCGGCGGTTTCCGCCACCAGGCCGACAAGCGCCAGGGCAAAAAACCAACGCGCCAGTACGCGTATCATATTCTTCCTCCTCGCTTCGGAAGTTATCCTCCTCGTTTCAAAGCAATTCGCTTGCGTTTTGTTCCCTATAATATAACCTACCCCGGTACGCCTGTTAACTTCAAAATTACTGATACGGGTCACTATTTCAAGGAGCCGCCTCCCTATGAAACCGGGCATCACGCAACTCTGTCTCAGCCGCCAGGATCTTGAAGAGGACCTCTCGAAGGCCCGGAGCCTGGGCTACGAGGCCATCGAACTGGTTTTTTCCGACGAGGGATCACCGAATATCGACGCCTCGACGTCGGAGATCGCGGCGGTCGGGGACGCCTGCAGGGACCACGGACTCGAACTGTGTTCCATGATCGCCATCCGCCGGGACGCCGGTTCCCTTCTGGCGCTGTCAGCGGAGGAACGGGCGAAGCGCGTGGCCATTCTGCATCGGGGTTTTGAAATCGCCGAGATCCTGGGCGTGGACGCCCTGCTCCTGCATCCCGGGGCACTCGATCCCAAAAGTTCGTACGGCACAACCTGGGACAACTTCCGCGATGCCCTGCACGACCTCGCGCCCGAAGCGGAACGGCGCGGAACCCGGATCGGCATCGAGAACGTCTGGAACCAGTTCATGCTGAGTCCCCGGGAAGCACGGCAACTCGTCGACGAAGTGGGGTCGGCCTCCGTCGGGATCTACCTGGACACGGCCAACATGATCCTCTACGGCTACCCGGACATGTGGATCAAGGAGCTTGGCCAACGGATCTTCAAGATGCACGTGAAGGACTTTCGACGCGGAGAAGGCGCTTGGGTCCAGTTGATGGACGGCGACACGGATTGGCCGGCGGTCATGGCCGAACTGCGCGGCATCGGTTTCGACGGCGCCCTGGTCAGCGAGGTCGGCGGCGATGATGACAACATGCGGGAGACCGCCGAGCGCATCCGGCGGATCATCGCGTTGTAGACTGGGCTCACTGGCCGGAAGAGATGGCCTCGGCGTACTTGATCACGCCGTTTACGTAGGAGTCTATGGGGTTGTAGCTGAAGAGGGCTTTGCGGCGAGCGGCGTCGGCCGTACCGTACTTGCCCCGTTCGTTGAGGTACTTTGCCACGCTCATGATGGCGTCCGGCCACGAATGCAGGTTGACGTTGCCGTCTCCGTCTCCGTCGGCGGCATGGGGCATGCTCGCAGGCATGAACTGTGGATAGCCGATCGCGCCGGCCCACGAGCCGTGCAGCGAGAGTGGATCGACACCGGTCGCCTTGCTATGGCGCAAGAGCGCTACCAGGTTGCCTACGCATCGCCGCCGGATCTTGGCGAACCTCTCCTCCTGCTTGCGGGCCACTTCAGCCGAGGCGAGCGGATCCGCTTCGCCCCCTGCCTTGATTCTTCTGACCGCCTCCTGCTGCGCCTCCTCCAGGTACAGCAACTGGGCGACCAGTACATTGAAAACGCGGTATTTTCCCGTGAATTCGCCCAGGCCGGATTCCCACATCAGGATGGACACGATATCCTTCGGGGCTACGCCGTAGGTCTGCTCTGCCCGGCCCAGCAGTTCTTTTTGCTCCTCGAGAAACGCGACTCCGCGCTTCACCCGCTTTTCCGTGAGAAAGATGCGTGAGAAGTCCTCGTGGGCTTTGTTCTGTATCTGCACGCTACGTGGCGTGGCGACCTTGATCAACTGGGATCCATAGACGGTGCGGCTTTCGGATCGGTCGAATAACGCAAGGAACTCCGCTTCGGATACCGGTGATCCGCCACCCTGCGCGGCAGAAAGCCGTTTGATCAGGTCCGGCATATAGGACGCCGCGGGATGGGTTCGCGGTAAATCGACAATCGTGGATTTTTGAAGTTCCCAGGCTTGGGGGCTGTCCAGTGCGACGGCCATGTTCGGCCTGGTCAGAATTGGCAAGACCAGGACGGCAAAGGCGCCAGTCCAGAAACACAATCGACTTATGTTTTTCATTACGAGCATTCCCGGTTGAATGTTCCAGGGGTTAAAGGTCTGATTTCAAATCCGAACACCTTTATTTACGGGCTTTGGAACGGGTCTGTCAAGATCATAATCCCTGTAAATGTCGGGGTGTCGTTAATTTAGTTATTTCAACAGGTTATATCATACTTTCCGGGTCTTGGAAGACGAACTCTCCTTGTGGTTCACCAAGTGGTTCACCAAACCAGTTTTTTGAGCTCGTGTTTCTTCGTGAAGTAGACCCCGTCCCCGTCCATTGGACCGGGGATCTGGAAGGCGGCCCGTTCTTCGTGGACCGTGGTCACGGTGCCCGTGGCGGGGTCAAAACGGTAGAAGCAGCCGGTCGTGAATCCATATATGACTCCGTCGGGACCGGTCCGGATGCCCCCGTCCAGGGCCCGCCCACCCGGCAGGGAAACCAACTGTGTAAACCGCCGGGCGGCGGGATCGAATACGAAGAGGCCGGATTCGGCCCCTGTGTGGCCAGTCCCGCACAGCAGGCCGCCGTTGATGACGGCCAGCGCGTTGACCGCCGTAACCTCCACTGGAAGCAGGCCTTCCCAAACCTTTCCCTCTGCCTCGTAGTCCCACAGGAAAAGCGACGCCTGGTCCACCCGGGGCTGCGTGCCCGTGCCGCCGTGGATCGTCGTCCCCACGGCCAGGAGGCCATGGGATTCCAGCCACGCCAGGGCCCAGCAACTGGCCTCGCCCGCGATATCGCGGTAGGTCCCGAACCGCTCCGTGGCCGGGTCGTACCAGGACAGCGGCCCGCCCCACATGCCGTAGTTCGGTATGGAGGCCGTCCACACACGTCCCAGGGGGCCGGCGACCATGGAGCGCGGACGATAGGAGACCTCGTCCATGCGGCCGAGGTCGCGGGGGTTGCTTCCGGGATCTTTCCCGAAGCGAAAGGATTCGGAGGGATCGTATACGGACAGCACTGCGCCGGGGTAGGAGCAGATGTAGAGATTCCCGTCCATATTGGCCATGGAATAGGCTTCGCCGGTGGCGGTGGTGCATATGCCCAGGTCGTCCATGGCCTGGGATTGGGGCGCGTAACGGAACAGGTGCAGAGGCAGGATGCTCGACCCGTAAATGTTGTCGTCGGGGCCGCGATGCGCCAGGAAGATCTCGCTGCCCGCGGATTCGTATTCGACGGGTATTGTTCGCGTCTTGCCGGTATCCGGATGGGTGATGGCCATCTCGTGGAACATCTGGGTTTCCCGGTCCGCGAAATCCGCCGTGGATCCATCGGACAGGGCGAGGGGCGGCGCCGGGTCCGGCAGGCTTTCCACGGGCACCGCCTCGAAACCATTCAGCCGAAAGTCACCCTCGGTCGACCCAATGTAGAGTTGCCCGTCAACCGCCCGGTATAGCGTCAACGACCCGCCGTCTTCCGTTACCACCACGGGGCCGACGGTTTCGCGTTTGCCCGAGTCCGGATCGTAGACGACCACATGCGGGCGCGTTACCCTGATGTAGCAGGCAACCGTTCCCCCTGTGCCGACGTGGGGATAGCAGTACATGTCGGTCTCGTCCATCCGCCCGTGGCGGACGAACGCACCGGTCGCGGGATCGTAACTCGTCAGGCCGGCCGATCCGTAGCACCCGATCCAGATCACGCCATCGGCGTCCTCGTCCATGTTGCAGGGGAAGGTGTCGTCGGGCAGGTTGATGGCGCCCAGGCCGTCCAGTCGTTCCGATGCCGGATCGTAGCGGTACAGGTGGCCCGCGTAGGCCGCGCCGATGTAGATCCGGCCGTCGCGGGTGCGAATGGCCGCCGTGGGGAAATTGGCGGTAGGGTCGGGCGACGTCGCCTGGGAAGTGGCGCCCGTGGCCGGGTCGATTTTCACGACGGTGAACCCCGCCGCCTGCTGGCCCATGACGGCCACCAGGCAATCCCGGCCTTCCCCGTCCAGGGTGGGGAAGACCCGGACCCAGTTGACACTGCGGACCGGAATGCCGATGGTCTGGATCGATGGGATGGCGGTCTATCCTTTCCTGTTTTCATCCTGGCCGCGCCGCGCCGCTGCAGCGAAGATAGCCACTGTTTCCTCCAGGGCGCGGTTGCGGTCCACGGTCTCGGGCCGTTCGTGCCCGATGGGGCTCTCGGCGATAAGTCGGAAAATATGTTCCGCGCCTTCATGAAAACCGGACGACACCCCGGCCTGTTCGTAGGTAGCCGCGATTTCCCGCATTTCGCCGATCCAGCGAAAGGCCTTGGCGGACAGGCTGTTGACGCCGTCCATGGCCTTGAGCCTTTGCGACTGGCTTTCGGCAAACTCGGCCAGCAGCTCCTCGCTCAGTCCCATGACCTCGGCCGCGGTCAGCGCCGCGGCATGGAGGGCGGAGGTCCCCTTGGTGACCGAGGCATAGCACATTTTGATGCCGGATGCCCGTCCCACTTCGCCGCCCATCGGCCGGACGAGGATGCCGTGGCCATCGAGTCGCGTTAGGACGTCTTCGTGGGGGCCCGAGGCGTAGAAGCGGGTCTTCTCCCGGTCGCCCGGAGGTCCACCGATTATGCCGGCGTCAATGAAGCGGCCGCCCGCGCCGGTGATGATCTCGTCGATCTCCCTGGCGGTGGCCGGTGAAACGGCATTGCAGTCGGCGTAGGCGGTCTCCGCGCCCGTCCTGCGCAGCGCGTCCGCCACCTCACCGGCGAGCGATACCGCCTGGTCCGGTACCAGGATGGCCAGGATCAGATCGGAATCCCGTACCAGTTCATTCAGATCCGGCACGTCCCGGATTCCCGCGGCGCCTGAGAGCGACCGGGTCCTTTCGCTGCGCCCGGTCAGGCAGGTGGCTACGTCGAAGCCGCCCTCCAGGAGGCATCGCCCCACGGAATGACCCATCTCTCCGGGGCTGAGTATGGCGATTCGATTCACCTTCATGCTAGACTCCCTGCTGATCGACAGGTTTGTTCCTTCTGGCCACCATGCGCCGGATCACCCGGTGGCCTTCGTCCACGTCCTCCTCGTGGAGCACGGCAAAACAGCCGGCAGGCAAACGGCTTGCCGGCTCACCCTCTTTGAAACACCAATCCGGGTTCTGTGACGGCCGGTACCGCAGGTGTTCCAGGGTAAAGCCCTGCCACGCCAGGAGGCCGCCTTCGGCGACCGCGGTCCAGGCGCAGTCGAACACGGCTTCCTCCCAGTACATCACGCAGATCACGAGCGCATATTTCCGGTCGTTGGGTGGCCGCCAGGCATTCAGGTCCGCCTCCACGCAGGTCAGCCTGGACGCGAGCCCCCGTTCAGCAGCCTCTGCACGCAGACGGTCCAGGGCCACGTCCGATATGTCGACGGCCAGCACGTCCCGGCCTGATGCAGCCAGCGCGAGGGCCTGGGCCGACAGGCCGCAGGCGAGTTCCAGCACGGGACCGTCCGGATATCCCAGGGATGCCGCCCGTTCGTACAGCGGACACGATTCCCGCGGTTCCAGGCGTTTCGGCGCCCGGTAGCGCGCGTTCCACTTCAACCGGTCGGGATGGTCTTCGAGTCGTTGCGTGTAGGGCTCCGTATTCAATTGACTTGTTGTATTGCTACATTACTACCCGCGCTGAATCTCCTGTGCCACGACGAGAATGTGGCTGCCTTGCCTCACCGGCTGACGGAACGACTGCGACAGCACGTAGCCGTCTACGCCGGCGCGCACCGGCCAGGGCGGATCGTCCACGCGGTAGAAATCGTGCAGGTTGCCCACGACCTGCCCCGCCTCCACGTACTCCCCGCAGGCCATCAGCGGTTCGTAGTGCCCCGGGAAAGGCGCCGGCACGTAGCACCCCCGGTCGATGATGGCCGTCAGTTTCTGGGTGCCGCCGGCATGATGGGCGATGGGCTGAATCTCACCCTCGAGCTGGCCGTGGTGGATGGCCGCGGCCTGTATGCCGTGCCGCGCGTAGCGCACGCCGTCCGGGTTGATCGCTTCGCCCCAGCCCAGTTCCGTGCCGATGGTGATTTTGCCCAGCCGCTCCGCTTCACTGACCATCAACCCCGGCGTCTCGTTCTGGTACATCATCACGAATGGCGTGCCGAACCAGCGCGCTGTATCTTCGATGACGGCCGCCTGGGCGGGGTCATCCACCGCGTGAAAACTGGAACACTGGGCGAAGTCGAGCTCGGCCCCGCCCGAATGGATGTCCGTCACAACGTGCACGCGGGGCCAGAGGTACTCCCTTACGAATTGGGCGATGCGGTGGGTGATGCCCGCGAGGGCCGGCGAGGTGCCGGCGCCATCCACGAAGGCGCGGTTCAGGTTGACCCCGTCATCGGCGTCGCTTGCCCGGCGGCCGGCGTGGAAGGCCGCGGGGTTGAGCACGGGAATAAAGATCAGCCGGCCCTTGACTGCCTCCAGCTCGATGTCCTGAAGCAGGCCCTTGATCGCCACCGGCCCTTCGTATTCGTTGCCGTGATTGGACCCGCTGGCCAGAAGCCCCTGGCCTTCGCGGGCATCGGATCCGACCATGACCGTCAGGGGAATGAGATGGTCCGCCCATAGGGAATCGTGTTCGAGAGCGACCCAGTAGTCCCGGCGCCCCGGGGAATCAAGATCGAGCTTGTCGGGCCGTACAATTTCACGGGGCATATGGGTCTCCGTGTTCGTCATGTTATTCGACCGATGCGTTCAGCCCGAGTTGCCAGGCATGATGCAGGCAAAGCGCGACACACCGGACGCCGGGACTCGGCGGCCAGGCTCGTCACACCGAGACGCCGGGGAGTCCGCGGGAAGATTTCGTCACTCCGACAACACCGAGGCGTCCAGAGGTACGGCTCGTCACACCGATACACCAAGAAGTCCGCGGGTGACCTGGAAGTCCGTATTGCCGAGGAGCGCGGCCCTGGGCGTATGATTCCCGGCGGCCGTGTTCCGGATCAGATTCAGCACGTCCTCGCGCCATTTCTCCGATCCGCCGGACAGCATGAGATCCACGTCTTCATAGTAAGGGACGGCCAGGTCATCGGCGGCGACCTGGAGCACCGGAATCATGGGATGACCGGGCAGAGGATGGCTGCCGACTCCTGCGACGATCAACTCCACGCCACTTGCCCCCAGTCCGGTCAGGGTCTCCACCCAATGGGTCGTCTGCGTCTCCATGACGTGTAATCCGGATACCGGTACCGGCTCGCCGTAGGTCAACGTCGGTTCAACGGCACCGTCTGCCAGGTGGTGCACGAAAGCCGGATGAGCAAGCAACGTGGCATTGTCCGGCACGACGACGGTCCCGCCCCCGCTCACGACGTCCAGGATCAACTGCGAAAGCGTTTCCGAAACGTCATCGGAAACAGGATCGGCCGTGGCCATCCCCAGTCTGAGATGGGAAAGACCGGCTTCACTGGCGGCCGGCCCGTCGCGATCCCCCAGATTTTCGACAAACCAGGACTCGATGCGACCGATTACCTTCTCGATGCCACCATCGAGCTGTACGCTGGCCCAGCCGAAATCACCGGGATCCACACCCCGGTCGACCAGTTGATGACGATAGAAATCGTTATGAGTGCGTTCACAGCCATGCTCCAGGAGTAAGGCGGCGGCCGTCATCGGATGGGTCAGGTAACCGGTCATGGTGCGGATGTACATCTCCTCCGACACACCGCCCGAGACGCCGCAACCCTCGGTGTGTACCAGGGCGACGAAACGGGATATGCCGCCGCTGCGCCCCACGCCTTTTTCATTCAGCCGTTCCGCCGCCATCCGGGCGATCTGACCGGAGCAGAGGCTGGTGGGCAGGATGAGGCCGATCCGGTCGGTGGCGCGGGCGCCGTTCAATTCGTACACGGGCAGCTTGAAAGGAGGCGGAGACGCACGGTCCGTTCGGACCGCCAGCGGCTTGCCCGTCGGCGCTGCCTGGTCGCGGAGGGCCCGCAGCCTGCTTCCGTCGGTCTGCCGCCAGTCGCGCCAAATCTGGGTCTGGCTGTGTCCCGCTTTTTCGCCGCAGGTCAACTCGCCCGACGCCGCCTGCAACGTCAGGTCAAGGGTCTGCCGGCCCAGTTCATCCATGGGCACGCCGTCCAGGTAGGCCCCCGCGTTCACGTCCATTTCACCCGAGAGCATCTCGTACCGCTTCGTGGTGGTCACGATCTTGATCGTCGGGACGAAGGGGAAGTTGGTGATGGAACCGTTCCCGGTGATAAAGAAGATGAGATTGCCGCCGGACGCCACCTGGCCCGCGATGGCTTCCAGGTCGTTGCCGGGACTGTCCATGAAGTAGTACCCCGGATCCTTCATACGGACCGCGTAATTGATGGCGTAGTCGAGCCGGACGTCGGGGTGGCGCTTCCGGGCCGCGCCGATGGACTTGAGCACGATGTTGTAGATGCCCCTGAGCTTGTTGCCGCCGGACGGATTGGCGTCGACCGACTGGCCGTGCCAGGCCGTGCGTTCCTGGAACCGCTCGATCATATGGAGGAAGGTGCGCGCCGTCTCGATGTCCCGGACATTGTTCAGGACGTAGGGCTCGCCGCCGATCAGTTCGTCCGTCTCCGCGAGATTGGCCTTCCCCCCGAAGCGAATGATCTCCCGGGCCACGTGCGCGGCCAGGGGATTGCCTGATATGCCCGAAAAAGAATCCGAACCCCCGCATTGGAGCACGATGTTGAGATGAGCAGCGGAAGCCGGCTTCCGGTTCACGCGGTTGACCGTCTCGAACCATCCGGTGACGATCTTCGCGCAACGCTCCAGATCCTCGTTAAATGCGCCCTGGAGCGTTTCGAAACGGTGCAGCACGTCCTTCAGCGGATAGCGGTTGATCCGCATGTAGTTTTCCAGCATCCGGTCCGACACGATTTCGGTTCCCCGGTCCACCGCGAGTACGGCGCCGACGTTGGAATGGACCATGAAACCCGCCAGCGTCCGCAACACCAGTTCACGGTTGTTCGGGTCCACTCCCGCGCCGCCCTCGGTGTGGGCCACGGCCACTACGCCGTCGATGTTCGGATACAGGTCCGCCCGGTCCTTAAGCATGGATTCCAGCCGGCGGACGAACCCCGCCGTCTGCGACGTTACACCCAGGAGGAGGATATAGTTGCGGGTACCGACACCCCGTGCGGCGCCCCGGTCGTATCCCTCGAAGGCCGGCGGACTGTCGCTTGCCTGTACCTGATCGCCCGGGGTGAAGGTGGATTCGTCCAACTCGTAGGGCACCACGCGGTCCTCGAAATTCGGCTGTTCCGGGAGGTCGAAATCGACTTTTCGAACGCGAAGGGCGTCGAGTATGTCGGCGTTGCAGATGTAGTCGCCGGGGGCGATATCGTGGGTCGCCCGGCCGAAGGGCAGTCCCCAGGAAAGGACGGACTCCCCGGCAGGTATGGACCGGACGGCGAAGCGGTGCCCTTCGAGCAGCGTATGGGCAAGGGCAAAGGACACGCCGGCTTCGCCAGCCACCTCCGTACCGGCTTCCAGCCTTCGGGAGACGATGGCCACGTTGTCGCCGGGTCCGGCCAAACGCGCGATTTCATTCAACTGGCAGGCGGACACGATGCCAGAGTCCTTCTATAATCGAGGTCGAATGTGGGATTGAGTCTCACTGCATGGACTGGCAAAGTAACATCCGTTCCGATGCGATGTCAAAGGTAAATCGGCGGCCGAGGAACCGCCTGGACTTCACAAAGCGCGTCACGGTTCCGAAAGTGCGTCAAGGATTCACAGAGCGCGTCACGGTTCAGAAAGTGCGTCGCGGTTGACTAAGCGCGGCCCGATTGACGATACGGCGGCAGGATTGACGATACGGTGGCGGTTGACGATACGGCAGTACGGTGTACATTGTCTATCCGGGTCTGGTCTCAGCGCGGCCCGGACATCATATAAGTTCGTGGCGCCATATAAGCTTCGGCGACGTATAAGCTTCGGCGACGTATAAGTTCCCGGCGCTCGTGACTGCCAGAATCCGTACCACAATATACGCCAGCCGGAGGTCCAAGATGCTTGTAGGGTACGTCAGCGACGAACGGTACGTCGCCATTCCAGGGGTCCTGCTCGAGTTCGAAGCCGGCGGAGCGTCCATCGAGGCGCGCTCCCGGGCCACGGGGACGGTCTACGCCGACGTAGAGCCCGGACGGGAGTACAGGGTCACGCTGGCGAGCCGGGACTTCGGATTCAAGAGTGTATACATGACACCAGACGAGGACCGGCCCTATCATTTCCGGCTGCTGCGGGATGGCCTGCTGGGGTACATGTGGCCCAAGTGGGTCCGGTCCGGGGAGAAATCGGAGTTCCGCGTCCATGCCGTGGAGGCCTACCAGCTCGAGCTGTACCGGTATGGCTGGAGGAAGGAATACATCCGGAACATCGGCTGGTACGACGAGCACGGTCCCCGCGCCACCATGCAGATCACGCCCGACGGCGACTATACCCGGACCGGGGTCCGGTGGAACACCCAGGGATATACCAATCCCGCCCACAAACAGTACATCGAGGCGCCGGAACGGTCTGGGCTCTACTATCTCCACGCTTCAACGGAAGCCGGCGGGTTCTTTTCCTTCCCCTGGATCGTCGCGCCCGCCGCGCCGACTGCCGACGTCGCCGTACTGGCCGCGAACATCAACTGGAACGCCTACAACAACTTCGGGGGACGCAGCAACTACATCCACGCGGACGAGTTTCCGCCGGTCCCCACGGTCAACGCCCGGTACGACCTGAAGCGATACACCGATTCCTCGCACCGGATGTACAGCGCCGACGACTACGCGCCGCTTTCCTTCGACCGGCCCGAACCCATCAACCACGTCCCCGAAGGGGTCGAGGCCACCGATATGATCCGGGGGCGCGCGGCCTGCCACGTGGCCCCCGCGGAATGGCGGTTCCTGGCCTGGTTGGAGCGGGAAGGCTTCGGCTACGATCTCTACGCCGAGACGCATTTCCACGACGGTACGTTGCCCCTGGACCGGTATAGGGTGTTGATCACGACCACCCATCCGGAATACTGGTCGCGCGACATGTACTACCGGCTCAAGGACTGGGTCTTCGAATCCGGCGGTCGGCTCATGTACCTGGGCGGCAACGGCCTGAACTGCGAGGTCGAGTTCGTTGACGAATACACCATGAAGGTCAAGAATGGCAATATCGATTCGCTCGACCGGCCCGGGGAGGGCATCGAAAGCCGTTTCAACATCTACAACGAGTCCGAGGCGAACCTGCTCGGCGTGGCCTTCACGCGGACGGGGATCATGACCAGCGCGCCGTACAGGGTGATCGATGCGGGGCACTGGGCGTTCGAAGGCACCGACGTATCGGAAGGGGACATCTTCGGCGAGGCGAGTCTGCACGAACGGGTGCCCGGCGGTGCGTCGGGCCATGAGACCGACAAGATCACTCCCAACTCACCTCCCAACACCCACCTGCTCGCCAAGGGAACCAACGTGGACGACGGCGGCGCCGAGATGGTCGTGCATGAAACGGACAGCGGCGGGATGGTGTTTTCGGCGGGATCCATCACCTATCCGTCGTCGATCCTCGTGGACGACGTGGTGTCGCGGGTGACGTCCAACGTGCTGAAGCGGTTTCTGGGTGATTGACTACAACTTCCGCTGGTACACCCCCGTCACCCGGTGGTTCGTGCCCTTTTCCAGGATCAGGTCCGCCCGTTCGCGGGTGGGAATGATGTTCTCGCGCAGGTTCACGAGGTTGATGTCCCGCCAGATACCTTTGGCCGTCTCCACGGCCTCCTCTGTGCTCAAACCCGCGTAGTGATGGAAGTAGGATTCGGGATTCCGGAAGGCGGTATCCCGCAGTCTCAGGAACCGATCGACATACCACTGCTCCAGGTCATGCTCCTCGGCCTCCACGAAAATCGAGAAATCGATGAAGTCGGACACGAAAACGCGGGGCGACGCGTCGCCGGCCGTGTGGTGGCCCGTCTGGAGGATGTTCAGCCCCTCCAGGATGATGATGTCCGGCTGCGTGACCGTCTTTTCGACGCCCGGCACGATATCGTAAATCAGGTGCCGGTACACGGGCACGGTTACCGAGGCGTGTCCGGACTTCACGTCGGCCATCATCTGCACAAGGCGCCGGAGATCGTAGCTTTCCGGGAATCCTTTCCGGTGCATGAGCCCCCGTTCCTCCAGCACGCGGTTGGGGAACAGGAACCCGTCCGTGGTCACCAGGTCCACCCGGGGATGGTTCGGCCAGCGGCTGAGCAGGGCCTGCAAGATTCGCGCCGTCGTGCTCTTCCCCACCGCCACGCTACCGCCGATTCCAATGACGTAGGGCACCTTGGCGGCCGGTTTTCCGAGAAAGGTGTCCATGACCTGGTACAGGTGCTGCGCCGCGGCCACGTGGAGATTGATGAACCGCGACATGGGCAGGTAGACCTCGGCGACCTCGTCGAGGGAGACCATTTCGTTGATGCCGTGCAGTTCCTGCAGGTCTTCTTCGGACAGCGTCAGCGGAGTCGCGGCGCGCAGCTTCGACCACTCGTCGCGGGACATATAATTGAAGGGGGAAGGAGATGATGGGGACATGGGTGTCGTTCCGTCGATCACGATCCGTCGATCACGGCCCGATCGATCGTCTGTTGCTCGAGCAGTTCGGGCACGGGCTCCGCGCCGGCCCCGGGCGTATCGGAAAGGACCATCTGTGACGGTCCCGAAAGTCGCAGCGCCGGCGCGCTCAGGTCTTGCTCATAGAACCGGGTGCTGGGAAAAACATCCGACGGATATTTCATGTTGGGCAGGGTCGCCAGCGCCATGCAGAAGGACGCGCCGAGGGCCGATTCGAGCATGCCGCCCGTCCAGCAGGGAACGCCCTCCTCCTCGCAGATCCGGTTCACCTCCAGCGCCTGGGTCACGCCGCCAACCCGCGCGGGCTTGATGTTGATCCAGCGGGCCGCGCCTATGCCGATCGCCTTCCGGGCCTTGGCGGGGGAGGTGATACTCTCGTCCAGGCAGACCGGCGTCTCGATCCGGCTCTGCAGCGCGGCGTGGTCGACCAGGTCGTCGCGCATCAGGGGCTGCTCGATCATGGCCAGGTTATAACGGTCCAGTTTCCTGAACATGGGCAGGTCGTCCAGCGTGTATCCGCTGTTGCAATCGATATGAAATACGGGGTCGGGAAAAGCCGAACGGACCGCGGCAATCATTTCAAGGTCCCATCCCCGGCTGTACTTCAGTTTGATCCTTTTGAAGCCCGCCTCAACGGCCTGCTCGATATTGCCCAGCAGCATGTCGATGCTGTCCTGCACGCCGAAGTCCGCTCCCACGTCGATGACCGGCCCCTTGCCGCCGATCAGTTGCCAGAGCGGCTTACCCCTCAAGCGCGCATGCAGGTCCCACCATGCCGCGTCCAGCCCGCCCTTGGCAAAGCAGTTTCCCGCGACCCAGGCGCAGGCTTCATGCAGGTCCTGCCCAGTGTCGATCCTTTTGCCGATCAGCAGCGGTGCGAGCACGTCTCGCGTCACGGCGAAGACGCCGGCCGTGTATTCCGGGCTGTACGTCGGCCGGGCAAGGGGTGTCGTTTCCCCCCATCCCACGGCATCGCCGGTGTGCATCTTCACGAGGACGCTCTCGATTACGTCGTCACTGCCGTAGGCCGTGCGCCACGGGTAGATCAGGGGCATGGCGACGTGATAGAGTTCGACGGCGTCGATGACGGGCATTGCGGCCTCAGCCTTTCAAGTCAGCCAGCAGACGTTCGGTGACCGCCTCCGCGAAGGCCGGATCGTTGATGTTGCAGTCCATCTCTGTCACCGACACCTCGGCGGAGACGTTGGACTTGATGGCGTCATACAGCGCCCGGTCGGCTTCCGGCCACCAGAACTCGTTCCCGGGGCTGTCGAGAATGGACACGCCCTTCAAGGGGAGGAAGATCGATACCGGCCCGCTGGAGGCGTTGGCTTTCTCAGCGATGATCTCGCCGAGACGGGCGTTCTCCTCCACGTTGGTCCGCATCAGCGTGATGTTGGGATTCCATTTGTGCAGCCTTCGGTCGCCATACTTCTCCGGCACGGTATCCGGCGCCCAGAAGTTGACCATGTCCAGGCAGCCCGGCACGATGACCTGAGGTATGCCGGCCCGGCCTGCCGCATCCATTCTTTCGGGACCCGCGGTCAGGACGCCTCCGGCCAGTTCGTCGGCCCACTCCGTGGTGGTGATATCGAGCACCCCTTCGATCAGACCCTCGTCGATCAGGCCCTCCATAGTCCGTCCGCCCGCGCCGGTGCAGTGGAAGACGAGCACCTCGTAACCTGCATCCTCCATGATGGCCCGGGCCTGGTCCACGGCCTCGGTGGTGTTGCCGAACATACTGGCTGTGATCAGCGGTTTGTCCGCTGCCGCTTCCGGCACGTCGGTTTCCACCATGCCCGCGATGGCGCCCGCGGCGTTGGCGAAGATCCTGCGGCTGATGCGGTTGATGCCGGCCACGTCCACGACGGAGGGAATCATCATCACGTCCTTGATCCCCACGTAATTGCTCGTGTCTCCCGCCGCCACGGTAGACACCATCACCTTGGGCACGCCGACGGGCAACGCCCGCATGGCGCTCGTGCCCACCGCCGTGCCGGCCGAACCGCCCATGCTGATGATCCCGTCGAACACGCCGACTTCATACAGGCCCTGCGCGACCACCGCGACGCCGTCCGCCATGGCGTTGATGGCCACGCCCCGGTCGTCGCGCTTCGTCAACGCGTCTATCGTCGTACCAGCGGCTTCGGCGACCTGGTCCCGCGACACGTCCGCTTCAAGCGTCGAATCTCCGATGACGCCCGTATCGATGATCAGCGTCCCGTGCCCCCGCCGCTCGATCTCGTCTTTAACGAAGGCGAATTCCTCTCCCTTGGTATCCAGGGCGCCTACGATGGCTATGGTTTTCGGCATGAATCCCCTCTTATGGCAGATATCGTCTGTTGATACGGCCCTTCAAGATTCAACCTATCAAGTTACAGGTATGCATATTTATTGTACATATCTTTATACCGTGAGCCCAGGAGCGATAACGCCATGGTCACTTCGCTCTTGGACGCCCTCAACACCTGGTGCGTTGATGTCCCGGGACGGCGGCCCGATGTACTTTGACGTCCGAGAATGGAGAAGGCCACCAGCGGGTAGTTTTAAGATTTAGTTCCTTGACAGGGACGGACAAAAACATTACTTATTACGTAACGAATAGAATTTCCGATTTGCCGTAGAGTAAGGGTGCGTAAAACAGTGACTGGTTTAACTCTTGGATATCATCTTCAAATCCCAAAAGCTTGCTCAGATATTCAATTCCGGGTTCAATCTCAAGAAGAAGTACGGGGCAAAGGCGGCACGCACCATAATGATTAGGATGTCAGTGCTGAGAAACGCCCGGACCCTGGAATTAGTGCCGAAAACCCCGCCTGACAGGTGTCATCAGCTAAAAGGCCGTCGTAAGGGACAGTTCGCGGTGGATATTGATGAGTCGCGAAGGCTGGTCTTCAAACCAAACCATGAACGGACTCCCCGCTTGGACGATGGCAGTATAGACCTCAACGGTGTGACGGCAATAAAGGTCCTCGATGTAACGGACTATCATTGAAGGAGGACGTACGAGGGCTATCACTGAAGGAGGAGATGAATGGCGGCCGGAAAAAACCAATACCAGCCAGACTACGCGGTGTCGCCGGGATGGGTCCTGGAAGAGAGACTGGACGCGCAGGGTATTACGCACGCTGAATTCGCTCGCAGGTGCGATCGTTCGCCGAAGCTCATCAGCGAAATCATCGCGGGGAAGGCTCCGATCGTACCGCAGACCGCTTTTCAATTCGAGTTGGTGTTAGGCGTTGATGCCAGTATCTGGCTGGGCATTGAAGCCGACTATCGTCTTTACAGGATACGGGCCGCCGCTGAAAAAAAAGCAGAAGCTGCCGGCTTGTGGTCACAGTCATTTCCCGTTAAAGATCTTATCAAACGAGGGGTAATCCAAAAACCGGTATCTGAGGGTAAGGCTGTATCCGAGCTACTGGCTTTCTTCGGTGTAGCATCCATAAAGGCATGGAAGATGAAGTACGAAAACGTAAACATCGCTTTTCGTCACTCTCCGGCTTTTGAAAGCGACGGCGCCGCTTTGACGGCCTGGCTTAGACTTAATGAGATCGACGCTCTGGATCAGCGCTGCGCAAACTACAATGTTTCCAGGTTCAAGAAAGCGCTGGCTCAAGTACGACAACTTACGCGGATTCCGATCCATGAAGCACTAAAAAACGCCAGGGTACTTTTCAATGAGGCTGGGGTTGCCCTGTCATGGGTCAAACCATTGCCAAAAACAAGGGTGAGTGGCGCCGCGTGGTGGGTGTCACCCGGCAGACCGGTCGTTGCACTCAGCGCGCGTCACAAAACAGATGACCATCTATGGTTCAGCTTGTTTCACGAAGCGGCACATATAATCTTGCATGGCAAAAAACACGTGTATGTCGACCGGGCGAATGGCGGGTCCGACGCAATTGAAACGGAAGCCAATCAATGGGCGGTTGATTTTCTTATTCCCAATACTGCCTGGGATAATTTTGTAGCCAAAGGTAGTTTTCGTAGTACAGATGTTCGCAGATTTGCCGACGAACATAAAATCGCGCCAGGTATAGTAGTTGGGAGACTCCAGCACACGAAACAGATCGCATGGAGCCACCTCAACAGGCTCAAAACACGCCTGCGGTGGTCAGACGAATAAACAATAAGGGAATGACATCCAGTTTGATGCAAAGAAAAGTGCCTCCATGCCCATCCTGCGGAGGACAACTGCGCCACGTCCGCGGCGCCCGCTATTGCTGCAAGTCCTGCCAGGAAGATTACGGTTTATTCCGAAAACGCGCGCCCTACACCGGCACGCACTGCGTCCGGCTTCACTCGCCGGCCCAGGCCAGACAGGCCGAGGAGGAAGGATAGCGGGAACCAGGTCTGACGGTTTCCGCGTACAGGATGAACTGGCTCAAAAAAACCTGGGGCTGGCTCAGATGGCTGGTCGCTCTGGGCATCCTCACCTACCTGTTCTATCTCTATCGCGACCAATACGCCGATTTCATCCGCCGCGAGATCGATTTTACCTTCCTGGGCATCGGAGTCGTACTGGCCACGACGGCGACCATACTGGCCTTTTTCCGTTGGTACCTTCTGGCCAGGGGACAGAAGCTGGTGCTGAGATTCCGCGAAGCCGTCCGCCTGGGCTTCGTCAGCAATCTGTTCAACTACCTCGCTCCGGGGACCGCGGGCGGCGACATCGTGCGGGCCGTGGGCATCGCGCGGCATCAGAAGTCGAGGCGTACCGTCGCCGCGGCCACGGTGCTGCTCGACCGGTTATTCGGCATGTTGACGCTGCTCGTCATAGGTTCAGTGGTCGCCCTGCTCAACCAGGACCTGTGGCGTCACCGCGAGGTCATGCTGGTCGTGCTGGCATTCTGGGGTGGTTCGATCGCCGGTCTGATCTGCCTGGCGGTTTCCCTCCAGGCGCGGGTCCTTCGCTGGTCCCTGTTCCAGCGGCTCACCCATATCCGATTCATCGGGCCGGTCGTTACCGAACTGGTCAACAGCCTGGCGCTTTACCAGACACACCGCAGCGTGTTAACCGGCGCCCTGCTCATCAGCCTGGCCAGCCAGGTCTTCATGCTTTCGGCATTCTACTGCTGCGCGATGGCGCTGTTGCCCGGTCCCGCCGCTCCGGATTACTGGACTCACCTGATGCTGATTCCCGCGGCCGAGATCATCAGCACCTTTGCCCCGGTGCCTGGCGGCGTCGGCGCGCTGGAAGGCGCGGTCATCTACATCTATCACCTCGTCAGCACGACCGCTGAGGTACCGATCGCCGCCTCGGTCGCCCAGGCCACGGGACTGGCGTCCGCCCTGACGTACCGGATCGTGCGCATTTCCGTCGCCGCCCTGGGCGCCGGGTACTACATGGTTTCGGATAGAAGCTGGAAGGAAAGGCTGGGACTGGAGGAGTCCTGACCGTACGGGCACGGAGAAAGTGCCGGAAATTCCGACGTATCCCCGCACCCGGTCAGGGCCGAACCCCGGGTACTTTATTCCCCGGCGTCCGGCGGTTCATTGCTGATGTTTCACGAACACCCGCTCGTCGACCCACACTCACGACACACGTAACACGAACCGTTGCGGGTCATCAGGCTGCCGCAGTCCGAACAGGACGGTGCGTCGGCCTGGGCGGTATATACTTCGTGTTCCTGGTTCTCCTGCGCGGTCATCGTCTGGTCCATGGCGTTCGAGTGCATGGTGGAATCCATGTCCTTGTCTTCCACGATCTCGGAATGACTGTCCTCGGGCAGGAATTTCACCGCGAGCCACCGGAAGATGTAATCGGTGATGGACTTGGCGATGGGCACGTCCTTGTTTCCCGTGAAGCCGGCCGGTTCGAACCGCATGTGGCTGAACTTGCGGATCAGGCTTTCCAGGGGCACGCCGTACTGCAGCGACACGGATATGGCCGTGGCGAAGGCGTCCATCATGCCGGATACCGTGCTGCCTTCCTTGGACATCCGCAGGAAGATCTCGCCGGGCTGGCCGTCTTCGAAGAGGCCGACCGTCAGGTAGCCCTCGTGGCCGGCGATGCTGAACTTGTGGGTAATGGCTTCGCGCTCGTCGGGCAGCCTGCGGCGAACGGGCTGGACCTCTGTGGCGTCTTCATCCTCCGACGCCTTGGTGCTGAGCGGCTGGGTGCGCTTCGACCCGTCGCGGTAGATCGCCAGGGCCTTGAGCCCCATCTCTCCGCCCTTCATGTACACGTTCATGACGTCTTCGACCGTCGCCTCGTTGGGCAGGTTTACGGTCTTGGATATGGCGCCTGAAATGAAGGGCTGCGCGGCGGCCATCATCTTCACGTGTCCCATGTGGTGGATGGAGCGGCTGCCGTTTTCGGTACGGAACGCGCAGTCGAAGACCGGCAGGTGTTCCTGGAGCAGGTGCGGCGCGCCTTCGATCGTGCCGTGCTCGTCGATGTAGTGGACGATCCGCTCGATCTGCTGATGCGAGTAGTCGAGCTTCTCCAGGGCGGAGTAAACAGTCCGGTTCACGATCTTCATCGTGCCGCCGCCCACCAGGCGCTTGTACTTGACCAGGGCGATATCGGGCTCGATGCCCGTCGTGTCGCAGTCCATCATGAAGGCGATGGTCCCCGTGGGCGCAAGCACCGTGGCCTGGCTGTTCTTGTATCCGTGCTTCCTGCCATGGGCGAGTGCGTTGTCCCAGGCGGTCCGCGCGGCGTCGAGCAGGTTCTTGTCCACCATCTCCGCATGAATATCGTCCACGGCGTCGCGGTGCTTCTGCATGACGCGCAGCATGGGTTCGCTGTTTTCGTCGTAGCCGGCGAAGGTGCCGAGGTACTCGGCGATTTCCGAGGAGCGGTAGTAGCCCTGGCCGGTCATCAGCGCCGTGATGGCGCCCGCGTAGGCCCTGCCGCCGTCGCTGTCGTAGGGCAGGCCCATGGCCATGAGCAGCGCGCCGAGGTTGGCGTAACCCAGGCCCAGCTGACGGAAGGCGCGGGCGTTCTCGCCGATCTTGTCCGTGGGATAGCTGGCGTTGTCGACGATGATGTCCTGGGCCATGATCATGATGTTGACCGTGTGTATGAATCCCACTGTGTCGAAGGTGCCGTCGTCGGTCAGGTACTTGAGCAGGTTGATCGAGGCCAGGTTGCACGCGCTGTTGTCCAGGTGCATGTACTCCGAACAGGGATTGCTGGCGTTGATACGGTCCGTGTTGGCGCAGGTATGCCAGTCGTTGATGGTCGTATCGTACTGCATACCCGGGTAGCCGCACTCCCATGCCGCTTCCGATATCCAGGACATGACGTCCTTCGCCTTCAGGCTGTCCACGGGCTTCTTCGTGGTGATCGACTTCAGCGTCCAGTCCTCGTCCTTTTCCACCGCGTCCAGGAAATCGTCTGTCACCCGGACCGAGTTGTTGGCGTTCTGGAATTGAATGGAACTCCATGCGTCGCCGTTCAGGGTCATGTCCCATCCGGCGTCTCCGAGGGCGTAAGCCTTGCGCTCCTCGTTGGCCTTGCACCAGATGAACTCCACCACGTCGGGATGGTCGATGTCCAGGACGACCATCTTGGCCGCCCGGCGGGTCTTGCCGCCGGACTTTATGGAGCCCGCCACCGAATCGGCCGCCCGCATGAAGGAGACGGGTCCGGAAGCCTGGCCGCCTGAAGACAGGATTTCCCTGGAGGAACGGATCCGGGACAGGTTCACGCCGGCGCCCGAGCCGCCCTTGAAGATCATGCCCTCGACCTTGCACCATTCGAGGATGGATTCCATGGAATCTTCGACCGACAGGATGAAACAGGCAGAACACTGGGGCGTGTCTTCGACGCCCGCATTGAACCAGACCGGGCTGTTGAACGTGGCCCGCTGGTGCAGAATGATTTCTTTCAATTCGTTTTGGAATGCATCGGCGTCCTCCTCCGATGCGAAGTAACCCTGGGCGCGACCCCAGCCGGCGATCGTATCCGCCACGCGGTTGATCATATGCTTGACGCTGTGCTCGCGCTTCGGGGTGCCGAGGGGGCCTCGGAAATACTTGGACACCACGACGTTAGTGGCCAGCTGCGACCAGTCGGCAGGAATTTCCACGTCTTCCTGCTCGAAGACGACTTCGCCGCCGTCTCCCGCGATGGTGGCCGTCCGCTTCTCCCATTCCACGCCCTCGTAGGGATCGACGCCCGGATTGCTGTACAGCCGTTCGACTGTCAGGCCTCCCTCAACGGCCAGCGCGTCGGATGGCCCGTCGACGGCTGACGCGTCTTCAACGGACACCTCGGCGGCGGATTCCTCCATCTCTTCTATCGCGCGGCCGGGGTTGTCCTTCAATTTCAAACCAAGTCTTTCTGTAGCCATACTTGCCCCCTCGAATCGACTTACACTATCTGTAACTGGTATTTGACACGGTCGAAAAATGTATTTATGAAGTCATCAAAAAGTGATGCCTGATCCGTGCGTATGGACCAGGCATTCAAATCATTTGCTAATTCTGATTGGGCTGGTCCTTGACGACTGAGGCCAACTCCTGTTTCTCCAGCTGTTCGAGCTCTTCCCGGAACTCGGTTCGATCCTGGAAATCACGGTAAACCGAGGCGAATCGCACATAGGCCACTTCGTCGATCTTGCGCAATTCCCGTATGATGAATTCGCCGATCTTTTCGGAAGGAATCTCGCGTTCGTTCAGGTTGCTTACGTAGTACACCACGCGGTCCACGAGTTCATGGAGTTGGTCGGCGGAAACCATGCGTTTCGTACAGGCCAGTTTCAGGCCGTGCATGATCTTTCCGCGGTCGAAAACTTCCCGGCGGCCGTCGGACTTCACCACCATCAGTTCTTCTTCCTCGATGGCCTCGTAGGTCGTGAAACGCTTGGTGCAGGACAGGCACTCACGCCGCCTGCGTATGGTTCTGCCACTTTGAATAGTGCGGGAGTCTACAACGTGGCTGTTCAACGTGCCACACGCCGGACATCGCATCTGCGACGGACCTCCGGTTGTAATTGATTGTTATATATAAGAATTAACTATCACAAGGTGTTGTGGTGCGAGACAACGTAACAAACAAGATATTGTATAGATTGCAATGTGGCAAGAGTGTTTTTTCAACTTTTTTTCCAACTAAAACTTCCACTAACGTGTGCAATTTGGCGCGATTCCCGCAGCACCGGGCACTGCGACAATTGTACTTTTTTTACATTAGTACCCGAATACGAAATCGAACGGACCTACTCCACCCGCAGCGACTCGACCGGATTCGCGGATGCGGCCCGCACGGCCTGGAAGCTAACCGTCAGCAGGGCGATCGCCATGGCGAGCAGGCCGGCCACGATGAAGGTGGTCCAGCCCAGGTCGACGCGGTAGGCGAACCCTTCGAGCCAGGCGTTCATTGCGATGTAGGCGACGGGCCAGGCCACCACGATGGCCGCGATGACGAGCCTGAGGTACTCTCGGGACAACAGCGCGACCAGACTGGAGGCGGACGCGCCCAGGACCTTGCGGACCCCGATCTCCTTCCTGCGTCTTTCCGCGGTGAATGAGGACAGGCCGACGAGACCGAGACAGGCAATAACGACGGCCAATGCGGAGAAACTGATAAAGATCCTGCCGTACCGCTGTTCTGCTTCATACAGGCGAGCGAAGGTGTCTTCCACGAAGAAGTACTCGAAGGCGAAGTCCGGGTTCACTTCATGCCATGCTTCCTCGATCGCCGAAAGCCCTTCCGGCAAGCGGCCGGCATCGATTTTGATCATGGCGTATCCGCCCGGGTAATTCGGAAACAGCACCAGGGGTTCGATGGGTTCGTGAAGCGTGGCGTAATGGAAGTCCCTTACCACGCCCACTATCGACGGCTGCAACTCGCCTCGCTCATTGGAATCCGTGATGAGTTCCTGCAATCCTTCGATTTCCTTGCCCAAAGCCTCGCCGGCGGATTCGTAGCCCAGTCTGGCAACGGCCGCTTCGTTGATCACAACCGCCCCCGTCGGTGTCCAGTCACCAGGGAACGCGGAATCGAAGTTACGGCCCGCAACCAGATCGATTCCGAGCATGTCAATGAAATCATCGTCCACCCAGGCCTGGTTCATATCGATCATCGATGATTCGTCCTGGCCCCGTCTGCGCGCCTTGATCGGCACCACGGCGTTCTTGTGCCCGGGGAGCAAAAACGACATGGCGACGTTTGTCACCGCCGGTATCTCCTTTACCCGTGCTTTGTAGATCCTGGATTTGACGATAACCGGCGCGAAGGTCTGAGGCACCGCGACGACCTGGTCGGTATTGAGCCCCATGTTCCGCGCGCGTATGAAATCGAGCTGGCTGTAGACCACGCCGGTGCAGATGATCAGGGCGATCGAAATCACGAACTGGCCCACGACCAGGATCCGGCGGATGGTCGCGTTCCCGGTACCCGGGGAGCGCATGCCGCTCAGCGCATGAACCGGTACAAGGCCGGAAAGGTAAAACGCCGGGTAGCTGCCCGCAACAAACCCCACTACGGCGCCAATCACCAGAACGGCACCCAGGGCGAACCAGGCGGTATCCGCGTCCAGGGACAGGGACTTTCCAGTCACCAGACTGAACCACGGCAGACTCGAGACGGCAAGCAGGACGGCCACGCATACCGCAAGCCCGGTCATGATCATGGACTCGCTGATGAACTGCCGGACCACCTGGCCTCTGGCCGCGCCGAAGGTCTTTCGCAGGCCGATCTCCCCGGCCCTTCCCGCGGACCTCGCCGTCGCCAGGTTCATGAAGTTGACGCACGCGATGAGGAGGATGAAAACGGCGAGGGCACCGAAGATGTAGACGTACCGGACATCGCTGTTCGGGCCCAGTTCCCGCTCGAGATGGGAATGAAGATGTATATCCGCAACCGGTTGCAACCTGAATTCCAGGGATGACGCTTGACCGTCGTAGCGGTCGCCGATGTACTTCTCCACGAAAGCGGGTAGCTTGGCTTCCAGTTCATCCGGATCGCTCCCCTCGCGAAGCAGGATGTAGCTGTAAGACTTCCGCCAGTCCCACACGTCGGCCGGATTGTCCGCGTAATGCTCCTGGATCCGGAACGCCGCGAGGATATCGAATCCGAGGTGCGTATTGGACGGCAGGTCCCGCATGACGCCGGTCACCTCGAAATGGAAGGATCCCTCGGCGTCCAGGATCTTCCCGATGGGATTTTCGTCACCGAAGTACTTTCGGGCAACGGATTCTGACAGCACCACTTTGTCGATTCCAGCCAGGGCCGTCCGGGGATCGCCCGCCAGAAGAGGAACGTTAAAAACATTGAAAACCGACGAGTCGGCCAGGTAGAAGTTCCTTTCGTAGAACCCCTTGTCGCCGTACTTGATCATCCAGGCGTTGCCAGGAGGGATGAAGCGTACCATCTCTTCCACTTCGGGGAAGTCTTCGCGCATGAACTTGACCGTGGGCATCATGACTTCGGCCGTCCGGACAACCACGTCTCCGTCTCGCTCTTCGGAAATCACGCGGTAGATACGGTCCGCCTTTTCGTGAAACCGGTCGTAGCTGAGTTCGTCGCGGATGTAGAGCAGGATGAGGAGCGCGCACGCGATGCCGAGCGCCAGGCTCGTCACATTGATGGACGAATAGCCTTTCTGGCGGTTCAGGTGGCGGACGGCTATCGTCAGGTAGTTGCGGAGCATGGCACGCTCTTGTTCCTGTTCAGTCATGTGCTCAGTGGTGGACTGGGCGCTGCTCATTCGGCGCGCTCGATTCAGTCCGGCATCGAATGGGAATAGGCGTTCTACCGCGGTCCTGCCCGTGCGTTCCTACTCGGTCCGCAAGGAATCGATCGGATTGGCGGTGGCGGCCCGGACGGCCTGGTAGCTCACCGTCAGCAGGGCGATCGCCATGGCGAGCAGGCCGGCCACAATGAAAGTGACCCAGCCCAGGTCGACCCGGTAGGCGAAGTTGTCCAGCCAGCTGGTCATTACGAGGTAGGCGGCAGGCCAGGCGAACAGGTTGGCCACGATCACGAGGCGGATGAATTCGTTGGACAGCAGGCGGAACAGGTTCGGGACCGTCGCGCCCAGGACCTTGCGGACGCCGATTTCCTTCGTTCGCCGTTCCGCGGTGAAGGAGGATAGGCCGACGAGGCCCAGGCAGGCGATGAGCACGGCCAGCGCGGCGAAGCTGACGAACACTCTTCCGAACCGTTGTTCGGCATCATAGAGGCGGGCGAAGTTGTCTTCGACGAAAAAGGACTCGAATGCGAAAGCCGGGTTCACATCGCGCCAGACATCCTCGAGCACTTCAAGGCCCTCGGACAGGTGGCCCGGCGCGATCTTGACGACGATATGCCCGCCCTGTTCGTCGGGAAACAGGACCAGTGGACCGATCGGCTGATGCAGAGACGTGAAGTGAAAGTCCTTCATGATGCCGACGATCCTTCGCAGTTCCTTTTCCTCCTCGTCAAAGCCCTGGCGCAATTCGCGCACCCAGTGCACTTCCTTGCCCAGGGCTTCTTCCGGAGAGCCGAATCCCAGCCTCGTCACGGCCGCCTCGTTCAACACGACCCCGCCGCCCGTCGTCCTCCAGCCCCAGTCGCTTTGAAACGCCGGGTCGAAATACCTTCCCGTAATCAGTTCAATGCCGAGGGTCTCCAGGAAATCCTCGTCCGTCCAGGCCGCGTTCAAATCGATCTTCTCGTAGGCGGCATCCCCCAGCCTCTGTAACGTGAGCTGTATCACGGCGTTCTTGTGGCCGGGAAGGATGAAGGTGGCGGTCGCGCTGGTCACGTGGGGACTTGCCGCTACGCGCTGCTTGTATATCCTTGCCGTCTCCTGGACCGGATCGAAGGTCAGGGGGACCGCGACGACCTGGTCGGTGTTCAGGCCCATGTTCCGGTTCTGGATGAAGTCCAGCTGGCTGTAGACCACCCCGGTGCAGATGATCAGCGCGATGGAGATCACGAACTGGCCGACCACCAGGACCCTGCGCAGTCCCGCGGTGCCGGAACCCGCGGCGAGGGTTCCCTTGAGCGTTTCGATCGGCGCGAGGCCGGACAGGTAGAGCGCGGGGTAACTGCCGGATGCAAAGCCGACTACGCCGCCGATGGCCACGACCGCGGCGAGGGCAAACCCCACGGTTCCCGCGTCCAGCGACATGGCCTTGCCCGTAAGCAGGTTGAACCAGGGCAGACTCACCCACGCGAGGATCAGGGCAAGGCACACGGCCATTCCGCTCATGATCAGCGATTCGAGGAGGAACTGCCGTATCATCTGGGTACGGGCCGCGCCGAACACTTTCCGCAGGCCGATCTCCCTGGCACGGCCGGCGGACCGCGCGGTCGCCAGGTTCATGAAGTTGATGCATGCGATGAAGATGATGAACAATGCGATGGCGGCGAAGAGATAGATGTACCGGATGTCGCTGTTTGGCGTCAGCTCCCGTTCCAGCCGCGAATGGAGATGGATGTCCGTCACCGGTTGCAGCCTGAACGTCATGGATGCTTCGTCGCTCGTGTAACGGCTCCCCAGGTGTTTTTGCACGAAGGCGGGCAGCTTGGCTTCCAGTTCGGCCGGATCGCTTCCTTCCCGGAGCACGATGTAGCTGTGCGCCGTCCGCCAGCCCCATTCATCGACCTTCTTCTCCGAGTAGGCTTCCTGAATCCTGAAAGACGCGAGGATATCGAAACCCAGGTGGGTATTGGAAGGCAGGTCCGGCATGATCCCCGTCACTTCGAGGTGAAAGGTCCCTTCCGATTCCAGGATCTTTCCCATGGGATTCTCATCGCCGAAGTACTTCCTGGCAATGGACTCGGACAGCACGATCTTGTCGTTCCCGGTCAGCGCGGTCTTCGGGTTGCCGGTGAGCAGGGGGACGTTGAACACGTCGAAGACGGTCGTATCGGCGAGGTAGAAATTCCGTTCGTAGAACCCCTTGTCGCCGTACTTCACCATCCAGGCGTTGCCCGGCGGGACGAGCCGGACCATGTCCTCGATCTCGGGGAAATCCTCACGCATGTACCACACCGTGGGCACCAGGGTGTCCGCGAGTCGAACGACCTCTTCGCCCTGCCGCTGTTCGGTGGTGACGCGGTAAGTGCGGTCCGCGCGGTCGAAGTAGCGGTCGTAGCTCAACTCGTCGCGGATGAAGAGCAGGATGAGGAGGCAGCACGAGATCCCGAGCGCCAGGCTCATCACGTTGATGAGCGAGTAGCCCTTTTGGCGGTTCAGGTGGCGGATGGCTATGGTGAAGTAATTCTGGAGCATGGGGTGACGCCGTCCGGTTTCAGCGCTGGATGATCGCCGCAAGTAAAGTCTCGCATTATCCTTTATTATCCCCTTTTGGGATGCATCGGAACCTTATTCCCTTAACCCCGGCGGGGATCCTGCTGTATAATAATGATGAAACCCCGAAACTTCACGTATCTTTGCCCGGTGCGGACATAAAATCGCACCCCGGCGCACGGTGGCGTACACATCATCGCACTCCGGCGGACGCTGAACCATGACCGATCTCTTCTCCGAACAGGCCGAAAAGCAGTTGCGCCGGGAGGCGCCGCTGGCATCGCGCATGCGGCCGGATTCGCTGGAGGGTTTCCTTGGACAGCGTAGCCTGGTCGGGCAGGGACGCCTCCTGAACGAGTCCATCGAACGGGATACCCCTTTCTCGATGATCCTGTGGGGGCCGCCGGGCTCGGGAAAGACCACGCTCGCCTTCATCATCGCCCGTTCCACCGATTCCCATTTCGTCCCGATGAGCGCGGTAAGCGCCGGCGTGAAGGACCTGCACCGGGCGGCTGCCGAGGCCCGTGACCGCCTGGGGATGCATCGCAAGCGGACCATCCTCTTCATTGATGAGATTCATCGGTTCAACAAGCTGCAGCAGGACGCCGTACTGCCGACCGTGGAGAACGGGATCCTGACCCTTATCGGCGCGACCACCGAAAACCCGTCCTTCGAGGTCAACGCCGCCCTGCTGTCCCGCTGCCGGGTACTGCGTCTGGAACCTCTGTCGGAGGAGGATCTGCAAAGGATCGTCCGGCGCGCGCTGGAGGACGGCGAGCGCGGTCTGGGCGGACAAGCCATCGAGATGGACGATGATGCGGTGGCGCACCTGGCTTCCGTGGCCGGCGGCGACGCGAGGGTAGCGCTGAATACCCTCGAAGTGGCGGCTATGACCACGCCGCGCGACGACGAGACCCGAATAAGGCTGACAACGAAGGAGATCGACGAGGCGCTGCAGCACCGCGCGCCGCAATACGACAAGGGCGGGGACTGGCACTTCGACGCCATTTCGGCACTGCACAAGAGCGTGAGGGACTCCGATCCGGACGGCGCCCTCTACTGGCTGGCCCGGATGCTCATCGCCGGCGACGACCCCCTCTACATCGCCCGCCGGATCATCCGCATGTCGGTGGAAGACATCGGTCTTGCCGACCCCTTTGCCCTGACCCTGTCCACCTCGGCCCAGCAGGCCGTCCATTTCGTGGGCCAGCCCGAAGGCGACCTGATGCTCGCCCACGCGGTGGTCTACCTGGCCACCGCGCCCAAGAGCAACGCGGTCTACGCGGCCTTTTCAAAGGCGCGGCAGGACGCGGAGCAGACGAGCGACGAGCCCGTGCCTATGCACCTGCGCAATGCGCCGACCCGCCTGATGAAGGAAATGGGCCACGGCAAGGGATACAAGTACGCCCACGATTACGACGGGGCGTCCGTGGACCAGGAGCATCTGCCCGAATCCATCAAGGGGCATCGATACTACGAACCCACCGACCGGGGCCGCGAAGAAAAGATCCGCGTGTGGATGGAGCAGATGCGGAAGATCAGGGACGGGGGATGACCGGCTTTCGTGGCCAGCAGACGACATCCAAATGACAAAGAGGCGTCGCAGACTACGCGTCAACCTGTACCGTTAGCCGATCGCTTTGCGGTAGCAGTAGTCGAAGAGCAGTTCCCACTCGCGCTGCTGGATGCTGCGGCAGAGATCACCGGCCGGGACCCCGCCCACGTTGGCCCCCTCGCACAAATCGATGAAGGCGTAGGGATCCCAGGAAGACTGGGACATGAGGTATGCGGCCTCCTCCGGCAGGTTGTCCGTACCGGACGCGATAGTGGCCGCCTCGTCTCTCAACTCGGGATAGATGTCGTGGTCGCCGACGCGGCCGAACCAGTACTTCCCATTGGGATAATCCGGTTCGCGGCGGTGCATGATGCCGTGCCAGTAGCTGCCCGTGGGCGTGGTGATCTGCTGGCTGAGGGTATGCGAGGTGACCAGGAAATCGTGGTACAGCCAAAGGGCCGACTGGCATCCCTCGGCCATCGTCCGGTCACTGATGCTGTCGGGCGCGAAGGCCTCGTCCAGGTCCAGGGCTTCCAGGCCGGCCTTCGCCGGGCTGTTTTCCTCGCCCGGGTCCAGCGGCATGACGCGGGGCGTTTTGAGCAGTTCCGCGAAAACGGATCCGTAGGCGGCGGGGTCAAAGGCAGGCATGGGCGTTCCTTTCGTGGTTCATGCGGCGGGTCTTCATGCGGCAGGCGCGTACTATTATCTCCTACCGGACTTCCATCTACTACTGGACTTCCGCGTAGCAGCTACCGGGCTTCCGCGGCCTCGGCCTTCCGCTTCTTCAGCACCTCGTTCATGCTGCCGGTGCGGTATCCTTCCAGGTCGAGCGTGACATAGTCGTAGCCGATTTCCTTGAGATACACGGCGATCTCGTCGTGGTGTTCGATGACCTTCGCGAGGTCGGCGGGTTCCGTCTCGATGCGGGCCATGTTCCTGTGGTGACGCACCCGGAACTGCCGGAGACCCAGGCCCCGGATGAAGGCTTCCGCCTTGCCGACCTGTTCGAGGGCTTCGATGGTAATGGGGTCGCCATAGGGAAAACGCGACGACAGGCAGGCCAGGGACGGCTTGTCCGCCGTGGGCAGGCCCAGGCGCACGGACAACGCGCGGACATCGGCCTTGGTGAACCCGGCGTCCTTCAGCGGACTGCGCACGCCGTGTTCCCGGATCGCCAGCATGCCCGGACGGAAGTCGCTGATATCGTCCACGATGCTGCCTTCGCATATAAAGGCCGCGTCTTCTTCCCGGGCGATTTCCTCCAGGCGGGTATACAGTTCGTCCCGGCAGAAATAGCATCTGCGCGGATTGTTCTGCATGTACTCCGCGTTGTGGATCTCCTCCGTGTCCACGTAGCGGTGGCGGGCGCCCATCCATTCGGCCAGTTCGGCGGCCTCGTTCTTCTCCTCCTCCGGCAGCGATTCGGACACGCCGGTTACGCCCAGGGCCCGCTCGCCAAGCACGTCGGAGGCCACCTTGAGCAGCAGCGTGCTGTCCACGCCGGCGGAGAAGGCCACCATGACGCTGCCCATGGCGCGGAGGTCTTCCCGGAGCGACTGGTACTTTTCGTCCAGGGTGGATGCCTGGTTGCCGTTCACGTCCTGTTCCTCGATTGAAACCAGTGATTGAAACCGGTCGCATCAGGTGCCGGGAGACCGTTGCCGATATGGGCGGAATCGCCCCGGCGGCAATCGTTTGGAAACGGAACTCCCACCATGTTTTCGCTTGACAGAAGGGGGTTTTCGCCGCTATTTAACACGTCTGTTTTTGATTGAATCAAGATACGGCGAGTGCGGCGTCATGACAACGTTTTTTTGCAGTAGTTCGCCGTGAATGAAGGGGCCGGGAGGTCCTGGAGAGTACGCTAAGGAGCGGGAGCGGGCATGAACATGGAACGACCCCGAAGGTCCACGGAGGAGCAGGAGCAGGCATGAACATGGATGAACAGAAAGCATCAGACCCGTTGTCGGAAGAAGGGGCGGGGTCAGGTCCCGCGGCGGGAGATAGTAATACGAGTGCGGCTGGGGTTAACACGGCAGACGCGGCGGCAGAAGTGGCCGGCGTTGACACGGCAAACGCCGACGGCGAACCGACCCGGCTGTACAGCGGCATCCAGCCCACCGGCGACATTCACATCGGGAATTACCTCGGCGCCGTGGCCAACTGGGCCAAGCTGATCCCGCGGTACGACTGTATCTACTGCGTCGTGGACTATCACGCCATCACCATCGAGTACGACCCGGACACCATGCGGGACGCCATACTGGACACAGCAACGATGGGCATGGCCTGCGGACTCGACCCGGACCATTGCACCTTCTTCGTGCAGTCCCATGTATCCGAAACCATGGAACTGGCCTGGATCTTCAGCACCTGTACCGCCATCGGCGCCCTGGAAAGGATGACCCAGTTCAAGGACAAGGCCGCCCAGCACAAGCAGAACATCAATGCGGGCCTGTTCACCTACCCCGTGCTCCAGGCCGCGGACATCCTGGGCGTCAAGGCCGACGGCGTACCCGTGGGCGACGACCAGTCCCAGCACCTGGAGCTGACGCGGGAAATAGCCCGGCGGTTCAACCACCTGTACGGCCCGGTATTCCCCGATGCGAAGACGCTGTACAGTCCCGCGCCGCGCATCATGGGCCTGGACGGCCAGGGCAAGATGAGCAAGAGCCAGGGGAACTACATCGCGATGAAAGACCGCAGCGATACGGTCAGGAAGAAGCTCAGCACCGCCTATACCGATCCGAACCGGCTGCGGAGATCGGACCCCGGCAACCCGGATATCTGCAACATCTTCACCCTGCACAAGTCCTTCTCGAGTCCCGACGAGGTGGCGACCATCGACGCGGAGTGCCGGAGCGCGGGCATCGGCTGCGTCGACTGCAAGAAGAAACTGGGCGCCAGCATGGAAACCGCGATGACGCCGATCCAGGACAAGTACGAAGACCTGACCCGCCGGCCCGACGACGTGCGGGACGCCCTTGCGGCGGGCGCCGACAGGGTAAGGACGCTCACGTCGGAGACCATGACGGAGGTCCGGCAGAGCCTGGGACTGCGTTAGAATGGAACTCCCGGACATGCGCTGCGTTTATAACAACGTGTCAAACCTCCTCAAAGGTATCGTCCGGTCCGCAACGCACGAGCGCGGAACTGCTGACGGAGCTCGATGGAACTAAGCGCCGGTTCGCTCCGCATGCCCGAACACGGACGGGACGCCCGCTTGTAATCCTTTCCTAAGAATCATGCATGGATATTTACTCGAAAGACTACGCCCACCAGTCCCGGCTCCTGGGACGGACCGTTTCCTTTCGCCGCAACACGGCCAAGTACCTCCTGATCGCCTTCGCAGCCGCCGGACTGCTCCATAGCCTCTCGCTGCTGGTCCTCCTGGCCACGGGCATGCTCGAAGACAAGAACATGATCGATCTTACCCTCGCGCCCTACGAGCGCCTGGAGCAGCTCGAAGAGGCCTACATGGAAATGCAGAACCCCCCGACCCTGGTGGACGTGCCGGAAGAAGCCCGCGTGGAGGAACCGCCGGACGATCCGGACCCCGACGTGGCGGACAGGAATTCCATCGCCCGGGACCTGCTGGAGGATACGGAACTGCCTGAAGGACCGGCCTATTCCGAGGGCGACCTGGAGATCCGGACGATGGAGGATTCGGACGAGGAAGAACAGCAGCATGAACCCTTTGAAGGCGGCGTCCCGCTCACGCCCCGGGAGGGCGGCATCGAGGATTTCAATGAGTTGGAAGACCCGCCGCTGTGGACCTCCGACCTGATCATCCGGCCCGAGTTCCGGGGCAGGGGCGGACGGGAAGGCCGTGGTGAAGGCGGGATGGAAGGCGAAGAAATCGCTTCGGCGCCCCGGCCTACCGGACCGGAAGCCCCGGTTTTCATCCCCCAGGACGACTTGAACGAACTGGCTCAGATGGCCCGTGAACCCGCGTACGAACGACACAGGCGGTTCGGTTTCGGCTTCGGGAATTCAGGTCCGAGGGTACCCCGGACGGACAACCGCCACACCTCGGTCAAGGATTACGGCGATTTCTCGCTCAGCACCTATGCCTGGGACTACGCGCCCTACCTGTACATCCTTCGCGAACGGATCCGGCGGCGCTGGTTTGCCCCGGAGGCCTTCAATCTCGGCCTGGTAAGCGGGCGGGTCATCATACGCTTCAAAATCATGCCCGACGGCGCCCTGCGCGACCTCGAGGTCCTGTCCTACCGGGACAACGACATCCCCTACCAGTCCCTCGTAGCGTCGAGCCGCAACGCCATCGAATCCTCCAGCCCCTTCCCGCCGCTCCCGGCGGATTTCCTCCATCCTTTCCTTGAAATCACCGGCACCTTCTACTACCAGATCCTCCGTGCGAGGTAACCGTTGAAAGCCCAGATCGTGCGAGGTAGGCGTTGAAAACGCAAATCGGAAAACTGGTAGACTCGAAAGGGTTCCAGCACACCGTACTCGGGGTGATTACGGCGGCCGCCGTACTGGTGGGTATGGAAACTTCCCGGGATCTCGTGGCCCGATACGGCGCGTGGCTGCACCGGCTCGACCAACTGGTCCTGCTGTTCTTCGTCCTGGAAGCCGCCCTGAAGATGGCGCGTCACGGCCGCCACTGGTACCGGTACTTCGGCGACCGGTGGAACGTGTTCGACTTCCTCATCGTGGTGGCCTGCCTGGTGCCCGCGGGAGGGCAGTATGCCGCGGTGCTGCGGCTGGCCCGGGTGCTCCGGGCGCTGCGGCTGGTGACCGCGGTGCCGAAACTGCAGTTGCTGGTCAATTCGCTGCTCAAGTCGGTTACGTCGCTGGGGTATGTCGGACTGCTGCTGGGCGTGCTGTTCTACGTCTACGCGGTACTGGGCGTCTACCTCTTTCGCGGCAACGACCCCGTGCACTTTCAGGACCTTTCGACGGCGCTGCTTACCCTCTTCCGGGTGGTGACCCTGGAGGACTGGACGGACGTGATGTACATCCAGATGTACGGCAGCGACGCCTACCCGAACTACGCGGATTTCGCGCAGGCCCATCTGCGCGAAGCCTCCCGGGCCATGCCCTTCTTCGGCGCGGTCTTCTTCGTGAGTTTCGTGATGCTCGGCACCATGATCATGCTGAACCTTTTCATCGGGGTCATCATCAACTCCATGTCGGAGGCCCAGGCCGACCGGGAGTCGGAGGAAAGGCGCCGGCACCTGGAACGGGATGGCCGAATCAGCGTGGGAGATGAAATCGGGCTGATCGAGGAAGAGATCCAGAAACTCTCGAGGCGGCTCAAATCCCTGCGCGGGCGGGCGGATTAAAGAAAGCGGCGATGCCTGACTACTAGCGGCGATGTCTTATAAATGTGGCGATGCCTGACTAATAGCGGCGGTGCCTTATAAATGGGGCGATGCCTGATTCGTGCGGACGCGCGGAATCGGAGCGACGGAACCGCTGACGGCACTTGATTGTGCGAGCGGGACTACGCGCACGAATCAGACCTGCTCGCCGCCGTCCGGTCCGTAGAAGATGACCCAGGTCTTCATCGACTCGCCGAAATCCAGGAACCGGTGCTCGACTCCCGCGGGCACGAAGAAGAAATCGCCGATCTCGAAGGGCACGACCTCGCCGCCCATTTCAAACTTCCCCTTCCCTTCGACGATCACGTAGCACTCGTCACGGCGGTGCGGCGTCTGGTCGTCCACGTTCCGAGGCATGTACAGCTCGATCTGCAGCTCGCCACGCTCCAGGGCGACGAAGAACCGGTCTCCGTTCGGTGCGGGTATCTTCGCGGCGATCTCCGCGGGTGTGATTCTTCTGGATTCGTTTCTTTTCATCATGTCCCCTTCCAAACATGTCCTTAAACACCGAATCGATCGGGCAAAAGCCTACAACTCTACTTCCTTCACGACGAGGTTCGTGATGCTCTCTAGCAGATCTTCGAGGTATTCAAGGTCGTGCCTTTCCTGGCGCCCGAGCACATACTCCTGTATATCCGCCAGTTCATCCTGAAATCCTTCCGAATAACCACTCAGCAGAAACGCCGGGATCAACTCTCGTTTGTTCAGGATGAATGAGTCCGTCTTGTCCCATAACAGCAGACGAATCTCGGTCAGCATTCGGTTGACGGCGGCCACTACGCTGTGCTCGGCGTCGGGTCGATCCGATCTCAACCATGTATGGAACACCCTTGCCCAGGCTCGAAAGTCGCCGCGGGCAGGCATGGGAACATTGGCCAGGTCATAGTTTCCCCAGATGCGTCTCCCCTGTACAAGAAGCCGGTATATCTCGGGTACGAGTTCCTTTTCCGGGTCGTAAGGAGGGTAGATATCGATCTCCGGGAGTATGATACCTCCAAAGTCTTTTGGAATCCCATACTTCAGGACCAATTCTGTTCGGATTTCCCGTAATCTGGCTCTCAAACCGCTGGAAACAGTATCTCGGACGACAAGGGCCGTGTCGATGTCGCTTCGGCCCGGTATGTACTCGTCGGCGCCCAGTGATCCGATGACATAAACCCCGAGGATGCTGTCATCTACATCCTCTCGTTTGGCGATTTCCGAGAACTCCCTGGCGATTTCCCAGGCTTGATCTTTCGAGATGATGGCATTCATGGCTGAACGGGTCCAAAATCAGGTAATCTTCGAGACATTACGATACGTGCGAACGTTCGGGCGAAACAGTATTGTGCAGGTTTTCAATCTCCTGAAGGGAGTTCACCGGGTTCTTCCGCGAAGCAGCAATCGCATGTTTGTAAATCGTGAACTAGGCGATGAACATGGCGACGACGCTTCCCGCCAGGGGAACCAGGCGATATCGATACCCGCCACGTATGCGTAGTTCTGCCTAGATGCGTATAAGCAGGTTAGGAGTGATAGGGGTGAGTGAAGATTACGACCGGTTCGATTTGCTCGCGGCTTGTGCAAAGGTGGAAGTCCTCTACCACGCCGATAACGCGTCCTTTCGTTACGCCGAAGGGGATCCAATCGAGCTGTTGGCCGATCGCGTCGAGGGGCGTTCCCCAGTCCAGGAAGCGCACGGACGTCTCGTTCAGCAAGAGACCCGTAGTGGAGTCCGTCCCCCAGTCCGATGATGTTGATGAACGAATAGGCGGGATGCCGTAGCAGGTTACGTGCCGCTATAGCGAGGTAGTTCCGGATCATTGTGGCCTTATGCTAGTTAAATCCCGGTAGGGGGAGTACGAGATAAGGTAACGGTTTTCGTGGGGGTATTCCCGGGGAGTTGCGTGCGACCGACGAACTATGGTTTTGTGGCTCGAAGTCGGGAATCTATTTTGATCTTGAAAGATCCGTAGGTATTGTAAATATCGTAATTGGGATGTATGTAAGGGTCAGGATATGAAGGAACGACCTTGGATTCCTGCTACCGCTTCGTAAGTATAAGGTACGGTTTACCCAGCCGCATGCAAACCAGAAACAAGGTGGCCTTATGCTGTCCCTTGAAATGGTTTTCGACAAGCGATTTAGTCCTTTGAAATTTGGAGGGTTCGACGCAATACCCGACTCGACGGACCTGGTCGTATCCACAGGAATTTCAAATGGAAGTTATCTACTCCAACGGCTTGATGGCCTGACAGGCAAACGGACCAGCCTGAATATACAGGGCAGGTCTCCGAAGGTGTCTCCGGATGGAGTACAATTCCTCTTTACCTCGGTACAGCATCAAGATCGGACGATTTGCCGTTATCATCTGACCACAGAAGATGTCGTGGAGTTGTTTCCGGCCGATTTGGTTTTCGCCGGACAGGTATGTTGGTCTCCGGATGCCGATCGTATTGCCACGGTGGTGAAAGTTGAACCTTCGTTGGAAGCGGGTCCAGCCAAGCGGTTTCCAGACAGTTCTGCCAGAGTCTACTCGGTTCGTCCGTTACAGCCTGCATACGAGATTCGAATTCTCGAATTGGATACGCGACGGTGGACAACGGTATACAAGGGCGGAGAATTGATTCGTGACCTCTCTTGGGCCGGGAACTACCTGGTGTTTCATGCCGTCGTACCACTGCTAACCGGCACTGATTCCGATCCCAAAGGTGAAATAAGGGTGCTGGATCTCCAGACAGGGAATGCCGTAACCGTTGTCGAAAAAGGCGGAGTACAACACCTTCGTCCGGTTCCTTCTCCGGATGGACGGCTGATCGCATTCAATTACGATCCCAATAATCTCCACTATCCTTATTTTTGCCATCTTGCCGTTGTCCCTACAGATGGCGGGAGCGTACGCCAACTCACACGTGACATGTTTATCAACGGCACTTCTGCGTGGGCTTCCGACGGCGAGGGTATCTATTTCGTTTTCGGGGAAGGAGTCTACCGCCAGATCGGTTACTCGGACCTGTCAGGTAACACACGGGTATTGACCGACTCTCCCAGTTGGAAGAAGCCGAGAATCGTTGCCGTTTCAGATCGATCGATGGTGGGATTTCACGCCACGGATGCCGACTGCCGTTCGTTTATTGCTGTAAGTACCCAGGAGAAAGAGAAAGTCCTGTTGGATCTTACTGCCCACACGGACTCCGATATCCTAGGGGTATCTGAAGAGCTCAAGGTCGATCACGATGGACTCGTCCTGAAGGGATTGCTCATAACACCTAAACGCGGTGTGTCGGGGAACCTGCCCCTGATTGTCCAGCTACACGGCGGACCGGTCGGAGGAGTGCGCGATGCCAGCACGATCGTCGGCGGTCCCGTGGAGTGGCATTTCTGGACCAGTCTCGGGTACGCCGTGCTGTTGCCGGATTATCGAAGCAGTCTGGTGTACGGATGGAACGAGTTTGAACTGGGTAGAACCCGTCAGGATTTTTACGAACGTGATTTCTCTGATATTCAGGCCGTAATTGACTTCGTTGTGAAATCACGGTCCGTTGACAGAACCAGGCTGTGCCTTATGGGTCACAGCTATGGCGCAACCCTGACGAATTGGGTGCTCACCCGGACTGACATGTTCAGAGCCGCAATGTCCTTCGACGGGATTGTAGACCACTTCTATCGATATGGAACCGGGAATCTGGCGGGAAAGGGTGTGAAGACCTGGGAATACCAGTTCGGCGGGGAACCCTGGAAAGCAGAAGGGAATTACCGTAGGTCTTCTGCCCTCCCGGAACTCGGGAACGTTAAGACACCGACCCTGTTGGCGGTAGCGGGCCCCGATGTGTTGTATCAGTACGAGTATATGTATACCGTTGTGAAGAAGCTCAGTGTGCCTGTTGAACTTGTCAGCTATCCCGATGAAGACCACGTTCTCAGACGAATCGAAAACAAGAAGGACCTGCTCACAAGGACTGCGGACTGGTTCTCGCGACATATGAATCAAGACGACGCAATGTGACACTGATTTCACCGAGGAAATGGGTAGCCCGCATTCACTAAAAAGGGCTCATCACTTCGTGCGCAGCGATTCTGCGGGACTGGCCGTCGCGGCTTTTGATGACTGATATCCGACTGTGATCCATGCAAAAACAGCGCAGCATGTCAACCGTTTGGCGATCGTATCGAATCCACCGGATTGGCGGTTGCGGCTTTGAGCGTATGGTAACTGACCGTAGACATGACGATCAATAAGGTAATCAGTCCCGCGAATACAAACGGTTTGAAGTCCAGGTCCGCTCGATATGCGAAGTTCTGCAGCCAGTAGGTCATGACCAGGTACGCAATGGGCGTAGCCGCCAGAATCGCCGTGAGTACCATGACCAGGTATTCTCTGGCCAGTAGCGACACGGTATGGGCGAGCGTCCCTCCGAGTATCTTGCGTATGCCAATCTCACGGCCCCTGTTTTTCGTTGTAAACGCCACCAGCCCCACAAGTCCGAGGCAGGCAATGAGCAGCAGTATCAACGAAAACACCATCAACATCGAGCCGATCGTTTCTTCAGATTTGTACTGCTCGTCGAAGATGTCATCCAGAAACGAGTAGAGGAGTGGAAAATCGGGATACAGCGTTCCCCAGGTATGTTCGACGGCCCTTAGCGCCGAAACCATGTGTTCCGGATGAAGCCGTATCGATATGTACCCTCCAGGTCCCCGGGCCATCAACAGGGGCTCGATGGGATGATGAAGAGATCTCATGTGAAAATCCCTTACGACGCCGATTACCTGAAAATCGCCATTGTTCCATGGAGTGTCCATGTTGATCGGTTGATCAATAGCCGTCTCGGGCCTTTCCCATCCGAGTCGCCTGGCGGCGGCTTCGTTCAATATGATCCCGTTTCCGGGTTTTGCCGCGAAAAGCTGGCCGGTCAGCATTTCCAATCCCAGGGTTTCTAATATGTCCATATCCGCAAAAAGCATCGGGATTTCGAAGTGCCGGGCGACGGGACTATTGCCCGATCGAACCTTGAACGTAGGGAGAAAGCCGCGGCCGCCCACATTCCCGGGGATCGTAAAGGAAACGGCTACGCCCGAGATGACCGGACTTTGAAGCAGCTCGTTTTTGAAAACCTCGTAGTCTTTGAGTATCTTTTCGAACGTCGCCGTGATGACGACGACAGGATCTTCCGTGAATCCCAGGGGTTTCGATTTCAAATACGATAGTTGTTGATATACCGTGGCCGAAGCGGCGAGTATCGTTACCGTGACCATGAACTGAAGGGTCACCAGGCCCTTTCTGACCGTATACCGCCCGCCGTCGAATCCGGAATGCCCGCCGTAGATGACCAGGGCCTTCTTTTTCAGGAACAACAAGGCAGGATAGGCTCCCGACAGTACGGCTAAAAGCACCATTGCGCAGATCGCGGCGATCCATCCCCAGGACCAGCCGATGCTCGAAATGGCGTATGATTTCTCAAGCCACGAATTGAAGGTGGGCAGGATAAGATAAACCAGGCCAATCGCGAGCATGAATGCGCAAGAGGTGACGATTGTCGATTCGCACAGGTATTGCCTGACCAGGTGGCGTTGATGGGCGCCAACCAGGAATCTCGCCCTGAATTCATGCAGCCTGTTCGCCGATAGGGCAGTAGCCAGTATGATGTAGTTGAAACAGGCGACGAGAATCAGAAAGCAGGCCAGCGATGTCAGAATGAAAAGCGTAGCGCTGTCGGTATTTGGCGAAAGTTCAGTATCCAGATTTGATGAAGTATGGATTTCCACCAGGGGTTGAAGAAAAGGACTGCTCTCAGGCCTGAGCGAGGGCTGGACATGCTTGTCGAGAAAACCCGGCAGTTTCTGTTCCAGGTCCGATGCCGCGGCGTCTTCCGTTAACAGGAGATAGGTAAAGTACCGGCGGTCCGTCCAGCGCGTTAACGGATTGCCATAGTACAGTTCCGTTCTTGTGATCATCGAGATGAAGAAATCCCCTCTGATGTGCGTATTGGCAGGCGCATCCTGAATCACTCCGGTTACCGTGAGATCGAATAAATCATCGGCCCTTATAATCCTGCCGACAGGATTGGCCTCTTCGAAGTATTTCTCCGCGACGTTTTCGGTGATCACGACTGAATAGGGTGCGCTGAGCGCGGAATTGCCGCCGCCGCTTACAAATCGATACGAAAAGACATCGAACAACGATTCATCGGCCCAGTAGACGCTACGCTCATAGTTGACCTTGTCCCCGGCACGCATCATCCATTGTCCCGCGGGCGGGAGCAGCCGAACCGAATCGACCACTTCCGGAAATTCCCTTTGCAAAGCGGGCCCCATGGCCGCGGCGACCTGGCCGCTAGTCCCAAACACGACCCGGTAGATCCTGTCCGCATGGGCATGGTAACGATCAAAGCCGATTTCTTCTTTTACGTGCAAGAGAAGCAACAGGCATCCAGCCATCCCGATGGCCAGGCCCGCGACGTTGATCAGCGTGTAGCTGATACGCCTGCGCAGACTGCGAAGAGCGGTCTTCAGATAGTAGGGGAACATGTTCATTTCGGCGAAGGCCTGTTTGGGGAATTATGTACCTTCAAACATTACTATTGAATGGCGCCTGAGTCCCGTCTCTTCGCGCATATTCGGCTATGTTAAGGCTATGTTAAGGCTATAGTACAGACTATTTAACAAGGCTATTGTACAAAAAACTGTTTAAGGGGTGTCAACTTTCTGGCGTGACGGACCAGCAACTTACAACTCATTGGAAATTATCTGACCGGTCTCACCGCAGTCCATACCCCCGATCCCACCTCCCAACCCCTTCCCAACTCACCAATCCTACAAAAACACTTGACATAACAGACAAATGTCTGTTTTATGGACTTTAAGACGCTCGTTTGACGCGCCTCGACACGTTTGGCATGCTGATTGTTTAACGCGCAGAATCGTTTGGAGCGCCGTCTTGGTGCGTCGATCCGTTACATCGGCTCGTCGCGTCGGTCCATTTCGCCGGCCCATCGCGTCGGCTCTTTTCACCGTCCCTGGGAGACCATCATGGCCTACACATCGCCTGGAGAGACCAGAGAGAAGATCTACGGTTTCGTGCGGGACCGGATCATGAACGGGACCTCGCCCACGACCCGCGAAGTGCAGCGCGCCTTCGGGTTCCGGGCGGTCCAGTCGGCCCGGCAGCACCTGGAGAAGCTGGTGCTCGAGGGGAAGCTCGCCAAGGTGGACGGCAGGTCCAGGGGCTACCGTCTTCCGGAGTTCGGCAAGGCCAGTCCGCCCCAACTGGTCCCCATGCTGGGGCGCGTCCAGGCGGGCGAGTTGACCGAGGCCATGGAGAACCCGCCGGAATACATCATGGCGCAGACGCGCTTCGAGGACGGCGAACTCTTCGCGCTGACCGTGGAGGGGGAGAGCATGCTCTACGCCGGTATCCTGCCGGGGGACATGGTGATCGTGCGCCGGCAGCCGACGGCCAGTCCGGGAGATATCGTGGTGGCGCTGGTGGGCGAGGAAGCCACGGTGAAGCGGTACCGTGAGCGGGACGGGCGCGTCGAACTGCATCCGGAGAACGATGCTTTCAGCCCGATCATTCCCCGTGAGGATGGCGCGCCCTTTTCGCTCCTGGGCAAGGTCATCGAGGTGAGACGGAGCGTGGACTAAACTCATGCCGGCTAAGGAGTACCGGATAGACGCGCCGGGCAAGAAACGCCGGGCAGCATCATCGGGACAACCGAAGGAGAAGCCATGTCGGCCCCGCAGGACCGGGATCCGCAGGATCTCGAACCCTACTTCACGCGGATGCCCGCCGGAGACCGGAAGGCGCAGCCGCGCTGGTCGCGGACGCAACTGGCCGGACGCCTTTGCGAACTCTCGTCTGTCCCCGGGACCGCCCTGCTGACTGCCGCTTTCCGGCTGGTGCTGGACGCGCAGCTCGAGGGCGAGCCGGCGGCCTGGATCACGGCGACGCCGGATACCTTCTTCGCGCCGGACGCGGCGGAGAGCGGCGTGGACCTGGACGCCCTGGCGGTCATCCGCGTCCCGGGCGCCGGCGCCGTGGCGCGCGCGGCGGACCGGGTCCTGCGATCGGGCGGCTTCGGCCTGGTTGTGATGGACCTGTACGCCGATTCCAGGATCCCCGTTCCGCTGCAGGTGCGCCTGGCCCGGCAGGCGCGGGACCACCATGCCGCCCTCCTGTGCCTGACCGCCAAGTCCCGGGAGGCGCCTTCGCTGGGACCGATGGTTTCCCTGAGAGGCCAGACTTCCAGCCGCCGCCTGGCGGTCGACCGTTTTCAATACGAAATCGAAATACTGAAGGACAGACGTCATGGACCGGGCTGGCGCCACACCGAAATCTGCCGGGGGCCGGACGGCCTGCATTAACATCCGGGCGCTGCCGCTGCAGCTTCTGCTGAGGAGCCATCCGGAGTGGCGGGAAAGGCCGGTGGCGGTGGTGGAAGAAGAAAAACCCCTGAGCCCCGTGCTGTGGCTCAACGCCGCGGCCGTCCGGAACGGGATCCGGCCGGGCCTGCGATACGCCGCGGCCCTTTCCCTGGACCGCGACCTGTGCGCCGGGACGGTTTCGGAGGAGGAACTCCGGGCTGCGGTCCGGCAGGTCCACGGGGAACTGGGCCGCTTCAGTCCCCGGGTGGAGCCGTGCGGAGACGAGCCGGGCGTCTTCTGGGTGGACGCGGGTGGCCTGGGCTGGCTCTACGAGTCGTTCGCGGACTGGGCCGGACAGATGCACGCCTGCCTTTCCCGGCTGGAACTCTCGGCGAGCATCGCGGTCGGCTTCGGCCGTTTCGGCACGTATGCCATCGCCAGGGCGAAGGACGCGGTGACCGTACTCCCCTCCGTGGAAGTCGAGGAGGCCGAAAGCCGCGAGGTGCGGCTGCTTGATCTGCAGCTCGATCCAAAGCTCCGGGAACGCCTGGACAAGCTGGCCGTGTATACCGTGGGGGACTTCCTGGCACTCCCCGGGGAGCGTATCGCCCGGCATCTCGGCGAGCAGGCCAGGGAACTCTACCGCTTTGCGGCGGATGAACGGCCCACGCCGCTTCAGCCCCTGGCGCTTCCCGAACCCCTCCGCGCCCGGATGGAACTGGACGAAAACGAAACTGACGCCCGGAGCCTGCTGTTCCGGGTATCTCAGCTCCTGGCGCCCCTGCTGAAGGCCGCCGCCGGAAGATGCCAGGCGGCTGCGGCGCTCCGGCTTCAATTCCGCCAGGAGGACGGGGCGCGGCGCCGCTTTCGCATCCAGGCGGCAGAGCCGACGCTGGCCGCGCCGGTCCTGCTGGAACTGGCCGGCCTGCACCTGGAAACGGTCTCCTTCCCCTTCCCCCCGGTGGCGTTGTCCCTCGAGGTGGAGGGCGTAGGCGTCACCGCCGAGAAACTGAACCTGTTGCAGGAGAACCCGAACCGCGATACCGGGTCGGCTATGCGCGCCCTGGCGCGGGTCCGGGCCGAGTTCGGACCCGATTCGGTGCTCACGGCCCGGCTCAGACCGGGGCATCTGCCGGAGGCCCGCTTCGCGTGGCATCCCTTCGGCAAGCTCGCCGAGGCCAGCCCCCGGCCGGTCGCGGTGCGCTCCCTGGTGCGGCGCGCCCATGCCAGTCCCCGCGTCCTGGAAGGCCTGCCCGTGAACTGGCCGTCGCCGCCGGCCCCGGGTCCGCCCCCGGAACACCTGGTCAGCGGTGGATGGTGGGTCCGGGAGGTCCGAAGGGATTACCGCTTCATCGACACCGGCCGGGGAGAAACTCTCTGGGTCTATTACGACCACCGGAGAGCCCGCTGGTACGTGCAGGGACGGGTCGAATGACGGCCGGGATCCAGGCCTACGCGCCCATCTGGTGCAAGAGCAACTACTCCTTCCTGGAAGGGGCCAGCCATCCCGAGGAACTGGTGGAAGCCTGCCGGCGCCTGGGCATTCGGTCCCTGGCCCTTACCGACCGCAACGGGGTGTACGGCATCGTCCGTGCACACGTCCGCGCCCGGGAACTGGACGTCCACCTGATCGTGGGATCGCAGGTCAGTCTCCAGGACGGTTCGGAGGTCCTGCTGCTGGTACAGAACCGGGAAGGCTATGCCCGGCTATGCCGGCTGCTGACCGCCGGACACCTGCGCGCCTCCAAGGGGAACTGCAGGGTGAGCTGGGAGGAAGTGTGCCGCTACAGCCCCGGCCTGATCGCCCTGTGGATCGGCGGGCCCGAGGCTGATCTTGAGGCTGCTTCCGGGGGTGTAGCTCCGATCCGCCCGGGTCCTCCCGCCCCCGATCCCGTCCTGGAACAACTCCGCACAGCCTTCGAAGACCGCCTGTACGTGGTCCTGGCCCGGCACCTCCGGGCGGAGGAAGCCCTGAAGGAGATCCGCCTCCGGGAGATGGCGGACCGGTTCGGGCTGCCCACCGTTGCCGCCGTGGAGGTGCTCTACCACGCGCCCGAAAGGCGGCGGCTGCAGGACGTGCTGACCTGCATCCGGGAGGGCGTGACGCTGCCCGCGGCCGGGCGCCTTATCCGGTCGAACGACCAGCACGCCCTGAAGGGACCGGAAGACATGGCGCGGCTCTTCCGCGATGACCCGGCATCCCTCGATCGGACCCGTGAGGTGGCCGACCGCTGCACCTTCGCCCTCGGGGAACTGCGCTACCGCTACCCGCTGGAGCGCCTGCCGAAGGGCAAGACGTCCATCCAGTACCTGGAAGAGCGCACCTTCGCGGGCGCGGAACGCCGCCTGGGCGACAAGCTCGCGTCGCAACTGGCTCCCCAGTTGAAGAAAGAACTCGCGCTGATCCGGGAACTGGAGTACGAGGGCTATTTTCTGACCATGCACGAAATCGTGGAATACTGCCGCCGCGAGCACATCTTCTGCCAGGGCCGCGGGTCGGCGGCCAACTCCGCCGTCTGCTTTTCCCTGGGCATCACCAGCGTGGACCCCACCCAGGTGGACCTCCTCTTCGAGCGTTTCCTGTCGAGAGAAAGGGCCGAGCCGCCGGACATCGACCTGGACATCGAGCACAACCGCCGGGAAGAGGTGATCCGGCACGTGTATCAGAAATACGGGCGCACCCACGCCGCCATGGTGGCCAACGTCGTCCGCTACCGCTACCGGTCCGCCATCCGGGAGGTGGGCAAGGTACTGGAGATACCGGCGACCAGCCTGGACCGTCTGGCCAAGCTGATAGCGCACGAACGCTGGGACGGGGCCTTCATCCGGCGGGCCGGTCTCGACCCGGAGAACCCGGCCCTGCGCCACCTGAACGCCCTGGTGCGCGAGATCCAGGATTTCCCCCGCCATCTCTCCATCCATCCCGGGGGGTTCATGCTGGGCCATTATCCCGTCCACGACCTGGTGCCCATCGAAAACGCCACCATGGAAGGACGAACCGTGATCCAGTGGGACAAGGAGGACGTGGAGGACGCGGGGCTCTTCAAGGTGGACCTCCTCGGCCTGGGCGCCCTCAACATGCTGCACCTCGCTTTCGACCTCCTGCGGCGGCACCGCGGGACGGACCTCTCCCTGGCCGATCTCCCCCGGGAGGACGCCGCCACCTTCGACCTGATCTGCCGCAGCGACACGGTGGGCGTGTTCCAGATCGAGAGCCGGGCCCAGATGGCCATGCTGGGACGCCTGAAGCCGCGCACCTACTACGACCTGGTGATCGAGATCAGCATCGTCCGTCCCGGGCCCATCACGGGCGGCATGGTCCATCCCTACCTGCGGCGGCGCAACGGCGTGGAGGAAGTCACCTATCCCCACAAATGCCTCGAGCCTGTCCTGGAAAAAACCCTGGGCGTGCCCCTCTTTCAGGAGCAGGTGATGCAACTGGCCATGGTGGCGGCGGACTACACCCCCGGCGAGGCCGACCAACTCCGGCGGGACATGGCCGCCTGGCGGCGTTCGGGACGGATAGACCGGCACCGGGAACGGCTGGTCTCGCGCATGATGCGAAAGGGCATTAAGCAGGAATTCGCCGAACGCGTCTTCCAGCAGATCCGGGGGTTCGGCGAGTACGGCTTCCCGGAAAGCCACGCCGCCAGCTTCGCCCACATCGCCTACGCCACCGCCTACCTGCGGTGCCACTACCCGGCGGAGTTCAACTGCGCCCTGCTGAATGCCCAGCCCATGGGGTTCTACTCGCCCGCCACCATCGTCAACGACGCCCGGATACACGGGGTGGAGGTGCGGTCGGTGAGCATACGCCACAGCCGTTGGGACTGCACTCTGGAAGAGATTGAAGCGGAAGACGCGGGCGATCGCGTCCGGTTCGCGGTGCGCATGGGACTGCGTTACGTCCGGGGATTGAGTGAGGGAGATTGGGAGAAACTGGCACAGACCATGGAGCAGGCCCCCTTCCGGGACCTTCCGGACGTCGCCCGTCGGGCCGGACTCCACGAGGACAAGCTGGAGTCCCTGGCCGAGGCGGGCGCCTTCGCGTGTTTCGGCCTGGACCGCCGCCGCGCCCTCTGGCAGGTCCTCGGTACCAAACCCCGGCAGCCGCCCGCGCTGTCGCTCGACAGCCACGCTTCCTCGCCCCGGTTTCCCTCCCTGAGCAATCTCGAGACTATCGTCTGGGATCATCAGGTCAGCGACCACAGCGTCCTGGGCCACCTCCTGGAACCGTTGCGTCCCGGTCTGGCCGCCCAGGGGCTGCCTGCGGCGCGGGATCTCAACGGGATGCCGGACGGCAGCCTGGTCCATTACGTGGGCATGGTCATCTGCCGTCAGCGCCCCGGGACCGCCCAGGGCGTCACCTTCATGACGCTGGAGGACGAAACGGGGTTCGTGAACCTGGTCATCTGGGAGAAAGTATTCGAGTCCTATTCCTCGCTGGTCAGAACACTTCCCTGCTTAGGCGTGACCGGAAACCTGCAGGTGGGGGAGGGTGTGGTCCACCTCGTGGCCGAGGCGGTCTGGGACCCGAGGCTGGAGGACGGGTCGTTGCGTCTCAAGAGCCGGGATTTTCATTAGACTTGCAATCAGACGATATATAATTTACAATTGGACGGCATCAAAACTTGCAATCAGACGACATTATAACTTGCAATCAGACGCATACAGTTTAAATTGTTATAAACGTCCAGGTTTATTGTGACTGAACGAACCCATCAAAACATATTTAACAAGAAAACACATACCTTGGAAGTGCTTTAAGCCGATGAAAACCGAATCCGGACTTTATCCACGATACGCCGAACATCCCCTGAAAGAGGCGCTCTCCGATTCGCCGGCCGTCCTGATCCACGGTCCGCGCCAGTGTGGCAAGACCACCTTGGCCAGAATGGCCTATCCGTCCCGATACGCGCAATGGGACGACGGCTTGGTAGCGCAGGACGACGGCTCGGTAGCGCAATGGGACAATGGAGATCGGGTGGAATGGAGTAACGCTAACTACATCACCTTCGATGATGACGTGGCTCGTAACGCAGCCGAAAGCGATCCGATTGGATTCGTTAACGATTTGCCTGACAGGGTTATTCTGGATGAGGTTCAGCGGACGCCTTCCATTTTCACCGCGCTGAAGATGGCGATAGACCGTGACCGGAAACCCGGCCGTTTTCTGTTAACGGGATCCTCCCAGGTACTTCTGGTACCGAAAGTGTCGGATTCCCTCGCCGGACGAGTGGAGATAATAAGACTGCACCCACTGGCTCAGTGCGAACTGTCGGGTCGGCGTCCTGTTTTTCTTGACCGCTTGTTCTCTGGTGATTTCAAAGGCCCTCAACTGCCCCGATCGTCGGACCGACTGGTTGATCGTATCGTCGCCGGAGGCTTTCCGGCCGCACTGGCGCGTTCAACCGAGGGGCGAAGACGCAATTGGTACGTCAGCTACGTGGAAACCCAACTTCAAAGGGATGTGCGTGACATCGCCCATATAAGCGATCATGAGGTCATGACCCGTCTGCTCGGTATCGCTGCGACTCAAACGGCACGGTTATACAACCTACTGGACATGTCCGCAACCTTCAGCCTCAGTCGCCCGACGATTGGCAAATACGTAGAGATTCTTGAAAGAATCTTTCTTGTGGAGCGACTCCCGGCATGGCAGAACAACCGCTTGAAGAGATCAGTCAAGGCGCCGAAACTGCACGTCTGTGATACAGGTATTGGATGCGCCATGATCGGCGCGAACAGCGATTCGCTCAAGAAAGACCGCGATCTGCTGGGACAGTATCTTGAGTCATTCGTGTTTCAAGAGTTGAAACGACAGTCCAGCTGGTATGGCGATCCGTTGACATTTTTCCACTATCGGGACAAGGACAAGGTTGAGGTGGACCTCGTTATCGAAAAGGGATCTATTGCCGTGGCTGGTGTGGAAGTGAAAGCATCCAGTACCGTGCGAGCGTCTGATTTTCGTGGATTACGCAAACTCATGAACGCGGCCGGTGACCGGTTCGCTGGCGGAATAGTGCTTTACGACGGCGAGATGTGTTGGAGTTTCGGAGACGGATTGACAGCCGTACCCATCAGAATGCTGTGGGAAGCATCAGAAGAAGCGGTATGAATTCAAGTGTTGGAAAGGATAAACTTGAGTCGATTCCTTAACGTTGAAGCATTAAAAACACACGCTTGTACACCGATTGGGCCGCCTGTCGCCCGTTGATCGTAAATCTTCTGCCAGGCCCCACGATATCTTGCAATTGGCCGCACCACTAACTTGCAATCAGCCGCTTTTCAGACTTGCAATTGGACGGTATCAAGACTTGCAATCAGCCGTTACCGAGACTTTCACTTGGCCGGCAGGGATGCAGCGTAGGCCGCGGCACGGTCCACCCAGTCCTGCAGATCTTGCTCTGATGCAATGCCCGGCGGTTCCACCAGCGCCCATCCCTTCATGGTCCGTCCCGCGATGTCGGCAGGTTTCGTGTGCGGTTCCGCCAGCGTCTCGTCGTGTTGCATGCGGTCCAGCCGCACGATGAGCGAGCCTTTCCAGGTCCCCGCACACATATTGCCGTTGATCATGAAACAGACGCCGCCGAACATGTTTCGCTCGGAGTATCCGTTACGCTTCGAAAGAATGGAACGAATCCGACCGGCTAACGCGTCATTGCTCATCCTGACCTGTGCTTTCCCTCTTCGATAAGATCAAATGGTATCGAGTGCGTATCAGCGCTTGAAGCCCCGTCCTCGTAATGACCGGACTGCTGTTCCCGCTCATTCCGTCTTCCCGTGTCGTCATGTATAGGGACGCCCATAGTTTCGAGTGCCGATCGACACGGCTCTCCCGCTCATCCCATTGTCCCGTTTCGCCAGGTGTTGGGGGTCGAGACGATCAGGGCAATACGAACTCGTGCTCCGGATGCTTTACGGTCAATACCGGGCAGGGCGCCATCTGAACGACCTTCTCAGCCACGCTCCCGATCAGGGCGTGGGTGATCCCCGTCCTTCCGTGGGTAGCCAGAACGATCAGGTCCACGTCGTGGTTCTTGGCATAGCGGATGATGGACACGTGCGCGACGTCCGTGTCCACCGCGGTGCGGACCTCGAGACCTTCGATTTCGCCGCGGATCGTTTCCAGCCGGGATCTCACGTCCAACTCGTACTGGGATTGCATCTCCGAAGCCGAGGATACAACCGGCAGATCGACGCCCGCCGCACTCATCCACGGCAGATCGAACACGTGGAGCAGATGCAGTTTCGCCCCGTATGCCGAGGCAAACTCGCGGGCGTAATCGAGCGCGTATCCGGCATAGTCCGACAGGTCGGTCGGCACGAGGATGTTGTTGATTCTGATCATGATTGTACCTTCTTTCCCGTACGGGATTTATCCGCGGCGTTTGACAAGGCGCGGCGAAGGGTGAGGGGGGCGACGGTCTCCGACAAAAGACGGCAATATGCCCTGTCATATAGATACGTAATTTTGAAGGCGGTGTCAAAAAGCTACAGGCTGGAGTAGCGGCCTGATCAAGTAGCACTTGTCGAACGATAGATTCGAAAGAAGGTGCCATTCCCCACGTTGGTCTTCATGGCGTCGGAATGTATCGACATCGTTATATGCGATTTACTGTACGCATATTGCGTTTGCCGGTGACTATGTAGAGGATGGACGGAGCGAAATCAATAGGCGGAATGAGATCAGTATTCATAAAGGAGGATGCATGTGGCGCGGCGTGACTGGTACTGCGAGGATGTGCTGTCTGGAGAGCTTGACGTACAGTGCGTGTACGAGGACGATCTGGTCCTGGCGTTCCACCATCCGCGAGTTCGTTACACTAAATGTGGGCCGGTTCAAGATGCCTGCGAAGGAGGTTAGCAGTTGAACCGGAAACAGACGTCTATTTCAACTTGCTTCTCCTACGAGCGATCGCTTGAAGATCTGTTCCCTTTGATCTCCTCTGCTGGATTCACGCACGTGTCGCTAGGTGCTAAAGAGCCTCACTCCAGCTATCTGAGCGTATCAAGAAGAGGTGATCTTCTCCAGCTTCTGCACGACGCCAACCTGCGAATGGACTCGATTCACGGCATTCGGCTTGATCTGCCGGGAGCCCTTTCCAGCCTTACCGCTACCGCCGAGGCCGCTGCTTTTCTCGACGTACCGGTCATCGTCGTCCACGCGAGTTCGTTTGATTTCGATCCCAGCGAGTTCGACGAACGCCTGGAAGTGGTACTGAATACGTGTGAAGCCTTGGCGCCAGTCGCCGAAGACACCGGGGTGAGATTCGCTCTTGAGAATGTCCTCCCGGGTCCAGCGACGGAACTTGTCCGTTCCGCACTCGAGCGTTTACCCAGTGAACATTTTGGTTTCTGCTACGACTCCTCACACGACCAGATAGGTGGTCCGAAACCTTTCACTTTGCTTGATGTCTTGGGGACCAGACTTCTGGCCCTTCATTTGTCGGATCGAATCAGGGATCATGTTGACCACGTCGTTCCTGGCGAAGGGTTCATAGACTGGGAGAAACTTTGTGAGGAAATCCGTCATTCCGCATATGCAGGACCCGTAAGCCTCGAAGTGTTAATGAATTTCTCTGGTTTCAAGGACCAAGTTGAATTTCTGCGACAAGCCTGCAGGCAAGCTGAGAGGCTCTACCCCCTGGTTTTCGGTGAGAATGCCGCGGGTTTGTGAAATCCTACACGGGCAGTGCGCCTGTAACATGGCGACATGGTGTGTGTGGCTTCGGTCGCGAGGGTCCTCTAAGCAACGCATTTTGCACCTCGTGAACCTTTTCCCCTCCTACATCGCCCTGTTAGATGAAGGGAGAGCGATCTAATGGGGTTCCTCGATGATCAGATCCTAGTCCAACAGATCCAGGCAGGCGACGAGCAGGCCCTCGTGGCCCTGATCCGGCGCTACGAGCGTTCGCTGGCCGCCTTGATCCGGGATCGGATCGGGTCGGTGCAGGCGGTGGAGGACGTGCTGCAGGAGACCCTCCTGCACGTCTGGTTGGGGTTGCGTGATCTGGAGCCGCGGAACGTGCGCGCCTGGCTCTACCAGGTTGCGCGTAACCGCTGCAGTGACTACCTGCGCTCCACGCAACGTCGAGAGCGCTTTGTCGGAGCAGAGGAACTCGCGACGATGATTAACCGCTTCTGCGCACCGGCGGCTCGTCAACGCCAGGCAGCACAGGATGTGGTTGAAGCCTTCGATCATGTGCCGGAGAAGGAACGAGCGGCACTGAGGTCGTTCTACCTGGATGGATTGAGCATCGCGGAAATCGCTGCCCGTCATCGCTGCCCATCGGGAACCATCAAGCGGCGACTGTCCCACGGCCGGGACTTGGTCCGAAGCGAGCTGGGCGTAACCACGAAAAGAAGGAGTATTACCATGACCGCAGAAATAAAAACCGTAAAGGCGTCTTTTCCAGATTTCCGGCCCGAAATCTCCATCGAAAAAAGTGCAAAACCGCCATTCGCCATCGACCTACGGGAGTTGTCATGGTGGTTCATCGTTCCCGAAATCGGTGACCAGGTGCGGTGGGCGGACTACGAGCCAACGCGGGATGGATCGGCGTGGAAGTTAACCGAGGTCAAGGACATGGCTGCTACGCGACGCGCCATCATCCACGGAAGACCGTGCGTAGAGATCGAGATGGAGGACCAGCGCTGCGGGGACCGGGAAGGCCTCCTCCCGTTTAACCATGATCCGGAGACGAGGGATCGCCATACCCGCGTCTGGGGCCGCCTGGAAGAGACGGAGGTGCATTGGCTGGCCGTCGAAAGCATGAAATCCGATGGCACCAGGGAACTCCTGACCTGCCTGGACGAAGACTTTGGATGGGATTTTGGCATGACGCCACGTCTGGTCGAAGACCGTGGTTACCTGACGGAGCAGTCGGACGGCACGTTCGTAAAGAAACCAGATGCTCCACAGTTATTCTCAAACGGACTCTACACGGTACGTATCGACGATCGGACATTCGAATGCATGCGGGTTTTCGACATCGACGCGGATACGTCTGATCGAGCGGTGCTGATCATGGCATACGTCACCCGTGCCGGCCGCACGCTGCTGTTCCGGCGCTACAACGGCAACCTTTGGGGAAAACGGGAGAAGCCACCTCATTTACAGGGGGTCGAAATGACGTGGGAAGATGACCTGCCCCACACCGACCGTCTCGTGATCGACGGCGTGAAGTACGTGCATCACTACGACGTCCTGACGGATGAGACGTGTGGGATCAGGGCGTAGGGATTGGCAACGGAACAATACAAGTGCAGCGCAGATTCCCAGGTTCAACTTGAAAAATGGTGGTTTACCGTTGTCTTTCTGACCATCACGGTCGCAAGCCATGCTGTATTCTGGAAGTTCGGAGCTTACGCCTTTTCAATTGAGCTTGTCTTCGATTACATTGCTAGCATCATCCATCCTAACACACCGGCATCACCCACCGTATTGGGAGAAACAGGTGCATAAGGACCACAGTTACTCTGGCGGCTGCAGCTGCGGAGAGGTACGTTACAGACTTCGGAACCCGCCACTTTTTGTGCACGCGTGTCACTGTCTCGACTGTCAGAAGGCATCCGGGTCCGCCTTCGGGATTACGACTATTGTTTTGGAAAACGATATCTCATCAGATCATGGGGTGATTGTTTCGAAGCCTTCCGATGCAAAACGAACGACGTTCATCTGCGGGTCCTGCGGAGATGTTATCTACAGGACTGCTTCGAATCATCCGGCCACTGCGCTACTGAGTTCGCGAACGCTGGACGATATGAGGGTGCTTGAGATTAACGCACACATTTGGACTAAAGAAAAGCACGCCTGGCTCGAGCTGCCGGCTCATGTTCCGCAGTTTGTAAAAGGATACGACCGGGACGAGACGTGGCCTCGGGAGAGCCTGGAGCGCCTCTGTAACGCACTGGGGAAAGTTATTTGAACCTCCGTCGAGCAGCTACTGGACCGTGAACGAAGTACCATCGTCGGTATCGAGTCGGCCTGCATCCCGGTCATGCCGCGGCTCAGCGTAGGTAGGCCATAAGGGGCTACATTCACGATGCCAGATCCCTGGCCTACGGGAAGGAATCTGTCACCGAAGGACAGGAAGTAAGACTGGATGACGCGCTTGTACTTCATATTACGAAGAAGATAGAGCAGAACCGGCCAACCTCTCTGTAACATCGTTGACGAACGGAGACAGGCAATTACCCACATCATTACCTCACGTCGCCTGGAATTGGTCTCGATGGGGCCGCGACTGCTGGAAGCGTTGCTAGCCCGCAATCATGGGGCGGCGGAGAAGGTTGCCGGCTTTGAGATTCCCAGGGATCTCGTTCTCAGTGCTCGCACGCTGCGAAACCGATTAAGACAACTCCAGGCTCGTCCAGAGGTACAACCCTGGTTGTTGCGGGCAATAGTCATTAAACAGGCACAGACTATGTGTGGTCGGATCGGTTTCCACTCCGAGCCTGGTCCCGAGGATCTGCGGAATGTAGCAGCAGATGGAGTAGAGCTCGGTTACGAAGTTGGTGAATCCTTCCGCAGACGGGGCATCGGCAAGGAAGCGGCGCTTGCGTTGATGAAATGGGCGTATGAAGAACATGGTCAGCGTTGTTTGTCCTATCTATTGACCCAGACAACATTCCATCTCTGTATATGGCTCGGTCGATGGGGTTTCGAGAAATAGGTTCACATATTGATGAAGAGGACGGTCTGGAATTGTACTTCGAGCGCCGACTGGGATGTTGGCCTGGCGAATGGGCATCATGGGAGTTCGTAGATGCCATCGAGAACGAAGATGGAGATCGTCAGAATGATCAAGCACTTTCCGGTGAATGATCCGTAGATATACACCACGTCAAATACCTGTGCGGTTATTCTGCGCCGATGATCATGGCTTAGCCTTTGTGCAACTCTCGACTTTGATCCGGGTTAACCAGTCGATGCCCAGAATACGACAGCGAAGAGAAGACCTGGCGTCATCTGAACTTCCTCGAGCACGTGAGATGTTGGCGCATCCCCAGCTATCTCTGGTTGAATGTCAAGACCAGTTGGTAATATTGGTTTTTTGACACAGATTCCAAGATTCGACTCTAAAAATCGACTAATCCCAATAAGCCATTTTCGGATCGTGTATCCGTTTGATATCGGGGCCTCCTGCGCCTGATTTCCCCGCATTGTGCGTCATGCCACGATCAGGTCGGGGACTATGCGATCGATTCATGCATCATATCAGAAGCGAGTCGAGGAACGCGACGACTACAATGGGCAAAAACCAAAGTCAAAACCGGGTCGCTGTCTGGGGCGTTCCCGAAAACACTCGATGGTGGTTTACTGTTGTCTTTCTGGCCATCACGGTAGCAAGCCATGTTATTCTCTGGAAATTCGGGGTTTACGCCTTTTCAATCGAGCTTGTCTTCGATTACATTATCAAGATCGGTGGATCATCGGTATTCGCCACGTTTACGATCATAGAAGGAGTAGATTTCATGGGGTGGCTCTACGAATCCATAAAGCGACGACACAGGGAGGAGGGTCGCGCTGAAGGCCGCGAGGAGGGTCGGAGAGAACGAGACCAGGCATACAGGGAGTGGATCAGCAGGGAACAGGAGGCCGGCACGCTTGGCACGCCGAAGCAAAGTCCTCCGCCCTTTCTCGATGACGTTGTCTCGCAATCAGAACGAGGTTCGGCATAAGCCTGCATAGAAGCCATCAAGGCGGAGCTATCCGTTGTCGTCCAGCGAAAGTACCGATACCTGAGAATTGTCAATCATCCGAGACCGGGTTGGAGTTTGAAGTGAGTCTTCCTACCGGTCTTCTCGCCAAAGCAGTAGCCGGGAGTCTGTAACATGTTTTGTGTAACTGGCGATAGCATGTATCCTTGCTCAAATGGAGGAAATGCTATGGCCAGAGACAAACGAACCCTCAGAATGAGGAGATAACCAATGGCTCGTTCAAAGAGGCCTGGCAAGGCTGCCGCAAGTAGAGCTGCGAAAACACTTCGGAATCCGAGGTCTACCCAAAAGGCCAAAACATCTGCCGCTAAAACGCTGGCAAATCGGTCGAGTAGTGGACGAAAAGTAAAATCAGCGCCAAGATCAGGAAGTGTGGGACAAAGGGCAATTAAGAGGGCTGTCAATTCTGTGAGGTCCAAAAGGGGGAGCCAGTCCAAGAGGCGTTGAATAATGTCAAGTCCGTATACAAGTAATGTGTTTCTGAACTTCCCATTTGATGCTCAATATCTTTCGATTAGAAACGCGATTGTGTTTTCTGTCTTCGACTGCGGGTTTGTTCCCAGATGTGCTCTTGAAATCGATAATAGTGGTGAGGTAAGGTTTGATCGTATTCAGCGACTTATAAATGAATCCAAATTCGGGATTCATGATATTTCCAGAACTGAGCTGGATTCAGCCACTAAACTTCCCAGGTTTAACATGCCATTGGAATTGGGAGTGTTTATTGGCGCAAGACGATATGGCAGTACGAAACAGAAACATAAAAACTGTCTGATACTGGATATCGAACAATACCGGTACCAGGCGTTCAGTTCATATCCGACATTGCAGGTCACGATATTCGTGCTCATTCAAACGAACCAGAACAGGCAATCAATCATGTAAGGAATTGGTTGAACAGTGCATCCGGACGTAAAACCATACCAGGTGGCAGCGAAATCCTGCGTCGTTTCACACAGTTCGAGGCCGAATTGCCAGACCTGTGTAAGGCAGTACCAATCGAATTAGACGAACTAACCTACAATGACTATTCGAATTTCGTTTCAGAATGGCTTGCCGCGAATTAAGGTCACGATATCAATCCTCCCGCCCGATGCGACTCTTGCATATCACCCCAAACGCCTTGCGACAGTAGTACTGAAGGAGGTACCGATAGGATGCCGGTGCTCGTTCTGGTGAAGCATTCGTTACCGGAAATCGATCCTGCGGTTCCTTCGAGGGAATGGCCTTTGTCGGAGGAGGGTCGAGCCCGTTCCCGGACACTCGCCCAGAAACTGGGCCGGTATGATCTCGATATGATTGTCAGTAGCAACGAACCTAAAGCCGTAGAAACAGCCAGTATCTCGGCGCGCGGGTTGAATGTTCCGGTAGAAGTCGTCGAGGGGTTGCACGAACATGAACGTAGCAATGTCGGCTTCCTTGAAAAGGACCACTTCGAGCAGTCGATCGGCCGTTTCTACTCCCGACCGGCGGAACTGGTTTTCGGCGAGGAGACGGCGGATGCAGCGTACGACAGGTTTTCGAAGGCCGTCCATGGAGTATCGGACCGATTTTCACAGGCAACCCTGGCGCTCGTAACGCATGGGACTGTACTGAGCCTTTTCGTGAGCCGCATTTCGGGGTTGAAACCCTTTGCTACGTGGAAGCAGTTGGGACTGCCATCTTTTATCGTCTTGTCCCGGCCCGGCTTCGGCGTGGCCGAGACTTGCTGGCGTGTCGAAGACGCGGGGCCTCGGGCCGTCGAGTAAACACGTCGAGTAACAATTCGGCATGCGCCGCGCGCCGTTCGGCGTACTGGCCGTTGGAAACCCTCGACTTCGATCCGGGTGTTGCCAGCCTGCGAAACGCTAAGCGGTAGCCTTCGATACATTTGCGATACATTGCTGGTAGCCAGCGATACATTATTGAGACATCGCCGGTAAGGTAACAGGAGAAGATCAATGCCGCAGTTGGATCTCAGAAAGAAACCCATAGAGGAAGTGCGCGCCTTGCTTGAACGGCATAAAGGCCTTCTGCCGGTCGAGCTGCACTGCGACGCCCGCGAGATCACGTGGCTAGACTTTGGGGACATGCATCTGCGCGAGACCTTTCTCGAGATATCCGCGGAAGAGCTACTTGCTGACGATGCAAACGCATTGTCGGTGGTTACTGATCTCGATGTACTTGAGAGGTCTGATCTTTACTCGGACGCGCTTTCGCCAGCGGGATTCATCTTCCACGTCGGGCGATGTGGTTCGACCCTGCTTGCCAAGGTATTGTCGAGATCGGATCGACACATCGTCATCAAAGAGGCGGAACCTGTACAGCAGGTGCTGGGCGTTGAATTCGAAGACGTAGTCAGAGATAAACGCTCCCTGTATTTTCAGTCCTTGCTCAACATGTATGGTCACAGGCGGCTGCCGGTACATGAACGATTTTTCGTCAAATTCTCAAGTAATCACGTCAATCGACTGGCTTTGATCCGAAGCCTTTATCCGGGTGTGCCGTGGCTGTTCCTCTATCGCAATCCCTACGAGATCATTCCAACCTCGCTTGAGGGACCCGCGTGGTTTATCCGCAACAAAAACACTGCCGAGGGAGCCTTCGAAGCCGGTCTGCCGATTGAAGCTGTTGAACAGTTGAGCGATCTGGAATTCAGCGTGCAGGTTGAATCTTCCACCCTGCAGATCGCCATTGAAAATACCTGTGACCACTGTCTGTTCGTGGACTATACGCAGTTGAGGCCGGGCAACCTCCCCAGGATCCTCCGCTTCTTCGGACTCGATGTGACCGAAGAGGAGTATGACGAAATGGTTGCGCAGTTTGGAATCTACTCGAAAAGCGATGGGGAGTCCGTGCCGTTCGTGCCGGACAGTGCAACGAAGAGAGGTAAAGTGACTGATGAGATCAGGCAGGCCATAGAGGAGGAACTGTGGGGACTGTATCTGTCCCTCAGGAACTCGGAACGTAACCTGGATCAGGTCTCCGGCGCCCCTTGAGTGGAAGATGTATTTCTCTCGCCAAAAATGCTCTCAGTCTTCGAACCGTAGTTTCAACCCGTCATAAGCCACCCGGTAACCATGTTCCCGGGCGTATTCATCAAGCTCATCGTGCTCGAGGTTGCCCTCGTGGGACAGGTGCGTCGCATAGACCGTGCCGTTCTCTTTGAGCAATCCGGATTCGCGAAATCGACCTGCGTGGGCAATGACGTCCCGTGACGCCAGGTGGTCTCCCGGTCTTGAGTCAAACCCGATGCCATAGGTGTGATCGAGAAGGACCGCGTCATACCGGGTACGTTGGCGTCGAAGGTGATCCCAGACCTCCTCGGACAGGACCGACGTGTCTGTACCATAGAAAACGGCATGGTTGCCCTGTTCTATAGCGTAGAGCAGGTATCCCTGATCAAAACCGTGGTTGGCGGGATAACCGGTAACGCGGTAATTCCCCGCGGTGCAAGTCTCGAACGGCGCGAGAGACATCGGTTTCAACCGCAGTGCGGACTGCGGTCCCGGATCGAAGATGCTCCCGTATTCACTTGTACTGCGTACCATCTCATCGACCGCGTTCAGCGTTTCACCGGAGCCGACAAGCAGCAGGTCTCCTGATACCACTGTGCCGTAATCGGCGTGTCTGGATATGATGTAGCCGGTATCCAGATGGTCTTCGTGGGGGTGCGTTTGAAGGCATAGGCCGATGCCGGCGAGTGAGAGACCGTACTCGAACGACGCCGAGGCAATATCAGGACCGATGTCCACCAGTGAATCGTCGTTGATCATCAGCGACGACCTCCGGCGCAGGTTCTTCCCTCCAACCCGTCTGGCACCAGTGCATACCTGGCAGGTGCAGAACGGGACCGGCATCGATGGCGCCGCGGCGGTTCCGAGAAAAGTTATTCGCATTTATACAACCTGGAATGACGGGCTGGTATGACGCGACCAACGTGGTCGTACCCAATGCATCATTGCCGTAACACCTGTATCAGCCCTGCCTCAGCGCGTTAACCGGGTTCCTGCCTGCGGCGGCCAGCGCGTGCGCCCCGATCGTCAGCCAGGCGATGGCCAGGGCGACGATGCCTCCCGCTATAAACCACACGAAGTTGATTCCCGCCGCATAGGCATAGTTCTGCAGCCATTGCGCCATGGCGTAGTACGCCAACGGCCAGGCGATCGCATTGGCCAGCAGGACATACTTCATGAAGTCCTTCGAGAGCAGCAGGACGATGTCCGAAACGGCGGCGCCGAGTACCTTGCGGATTCCAATCTCCCTGGTCCGCTGCTGGATCGAGAAGGAAGCCAGGCCAAGGAGACCCAGGCACGCCACGAAGATCGCGAGAAAGGCGAATACCGCGAAGACCGTACCCAGTTGTCGTTCGGCGCGGTAAAGGCTGTCAAAATCCTCGTCCAGAAACGTGTATGCCAGGGGATAGACGGAATCGACTTCCCGCCACGCCTCCTGAATCCGGGCGATGGTATCCGACAGGTTCTCCGGCCCGATTCGAATGAGTATGTCACTGAAGTCGTAGGGATAGTGTATGAAGACGATCGGTTCGATTTCCTCATGAATCGATTGCAGGTGGAAATCCTCCATGACCCCCCGGACGCGTCCTTTCGTACCGCGGTACTCGATCCATTCCACGAGCATGCCGATCGCGTCGGGCGGAGCTTCCCAGCCCAGTTTACGGGCGGCGGTCTCGTTCAGTAGGATTACCATGGTGGTATCCCTGGCCAACTCGACCGGAAAGTTCCGGCCTGCCGCGAGGCCGATTTCCATGACCTCCAGGAACTGGTCATCTGAAGAGAACACGGACACGATCAGGTTGTCCTCGGGGCTCATCTCATCGGAACGGACGGCCATAATCCGCGGTGATTGTTCGCCCGGGACACCGTCGGTCGTCGCCATGCCGACCACGCCCGGCATTTGTGCGAGGCGTAGTCTCAGCAATTGGGTGCTTTCACGCTGAACCGCGCCGGTAATCGGGATCACCATGACATGCTCCTTGTTGAAACCGAGCCGCACGTCCTGGATGTACTCGAGCTGGTCGTAGATGACGGCGGTGCTGACCAGCAGAAAGATGGACATAGAGAACTGGATCACCACCAGGGACCGCCGCAATCCCATACCTTCCGTACCTGACTTCAAACTCCCTTTCAGTACTTCGGTGGGCAGGAAACCCGACAGGTACACCGCGGGATAGCTTCCAGCCGCCACTGCAATCGCGAGCGTTCCCGCCGCGAGCGCTCCCAGCACCCAGCCTTCCGATAGGGCAAAGTCCAGTTGCTTGCCAGCCAGTACGTTCACGCCGGGCAGGGCGAGTTGTACAAGCGCGACCGCGACGATCATGGCAAGTCCCGCCATGAGGATGGCCTCACCCAGGAACTGCCCCAGCAATTGGGACCGGTTGGCCCCCATCACTTTACGCACACCCACCTCTCTGGCGCGCATGGCGGACCGTGCCGTGGCCAGGTTCACGAAGTTGATGCACGCGATGAGGGGAATCAGGAACGCGATAACCAGGAAGAGCACCACGTAGCGGAAATCCCCGTTGGGCTCGAGCTCGCTGTCCCGGTGCGAATGCAGATGAATGTCCACCAGAGGCTGCAGAGACGGTCTCAACACTTTGCTCGAATCGCGGAACCTGCCTGTTTTGTTTCGTTCCACGAAGGCGGGCAGTTGCGCTTCCAGGTCTTCCGGAGCGGCATTTTCATGTAGTCTGATGTAGGTATAACGGTTTTCGTGAAATTCCCAATCATCCAGGCTATCCGGATAAAGGGCGTTCCTTGTTACAAGAGACAGGATCATATCCGGCCGCAAATGCGAATTGGCCGGGATGTTCCGCATGACGCCGGTCACCATAAAGTCCCAGACGTTGTCCCCTCTGAGGACCTTCCCCATGGGGTCCTCGCCGCCGAAGTACTTGAAGGCCATATCCTCCGAAATCACGATCGAATACGGTTCGGTCAGCGCGGTACGGGGATTGCCTGCGACAAGCGGAATGGAAAACATGTCCAGCAGAGCCGCATCCGCCCAGATGACCTTTTTCTCATAGTATCGTTTTTCTTCATGCATGATGAACCAGACTGAAGTCGTGCCTCGCACCCGGGCGAACAGCTCGATTTCAGGGAAATCCCGCTTAAGGGCGGGTCCCCATCCCGATGGCGATCCCGCCGTCTGGACCGTCTGCCCGGCACTTTCTATATCATCGACGATCCGGTAAACCCGGTCGGCATGGGGATGATACCGATCGTAGCTCAACTCGTCCCAGACGTAGCGCAGGATCAGCATGCAGGCCGCCAGGCCGATCGCGAGCCCCGCGATGTTGATGAGCGTGTAGGCGGGATACCTGAGCAGGCTGCGTGTGGCTATGGTGAGGTAGTTTTGGAGCATGATTGTCCTGGTATAGGAGGCCAGGTGCTGACCCGGAATGTAACGTGTTTATCATCGAATATACACCTTTTCCATGGGTCAGTCGATTCAGTATCTTACGGTCAGTCGATTCAGTATCTTAGTCTAATTTGAAAATCCCTTGGGAAATTACTCGGCCACGAGTCTGACGATTGGAATCCCGGTAAACAACGATGCCCGACCCCACGACCAACACATCGCGACAGGTCTCGATCCCTGTTCTCCGCCATGAAAGACCCCGGTTGTTCAGGCCGGTAGACGATCCGGGTTTCGAGTACAAGCCACCGGCCGATCCAGTGCGACGGCGCATCCTCTCCAACCTGCTGGACGATTGTGAACTGTATGCAGGTCAGCGGCCGTGGAGGTGGGTCCCTAGACGGACACACAGCCCACACCCCAACCACCAGCTTTACCTGACCTTCTACACCGCCATGCAGGCCACGGCCCTGATCGAGAATTACGCCTTCGCCTGGCGGCTTACGGGCGACCCGCGCTGGCTTGACCGAGCTCGCGCATGGCTCAGGACCGCGGCGGTTTGGGACCACGGCGACCACGTGGAGGAGCACTTTTACACGGCCAACCGTTACATGCACGCTTTCGCGCTTGCCCTCGACCTGATGGACGAGGTACTGTCCGATGTCGAGAAGCGCCATGTCCGAGAATGTCTCGTGGAGTTGATGGACCGCTGGTGGCCGTACGTGGACGAACGGCGGCACTTAACGGCAGGCGGGCACCACACCGTCGTCGACTATGGGCACTTCGGGGTGGCCGCGGTGCACCTGCTGGGTGAGCACCCCCGGGCGGAGGCATGGCTGCAGGCGGTTATCGATCGCTTCCGGAGCGGCGTCCTGCCCCACGGCTGCGGTCCCGGCGGCGAGCCCGTGGACGGCCCTACTTTCTGGGCTTTTGAAAACCTCTGGCTCCTGCATTTTGCCGATGCGCTACGCAATGTTACCGGCATCGACCTGATGAGCGAGGTACCGGACCGGTTTCGTCGCCCGCTAAAATGGTTCCGCGCCCACTGGACGGCGCCTCGCGAGATCCCCGATCAGCTCTACTATCCCGTAAATGCCAACATCGTGCTCGGCGGCCAGCTCAATAACAGTTCGCCGGTACTTCTGAGGCTGGCCCAGGAGGCCGGAGACGGAAGGCTGCGCGACGTGGCGCTTTCCGATCCCCGCCTGGGCAGGCTGTATCGCTTCGGAATGGGCGTCAAAGGTTCGACGGCGGAGTGTATGATATCCTACGGGCCATACGCTTATTGCTACTATGATCCCGCTTTCCGCCCGTCCAGGACGCGGCGCGTGACTTCGCTGGCGGGTCGTTTCAGTATGTACACGGGTGGTTTCGCCGTGATGCGCAGCAATCACGAGCCCGATGCGGCAATCATGTGCGTCAGCGGGTTCGACGGCGGCCTGGCCGCCAATTTCATGAGCCTGCACGTCCAGTGGGCGGGCAGTCCGCTGCTCCGCACGATCAGTGCCTTCGAGGCCCAGCCGGTGACTTGCGGCAGCCTGCCCTGCGTGGGCGGCCAGAACGAGACCGTCGCCGTGCTGGGCGGGCTGAAGCGCACGGAGGACTGGCAGCGGCTGCGTGTCTCCTCCCGGCGAACCGAGCACGAATACTGGATCTCTCGCGGGGAGCATCCGGTTCTGCTCGTGGCGGTGAGGCGCCGGCCGCGCGGCGTGTGCGTCATTAAGGACGGCGGTTCGCTGATCCAGTTGCGTGGCGGCGACGTCCTGCAGTACGAAGCAAAACCCTGGTTCCGTGCCAACGGAGGACGCCTGCGTCTTCGCTTCCGGTTGCGGGGACAGGCAAGCGGGCCCCGGGTGCTGTTCAACGCCGGGAACGGTGTTGGCGGGCATTGCGGGACGGGGGTCAATACATTCGCCCTCTTCGCCGATACGGACGGCCACCTGAATTTCAGTGTACAGAGCCAGAACAGCAACCTGGTTACCGTGCAAGCGCCGGGTCCGGTAGATGTCGGAACCTGGCACGACGTTCAAATCGCCTGGGGTGGCTTCAACCGCCGCGGTGACAGGCCATGGATGGAGATTGCCTTGGATGGCAAGTCCAGTCGTCAGGACGACCCTGCGGTCTTCGGCGAGATGGGACGGGACACGCAGGGTCTCGCTTCACGGATCGAACCGAGGACGTTCTACGTCAGGCCCAATACGGCCCTGGCCTTCGGCGGATCGGTACAGACGCCCGGGGTCTCCGCGGATTGCGATCTGTCCCTTATCGAACTAAGTTGTCCGGGCCGACGGGAGTTAACCATAGATCCAGCAAGTGGGATAGGTCCTGAAACGGGGAGCGGTGAATTGGCCTACAAGCTGAATCCGGTGGATCTGCGCGGCCTGGAAGAGGACCGCGCCCGTCTTGGCGCCGGATCGCGCGTTGTGGAGGTGATTTCGGTGTTCGGAAAAGGACTTCAGTGGCGAACGGAGGAGGTGCCCTATGCGCCTTCAGGACTTGCCGCCGGAAGCCTGGTCAGCTTCCTTCCGAATGCTACCGCCGCATCAACGCGGCTGGTGGCGGGTACGGACGACGACGTCCTGGTCCTTGCCTTCTGCAGCAGTTCGGCGAAGGCTCGGGTCAACCGTGAGGACGACCGGTTCAGTTTGAGCGCGGGCGAGCGGGAGTATTCATTTGAGGTTTCGCGGGGGAGGGGTGCGATACTGCTTCAGACTTGAGGACTTCTGGATAGCGGTAGGAATCATGCCCAGGTGTACCGGACTTTCAGGTCGTTCAGTTGTCTGTGGGGTAAGAATCCCTTCGATACCCAGCTTCACGACTCAGCCAGAAACCGATTGTACTTCCCAGAACTCGTGCCAGTTTAATAGCACTTGCTTTCGAGATTGCAGCCTTCAGTTCACTCACGTGCTTGCGCGACACACCTAACCGGTCCGCTAACTGAGCTTGTGTCCAATTGCGCTCTTCGAGCAGCTCCTCTATGGTGCGGCCGGGTGGCGAGATCCAGTCTCGTTTTAGAGAATCTTCCCTTGCTTTACCCATTGAAATCCCCCCACCGGCAAGGCATATCACACGTTAAATGAGTATATTGCTACACTTTGTATTGGTGTAATTTGGGTCGAACATTTCGTATTTTTGTGTCCTCAATCCTTCTTCTGCTTTGCCAACCATTCCCACAATTCAGGATCGCCATACGCATTTTCCCATGCCCCCACGTGGCCTGCTTCAGGGTACACGGTAAAGCGGACGTCCCCACCGGCCGCCTCTAGCGCATCGACCATCTCCTGAGATTGCTGGAGCGGTACGGCTGTGTCTTTCGCGCCGTGGAAGACCCAGGTCGGAATATCCTTCATCAGTGGCGCCTTCGCAGGCTCTCCTCCCCCGCAGATGGGAACTGCCGCGGCGAGTAGGTCAGGATAGGTACAGGCCAGTCCCCACGACCCGTATCCGCCCATGCTCAGGCCAGTTACGTAGATCCTGGACTCATCGATGCGATGGGTATCGACGACTTCATTGATCAGCGCATGCAGCGCTTCGATGGACCACCACACCTCCTCCGGACACTGCGGCGAAATGACCACGTAAGGAAAGTCCCTGCCCTGTTCGATCATTTTGGGAGGACCGTGGACCTTTACCATTTCCAGGTCGTCTCCACGTTCGCCCGCGCCATGCAGGAACAGAAGCAGCGGCCATTCCTCTTCGCTACTGTCATAGGAAGGCGGGAGGTATTTCAGGTACTTCATCTCGGTAAGCTCTCCATTTTCAAGTACCAGACGCTGTGCGACCTGTCGCTCAGCGGGCTGAGCATCGCAGTGTTGGACATTCCACAGGAGGCAGCACATCACGGCCGAGAGGCAAAGACTTCGCATGGTCACCATTGGTATCCTCATAGTTGGAAAATCACCTCGGCCGTCCAAAGAACAGGATGTATCCATCGTTGTCGCGCAACTCAAAACCTCTTAACCCTTCCTCCGTATCTTCCAGTTCCCTGGTAAACCTGATATTGGCCTCGGCAAATTCCGCCGCCAGTGCATCGGGATTCTCGACGCTGATAAACGCGTCCCAGCGTGCCCAGGGGTGACGTGTACTGTTCGGCTGAGGGTTGATATCCTGAGTGATCGCCTTCAGGAGAATCTGCGTGTCGTCCCGGCCGACGATTGCAAAGAAAGGGTTCTCTTCTGGCGACTGGTGACGGACTTCGAATCCCAATTGCTCATAAAAAGCGACTGAAGGCGCGATTTCGTCTACGATAAAAAACGGTGAGACTTTACCCAATGGCGTACGCGACAACTTCCTCTCCCATATCGGTCATCTTCATATGTGAATGCCAGACCTGCATACGACACATTCGGGTCAGGTTCAGATGACTAAAGCCAATCTGCTGATTGATGGGCAAAGGGTCAAGAACGCGGGGCTGCCCGAACCTCGACCTCGGTCCCGTCCCGCACAAGCGTCGTCACTCGTAGCACGCCCGGCCTAACGACTTCCGCCGCCAGTTCCTGTTCCTCCACTGTCACACGGGGATCCCGGCACCAGGCGGCCGGCACATTGGCTTCCAAAGTCAGACTGCGGTACGGCACCTGATCGGGCAATTCCGGCAGGACGATGCGATAGCGCTGCGAACTTATATTACCACCTACGGTTGCACCGCCTGCGGTCGCACCACCAGCGGTCGCACCACCGGCCATTTCTCCATCGTCATCGCTCGTTCCAGCATCTTCAGGCCCATCTCCGGCCACCGCCTCGATCCGGGCGTGACGCCGCATCAGGTGGTAGCTGAGTACTTCCTCCGGCACCGCGCACCAGACCGAGTCACCACCCTCGCTCAGTACCGTCTCAAGGCGTTGCCGAAGCTGGGCTTCGGAGCAATCCTTGTTGGGATGGACGGCCGTCTCCAAAGGACAGTGACAGTAATCGATGATCCAGCCCTGCACGGCCTGGGCCTGGCGGATATTTCGGTAGGGGTCATAGGCGCTGTAGAAGGGCGGGTAGTAGTGGTCGTGCAGGGCCGTGCGGTTGATCCAGAACAGTTCATCTCCTGGAAGATTAAGCGCGTCCGTCAGACTCATGGCGCCCAGGTAGCCGTAGTTGCGGCAGGCCTCGAGAACGTGGTCGGCCATGTTCGTGTTGTCGCCCGGCGAGCAGTAGAGAATGATCGACTCGCCGAGCGCTTCCTCCAGTACCTCCTTGGCCTGATCAATTTCTCTGTCCACCATCTCCGGCGTGATGATCTCGTGGCTCCACGAATGGTTCCCCACGCCCCAGCCGCGGGCGAGCAGGTCGCGCAATTCGTCCGCATTCATGTGGCGATACCCGTTGAAGCTCGAGTTGCCGATGTTGCGGACCTCGCCCATTTGGCCGACCACGACTTCCACGTGGCCGGGGATGCCGTACTCCTCGTGCATGGGGATGGCGAAGCGGTGCAGATCGGCGAGGGCCTCGTCGTAAGTGATCGAGTAAACCCAGCGCTTGCCGTATTTCCAGGGACTGATGCTCAGACTCATGGTATCCTGTTGTTATACATTCTAATGACCGTGTTCCTCTTGTCCGGTTCCTGCCCGGTTATCTCGGATCCGGCTCTTGGACCATGTTCCTGATCTGACTCAAGTCTGCTCACCGTTCAGCTTCTCGATCGCAGTTTTGAACTGAGCAAAGGAACACCCGTATCCCAGGCTCCACTCGAAGATATGCAGGCCATAGTTTGTCGCCAGCCGCTGCGGGAAGGTGTCCGGCGACTCCACCCCGACGGTCGCGTCTCGCATCACCACGCAGCGGTACCCGCGTGCCAGCATCTGACGGGCGCCACCCTCGGCGCCGAGCAGGCACATGTCGGCTGCGAACCCCGTGTAGATGAGCGTGTCCACATCGTGGCTACGAAGATATTCGTCCAACACATCCGAGTAGAAGACGAGCGGTTCGTCGCCAACCGGGGACACGATTTCGGCGCGACGCATTTTCGCCAGGGGCGAGCGCTCCATGTAGTCGACGCCGTGGGCCCGTTCGAGCATCTCGCGCTGTCGCGGGTGTATGGACGCCGGTTCTCCCTCGCGCCGCGACGCGATGCTGGTATACTGGCGGTCCATCCAGTCGGTCTCGACGTGGCACACCGCCATGCCGATCGAACGGGCCAGGTCCATGGCCGGGCGGATGACCTCGGCCATGATGCGCCCGGCCTCCTCCGTCGCCTGAGGCCAGCCCATGCCGACACAGTAGTCGTTATCCTCGGGCGGTCCGTCGGGGCAACCGATGTTCCAGCAGTGCATGCCGACCAGTGCGGTCTTGTCCACGGGCAGTGAAAGGGTGACTTCTTCGTACCCGGCCCGGTCCGTAGGCACGGATCGATAGTAACGGGCCGAGAGTTGAAGCGTGGCTTCACTCATCGCCGGTTCTCGTCCGCGACGCGGCGCACGATCGCGGCCGCCTGTTCGCAGTGATGGGGCTCGTACTTGTCGCAAAACGAGCTCCAGCGGATGAAGCGCTCCAATACCTCGTGGGCGTTCGGACAGCTTTCCGCGTCGTATCGGTAGGTATGCGACGCCGGCGGTTGCGAGTACGGGAAACGTTGTTGCTTTGCCGCCTCGTCCAGGAAGGGCAGCGCCACCGGAAGCAGGTAATAGCGCATCGGGCTCGCCCCGGGGATCCCTCCGGCCGCGACCTGGGCGCCAAATTCCTCCACGTCGCATCGGAACTGATCCGGATCAATGGTGAATCCCGCCATCCAGCAGGAGTACGCCTCGGTCTCCGGTGGAATTGGCAACGCCGTGATGCCCGGGATTTCGTCGAGGTGAGCGCTAAGCAGACGGATCATGCGATCGCGTTTCTCCACCTGTGGTTGTATGATCTCTAGCTGGGCCAGGCTGATCGCCGCGGTGGACTGGGTCATGCGATGGGCGAAGCCGTTGACCGTGTGTACGCGCCCGAAGTGCTCGACCATCTCGCCGGCGCGGCTGTGACCGACGAATCGTGCCCGTTCGGCCAGCGCATCGTCATCGGTAAGGATGCAGCCTCCCACGTCGGAGCCCATGGTCTTCTCCGCGTCGAAGGAGAAGCCTCCCGCCGTCGCGAGGGAGCCGGCGTAGCGGCCCTTGTAGCGGCCGAAAACCGCTTGACAGGCGTCCTCGTAAACCACCAGGCCGTGGCGCGCGGCGACTTCGTTGATGCTGTCCATGTCGCAGATCAGGCCGCTCAGATGCACGACGAGAATCGCCCGGGTGCGGTCGGAGATGCATGCCTCGATGGTCTCGACGCTCACATTGATCGTGCCGGGCGCGGTATCGGCGAACACGGGGATGTAGCCGGCGCTGATCAGGCCCTGCACGGTGCCGAAGTCGCTGACCGAACTGACCACGATCTCGTCGCCGGGTTCGAAGTCGAAGGCCGCGGCCAGTACGGCAAGGGCCGGCGTGCACCCCGGCGTGGCGATGCAGTGGGCGACGCCGTTGGCCTCGGCGAAGGCACGTTCGAACCGGCCCACCAGGTCGCAGGTCAGCCCGGAGTCGACGACCTCGGCCAGGTACTCCATGGCGCGCGGGCCGATCTCCCGGGGAAAGGGCTGGGGCAGTGGTCCGGTAGCCTGCTGCTGGGTTGCGGCCCCGTATCGCGCGTGCTCACGCTGGCGGCGGCTGGCCACGGTTTCGGATGTCATGTTTCCTCCGTTCATATCGTTAGATTTCGGACCCTGCTATCGCGTAGCGTAATGCGTCTTTGGCAAGATTCCGTCGCGAACGCTTTATCCCGCCCTCGCGCCATCCGGCACGGGTCGTTCGGGTACCAGGAGGCACGGGGTGAGTCCGTCCGCATACCCGATATCGAACAGCATGCCCTGAGAAACCTCGCCGGCCATTTTCCTCTCGGCCAAGTTCACCACGAAGAGCGCTTGTTTTCCTTCGATTTCCCGCGGATCTGACCTCTCTTGCTTGATGCCTGCAAGGATCGACCGGGTGTGATCGCCAAAGTCGACCGCCAGCTTCATAAGCTTATTGGAATTCGCCACGTCTTCGACGGAAGTAATCGTACCGGCGCGAATATCGAGTTTCTCGAAATCCTCGAAAGAGACGGTATCTTTAAGGGGAGCAGGTTTCATATTTTACCTATGTGTTCTTTCTCCAGGCAAGTTCAATGTAATTGTCATGTTTTCGGCCAGGCCAAGCCGACCGCGAATTCGCCGAGCGGACCAAGAGGCAATTCCCGAGCCTGGTTTTCGGTAAGCCACTCGCAGAGGTCTGTCGATCCTTCTTTTTCAGGTCTGAGGTCGAACGCCGAGAGAACAACCTCGTAGACGATACCAATGTGGTGTACCGGATCGCCCTGCCAATCCGTTCGAGACTTGTAAGCGTGTGAATAGACTGCGGCCACCCGGTACCTTTCAATGTCTACAATTCCTGTCTCTTCTTCCAATTCCCGTACCAGCGCGTCATCCGGATGTTCGCCCCATTCGATACCGCCGCCGGGCATCGTCCACAGGCCTCCAAACTCAAGACCACTCGTCGCACGAACCAGAAGAAGGCGGTTCGAAGGATCACGGCACAAAGCGTAGGCGCCGAGGTGCATGTGCTGATTATGCGAACTATCGGATTCGGAGGACATTGTCGCCTACCTTCGGAAAGTATGTGATTGAATTTATCCGTAACAAGCGTTTTGACACTTTCGGCTCAGGATACTAACTGACAAGCGGCATATGAATAGCATGGACGTTGTACTTGTCAATCAGACGCGCTGTCCTCCGGCTCCTGTCGGCGACGAGTACGGAAACCCCCGCCACTTCACCCATCCCTAAGCACATCCGCCAGGTTGGCCGCGGCGGTTCGGATGACGTGATAGCTGAGCACAGCCAAAACCACTACCAGGCTCAGTACACCAACCAGCACGAACATATCGGCGCCGATCTCTGTCCGATAGGCGAATTGCTGCAGCCAGTAATCTAGTCCGTAGTAAGCAAGAGGCCACCCGACGGCGTTGGCGATGACGATCAGTACGACGAACTCCCTGGACAGGAGGACGAGTATCTGAGATACCGATGCGCCCAGTACCTTCCGGATGCTGATTTCCTTCAGGCGCTGCTTAACGCTGAAAGAGGCCAGACCGATCAGGCCCTGCAAGGCGATGAAGACGGCGATACTGGTGAACAGTCCGCATACCTGCCCGAATTGTCGATCGGCCTGGTATAGCCGGTCGAAATCGTCCGACATGAAGGAATATCGTAACGGAAATACCGGCAGAATGGATGCCCACGTTTCCCGGATGTAATTCAATGTGTTCTCCAGATCGCTCGGGCTTAGCTTTGCCGCGAAAAACGTATTTCCGTACGGATAATGCATAAGCGCCATCGGCCGGATCGGTTGGTGTAATGACTTTACGTGGAAGTCTTTCATTACGCCAACCACATCCATTCGGTATTCATTAACAAGTACCAGCTGCGTTCCTACCGCTTCCTCCGGCGTGGCCCAGCCCAACGCGCCTGTCGCCGTTTCATTCAGGATCACTTTCCTCAGGTCCGAGTCGTACTGTTCGCCTATATGGAAGCTCCGGCCGGCCACTAACTCGATGCCCATCGTCTCTACGAAATCCGGGCCGGTTTCGATGTATCCCAGGTCGATCCGATGGGTGCCTGCGCCTTCAAAAACCTCCGCGGTCATCGAAAAGATAAATCCTCTGCTTCCGGCGACGCCAGGCATCGAACTGGCATCCGTCACATTCAAAACGCCCGGATGCTGTAAAAACCGCTGTCTTAACACGGGAAAGCTCTCTTCAATCTCGCGAATTCCACTGGGTATGACCAATATCTGTTCTTTCTCGAAACCCAGTTGTGCGTTTCTGAGATAACCCAGCTGCTGGTACAACACCACGGTACCGACGATCAGTGCGACCGATATGGTGCACTGAACCGTGACCAGCCCTTTTCGCATATAATCCTGCCTGCGATGAACCTGCTGATTCCCGGTCAGCATACCGGTCGGCTTGATGGCCGATACGAACACCGCGGGATAGATGCCGGCAAGCAGGCCCACCAGCACGGTCAATCCGAACCACAAGACCAGATTGATGGGGTTGTCCACCAGGCCCAGCGAAAGTTGTTTACCGGACAGTTCATTGAACGTGGGCAGGACCAGCCACACGATGATCATGGCCATGATCGAGGCGCATACGGCCTGCAGCATCGTTTCGCCTATGGACTGCCGGATCAACTCCCACCTCTGTGCGCCGGCCACTTTGCGAAACCCGACTTCCCTGACGCGCACCATGGCGCGCGCAGTCGAAAGATTGGTGAAATTCACACAGGTCAGAACGATGACGAATATCGCGACGACCAGCAGGATGGCGACGTAGGCGCTGTCGCCGTTTACGCCTAACTCGTTTTCCAGGTGGGAATGCAGGTGTATGTCGGTAAGCCGCTGCAGATAGGGCTCGAAGCTACCACCCGTGGATTCGAGGAAGCTGCCCATGTGCTTGTCCACGAACGCGGGGAGTTTGTCCTCAAGCATCTCTCCCCGGTAGTCTTCGGGCAGCAGGAGATAGGTATAGAAGTACCGCACGGACCAGCGGGTCAAGGTCCTCGGATTGCCTACGAGTGGCGCCGTGGACAGCGATACGAAGTAGTCCATCCGGAAATGGGAATTGTCCGGAATGTCCTCCATCACGCCGGTGACGCGCAGATCGGCGAAGCCGTTATCCGCGACGATCACTTTTCCCATGGGATCTTCGTCGCCAAACATCTTTAGCGCTGTCGACCGGGTGATGACGACGGTGAAGGGATCTTTCAGGGCGGTATCGGGGTTGCCCCTTAGCAGCGGAAAAGAGAACAGGTCGAAAAGGGTCTCGTCGGCCCAGGCCACGTCGGTTTCGTAGAACACCTTGTCCTGGTAGGCCATGAGCCATATGCCGGCAGTACCCTGAATGCGCAGAAAGTGCTCGATTTCCGGGTAGGCTTCTTTCAGTGTCGGACCGAGCAGGGGCTGCGTCTTGACGTCGTTCCCTTCGACGACGCGATAGATCCGGTCCGCGTTTTCGTGGTATCGGTCGTAACTCAACTCGGTCCGGACGTAAAGCAGGATCGATATGGCGCACGCGAATCCTATGGTCAGGCCCAGGACGGTGTTCAGCGAATCACTCTTGTACTTGACGAGATTACGGACGGCTATGGTGAAGTAGTGGCTGAACATGGCGGGACTTATCAGCGTGTCAATCGCCCAGGTATCTTCTGGATAAGGTCTTAAAGAAATCGGCGTGTACGGACCGGATTCGGTCAGATGCGTCGACTGTCGCGCTCCGGATCACTGGCCGGACTGCCGGTCCTGCCGTTCCTGCCGCTACGTGTCGCGGTCCTCGGCAAGCTGCGCACCCCAGAGGTGCATCGTATTGACCGGTTTGCCCTGGAGTTTCAAATAGTAGAACAACTGTCCCTTGTGCTGGGCAAGATGCTGTACCATCTCCATCATGCGGTGGCCAAGCACGGGAGAACTCGGGTCCCACGGCGCGGGCGCGGGTTCGTTCTGCATCCTTTCCTCGCCGGCAAGCTCGAGCATTTCGAACGCCAGGTCCCGGTCCGCCGCGAGCTTTTCCTTTGCTTCCGCTACCGATGTGACGGCGGGCATGGCCTCAGCCGGGGGCAACATGTCACCCTCTCCCATGTCGTCCATGCTGACGCCTTCAGGCAGTCCGAAATCGCCGGTCACGAATCCCTTGATCGCCATTCCGCAGGCTTCGCCCACGTGATAAAGCAGCTGGCCGGTGGTCATCCAGTTGTCGCCCGACGAAGGCTTCCAGTCCAGGTCTTCATCCGCGACGAGATCCATCAATCCATCTGCCGCATGGTACGTGTAATTCAGTTCATGGGTCAGTATGTCGGTCCAGTTCATGATCGCTCCGTTTCTCCCTGTCTCTTTGCTTGACGAGTTAGTCGACTACGCAGAAGTTTTCACCCGCCGGATAGCTCCTCTAAGGGGTTGATTCCCAGGATCCATCATTCAGTTCCACGAGCATGATATAGTTGCCGCAGGTATCGTCGAATATGGCCTGCATGCCGAAATCCTGTTTCGTCGGATCTCCGGTGAATCTTACGCCCAGCTTTTTAAGACGTTCGTATTCGGAAGCGATATCGTCCACGGAAAACACGATGGAAGGCATGCCGGATTCATAACACGCCTTTTGAAACACCTCGGCGAACTCAGTACCCTTCGGTTCGAGCAGGAGCGAGGTGCCGTCGGGTTCTTCGGGAGAAGCCACAATGGCGAGGTTGGCATCGGGTACGTACATCACTTCCTTGAAACCCAGGGTCTTCGTGTAGAACTCGTGCGCCTCAAGGGGATCGTTTACTAAGACTCCGGTCATCTCGATTCGCATTACATTCCTCCTTCAATCTGCATCGTTCGTGCTGCCGATTACTTGCGAAAACCACATCCATGGATTCAACCGGGGAAACAACGAGGTTCGTTTCAAGCGCCGTTCGTTTCAAGCGCCGGACCAGCGGAGTACGTCCGCGATGCGCGTCCTGCCTCCCGCCTCGGCATGATCCAACGCGGTTTTTCCGGCACCGTCCACGGCATGGACGTCGGCGCCGGCTTCGATAAGCAGTTCCGTCACTTCGTGACAGTCGTCGTCCTGCGACGCGTTCATGATCAGCGGCGTCCGGCCGTGATATTCGCCCGCCAGTACGTTTCGCGAATTGACGTCGGCACCGTGGGCAAGCAGCACGCGCACCGATTCCGGCTGATGCTCCGAGGCCCAGTGCAATGGCTTTCCGCCGTATAGGCCGGTTTCGTCCGCTTCCACGGCAGCGCCGGCTGCCAGCAGGACATTGACCACCTCGATGGAGTCATTATGGGCCGCCCAGTGCAGGGCCGTTTCAAAGATCGGCCCCTTCTGAAACACCGCCAGCGTATCCCGCTTCGTATGCTCCTCCACGATATCCACCCAGCCACAACGCGCCGCCATGACGATCCCCACGCCAAGCCCGTTCGTGCCCGCCGCCCGCTCCGGGATCTCGTCCAGGAAGTAGCGCTTCACTTCCTCCTGTTTCTCCCAGTGTGCCACGATCACCGGCGGATAATGATACGGCGTATAAGGATGAATCTCGGCGTCCCGTGCCACGAGTTCCTTCACGATGTCCAGCCGGCCGTGCCGCGCGGCGCAGTGGAGCGGCTGGCGCTCGTTTATGCCGCGATCGGGATTGACCACGTCGACGAGCCAGGGCCAGGTATCCAGACAACGGACAACCGCGTCAAGGTCGCCGGATCGTATTGCCTCGAAATATGCGGCGATGTCCATGCGCTGACTCGCGATCGATTTCCCGTCAGGCTACATCGGGAAACGGGAATGCCTGGCCTGGTCGACAAGTACGGTAAATCCCATATTAAAGTACGAACCACAGGTGCGAAAAGCCACTGATTTCGATGGGGCCTGGCGCACTCGTACCGGTAGGCGGGAGGTTGACAGGCTCCCTTCCCGTGTCTACATTATTTGTTGCTGTCATGTTGTACGGATTCATGAGATACGAGATGGACCCAAAAGGAGCGGACATGGACAGGGTCAGGGTGCTGGTAGGCACCAAAAAAGGGGCGTTTATCCTTTCTTCGGATGGCGCCCGTAAAGACTGGAAAATCGACGGCCCGCATTTCGGCGGCTGGGAGATTTACCACATCAACGGATCCCCGGCCAACCCGGATCGCCTGTACGCTTCACAGGGTACCGGCTGGTTCGGGCAGTTGCTGCAGCGTTCGGACGATGGCGGAAAGAACTGGAACCCGGTGAGTAACGAATTCACCTTCGCGGGCGAAGTGGGCACCCACCTGGATTTCGACGACACCCCGCGTCCCTGGGAGTTCAAGCGGGTCTGGCACCTCGAACCTTCGCTGTCCGATCCGGAAACCGTATTCGCCGGCGTCGAGGACGCGGCGCTGTTCCGTTCAACGGACGGGGGCCAGTCCTGGCATGAACTCGACAGTCTCAGAAACCACCCGTCGAGCGAGGGCTGGCATCCCGGCGCGGGCGGCCTGTGCCTGCACACCATCATCCTGGATCAGGGCAATCCGGATCGCATCCTGGTCGCCATTTCCGTGGCCGGGGTCTTCCGGTCCCTGGACGGCGGCGGAACCTGGCAACCGATTAACCAGGGCCTGCATTCCGACTACATGCCGGAGCCCGAGGCGGAGGTGGGCCACTGCGTCCATCGCCTCGCCATGAACCCGTCCCGTCCGGACGTGCTGTTCATGCAGAGTCACCGGAACATCATGCGCAGCGACAACGGGGGCGACTCCTGGGACAATGTGAGTGGCAATCTGCCCAGCGATTTCGGCTTTCCCATCGGCGTGCACGCCCACGAACCCGAGACGATCTACGTCGTCCCCATGAAGGGCGATTCCGAGCACTACCCGGACGAAGGCCACCTGCGCGTGTACCGGAGCCGGACCGGGGGAAACGAATGGGAACCGCTGTCCTCGGGACTGCCGCAGAAAGACTGCTACGTCAACGTCCTGCGGGACGCCATGGCCGTGGATGTGCTCGATGACTGCGGGATATACTTCGGAACTTCGGGAGGAGCGGTCTACGTGTCCCCCGACGGAGGCGACCGCTGGACCGCCATCGTGGAGAATCTCCCGCCCGTGCTTTCCGTCGAAGTCCAGACGCTCTCATGATACGCGTCGTGTTGCCCTATCATCTGCGGAACCTGGCTGGGCTGCCCGGCAAGGAAGTTACTTTGCGGGTCGAGGGCGGGACCGTGACGCAGCGGAAGATCCTCGATGCGCTGGAAGCTCGTTTTCCCCAGCTCGGCGGAACGGTCCGGGACTACGGGACCGGCTCCCGCCGGCCCCTTGTTCGGTTTTTCGGCTGCGGCAGGGATCTCTCCCTCGATCCGCCCGACGCCCCGGTGCCTGACACCATCGCGCGGGGCGAGGAACCCTACCGGATCGTGGGCTCGGTGGCCGGCGGTCTCTAGAGAAAGCGTCAAGGCGCGCCGAGTTCTTTCAGCATCGCCAACTCGCGGCTCGCTTCTCTCCACTCCGGCCCGGTCGCGAACCGTTCCGCGTATTCCCGCGGGGTCAACTTCAGGACCTCATCAAAATAGTGATCTTTACCCTTGTGAATACAGTCCATGACCAGGTCGTTGTCGCCCGGGTTCGACTGAATGAAAGCCTCCAGTTCCAGTTCCGGTTTTAACCTCAGCAGGCATTCGAACACGTGAAAGCCCGTGCCCTGGTTCGTGCCGATGGCGTGGTACAGGGGCGTCTGGCCTCCCACTCCGTTCCTACCCACCGCGGCTCCGGCGTTTAAGTCGGCGCCGCGCTCCAGCAGCAGGGCGATCGCGTCCAGTTCGTGAAACTCCACGGCAACATGAAGCAGGGTACTGCCTCGCAACGTCAGGTGATTGCCGTAGTCGAGCGGGAATCGTGCGTTCACGAGTCCGGCGTCCGCTTCGATGCGTGCTTCGAGCGCATCCAGGTCTCCGCGATGGATATCCATGATCGGACCGTCTTCATATACAGCGCCATAAGCGATCAACGTGTTGACGCAGGCGTGAAGATGATCCGAACTCGACCGGGTATAGGTCTGCAGGAAGCCGTACAGCACATCGCAGTCCCAGCCGTCGTTTCGCGCGTGGTTCGGATCGACGCCGAAGGCCAGTAACCGCCGCATGTGATCCAGGTCGTGCCCTTCGCAGCAACCGAACAGCGAAGCGTCCAGATCATGGATATCCGCGCCGGACTGAAGCAACCGCTTCACCATGGCGTCCCGTGCCAGCATATCGGCCAGCACCACGGGTTTAATCAACCTCTCCCTGCCTCGACGATCGATCCACTTGCAAGGTGTCTCCACCAGCTCAGGTTGGGTGGTTATCACCTTTCCAAAAGCGACGATGTCATTCCGAACAATAGCACGGCCCAGTTCGTGATCTTCCGCCAGCCGTTCAGTACGTGACATGTTGGTTTACACTTTCCCGAAGGCGTCGCGACGCACGGAACACCGGCGCAGTAAGTACGACGCCAGCCGGTCCCCGGTTCTATTTCAACATCTCCGCGATATCGCCGTGCCCGGCCTTCTCCGCCCGTGCCAGGGGGGTTGCCCATTCCGCGCCGCCGCCCCGGGGATCCGCCCCCCGCTCCAGCAGGAAACTCACCAGGTCCTTGTGTCCCCAGCGCGCGGCCCATCCCAGCGGCGTCGAGCACCACTCGTCATCGATGGCCTCGATGACGGCGCCCAGGTCCAGCAACAGGGCGGATTTCTCCACGTCGCCGATGGCGGCCAGCTTGTGCAGGTAGGTCACGCCGTGCCAGTTCGCGTTGTTGGGATCGGCGCCGTGGTCGAAGAACAGGTTCAGCATTTCGAGGATATCGTCATGGGGAACCAGGGCACCACCGTCCAGCTTCCACCCCTTGCGCCTCCGGAATGCGTACCCCATGTAGTTGTTGGCGTACCACGGGCGGTTCAGTTCGGCGCCCGCGCGGAGCAGCATTTCGATTATCTCTTTCCGGGCGAACCCGGCGGCCATGCAGAGCACCCCGTAGTCGCCGCCGTAGTTGGCGAGACCGGGATCTGCGCCGAGTAATTCGCCGACGACAGGGATGTCGTCCAGCAGCACGTACATGCTGATGTCGGCCGTCGCCCCATGCTGGTACAACAGGTGGATCATCTCCTCGTTCTTCCCCTGTCCCAGGGCCTGCGAAAGGGGCACGCCACTGGATTCCACCGGCGCGTTGGGGTCGGCCCCATGAGCGAGCAGGAGCTTCGCCGTTTCCAGGTGATCGCCGGCTACGGCCTCGTACAACGCGTGCCCCCGGGGCGCGTTGTGTTCCGGGGCGTTGGGATCGGCCCCATGTTCGAGCAGAAGTCGTACGATGTCGGTGTACCCCTGTCCCGCCGCGCTGAATAACGGCGAGAATCCGCAGGTGTCCTGTTCGCCGGCCAGATTACGGTCCCGGGCCAGGAGTTCGCGCACGCGCCGTTCGTCTCCCAGGGCGCACGCCACCGTCATGCTGTATTCGGCGCCCCTCGCGATCAGGTATCCGGTCAGCAAAGGGTTCAAGCCTCCCCGGCTCTTGCGCGCGCGAAACACGGCCACGTGCAGGGGCTTGCATCCATCCCACCTGACGGGGTCCGGTTCGGCGCCCCTGTCCAGGAGCAGCGCCGTCATTTCCAGGTTGTATTCTTCCACGGCCACGTGGAGCGGACGGTTGCCGCGTTCATCGCCGGCGTTCACCAGTTCGGGGGAAGCATCGAAGAACCCGCGGGCTTCCTCCAGGTCCCCCCGGCGCACCACTTCGCAGGCGCGTTCGCCCACGGGCGGCGCATTGTACCTGGAAGCAATAGCGTCCGTCAGGAGCCCGGTAATTTCGTCGTATCCGCGATCCCTGGCCCGGTCTAGCGGCGGCACGTGATAGTCCAATCCCGATGCCGTCGCGGGGTCCGCGCCGTGATCGAGTAACACACGGACCACGTCGGTATGCCGCTCGCGGACGGCGAAGTGCAGCGGCCGGTAGTACGCCCAGTTGCAGTCGGCCAGGCCTGGGTCCGCTTTCAACAGACGCCTGATTCTCGCCAGGTCTCCTTCCGCCGCGGCCAGCAGCATGTCCCACACCCTGTTCGGGTCGCCATCCATGAAATGACCTTGCTCGTTCGTAAAATCGGGTCGAATCCATTTCATAACTCGGTCTCCGAATGTATCGTCTGTCGACGGCGCGTAATGGTTCAGGTCCTGAGAAAGGACGCGGAGCAGACGGGGTTGCAGCTTGTTGCGCGCTTCGTAAAGCCGCTTGCGTACCGTGCCCGCCTTCAGGTCCATGAATCCCGCGATTTCCGCCGGTGAATAGTCTCCGATGTACCTCAGCAACGTTACTTCTCTCAAGGTCTCCGGCAGTGCTTCCACCGCTTCGCGAACCTTGTCGCTCAGGTCTTCGCGCGAAACCCGGTCCAGGGGACTTTCGCCGCCGGCCCGTATGTCATCCTCCAGGGGTACAAGCAGGTGGTTCTGGCTTCTCCGGTACCGGTAACATTGCCACTGCACAATGCGTCGCAGCCAGGCCGGAAACGAATCCGGCTCGCGCAGCGATCTGATGTTCTGCCAGGCGGCGACGAACCCCTCCTGCGTGGCGTCCTCCGCAAGGTGGCGTTCGCCCAGGAGGCTCAACGCGTAGCCGAAGGCCATGTCCTGAAAGTAAACCACCAGTTTGCCGAAAGCGAGACCGCGGTCCGCATCGGGTACCGTAACGTCCGCGGAAGTCCGAATACACTGCCTGAGGTCGTTGGTCATTTTTGGTCGCTATGATCACTTTATGTATTTTAATTCTTCAGTCCATTCGTAATACATTAGTACCATTCTGCCAGCCTGGCGTTACAAGTTACGCAAAGGACAGGTGCTATGAAAAACCTGAAAGTGAATGCGCTCAGGGCTTTCGTCCCGGCGAAGGACCACGACGTTTCGACGAGGTTCTACAAGGACCTCGGGTTCGAGGTGGCCTGGTCCGGTGACGAGGTGAACGAGATGGTCATAGAGGGGTTCAGCTTTTTGCTCCAGAACTATTATCAAAAGGACTGGGCGGACAACTTCATGGTTCAGTTGAAAGTGGCGGACCTCGACGCCTGGTGGGCGCACATCGTGGAAAAGGACCTCGTGACACGATACGAGGGCGTCCGTGCCAAAGCGCCGGCGGACTACCCGTGGGGACTCCGTGAAATCCACCTGATCGATCCGGCAGGGGTGCTCTGGCACATTGCCCAGGATCCGGCCTGACCAATCTATCCCACGCGGATCAGGTCCCGCCGGATCCGTAATCCGCCAGGAGGTACTGCACGGCCAGGTTCGTAAAGTCACCCCACCGGGCCGCGAAATCCCGAATCTGTTCTTCGGATACGCGTTCTCCGTCGAAGTAATGTCGCTCGATGGAGCGTTTGACCGCCAGGTCGCCCGCGGCTATGACGTGCCCTCTGCCCAGGAAACGGGCGAGAAACCAGTCAGCCGTCCACCGGCCGACCCCCACCAGCCCCGTGAGTTGCTTCTGGACCGAGGCGTCGTCCAGTTCCTTCAGTCCGTCCAGGTCGATTTCTCCAGACCTGACAGCCCGGGCCAGGTTCAGGATGTACCGTTCCTTTTGTCTCGAGAACTGCATCGGGACCAGATCGCCTGCGTTCAGTTCCGCCAGCTTTCCGGGCGTCGGGAAGGCATAATGCGTTTCACCGTCGAATTCCAGGGAATCGCCGTACTCCGCCACCAACCTGCCGCGTACCGTGTAGGCGAACCCCAGGTTGATCTGCTGGGCCGTGATGGAGGCAACGAGCATTTCAAAGGGGTCGACTTGGAGGTTTGGACGAAGGCCGTGATGGGCATCCGCCGCCGCGGCCAGCACCGGGTCTTCCGACGCGAATGTGTAGAACGCCTGCAAGGGAGCGGCCAGGCCAAGGATGTTTCTCGCCGCTCCCAGCGCCGTGTCGACCACTGAAGGGTCCGGTTCGTCCGCCGCATCCTCCGACTTCAGGCGCATGTCGATCCGGTCTCCGGACCGATACAGGGCGATCAGGCAGGGCCCCTGCGAAGTACGAATCACCTTGCTGAAGACGCCGTCCTCGAACCGGTTGGCGAGATCGGTGCCATAGCGCCGGTACCGGTCGAGCGTGGCACCGAAGTCGATGATCGTGTCTTTATCCGCTACGGGCAATATCACGGTCATGAATGCCCGACCTGTCCTGGTCCGGTGAAGACGGCGTGGAGGTCCGGCGCGCGATCTGCGCCTGGCCCGCGAGTAGTCTGATCCGCGCCTGGCCCGTGAATAGTCTGATCCACGCCTGGCCTGCGAGTAGCCTGATCAGGCATCGAGGGGCTTCCAGAGTCCGACGAAGGTCCCCTCGTTGTCCGCTATCCAGGCAAAGTGCCCCATGCCCGGCACCTCAGTCGGCGGGACGATGGAAGATCCGCCCAGTTCCTCGGCCTTCGCGATATATGCGTCGAGATCGTCCACCTGCACGTAGACCAGCGTGTAGTTGTGCGGCTCGTGGCCGAGCGCCGAAATGTGCCCGCTGATACCCTCTTCGGCCTCCTCCGGCACAATCATGGTGGCGTGCTCGTGGGACTCCATTTTCCACCCGAACAGACTGCCGTAGAAGGCCTGGGTTTCTTCACGGTTCTTGCATCCGATCTCGAAATGCACGACGGGGTTCGCCATGGTATTACCCTCCTTTACGGTGGTGCTTGGTTTTTGCTGCTGCGAACTACTTGTGCTGCTTGCTCCAGACACTTTGAACTAATTGTGTGACAATGTTTTACTGCTTCGAGCTACTTGCACCGCGTGGTCCGGCGGCTGCGAACTACTTCCTGTACTTGTCATGAAGCCCATGTCCGGCGAGGATCATGGGCACGATCTTCTCCAGGCGTTTGACTTTGGTTTCCGCCCGCTTTGCCTCGGCGATGTATTCGGCGTACTCGCGCCGCTTTCCGGGGGAGAGCGCCTCGAATCGATTGAGGATATCAGGATCGTCCTCCATCGCGGCGGCCAGTTCGTCAGGGATCTGAAGGGGCTTGTTTCGGTCCACCTTGATCTCCCTTCCCTGTCTCTGGTTCTCGATAGTTTCTCTTACATAATCCCGAAGTATGGTCTCATCGATCTCGTCTTCGCTACGGACCCGCCACTGCCGCATGGCCTTTGTCCTGCCTTCCTGCGCGTTGACCAGCACGCCGTGTTCGTCGCGAAGCAGCGCGCCCTGGTGGAACCAGATGCTGACAAAATCCTTGAAGGCGACCAGGCCTACCAGGTTCTTGCCATTCAGGGTATAGCACGGCGCGCCCCACTTGACGGTTTCTTCCAGTTCCGATGCCTTCATTACGGCGCGCACTCGCTCGAGGACGGACCGCCATTCGTCGTGGCCCGCCAGATAGTCCGGCACCGTCTTGTATCGTTGCAATTTATGTCCTTTCGTAGACCGGCCAGCTATGTGATGGAGTCACCCGATGCCGTTTGGGCCATTTCCATGATCGAGACCCTTCTGCAGGATCACCCCTATGCGGACCCGGTGTTCAGGCCGTTTCCGAACAGATTGAGCCGGCCAGATACGGCGGCTTCCGCGTCCAGGTCGTACGCCTGGGCGACGGTCTTGACGATGGGCCGGATCTGTTTATCAATGTAATGGGCGTAGTCAATGGGGGCTGTAAGTTGTCCTTCCGGCTGCGGCCCGTCCCTGGTGACCACGTATCGAATCACGCCGGTCGGGTTTTCCATGAGCCTGGCGGCCTTGACGTGAGGCGGCACCGAGCGCGTGTAGGACTCGACCGGTTTGCGCAGGTTCTTCCGGTACACGAGCAAGTCGTCCCTGTGCCCGGACTGGACTTCGTGGACCCAGCGGAAGATCTCCTCTTCGATCTCGACGCCGGGCACTTCGTGAAACACGCGGTCGAGCAGGACGGCCTGCAACTGGTGCGCCAGGTCGGTCCAGTCCCGCCGTACGGCTTCCATGCCCACGATCTCCACCAGGTCGGCGCCGCCCTCGCGCCTGAGCCCCGCGTATCCCTTGGCCCGGCCCCGTTCGCTGTCCCCCCGCATAGACGGAAGCAGAAACCGGTGGTAGTGCTTCTCCATCTCCAGTTCAAGGTGCGATGCCACGCCGTACCGGTCCATCACGTGACGGGCCAGACGGGCGTTGATCCGTTCGCATACCCCGCGTCCGAGCCGCAGCGCCTCGCCCGGTTCGGAATGGTCCGACGCGTTCAGATCCACGAACACCGAATCGGTATCCCCGTAGAGCACCTGGTATCCTTCCTTCTCCAGTTCGTCGCGGCACCATTTCAGAATGTAGTGCCCGAACTCCGTGATAGCTCCGGCCAGCTGAGGCGCGGAGAAGCGGCAGGAAGCCGATGCCAGCACGCCATAGAACGAGTTCATGACGATCTTGTAGGCAAAGGAAGCGAGTTCGTCGCCGGAGGCCTTCGCCTCGTCCCGGCTTTTGAAGAACTGCTCCAGCATGGACGGCAGGATGCCGGGCGTGCGGGAGAACCGCGCGCCGTTGGGGGCTGTAAGGCATTCCTCTGCAATTCGGTCGGCGACCACTTCATATGATTCGGCGCCAACTTCGTCGCCGGATACGTCGAATCTCCCGCCATCAGCCGCGTCCCGCGCCTCGATATGCGCCAGCGGATCGATGTTGAAGGTCCGGATGATGGACGGATAGAGGCTTTTGAAGTCAAAGACGAAGACGTTCCGATAAAGCCCGGCCTTCGCGGGGATGATCAGTCCCCCGGGCGCGCCGGCGCCCGGGGTGCGGTCCACCCCTGTCGTTGGCGCGACCATGGCGCGCTGATGAAGGGCGTTGATGTAGATATTGTCGAAGGCGGCCACGCTTACCCACGCCCGTTCCAGCGGCAGCCCCGTGAGCAGTCCTCTGCGCAGGGTCAGGTTGATCAACCCTTCGGCTTCCAGGATGTCAAGCACCAGCCGGGCGTCCTCGAGGCAGTAGGCGCAGAACAGGTTTCTGTCTTCGTGATAGACTTCCGTGATCTTCTCCGCCCTGGAATTTCCCGAATCATCTTCGAGGAGCTTCCCCCGGCCCAGGATGGCGTTGGCCACCGTGTCCAGCCGGTAATCTTCGAACCGCTGCAACGTGCCGCGGAGGAGATGCAGGGCGTCCAGGATCTGCCGTCCGTGTATGGCCATGGTGCTCCCGCCCCACACTTCGCCGGACCGGTACCAGGACTGGTCGCCCGTCCGCCCAAGCTGGAACGGGACGTTCAGGTCTTTGAAGCGCCTTTGCAGCACGCTCAGATCGAAGTCCACCAGGTTCCAGCCCGTAATCAGGTCGGGATCCATTTCGATGATCCGCTTCGATACCCCGCGCAGCATCGACGTCTCGTCGGGCCAGCAGACCAGGTGGGACGGATCATCCCGTGCGGGTTCGCCGACCAGGTGGATCTCTTCCGAGTCGGTACCCTCGATCGTGTCGGCCAGAATCAGTCCCACGGCGTAAATGGTGGTTGCCTCGGGGTCGGTTTCGATGTCCAGGGCCAGCATGCGGAAGGCCGGTTCCCAGTATGCGGGATGAAGCAACGGGTTGGCGTACACCCGGTCGACCCGGTCGCCGGGCGTCCACGCGCCGCCGATCCTGACGCCGCCGCGTAAGCCTCTTCCGATCAGGAACTGCCTGCTGAAGGGCAAATCCCCTTCGTAACTCCGTATGCCCTGGGCCTCGAGCGCTTTTACAAGGCTGCGCAGGTCCCGTACGCGGTCGCACTGGACGGCGATTACCGGCTCTCCGTCCATCGTCTTGAATTCCGATGGGACGAACCGGGCGGGAATCCCGTCGGAACCGGCCCGATCCGCAGCCGCCGGCGTTTCAGAGGCCCGGACGTAGAGCGCGGGCGAAACGCGATCGTCCGTGAACAGGAAGGTATCTCCGTCCCGGAGTTTACCGACGCCGCAGATGACGTCCCGTCCGTGTTCCAGGCGATGGAACACGTGGAGGAGATACCCCACGTCTCCGTCGGCGTCCGGGGATTCGTTCGGCCCCGTAGGTTCGCCCAACCCCGTGGGTTCACTCAGCCCCGTGGGTTCGCCCAACCCCGTGGGTTCGCCCAACCCCGTGGGTTCACTCAGCCCCGGGGGTTCACTCAGCCCCGTGGATTCGTCGGCATTCCAGGCGGCCGCCCGGCCGATGCGGTTATTTCGTTGCGTATTGCCCATTGTTCAGGTGGTTGCGCAGGAATTGGCCGGTGTAGGAAGCGTCATGGGCCGCCACTTCTTCGGGCGTTCCGGTTACGATGATTTCGCCGCCGCTGTGACCGCCTTCGGGCCCCAGGTCGATGACGTGATCGGCCATTTTGATGACGTCGAGATGATGCTCGATCACCAGTACGCTGTGCCCCGCATCGATCAGCCTGTCCAGGCTGGAGAGCAGGTGGACGATGTCGGCCAGGTGCAGCCCGGTAGTGGGTTCGTCCAGAATGTACAGGATGTGGCTGCCCCGGCGGAGCTTTCCCAGTTCGCTCGCCAGCTTGATGCGCTGGGCTTCGCCGCCGGAGAGCGTAGTGGCGGACTGGCCCAGCGTGAGGTAGCCCAGGCCCAGTTGGTTCAGCGTACCGATCTTCTTCGCGATGGAGGGCTTTTCTTCAAAGAAGGTGACGCCCTCCTCGACGGACATGTTCAGGACGTCGGCGATGGTCTTGCCTTTGTAGGTGACCTCCAGCGTTTCCGGGTTGTACCTTGCGCCCTTGCAGGCCTCGCACGGCACCTCAACGTCCGGCATGAAGTAGAGTTGGGTGGTGATCGTACCCTCCCCGTTGCATTCGGGGCAGCGTCCCTCGGCCACGTTGAAACTGAAGCGGCCCGGCCGGTAACCGCGCGACTGCGCCTCGTCCGTTTTGGAGAAAAGCGTCCTGATCTGGTCGTAAAACCCGATGTACGTAGCCGGATTCGAACGGGCGTTCCTGCCGATGGGCGACTGGTCGATGTTGATGACGTGCCTGATGTGTTCGACGCCTTCCAGCCGGTCGTGGTCACCCGACAGCACGCGGCTGTCGTATAGCCGGTTGTATAGCTTCTTGAAAAGCACTTCGTTGATCAGCGTGCTTTTGCCGGAGCCCGACGCGCCGGTCACGCAAACGAACTGGCCCAGGGGTATGTCGACGTCGATGCGCTTCAGATTGTTCTCCCTCGCGCCGAGAATGCGAAGCGCCTTGCCGGTTGGCCTGCGGCGATTCCCGGGCGCTTCGATGGCCCGCGCGCCTGAAAGGTACTGTCCCGTGGGTGACGCCGGACAGTTCAGGATATCCGCCAGCTCGCCCTGCACGACCACCTCGCCGCCGTGCACGCCCGGACCGGGACCCATTTCGACGATGTGATCGGCCGCCCGTATGGTCTCCTCGTCGTGCTCTACCACGATGACTGTATTGCCGAGGTCGCGCAACTGCCGCAGCGTCCGTATCATCTTGACGTTGTCCTTGGGATGGAGGCCGATGCTCGGTTCGTCCAGCACGTAGAGCATGCCCATCAACCCGGAGCCGATCTGCGTGGAGAGGCGGATCCGCTGGGCCTCGCCGCCCGACAGGGTTCCGGCGCGGCGGTTGAAGCTGAGATAGTCCAGGCCGATGCCCAGGAGCAGGTCCAGGCGT
>JAJEHX010000011.1 GCA_022823465.1 Candidatus Latescibacterota bacterium
AAGATCATCTCCGATACCTTCTCATTTACTGAGATCAACGAGGCATTCACCTATGCGGGCGCGGGTTCTGCAATTCGAGTCGGCCTGGAATTCGACACCGTTCGATGAATACCGCGCTGTGGATTCGGAAATCAACAGTCGAATAATGTACCGCTGACAGGTTGATCAGACCGAGTGTTGTTTTCAGGGATTCAAGTAAGTATTCAGCATTCGGCATTTCATTAAGGTCCGGAAGATAAATAGCTCCACGTGAATCCGTGCAAGGAGTCACCCCCATGGCCATGACCGAAGAAGAACGTTTCCGATTCGACCTTTCCGGTTTTCTCGTCCGTCCCGCGATTCTCACCGCGGAAGAAGTCAAAGAAATCCGCGAGCAAATCTACCTGATCAAGCACGATCCTGAAACGCTACCGCCGGAACACCGCGACGTGCCGGGCGGACCGTCGAGCGTCCTGATCGATCATCCGGCCGTCGTGGACGTCATCGAGGAGATCATAAGCCCGGATTTCCGGCTGGAGAACTGTTCCTGCGTGTGGCGCAAGAAGGGGGAAGAGCACGGGGATTTGCACGGGGGCGGTCCGAGACAGATCGATCCTATCTTCGGCTACCGGGTGCAGCGAGAACAAATCTACGCCGGCATGGTGCGGGTGATCTTCGAGTTTACGGATATCCGGCTGGAGGACCAGAGCACGCACTTCGTGGTGGGGAGTCACAAGGCGAATTTCCCCATGCATCCCGACCACATGTCCCTGGAACCGGGCAAGCGCAGCGAATTCCTGATGACTTATGCCTGCCCGGCGGGCAGCGCCGTATTCTTCACCGAGAACACATGTCACGCCGGTCCCGTCTGGAACCGGGACGAGCCCCGCGTTACCGTCCTCAACGCCTATTCCCACCTGGCCACCAACTGGCACCGCCTGAAGACGCCGCCGGAGGTCATTGCCGGACTACCCCGAGAGAAACAGGTCTATTTTCGTGAGCCGTGGATTGCAGATTTCAGGTCCAGTCCGGCCACGAGAAACACGGCGGATCGGTTCATAGGCAACGACGAACCGCCCATAAACTCCGATAACGAGCCGTAGCGGAAAAACTGTTTTCACGAGAAAATGGACTGGATTGCGACAAAACTAGTGATGGAGAATTTAGACCAACGCATAGACAAGTTCGAGTATCGTATGGACCGACAGGAAGACGGCCTGGGAGTTCTGGTAGAGGCTTGCGCCAGGAACGTAGCGATAGAGTTCGCGGATGATTTAGCCCAAGAACAGGGTCTCGAAATGGTCCGGGTGTTGAGCGGTGCCGAGATAAGGACATTGGCCAGATCGAAGGCCGCGAGGGACATACCCGCAAACGACCTGCGCAATTTCGGTGCCGCCGATCTGATCATCGAGGCCAGGGATGAGGAGGGAGAGACCTGCTTCGTCGTCGTCGAAGTTTCGTATACCGCCAATGGGAGGGATACGAAACGGGCCATCAGGAACGCAGGTTTCATGTCCCGTTTTACCGGCAAACGCGCGTATTCCGTTGTGGCAGGTCTACGGAGAGACGACAGCATAGAGCATGCCATCGCGTCCGGGGACGTCCAGTGGTATCAACTGGCTCCTGAAGCACTTGAGGTAAGATAGCGGTGGCCTTTAGGACCATTGGGACGGCCGCCAGGGCCGACTGTGGCCCCTACGGCCGTACGACCGAACCGTCGGCTCTTCGATCCTCCGCGGCGTATCGAGGCCTGGCCGCTTCGTCTGCGTCGATGAGTTTTGTGGCCGCATCTTCGTCGATATCCAGCCCCAATCCAGGATTGTCGTTGGCGTAAAGGTGTCCGTCCTCCAGCACGCAGGCCCCGGGAAACGCCGCGTATTCTTCCTCGCTGAAGGTATTCTCTTCCTGGATCCCGAAACTCCAGCTAGCCATGTCGAGGTGGACGGCTGCGGCCTGGTTGACCGGGTCGTTGTCGCCCCCTTCCTGCCAGGCGGTGTTGATGCCGAATGATTCGCACAGGTTCGCGATCTTCCGGCACGGCGTGATGCCGCCCGCCTTGGATACACGCACGCGGACGTAGTCGATGAGACGCTCGGTGATGAGGGGCATCCATTCGTGGGGATTGACGAAAAGCTCCCCCATGGCCTGCGGCGTCGTGCACTGTTCCCTGATCAGGCGGTACCACTGCACTTGTTCCGGCGGCAGTACGTCCTCCAGGAAGAAGATGCGGTAGGGTTCCAGGCGCTTGGACAGGGTCACGGCGGACTGCGGGCGCAGGTGTTCGTGCACGTCGTGGGTCAGCTTGGGGCCGAAACCGAGCTTCGAACGCAGGTACTCGAACATGTTCGGAATGGCCTCGATGTAGGCCTCGTCGTCGAAGACTTGGTCGGCGGGCCAGGCGTTGGCAGGGCGAGGCGCTTCGTCCGATGGAATGAATCCACCGCCGCCGTAACCACCCAGCTGGCAGCGCACCACGGGAAAACCTTCGTCGAGATAGCCTTGCACGGCTTCCAAGAGGGCCTCCGGCGTGCCGCCGCCCGCGTGGGCGTAGCAGGGCACGGCGCTCCGGCAGGCGCCGCCGAGGAGCTGATAGACGGGCATCCCGGCCTCTTTGCCCTTGATGTCCCACAGGGCCATGTCTATCCCGGACAGGGCCGTGTTGGTGATGGCGCCGTTGCGCCAGTATCCGCTCGTGTAGAAGGTCTGCCAGGTGTCCTCGATGCGGCTGACGTCGCGCCCGATGAGCTTCGGGGCGAGCATGGACTCGACGGCCTCGATGACGGCGCGCTGGTGGTAGTGGTCGCTCGCCGAACCGATGCCGTACAGCCCCGACTGGTTGGTTTCGATCTTGACGATGCCCCAGGTGCCGTTCGATCGGGTCCGGATGCACTTCACCCCGGTGATGGTGGTCACGGTCCGCTCCTTTGCATGCTGCTTCTACGCTTCTAATCGAATACGCGCCTGCTGATTCAGGTACTGTGGAATATGATCCGTCAGATGCTGGCGCTTCTAACCGCCCGTTACCCGCTCGCCGTCCACGAGAAAGGGTTCCGCATTGCTCCAGTTCCGCGTGCCGTCCTCGGTGAGTATCGGCTCGGCGGAGTACTGGGTGAGGTAAACGCGACGCCAACCGTCGGAGGTATTCGTGCTGCTGCGATGGAAGGAGACGCTGGAGAACACCAGGATGCTTCCGGCCGGCGCGATCACGGGTACACCGGGGTCATCGCCGTAATAACCGATCTTGTCGTTCGATTCGTCCAGAATGCTGTGTTCCTGGCGGTGGCGTGTTCCCGCGCGGGAAAAGGGAAGGACATAGACCGTGCCGTTCTCCTCGCTCACGTCGTCCAGGGCCGCCCAGCAGCTCATGTAGGGACGATGGTCGAACCCCACGTAGCCCGAGTCCTGGTGCCAGCCGAACTTCATGCCGACCTCGGGGCCCTTCACCACGAACTGCTCGTGGAAGAGGTAGGCGGTATCGCCGAGCGTACTCCGGCAGATCTCGGCCATGAGATCGCTGAAGATATACGGGCGCAAGCTGGGATTCTCCCGGTGCTTGTTGGAAACGAAATACCGTTTGCCCTTGTGGTTGATGCCCCGCGTAGTTTCGGACGCCTCGGCCATCTGGGCTTCCATCTCGGCCGTCAGCCGGTCGCACTCCCCGCGGATGTACGCCAGCATCGCGTCATCTAGGGCCGACTCGAGGATGAAGTATCCTTCCTCCTGGTACTGCTGTTTTTGTGCATCGGTGATTTCGACTGGTGCGGACCTGATCTGCGTCATTATCCTCGTCCTATGTAGGGCATGGTGGTCGCCATGACCGTGATGAACTGAACGTTGGCGTCGAGGGGCAGCCCGGCCATGAAGACGACGGCGTCGGCCACGTTCTGCACGTGCATCCGTGCCTCGGGTACCAGGTCGCCGTTGGGCTGCAGGATGCCTTCCTTCATACGCTCCGTCATCTCGGTGGCTGCATTGCCGATGTCGATCTGTCCGCAGGCGATGTTATACTTCCGGCCATCTAAGGAAGTCGAACGCGTCAAACCAGTTACGGCGTGCTTCGTGGCCGTGTATGGCGCTGAATTCGGCCGCGGGACCTGTGCGGAAACCGACCCGTTGTTGATGATCCGTCCGCCCTGCGGGTCCTGGTCCTTCATGATCTTGAAGGCTTCCTTCGTGCAGAGGAAGGGACCTGTCAGGTTGACGTCCACCACGGTCTGCCACTGCTCGGCAGTCAGGTCCTCGAGGAGGACTGCGGGGGCGCCCGTTCCCGCGTTGTTGAACAGCAGATCCAGCCGTCCGTAGACTTCTCTGGTCCGGGCGAAAAGCGCTTCGACTTCAGATGCGACGCCCACGTCCGTTGGGACGGCCAGCAACCGGTCGGCCTTGTCGCCGGCCTCGGAGATGGTGGATTCCAGCGCTTCTTTTCTCCTTCCGGCCAGGACCACGCTGTAACCGTTGTCAAGCAATGCCAGGGCACAGGACTTCCCAATACCCGATCCCGCGCCGGTGACGAGGGCGACTTTAGTAGAATCGCTCATGTTGCACTCCCTTAGCACGATAGTAGACGTTCACATTAAATCAGGGTTCGTCAAATCAGGGTTGTAGATACTTTGTATATACGCATGCTGGAGATGGCTGTCCTGGATTCCTGTCAGCAATGCAACTAACAAATCCATCAAGCTTCCGGCAATCCTTTTTCACGAATATGGATCCGAGGTCATAAGGACATCATCCCTCACGAATACGGATCCGCGGCATCCCGCAGGGCATCACCCAGGAAGTTGAAGGAGATCACCACGCCCAGCACCGGTGCGGCGGGGAAGAGCAGCCAGGGGTGGTTCAGGAGCACCGTCACGCGCTGCGCCTCCTCGAGCAGAACGCCCCAGCTGGTCATGGGCGGCCGGATGCCCAGGCCCAGGAAGCTCAGGGCCGTCTCGCCCAGGATCATGCCCGGGATGGCCAGTGTGGCCACGACGATGATGTGGCTGTAACAACCGGGTAGCAGGTGGCGCGAAATGATGTGCCAGTGTCCCGCGCCGGCGGAACGCGCCGCCGTCGTGTAGTCCTGCTCGCGGAAAACGAGCACCTTGCCCCTGACTTCGCGGGCCAGGCCGCCCCAGCTGATAATAGACAGGATGATCGTGATACCCAGGTAGGTCTCCACGCTCGTCCATCCGGCGGGGAGCGCCGCTCCGAGCGCCATCCAGAGTGGGATCGGAGGGAAGGAGGCCAGGATCTCGACGACGCGCTGCAGGGCGTGATCGATCCAGCCGCCGAAGTATCCTGACAGGGTGCCGAGGACGGATCCGAGGATCAGGCTGAGGAAGACGCCGATGATGCCCACCGTCAGCGAAACGCGGGCGCCGTGGAAGATGCGCGAGAGCAGGTCGCGACCCATGCGGTCCGTACCAAGCAGGTACATGGGACCCTCGGAATGAACCAGCCTGAAATCTCCGCTGCCGTCCCGCGACAGAAACCGGACCGGGAAACGTTGCGTCCGATCCGTCTCGTACTCCAGTTCCAGGGTTACCGGGTTCTGCGTGGAAGTCAGTCCGTAGACGTAGAATCCGCCGGACCAGTCGAACTGTACTTCCTGGGGCGGAAGGTACCGGACTTGGATCCGGATGTCGTTATGATCGTACGGGGAGAAATACCCGGCGAATATGGCCACGAGGTAGAACATGCCGAGGATGACCGCCGCCGCGATCCCCATCCGGTTCTTCCGGAACCTGCGCCAGATCAGCGTGCGGTAGCTTAAGTAGCCCGCATCCTGTACCGCTTCTGTCTGGCCGGCTGTGGTTGCGGTCATGGGATTACTCCGCATTCTCCGTGCATTCGAACGTATATTCTGCGTGTTCTGCCGGGCTCACCGCCTGTTCTGCCGGACGCGCCGCCTGTTCTGCCGGACACGCCGCATACGTCCACGTTCTCTACACAGATGGCAGGTCTACTCATACCGTATCCTCGGGTCCGCCCAGGCCAGCGCGATGTCGGCCAGGATGTTGCCGATGATCAGGAGCAGGCTGAACATCATCAGCAGGGTGCCGGCCAGGTAGATGTCTTCGGCGACCAGGGCCCGCAATAGCAGCGGCCCCACCGTGGGCAGGCCCAGGACGATCGCCACGATTGTGGCCCCGGAGAGGATGTTCGGCAGGCTCATGCCCAGGATCGTGATCAGCGGGTTGATGGCGATGCGCGCCGCGTGCTTGATGACGACGACGGATTCCTTGAGGCCCTTGGCCCGGGCCGTCTGGACAAATGGCTGGCCGAGGACGTCCAGGAGATTGCCCCGCATGATGCGCATCAGGCCGGCCGTGCCGTTGATGCCCACTACAATGACCGGGATCCAGAGATGTTTCAGGAAATCGACGAGCTTGTCCCATGTCCAGGGCGCGCCTTCGTATTCGCTCGAAAAGAGGCCGAACAGGGGGATCCTGTAGATCTCGAACACGAAGACCAGGAGGGCCAGGGCCAGGAGGAACCCCGGCATGGACATGCCGATGAAGCTGATGAAGGACAGCACGTTGTCGGACAGGCGGTACTGGTGGGTGGCCGAGTAGATGCCGATAGGGATCGCCACGGCGTAGGTGAACAACAGGGCGCCCAGGGCAATCAGCACAGTAAAGGCGAGCCGGTCCCAGATCAACTGGTTGACTTCCTGTTCGTATTCGAAGGATTCGCCGAAATCGCCCACGACGAAACCCGAGATCCAGTTCACGTACTGCCGCCACATGGGCTGGTCCAGGCCGTAGCGTTCCCGCAACTCGTCGATGCGGGCGATGGAACTGCTGTCGCCGTACATCTCTTCCAGTTCCTGGATCTTGCGGTCCAGGAAGTCGCCCTCCGGCAACTGGATGATGACGAACCCGATCATCGAAATGGCCAGGAGGGTCGGGATGGCGAGGAGGCAGCGTTGTATGACGTAGGTAATCATGGGTGATACAAATGGCTATGCCGCGGTCTGTGGATTGCCCGGAACGCGGTTTATGTGATCATCCCTTCAGTCGATGTAGAACTGTTCGGGAAAACTCGTCGCGGGGCCCACGATCGCCCACGGTCCGAGGATACCCGAGTCCGGTACGTTGTGGAAGTTGTTCTTCACGATGACGGGCTTGGGCGTGCGCGCCACGGTGCCCAGGTGAAAGGGTCCGTGCTCGATGTGGATCCGCACGGCGTCCTGTACGAGGCGGTGCCGGGCCTCCAGGTCCTTCTCGTGCTTGATCCGGTCGTAGAGATCGAGCAGTTCCACCATGACGCCCGTGGGCGCTTCGCCCCTTTCGCCGCCCGACTCGTACCATTTGCCCACCTGGGGGTGCCAGTACTTGCCGGACGTCGGAAATACCCAATCGGGGTAGGTGAACAGGTCCATCTCCGCCTCGCCGTGGAGATGGGCGGTGAACTCGCCCAGGTCCCGCCGCAGTTTCAGTTCGGCGCCGGGCGGCGTGTGGACGAGGACGTCCAGCCCCAGTTCCCGCCATCCCTCGGCCACGATCAGGGCGACGTCGTTTTCGTGGGCGATGTGCGCCGCCGCCGGCGCGTCCAGGACGAGGGTCAGCCGCTGTCCGTCGGGGCGGAGCCGGTACCCCTCGGCGTCGCGGCGGATAAGGCCCATCTCGTCCAGGAGCCGGTTCCCCGTCCGCAGGTCATAGTCCGCGTCGACGGCCTTCCACATTTCGAATAGCCGTGCGCCTTCTTCGCTCAGGAAATGCCATCCCTCCTCGCTCACGGTGGCGCCCTGCGGCGCTGCGAGTCCCTTAAAGGCAACGGCATTGCATTTCTCGCGGTCGATGGCCGCGGCGAGGGACTTACGGAACCGCTGGTCCCGAATCAGGCCGCGGAGGACCGGGTCGTTGTCAGACCAGTTCAGGTTGATCGCGGGGTCCGCGCCGGAGGCGCTCTCCCACAACTTGACACGGTAATCCCCCTTTTCCCGGCTCTCCATGAAGAGCGAGAAATCGCGGAGTTCGAGATCGCGGAACTGGCAGTCCACCTCGCCGGCCAAGACCCGCAGTACGCGGATCTGCGATTCGGGGACCAGGGTCGTGACCACGCGGTCGATGTAGGGCAGTTGCCGCCCGTCGTCGTCCACGACGTAGTAGTAGGGGTTGCGTTCCAGGATCACCCGAAAACCGCCCTTCTCGATACGGGTGATCGTCCACGGCCACAGGGAGGGCTTTTCCGGGTTGCGCTGGGGCAGTCTGTGCTTCTCGTACAGGACGAAATCGTCCACGTCGGCGTTGTGGTCCGGGTGGAACTGCTTCATGTAGTGTTCCGGCACGTTATATTCTTCGCTCCACCAGAAGCCGGTCGCCAGCCAAAGGGGCACGAGCCAGTTGGGTCCGGCGAACTTCATGACGATGGTGTAGTCGTCGGGGGTTTCGACTTCCATGGGCTTGCCGTCCACGAGGCACCATACGGGCGGCGGATACCGGTGGCGGTCGTCGAGACACAGGTCGTACCAGGTCTGGAAAGAGGCCGAGGTATAGGGATGGCCGTCGGACCAACGGACGCCCTCACGCAGTTTGAGCGTCAATACCGTGCCGTCCTCATTGAATGCCCACGATTCCGCCAGGCCCGGCTCGAGGCCCGTGGTCATCCGGTTCCACCGGATCAGCGGCGCGTATCCGGCAATCATCTTCCAGGAACCGAGATCGGTGTTGTTGTGTAGCTTCCGCCAGGTCCCGCCGTAGACCCCGGAACCGTCGTACCCTTCATAGTCGTTTTTGGCCACGAGGGGGTTGGCCGGTATCCGTTCCTGAAGGGGCGGCAGGGTGCCTTCTGCCACCCGCGCGGCCAATTCGGGCGCCTCCAGCGACGTTCGGTCTATGGTTCCGGAGATCGATGGACCCGAAGCGGATTTGCTATCACCGCCGGCGCAGGCCAGCATCCCGAACAGGGCCGTCAATGGCAGCACGTTCAGCAGCTTCTTTTGGTTTCGTCTCATTCTTGACTCCAACACGGGCGCACCGGTCGGCTCAAATCCCCAGCAGGGATCGGCTCAAATCCCCTGAAGGGACAGCGTGTCGCTGTAATGGCACGCTGCCCTGACGCCTCCGGGATAGGTTTTGAGTTCCGGTTCGGATTCCCGGCACAGGTCCGTGGCATACCGGCACCGGGGATGGAAATGACATCCCTTCGGCGGCGAAGCCGGATCGGGCACGTCACCGGTAAGCGCGATCCGCGACCGTTTCCGCTGTATCGCGGGATCCGCCACCGGCACGGCGGAAATCAGGGCTTCCGTATAGGGATGCAGTGGGTTGTGGTAGATTTGATCGGAGGGCCCCGTTTCCACGATGCGTCCCAGATACATGATCGCCACCCGGTCGCTGATGTGCTGCAGTACGCTCAGGTCGTGGGTGATGAAGATGTAGGACAGGCCCAGCCGGTCCTTCAGCGACGCCAGGAGATTCAGGATCTGGGACTGGACCGACACGTCCAGCGCCGATACCGGTTCGTCGGCGATGACCAGTTCCGGCTGCAGGGACAGGGCCCGGGCGATGCCGATGCGCTGGCGCTGACCCCCGCTGAAGGCGTGGGGATAGCGGCGCATGTCTCCGGCGTTGAGACCCACGTCGGCCAGCAGGCCCGCCACCCGGTCCTCCATCTCCGACCCGCGGGCCAGCCCGTTCACCTTCAGGGGTTCTCCCACGATATCGCTCACCGTCATCCGTGGATTGAGCGACGAATTCGGATCCTGGAACACCATCTGCATGCGGTGCCGGTACGGACGCATTTCACGACGATCCAGGGGACCGAGGTTGGCTCGTTCCGGGCCGAAGAAGATATCCCCTTCCGTGGGCGGGGTCGTCTTGAGCACACAACGGCCGAGGGTCGTCTTTCCGCATCCGCTCTCGCCCGCCAGTCCCAGTGTTTCCCCGATCCCGCACTGGAAATCGACGCCGTCCACCGCCCGGACGTCGCCCTGCTTGCGGCGCCAGAGGCCTTTTCGGATCGGAAAGTATTTTTTAAGGTTTCGGACGTCGAGTATGGTGGACATGGGAGAAACCACTGTATAGCCCGGTTGATTGCGAATTCGATCGAAGTTGGTTTCGGCGATCTGGCATCACCGGGGCGATCCGGCATCACCGGATGGACTGCGCGAGGCTTCTACACCTGCGCATAGTTCTTTTCGATCCGGTCCGCGTGCCAGCACCGCGCGTAATGCCCCGGCTCGATTTCCTCTACCGGTGGCATCTGGCCGCATTGTTCTGTAGCGTAGCGGCAGCGCAGCGCGAAAGCGCAGCCTTCCGGGAGGTTGAGCGGAGACGGGACTGTACCCGGTATGGTGGACAGCTGCGAAGCCTTCTCGCGGTTGATCCGGGGCGCGGATTCGAGCAGTCCCCGGGTATAGGGATGGGCGGCCCGGTAGAATATCCGCTCGGGCGACCCGGTTTCCACCACCTGCCCCGCGTACATGATCAGGATCTCGTCGGCCATATCGGCGATCACGCCCAGATCGTGGGTGATCATCACGATGGCCATGTTCAGGTTGTTTTTCAGTTCCTTCAGCAGATCGAGGATCTGTGCCTGGATCGTCACGTCCAGCGCCGTGGTTGGTTCATCGGCGATCAGCAACTCGGGCCCGCACGAAAGAGCCATGGCGATCATGGCGCGCTGCCGCATGCCGCTGGAGAGTTCGTGGGGGTACTCGTCCACCCGCTGCTGCGGACCTGGTATTCCGACTTCGGCCAGGGCCTGTACCGCACGGGAACGGGCGGTCTCCCGGTCCATGCCGTGATGGAGGCGGAGGGCCTCGCCGATCTGGTTCCCCACGGTGTATACCGGGTTCAGGGCCGTCATGGGTTCCTGGAAGATCATGGAGATCCTGCGGCCCCTGATCCTGCGCATGGCATCGCCCCCCGGCTCGAGGGCGTGTATCTCGATCGACGAACCGCCCCCGGCATCATGATACACGATCTTTCCTTCCACGTAACCCGGTTTCGGCACAAGCTGCATGAGGGAAAGCCCCATCATGCTTTTGCCACAGCCGCTTTCACCGACCACGCCGAGAGTCCTGCCCCGCCGGATCTGAAACGAAACGTCGCGTACGGCCCGGACGGGACCGTCGTCTGTAGGGATTGTTGCGGACAGGTGTGATATATCAAGGAGGAGGTCGTCCATACAAGGTCATTTTAACGCCCGGTTTGAAGAGATGTCAAGGTGTAACGGGCAGCGTCGAAGATGGAAGTTTGAAGACATGAATACGTTGGTTTGTATGGAGTAGAACTGTATCTTCCAATTACCCCTAACGGAATTACCGTGCTGGATTTATCCAAGGAGTCGAATATGCATGCGTCAGAGACGGCCCGGAATGCCTGGACACGTCGAGGTTTCATGAAGGGCGCGCTAGCGGCCGGTACGGCCGGCGTCGCCCTGTCCATGTCGGACAGGATTGCCATGGCCACGCAATTGATCTCGGGCGGCAGGCCCAATATCGAAGCCATACGGGGTGTGGGCGTGCAGCCGGGTCTCGTACGCATGAGCCTGAATGAAAATCCGCTTGGACCGTCGCCCCGGGCCATCGAAGCCATGGCGAACCGGCTGTTCGGCGTCAACCGCTACGGAACGGACCTGAGCGACCTGATGCAGGCTTTGTCGACCTTCGACGGGGTGGAATTGCCGGAGCCGGACAACTCCATGCGGCGCTCCTTTTTCCGGCCGCCTCCCGGACCGTTCATGTTGACCCCGGGATCCAGTCTCATCCTGGACCTGCTCTGCCTGGCCTATCTCAGCCGCAATGGCGGAGAAGTCATCGAGGCGGAGTACGGATACGGGTCCATTTCCCGCTCCGCCGGCGATTACAAGGACATGTTCGGCGTCGACGTCAACATCGTACGGGCGCCGATGACGCCTGAATACAAGCACGACCTCGACGGGATGGCCTCCCTGGCGTCCGAGAAGACGTCACTGGTGGTCATCACCAATCCGAACAATCCCACGGGCACGCTGCTGCAGCCCGATGAAATAGAAGCTTTCGTCAACAAGATCCCGTCTTCCGCTATCGTGGTCATCGACGAGGCCTATCTGCACTTCGCGGAGCAGGACCCGATTCCCTCGGCCATCCCCCTGGCCGTGAAATACGACAACGTGGTCGTAGTCAGGACCTTCTCCAAGGCCTATGCGCTGGCCGCCGTGAGACTGGGGTACTGCGTCGCGTCGCAGAAGGTCCAGGACGAATTGCGGAAGTACTACCAGGAAAGCCCTAACGCCCTGGCCAGCGTCGCAGGAGCGGCCGCGGTGCGGGACCTGGAGCATCTCCAGAAATCTCGCGAGGCGGTGTGGGACTTCAAGAAGCGTTGCTACGCGGCCTTCGACGAGATGGGGATCGAGTACCTGCCTTCCCAGGGCACGTTCGTGATGGCCGATTTGAAGCAGTCGGCAATGCAGGTGGTCCGGGAAATGCGTGCCCGCAATGTCTGGATCAGTTCCCGGCGGCAGCGGGAATTCAGGAACTGGATCAGGGTTTCCGCCGGTACGGAGGCGGAAACCGAGGTCTTCATTCAGACCCTCAAGGACGTGCTGGCCAAGTCCAGTTGACCCGGCCAAGTCCAACTGCCCCGGCCAAGTCCAGCTGACCCGGCCGGTTCCATCCGGCGCAGATGGTTCCATCCGGCGTGCCGGTACGTTTCATCCAAAGAAAAAGGGCGGGGTTCGTTTCCCCCGCCCTTTTTATATGCAAGTCCAATTGCAGATCTGGCAGATCTAATCGTACGCGCGGTTTTCTTATTCTTGCGCTTGTCTTTAATTCCTTGCGCCTGCCCCAACTCCCCGCCGGCGTTCCTAAGGTTTCGTCGACCTTACCGGAGCGGCGGGCTCTGCTTCCGGGTCCGGTGTTTCCACTGTCTCCTGTTCCTGGCCGTCCACGGTTACCGCACCGTTTCCGTCCCCGGGTTTCGTTTCCGATACGGCCTCTTCTCTAGCCTCATCCTTCGAGTTGGCTTCGCCGGCCTTGCCATCCTCAGCTACTGCCTGGGGCTCGGCAGTCGGCTGCGGCTCGGCCACTGCCTGCGGCTCGGCTACTGCCTGTGGTTCCCCGGTTTCCTGAGACTCCCCGGCTTCCTGAGTTTCGGCAGATGGCTGTGAACCGCCGGATTCATTCGTGTCAGGCTTAGGCGGCAGGGTCTTGCCTTCGATGAGCGCGGCTACTTCGTCCCGTGAAAGCGAGTCGCGCTCCAGCAGGGCTTTGGCCACGATATGAAGTTCGGACTCGTAGTCATTAAGCAGTTTTTCCACTCTCTCTCCGGCTACGGTCACGAACCGCTGGATTTCGTTGTCGATGCGGTGTGCGGTCGTTTCGCTGTAATTGGCCTGGTGGGCGATGTCCCGCCCGAGGAAGACCTCGTGTTCCTTCTCGCCCAGGGCCGTGGCGCCCAGTTCTTCGCTCATCCCCCAGTCGCATACCATGTGACGGGCGATCCGGGTTACCTGTTCGATGTCGTTCTGCGCGCCGGACGTAACCTCCCCGAAAACGATCTGCTCGGCCGCACGGCCGCCCAGCGCGGCGGCCATCGTGCCCAGGCAGTACGAACGGGACTGCAGATAGCGCTCTTCCGGCAGGGGGATGGTCACGCCCAGGCCCCTGCCCTGGGGCAGTATCGTCACCTTGTGCAGCGGGTCGATTTCGGGAATGAGTTCGAAGGCAAGGGCGTGGCCGGCCTCGTGGTAGGCCACGATCTCCCGTTCTTTGTCGCTGATCACGAGTTGCCGCTTCGAGCCCATCATGATCTTTTCTTTCGCTTCTTCGAAGTCGTCGCTTGTTACGGAGGAGTGATCGTACCGCGCCGCGATCAGCGCCGCCTCGTTCACCATGTTGGCGAGGTCTGCTCCGACCATCCCGGGCACGCCTTTGGCCAGTACGTCCAGCTTGACCGAATCGTCGAGGGGGATGTTTCGGCCCTTCACGTGGATCTCCAGGATCTTTTCCCGGCCTACCACGTCGGGCCGGTCGACGACGATATGCCGGTCGAAGCGGCCGGGGCGAAGGAGCGCGGGGTCCAGCACGTCGGGGCGGTTCGTCGCGCCGATCACGATGATCGAATCCGTTTTCTCGAATCCGTCCAGCCCCACCAGCAACTGGTTCAGGGTCTGTTCACGCTCGTCGTGCCCGCCGCCGAGCCCGGCGCCCCTGTGGCGGCCGATGGCGTCGATTTCATCGATGAAAATGATGCACGGGGCGTTCTGACGGGCCTGGTCGAAGAGGTCGCGCACGCGGGAGGCGCCGACGCCTACGAACATTTCCACGAAGTCGGAACCGCTCATGCTGAAGAAGGGCACGCCCGCCTCACCCGCCACGGCCTTTGCCAGCAGTGTCTTCCCCGTACCCGGCGGACCCAGCAACAGGGCGCCTTTCGGTATACGGCCGCCGAGGGCGTGGAACTTCTCCGGGTTCTTCAGGAATTCCACGATTTCCTGCAGGTCGCGCTTGGCTTCGAGGACGCCCGCCACGTCGGCGAAGGTTATGGAGGGCCGGTCTTCCACGATCATCTTGGCCCGGCTCTTGCCGAAGGAGAACATGCCGCGCTGGCCCGATTGCATCTGCCGCAGGATGAATATCCAGAACCCGATCAACAGCAGCCAGGGCAGGGCGGCTATGAGGTAGCCGACCCAGTTGGTGGCCTCCGGCTCGGCCGTGACCATCACGTTTCTGGCCATGAGATCCGACACCAGTTCCGGGTCGTCGAAGGGGATGTACACCTTGAACTCGCGCAGGCTCTGGTTCGCGCCCTCGATCACGGCCGACGAGTTCTGGCGCAACGTGCCGGTGATCAGCTTCTCGGTGATGGTGACCTGCTCGATGTTGTCGGCTTCGAGAAACTGCTGGAACTGCGTATACGACACCGTTGCGACGTTGTCGCCGCGTCTGGGCAGGAACTGGGCGGCCATCAGGAAAAACAGGAAGAGTACGAGCCAGATCAGGATCGAGCGGTTCTTTTTCGTCTTGTCGGGCTGAGGCTGCCGTTCGTTTCGGGGCGGGGGTTGATTCCGGTCCTGCGGAGGCTGGGACATGTCTGGTTGAAGACCTCGATTCGTTCGATGGGTTGGCGTCTTAGAATCCGGTGCAGATCGGCGCGGCGACGATGAGATGGCGAAGATCCAGGCTGCCCTCGGCGGGGTATTGCGACCAGTCCCTGAACATGCTTCGGAGTTTGCCGCGCGCTTCCGAGAGCCTGCGTTTCACCGTGCCCACGGGGACATTCATCCTCGTGCTGACCTCGTCACAGGAATAACCGGTGAAATAGTACATGGCCACGGTACGCCTGAGCGCCTGGGAAAGCGTATCGACCGCCTTATGCAACCTGCGGTTGTTTGCCCGTTTCCGATGCTCGTCTCCCGGCCAGGCCGCCTGGTACCCGGGCTCCACCTCGGACCACGCTTCTCCCTGGTTCCTGGGGTCGCCCGCATGGGCAAGGCACCGGTTGCGCGCGATGACGCGCAGCCACTGGGGAAACCGTTCCGGGTCGCGCAGGGAGGACAGACGCTGGTAAACGGCAAGCCACACGTCCTGTACGATGTCCTGTTCGTCCTGGCGGTTTCTGACCATGGAACCGACAACGCGCCTGATCTCCCGGTCATACCGTGTAACCAGCTTTTCGAAATCGTCCGGACAGCCGTTCAACACGCTATCGATGATGATCCCGTCTGCCGTATGCGCCATTTCAATTACCCTGCGTTTGTGGGTTGCGTACCTCGATGAAGCGCGGAAACGCACCGTGAAAACCATTCACTATATAAGAGGGTCCGGAACGTAAAATGGTTCGGTTTTTTTCGCACCGGTCCAACCCGCCGTTAATATACCTGAAAATAACAGTCTCGTCAAGCAGCCCCGGCTGCCCTTTCGTTGGCGGAGACCACGCGAATTTCGCGGGTCAGACCGATCAGTCCCACCAGGTTCGGAAACATCATGCAGGCGACCATGATATCGCCGAGGTCCCAGATCACCCGAGCCTCGTATACCGCCCCGAAGAAGGCGGCCACGCACCACGTGATCCTGATGCCCCAGACCACGCTCCGGGAATCCGTCACGAACCGTAGCCCCTGCTCGGCGTAGTAGGACCAGGTGACCATCGTGGTGAATCCGAACATCAGGGAGCAGAGCGCGACAATGGCTCCTCCGAAGGGGATCGAGGTGTTGAGCGCGGATGCCACGAGGGCGGTACTGATCTCACCATTGTGCCAGACGCCGGCGATGACTACCGTTACGGCGGTCATGGAGCATACGATAATCGTGTCGATGAAGACACCGATCATGGAAATGTAGCCCTGTCGCAGCGGGTTGCTCGTCTGCGCGGCGCTGTGGGCGATCCCCGCGCTGCCGAGGCCGGCCTCGCTGGAGATGACACCCCTGCGAATACCGTACTGAATCGTCCGGGCAAGTGTAGCGCCGGCGAACCCTCCGACCGCGGCCATGGGGGTGAACGCGCTTTCCACGATCAGCCAGAGGGCGGCCGGCAGCGCGTCGAGGTGCATGATGACGACGTACCCCACGCTGGCCGCGTAAACGAGCACCATGGTAGGCACGAGCCGCTCGGCGACGAGTCCGATGCGCTTGATCCCGCCGATGATGACCACGGCCAGGATGACGGTCAGCAGGAGGCCGGTGATCCACTTGGCCACGTCGAACTGGGTGCTCATCACGAGGGCGATGGAATTCGCCTGGCCGATGTTGCCGCCGCCCAGGCCGCCCAGCGTGGCGCAAAGGGCGAAGATCGCGCCAATGGTGGGCAGGTTCAGCCCTTCCTTCAGGTAGGACATGGGGCCGCCGAGCATGAGGCCGTCCCGGGTCTTGCCGCGGTATCGCAGGGCCAGTACGGTTTCAGCGTACTTCGTCGCCATGCCAAGGGGCGCCATGGCCGCCATCCAGAAGGCGGCGCCCGGTCCACCGACCGCAATGGCCGTCGCCACCCCCGCGATGTTTCCGTTGCCGATGGTCGCCGCCATGGCGGTGGTCAAAGCCTGGAAGGGCGATATGTCGCCGGAGTCCTGCTCGCCTTTGTCCCGCCGCAGGGCGCCCCGCATGACCAGTCCGACTGCCGTGCCGAACTTTCGGAACTGGACTCCTCTGCTGGCGAAGGTGAGCATGAGGCCCAGGACGGCTAGCACGCCGATCGTCCAGGGGCCCCACATGAAATCGGATATCACGCGCAGGACGGCATCCATGGCGTACCTCTTTCGCTGGTGGCGTGTTGCAGAAGTTTGGGTGACAGGCGCAATCCGGAGTCAGGTTTAATCTACTTCGCTTCACGGGTTAGACAAGGCGAAAGACGCCGGGGCGCCATCTGACTTCGGATCGTTGTTTTGGTTGTCTCCCGAAATGGGGCGTTTTATCTTGGATGTCCGCGTCCATCACGGTTCAATGTTCGTATCCGTCATCGGTTCAAAACGGAGTGCTCGTGACTGACCGTACCTACGGCGTCTTGCTGGTCAGTTTCAGCAGGCACAGCCACCAAAGCAGTTTCGTGCCCGCCTTCGTGGACCATCCCCGGATCCGCATCGTCGGGGTCGCGGACGACGCGGATATAGATCCCTATCTCAAACCGTTGAACCGGTCCTGGGCCGAGCGGCTGGACGTGCCCTGTCACGAGGGGATCGAAGCGGCTGTTCGCCGTGCCGAGGTCGACATCGTGAGCATCGGCCACGAAATCGAGCGGCGGTCCGAAATCGCCAGGCTGGCGGCCGGCGCGGGCAAGCATCTGTGGATCGACAAGTACATCGGCGCCAATATGCCGGAGTGTCGCGCCGTGGTCGACGCCGTAGAAAGGTCAGGCGTCACAACCATCCTTCCCAGTTACATTTACAACGATCTGATAAACCAGAGCAAAAGGATGATCGATACGGGTTTTCTGGGCGAGCTGACGGCGATGCACGTGGACATTCTGTTCGGCAAGGGGATCCCCCGGCCCATATCGAAGGAGCAGCGGAAACCCGGGTTCCTGCCGGCGGGAAGATGGAAGTTCCCAGATATAAAACGCGAGATTCTGACGGTCGGCGCCTATGCCGTCGCCCTGGTGCAGCAGTGCTTCGATCCCATTGTCGAAGTGTACGGACAGGGGGGCGCCCACTTCTTCCCGGAACACGCCGCCCATGGCGCGGACGATTTCGGGACGCTGTCCCTCGTGGACCGGTCGGGCCGGGTGGCCACCATTTCCGCCGGGCGGAACGGCATCGCGTCGCACGGCGCGGGAGGGCCCAACCAGGCTTTTCTATTCGGCACGAAAGGCACGGGACGGGTCGACGGAAAGCGCCCAGGCATCGATACGCATCTGAGAAACCGAATCGTGGACGGCGATTACAGCGTCGATAGCGACGATCCCATGCAGTGGCACAGCGGTCCGCCGACCCTGCTGACCTCCACGGGACTGGAATTCACCCGCGCCGCCCTGGATGATCTGGTCCACGCGTTGGACACTGGCGGCCGGCCCCGTTTCACCGTGCATGACGCGCGGGACCACATGGAGGTCCTGCTGGCGGGTTATGAATCCATCGTCCGGGAACAGCCCGTCCGTCTGCCCTTGCGCGGCGAGGAGGCGGCGTGAGAGCCATAGACGGGCTGGTCATTGGCGGTCCACGGGACTTCGACCGCTTCCGGGAGGATCTGGAAGGGCAGGACGGGTTGGTATTCGCCGGGACGTCCGGCGGTTCGCGCACTGGCGCAAGGGGAGGCGCAGACGCAGACGGCGATGGCGCTGCGGTCGAGCCCCTGAGTGATGCCATCGAAAAATACCGGCCTCGGAACGCCCTTGTACTCTCACCCTACCGGGGCATGTCCACGGATGTGGCGCGCCTGATGGAAAATGGAGTCGACGTACGAACCGCCGGTCCACTGCCCGCGAGCTCCCGTGTTCGCAGGCCACCCATTACGGAAACGCACCGGTCCGATCCGGGGTTCTCCGCGATGCTGGAAGCGAGCCGGCATGCCGATTTCGGGGATCCGGTGTATCTTCGATTAGTTTCTTCGCCGGAAGGCGGAAAATGGCAGAGATGGTGGTGCGTCTTCCAGATGTGCAGGAAGGCCGCGGCGCTACTGGATACACCTCTGCGGCGGGTCTATGTCGCGGCGGCGGGGAATGCGCCCCGGTTGCACGTGTCCATCACGCTGAAAACCGTTCGCAATTCCACCGGTCACCTGCTGGTCGCGCCGAGTGGGGCCGGGCTGCAGGACGATCTGTTTTTCCTGGGAACCGGTGGTACGCTCTCGGACGATCCCCTGCTCAATCAGCCCGGGATGTACGGGCAAATGAACTACCATATGTTGTCGAGACCGGCCCGGCGGCGCCTGGCCGATCTGTGGCGCGATGACGCGGTAGTTTCTATGACAGGCGATGAACAGCGTTTCTACCAGGATCTCCTCCGTGCGATCGGCGACTCGTGCCGGTCGGGCAGAGGCGTCTGCCTGGAATATCCTGGGGCCTGAACCGATCGGCAGCGGCGTCTGCCTGGAGTATCCCGCGGCCTGAATTGATCGGGACCGGAGTCGAGCGCGTGAGTACGCCTTAAGGAAACCGTCATACCATGACCGTAGCTTCTCCAGCCGTTGCCGATGTCGATTCGGAAGAGACCGGCCATGCGTCTCTGCCCTTTTTTAGCCGCATGCTGAAGAACCGCATGGTCTGCGCGGGCGGCGGCATGGTCCTTTTTCTGTTGATCCTCGCACTGGCCGCGCCCTTCCTCACCGGCCTCGGTTATCTCCACGACCCCATGCAACAAATGCCCGAAGGCCTGGACGCCGACGGGCTGCCGATTCCACCTGGAGCACCCTTCCTCCTCGGCACGGACCAGCTCGGACGGGACATGCTCGCCCGCCTGGTACACGGAACGCGCATCTCCCTCTTCGTGGGTATCGTGGCCATGCTCACCGCCGTAATCGTGGGCGTGACCGTAGGCTTGCTTGCGGGATATCGCGGCGGATGGCTCAACACGGTGCTGATGCGCGGCACCGACGTGATGATGACGATCCCCGGCCTGCTTCTGGCCATCGCCTTTGCCGGACTGATGGACGGGCGCGTGATTCACCTGCATCCCGAGTGGCTGGACTGGCACGGGCTGGACATTACGCTCAAACGGGGACTGGTCAGCGTGTTCCTCGTCATCGGCCTCGTCAGCTGGACCTGGATCGCCCGCACCATCCGCAGCCAGGTGCTTGTACTAAAAAACCGGGAGTTCGTCACGTCCTCCCGGGCCATCGGCTGTTCGGACGTCCGCATCATGGTCAGGCATCTGCTGCCCAACGTCCTTCCCCTGATCATCGTACTCGGATCCCTGGCCACGGCGAACACCGTCCTGCTCGACGCAGGACTGAGCTATCTCGGGGTCGGCGTGCCGCCGCCCGCGCCTTCCTGGGGTACCATGATCGCGGAGGGCCAGCCCTATTTCATCGTCTCACCCCACCTCACCATGGCCCCTGGCGTCGCCATCATCGTAGCCGTGGTGGGATTCAACCTGTTGGGGCAGGGCCTGCAGGAGGTACTGGACCCCTACGTAAAGGAGGGACAGGGGGGATGAGCGGGACCATGGGTGGCTGCGGTTCATACTTTTCTGCGCGTACTCGTGCGCGAACCAGCCTTGTACGAATCAGCCTTACGCGTATCAACCTTTCGCGAACCAGCCTTGTGCGCATCATCCTTTCGCGTATCAGCTATGCGTGTATACACAATGTATCTACAATGCCAGATGCCCGGTTGCTCCTTCTCTTATGCCTGGCGGTCCTTTTCCTGACCGGTTCCTGCTCCCCAGACGCCCGTTCCGAACGGCTGCATCCCGAGGAGAACGTCCTGCGGATTGCCGTGCCTTCGGATCCCCGTTCACTAGATCCCGCTATCGCCTATGACGTGGTGACCTGGCCGCTCGTGCGCACCCTGTTCCACGGTCTGGTCGACTACGACGACGACCTGAACCTGGTCCCCTGGCACGCCCGTTCGTGGTCGATCTCCGAGGATGGCCGGACTATTACCTTCAAATTGCGCCAGGATATCCGGTTTTCGAACGGCCGGCCGATTACCTCCGAAGATTTCGCCTACTCCCTCGAGCGGATTCTGAATCCGGCCACCAGGTCCCCCGGGCAGGGATTCTATCGGAATATCGTCGGCGCGAGGGCGTTTCAGAACGGATCGGCAGACCGGGTCTCCGGCCTGCGCACACCCGACCTCGAGACCCTTGAAATCGAGCTGGTCCATCCCGACCTGCCCTTTCTCTACTGTATCGCCATGCCCTTCGCCTACGCCGTGCCCCGCGAAGAAGTGGAACGGCGCGGGGACAAGTTCGGCCGGTATCCCGTGGGAGCCGGACCCTTCACGCTGGCGGCCTGGCAGCGTGGAACGCGCATGCGGCTGGAGAAGAGTCCGTCCTACTACCGCGCGGACGAAATCCGGCTGGAAGCCATCGAGTTGATGGTCGGGGGGAACGAGACCCTGCACATGATGATGTTCGAGCGGGGCGAGCTGGATATCGCGAGCGTTACGTCGACGGGGATACCGGACGCGGACTTCATCCGGGTTATGAAAGATCCCGAGCTCAGCAAACGCGTCGCCCAGCAGCCGTTGAACGCTATCCAATACCTGTCTATGAACACCGAGCTGCCGCCCTTCGATAACGTGAACGTGCGCAGGGCGGTCAACCACGCCATCGACCGCAGGCGTATCGTGAGCCTGATCAGCGACCGGGGGATTCTCGCCCGCGGCGTGCTGCCGCCCGGCATGCCGGGATTCAACGAAGCGCTCGAAGGGTACGAATACGACCCGGGAAAGGCGCGGGAACTGCTCAGTGCAGCGGGGTATCCGAATGGTTTCACCACCGAGCTCATGATCACGGCCCAAAGCGGCATAGACACCAAGATCGGACAGGCGGTGCAGCAGGATCTCGCGGCGGTCGGCATCACCGTGGAGATCAGGCCGGTGACCGGTCCTACGCGGATCGAAGCGACGGGCCGGCGTGGCACGGTGCCCTTCTCCACTTTCGGCTGGTACCAGGACTACCCGGATCCGAGTAATTTCCTGGACGTGCTGCTGAATGGCGACCGGATCACCGAGGTACACAGCACCAATGTGGCGTTTTATGATAATGAACGGGTCAACGCTTTACTGAACGAAGCGTCCTCCAGTACCGACCAGGCCCGTCGGCTGGCCCTGTACCAGGAAGCGGAGCGGCTGATCGTGGACGACGCTCCATGGGTCTTTCTGTACTACCCTCAGATGTATTTGCTCCGGCAGCCCTGGCTGAAGGGACTGAAGCTTAATCCCGTCTGGCCCATCCGGTACGAAATGATGTGGATCGAACCATGAAGCCCGACCAAAACCATAAAAGGGTGCCGCCATGTTGAGCAGAATCCTGCGCCGGCTGGGCTGGGCCGCCGTGGTCCTGTGGGGGACCACGGTAATTACGTTTCTGATCGTCCACGCGGTTCCGGCCGACCCGGTCAGGGTATACGCCGGGGCAAACGCGGACGCGGAGACGATCGAACGCATCCGCTCGGAACTGGGATTCGACAATCCGCTGGCCGTGCAGTACGGACGCTACGTCGGCAACCTGCTGCGGGGCGACCTGGGTACCTCCCTGGTGACGGGAGAACGGGTGCTGGACGCCATTCTGATCCGATTCCCCGTAACTTTCTCCCTGGCCCTGACCGCAGTTTGCCTGTGGATGCTGATGAGCGTACCCTTGGGCGTCCTGACGGCGAAGTACCGGGGCCGGGCCATCGACCGGACGGTGCTGATCGTATCCCTGGTCGCCATATCCCTGCCCGTATTCTGGCTTGCCCGCATGCTGCAGTACTACCTGGCCTATCGGACCGGGGTTTTTCCGGTGGGCGGCTTTGCCGGCTGGACCCACATCATCCTGCCCGCGGCGACCCTCGCCCTGGTGATTACGGGTTATTACGCCCGTCTGGTCCATACGAATATGGTGGAGGTGCTGAACGCCGACTACGTGCGCGTGGCCCGCGCCAAGGGGATCCCCGAGTATGTCGTGCTGTTCAAGCATGGGCTGCGAAACGCGGTGATTCCCGTTATCACCATCCTGGGCCTCGACATGGCCGCCCTCATGGGCGGCGTGGTGTTCACCGAGAACGTATTCGCCCTGCCCGGACTGGGTGTCCTGGCCCTGCAATCGGTCTTCAATCTCGACGTACCCATGATCATGGGCGTCGTGCTCTTTTCGGCCGCGATGGTGGTCTGCGCCAATATCGTGGTGGATTTCGTGTATATGTGGATCGATCCCAGGGTCGAAGGGGTGTAGCGTTCCGCGGATCGAAAGTGCACTGATACAGGCAGGTGCTCGCCGGAGCGCATGCCGGCGCGGATCAGGACAGCAGCGTGGACGGCCGTCGGGAGCGCAGTACGGACGGTCTTCAGGACAGCAGCGCGGACAACCGTCAGGACAGCAGGGCCGAAGTCAGCAGGTCCACCACCAGTTCTTCTTCTTCGTACCCGTAGGCCAGCCACAACTGGTTGTCGTCGTGCTCCAGGATCATGGTGGGGAACTTGTCGGCGTGGAGGGACCGGCGCAACTCGAAGTCCCCGTGGAGCAGTTCGTCGGTCTGGGTCGAGACGAGGTCTTCGGAGAAACGCTGCGTATCCAGGTTCAGTTCCCCGGCGAGTTGGACAAGGGTTTCCGCGTCCGATGGATTACGGGCCTCGAGATAATAGGCGTGCTGGATGGCCTGAAACATCGCCTCGATCCCGTCCGGCCGCTGCATCCCGGCGGCGATGACCGCCCGGCAGGCCGGGTAGGTCGATCTCCTGGGCTCGCAGTCCTTCCAGAAATCCCAGTTGAATTTCGCCCCCGCACGCTCGGCGACCAGCCGCCACTGGGACTGCACGTAAGCCCGGGTTTCCTCGGGCATGGGTTCTTCCGAATCCCGGGCCAGGCCGCCCATGACGTAGCGTATGGGTATATCGTCCGGGAGCACGCCGGAAACCGCCTCCAGCACCGGACTGAAACCCCAGCACCAGGAACACATGGGATCGGCGATGTAGTAGAGCACGTCGCGTTGCATGATACCCATTCGTCAAGTCGCCAATTACCATTCAAAAAGCCCTGTGCGAGCGCTAACACGGAACGTATTATAGTGAAGCCGAGATCAATTTAACAAGAGTATATATCAGGAGGAGATGCGCATATGTTCAACGGACTGGGCATGGACATGGGAAACCTGTCTCGTTTGTCGCGCGCCAAGACGCGGTCCATATCGCCGGAAAACACGGACGGCGGAAAGGGCCGGGGCGGCATGGCCACGGAGGGTACGGGAGCCCACAACGCGCGGCACCTGGGGCAGGGCTGGAAAATCTCCCCTTCCTTCGACATAGAAGCCGGCGAAACACTGACCATGGCAGATATCGAAGGGTCGGGGGCCATACAGCATATCTGGCTGACGCCCACCGGCCACTGGCGTTTCGCTATCCTTCGCATCTACTGGGACGACGAGGAGCATCCGTCAGTGGAGTGCCCCGTCGGCGACTTCTTCGCCTGCGGCTGGAGTGAATACGCCCACGTGTCTTCCCTCGCCGTGTGCGTGAACCCGGCCAGTTCGTTCAACTGCTACTGGGAAATGCCCTTCCGCAAACGTTGCCGCATCACGCTGGAGAACATCGCCGACGAGAAGATGCGCGTGTACTACCAGATCGACTACACGCTGACCGAGGTGCCCGAGGACATCGGCTATTTCCACGCGAATTTCAGGCGGGTGAACCCGATTCCGTACAAGGAAGTGTACACCATTGTCGACGGTGTGAAGGGACATGGCCATTACGTCGGCACCTACATGGCGTGGGGGTCCAACAGCAACGGATGGTGGGGCGAGGGCGAGATCAAGTTCTACATCGACGGGGACGACGAATTTCCGACGATCTGCGGGACGGGCGTCGAGGACTACTTCTGCGGTTCGTACAATTTCGATATCGACGGCCGGTACGTGGAATACACTACCCCCTACGCAGGCATGCCCCAGGTCATCCGGCCCGACGGCATGTACAAGTCCCAGCAGCGGTTCGGCATGTACCGGTGGCACGTGTCGGATCCCGTGCGGTTCGAGGAGGACCTCAGGGTAACGATCCAGGCGCTGGGCTGGCGGCAATTGCTCGGTTTTGCCGAAGGCGGGCCCTACCAGGCGCTCCAGGACGATGTCGCTTCGGTGGCCTTCTGGTACCAGACTCTGCCGAGTGAACCCTTCCCGGCGCTGCCGGAAAGGGACCGGCTGGAAGTCATCTGAGATATCGTTGCGCGGCCGTTCGGAGCGAATACGGGGCCGCGGGAGGAGTAAAGTTACACGCGGCCGTACGGCACGTGCACCGGGCCGCGGGAGCATAATGGAACCGGAACAGCTTCAGTCGGTCCGCAGCCGGATCACGAACACCCTTTTCGTCACCCAGGCCCTGTTCGGCGCCACACAGGTCGCGGCTTTCACCGTGGTACCCATCCTGTCGGCGCAACTGGCCGACAGCGAGCGCATGACGGGCGTGCCCATGACCATCGCCTTTCTCGCCCGCTCGATCAGCGCCTTCCCCTTCGGCTGGATCATGGACCGCCTGGGCCGCCGGGCCGGGCTGACGGCCGGTTATCTCTCGTCCCTTATCGCAGCCGCGACGAGTTTCCTCAGCGTGGCCGTCCATTCCTTCGTGGGATTCTGCGTCGCGTCCTTCTTCGCCGGCATGGCCCGCAGTTCCGCCGAGCAGGCCCGGTTCATCGGCGCCGAAATCTATCCCGAGTCCGAACGGGCGCGCATCATCGGCAGAATCGTTTCCGCCGGTACGATCAGCGCCATCGGTGGCGCCATGATGGTGGCGCCGGCGGGGATCTGGATCGCGCAATACGGCTATCCGCCCATGTCGGGTCCCTTCGTCGTCGGCGTGGGCCTGAGCCTGGCGGCGATCCTGCTTACCGTCTTTCTCGTTCGCCCCGACCCGCTGGATCTCGCCCGGCGTATCAGACCTTCCACCGAATCGGAAATCGACGAGTCGACCGCCCGTCCCGTACGGGAAATCCTCCGTAACGTGCACGTCCGGTACGGGATCGCGGCCATGGTCATCGGCCAGTTCGTCATGACGCTGCTCATGGTGATCACGCCACTGCACATGAATCACCACAACCATGGCACGTGGCTGATCTCGTGGGTCATCATGGCTCACGCCATCGGCATGTTCGGCGTGTCCGGCATAACCGGTCGCCTGATCATGCGATGGGGACAGCACAACGTGATCATATGGGGCATGATCATCCTCGTCGTGTCTTGCGTGATCGCGCCCATATCGCCCCGGTTCATTCCGCTCACGATCGCCCTATTCCTCCTGGGCCTGGGATGGAACTTCTGCTTCATCGCCGGCTCGTCCCTGCTGTCCAACGCACTTGCCCCGCTGGAACGGGGACGCGTTCAGGGCGTCAACGAGATGTACATCGCACTGGCGGCGAGTTCCGCCAGCCTGGTCACGGGATTCCTCTTCGAACTGGGTGGGATGTTGTTGCTGGCGGTGATTGGAACGGCCTTCTCCGTCGGCCTGGGGTTCTGCAGCCTGCTTTACTCTAGGAAAACAGGGCGGGGAATGCGGGCGGAAGCGGCTGGTTGATCCTCTGTCCGGTATTCGGCAGGAAGGTGCGGTCCGATATCTGACAGGAGTTCAGGTGAGCGCGGTCTTGCGGCATCTGTCCGAATTGGCAGGTGGTCTTGCGAGGTCTGGCCGATTTGGTCGTGGTCTCGCGAGGTCTGGCCGATCTGCTACGGGGATTCCGGTTGAACCGGCGCGGGAATCTCGTCCACGGTAGCACAGCCCAGGTTGGCCATGTTGACTTCAAGGTCGGCCTTCAGGATCTCGAAGGCGTGATCACCGCCGGTTTTACCGAAAGCCCCCACGCCGTACATGAACGCGCGGCCGAGCATGACGAAATCCGCGCCCAGGGAGAGCGCCCGGATGATGTCCAGGCCGGTGCGCACGCCGCTGTCGAACAGGATGCGCGCCCGTCCGTTTACTTGACGCACGATGGGCGGCAGCGCGTCGATGGCGGCGAGCGTGCCGTCAAACTGGCGGGCTCCGTGGTTCGAGACCTGGATGCCGTCCACCCCCACCTCGATCCCCTTCTCCGCGTCATCGGGATGCATGATGCCCTTGACGATCACCGGTCCGTTCCAGAGATCGCGAACTTCGCTGATGTATTGCCAGTCGAGGGTACCGCCCAATTCCCGGCCTACGTAACTCGCCACCTCTCCCATCTGCTTCGAATCCGCATACTTTTCAATGGCCCTGAGCCTGGGCAGTCCGGCGATCAGGGTCTCGACGGTCCAGGTGGGATGTTTCAGCGCTTCGTACACGAACCGGGCCGTGATCCGGGGCGGCGTTTCGAGCCCGGCCCGGCTGGTCCGTTCCCTGCGGCTGCCCACGGGTACGTCCGCGGTCACCACCAGCGTATGGAACCCCGCATCCATCGCACGCCGCAACAGATCATCCCGTATTTCCCGTCGCCTGGGCGGATAGAGTTGAAACCAGCCCATGTCGCCCACGATGGGGCCGACCGACTCGGGCGATTGCGTGGCAACCGTACTCAGGCAGTATGGAAAGCGGTATTTCGCGGCCGAAGCGGCCAGGATGAACTCGGCGCGGGGCCACATGAGTCCGGTCAGTCCCACCGGAGACACGCCGAAGGGCACGCTGTAGGTACGGCCGAAGAGCGTCTTGGTCGGATCGGGTTTCAGATCGCCCTTCATGAACACCGGCGCGAGGGTGACTTCCGCCATGCGCTCGAGGTTCCTGGCGACCGCGCGTTCGTCTCCCGTGCCGCAGTCTAGATACTCCCAGGCGATGTGAGGCAGCCTTTTACGCGTCAGTCTTCGCAGATCGCTTACGGCGGGGTACCGTTGCAGCCGCCGTTTGAATCGCTTTTCATTCATGCGTTCCGTTCCGCTCCGGCAGGAAATGATAGGTTGATTTAAGCCATGGCATTTCGTAATTTGCTACGGTTCTCGCGCCTGCATCCCGGCGCCGATCGTACCCAAAGATAAACGTACGCATTAAAAAGGCAAGGCGATCAGAATGGATAAGAATCCGCTACTCGACTGGGACGATCTTCCCCCCTTCGACCAGATCGAGACCCATCACATCGAACCCGGCATCCGCGCTATGCTCGATGCCTGCGAACAGGCCGTCGCCCGGCTCGAGGAGACGGCGCCGATCACCTGGCGAGAATTGATGGATCCGCTCGAGAAAATCGAGGATGACCTGGGCCGTACCTGGGGCATCGTGTCCCACCTGCACGGAGTGAAGAATTCGCCCGAACTGCGGGAGGTCTATGATCCCCTGCTCGCGGAAGTGGTCAAGTTCAGCAATCGGTTCGGGCAAAGCAAGCCTCTGTACCAGAGCTATTGCGCGTTGCGGGACAGCGGGGAAGCGCGGGGTTTCGACCCCGCCCAGCGGAGGATCCTGGAATCGGCCATTCGCGAAGCCGAGTTGAATGGCGTGGGCCTGGATGACGATGACCGCGACCGGTATAACGAGATCAGCCAGCGGCTGGCGGAACTGAGCACGAAGTTCTCGAACAACGTCCTCGACGCGACCAAGGCCTTCAAGGTCACGCTGACGAAGACCGAAGAAGTCGACGGTCTTCCCGAAACCCTGCTCGAACTGGCCGCCGACACGGCCAGGCAGGAAGGGCACGATCAGGCCACCGCTTCGGACGGTCCCTGGGTCCTCACGCTGGACTATCCGAGCTTCATGCCGTTCATGCAGCACAGCAAGCGCCGCGACCTGCGGGAGAAGATGTACCGCGCCTTCATTTCCAAGGCTTCGGACGGCCAGTTGGACAATACCGACGTAGCCAGGGAGATCATTGCCCTAAGGATCGAAAAATCCAAACTGCTCGGTTTCGATACCTTCGCGGAATTGAGCCTGAGCCGGAAAATGGCGACCGACGCCGGATCCGTGCGGAACCTGCTCGATGAATTACGCACGGCGGGCCGCGGTGCGGCCGAGCGGGACATGGAGGCGTTGCAGGCGCTGGCCGAAGTGGACGGCGACGACGAAATGAAGCACTGGGACGTCCCCTACTGGTCGGAACGGCTTCGAGAGGCACGCTACGACCTGAAGGACGAAGAGCTGAGGCCTTATTTTCCGTTGCCGCGCGTGTTGAGTGGATTGTTCGAACTGACGGAACGCCTTTTCGGTGTGCGCCTGGAGGAGACGACCGGCGAAGCGCCGGTGTGGCACGAGGACGTTCAGTATTTTCGGGTGCTCAACGACCGGGACGAACCTATGGCGGCCTTCTACCTGGATCCCTACAGCCGTCCGGCGGAGAAGCAGGGCGGTGCGTGGATGGATACGCTCGTGGGCCGGAGCGCGGTCATGGCTTCCGGCGGGCAGACGGCCCGACTGCCCGTGGCTTACATGATCTGCAACCAGGGCAAGCCCGTCGGCGGCAAGCCGTCCCTTATGACGTTCCGGGAGGTGGAGACCCTGTTTCACGAGTTCGGTCACGCCCTCCAGCACATGCTGACCACCATTGACTATGGCATGGCGTCGGGCATATCCAACGTGGAGTGGGACGCGGTGGAAATCGCCAGCCAGTTCATGGAAAACTGGTGTTACGACCGGGGCACGCTGAAGGGCCTGGCTCGCCACTACGAGACGGACGAGCCGCTCCCCGATGAAATCATCGACCGCCTGCTCGGCGCCAGGACCTTCCGGGAAGGCAGCAACACGCTCAGGCAGGTGAACTTCGGCCTGCTCGACATGGAACTGCACGAACACTTCGATCCGGAGGGAACGGATACGATCCTGGACGTGCAGCGGAAGATCGACGCGGAGACGCTGATCCTGCCATCGCTGGAAGAAGACCGGTTCTTCTGTTCGTTCTCTCATATCTTCGCGGGCGGATACGCCGCGGGATACTACAGTTACAAGTGGTCGGAAGTGCTCAGCGCGGACGCCTTTTCCGCCTTCGAAGAAGCGGGGCTGGAAAATGACGGGGAGATGCGCCGCTTGGGCAGGCGGTTCCGCGATACCATCCTCGCCCTCGGCGGCAGCCGGCATCCTATGGATGTCTTCAGGGACTTCCGCGGAAGGGAACCGACCACTGATGCGTTGCTGCGGCAGGGCGGACTGGTGGAAGCGGGCGTGAAAGCCAGTTCGGAAGCGGGCTCGGCGGCGTCCTGACCTCGACCGGCGGATTTCCACCATGAAAGACCCCGTTCGCATCGGCATGATCGGCGCCGGGCACATCGCCTGTTCCCACGCGGAGGCGTGGCGGAAAGAAGCGACGCTTTTCGCGGTGACCAGCCGGCGGATGGACAGTGCCCGAACCCTGGCAGAACGGTATGGCATTCCCCACGTGTGCCGGGACGTGGCCGAATTGCTGAATCGCGGGGACATCGACGCCATCGGTATCACCACCCCCCACCATCTGCATCACCCGATCGCTTTGGCGGCCATGGAGGCCGGTAAGTCGGTCTTCTGCGAGAAACCCCTTGCGCTGAACGGGTTACAGGCACGGGAGATGTGGTCGGCTGCCCAGCGCTGCGAGGTTAAAACGGGTGTGCAGTCGGGTATGCGGCTGTTCCCGGCCCTCCGGCTTTTGTCCCGTCTGCTGCGCGGGGGCAAGGCCGGAAGGCTCCACACCTTCGACGCCCACTGGTCCTTCGACTGGGCCAGGCAGCCCGATTTCCCACTGACCTGGCGGTTCCGGCGGGCCGAGGCGGGTACCGGCGCCCTGGGCGACCTCGCGGTATACATGATCGATGCTGCGAGGTGGCTGATCGGTGAGATCATGCAGGTGAACGCGGAGTTGGCCACATACGTGCCGCATCGTCCCCTGCTGACTTCGAATGAGCATTTCGGTGAACTGCGCCGGATGCATCGAGATGGGGAGCTGGACATTCCTGGCGAGACGGGGCGAGTGGAAAATGACGACGTCTGTCAATTGATACTGCGGTTCGAAAACGGGGCCCGCGGGTCGATCAGGGCGAGCAGGCTGCACCAGGAACATTCCATACGGGTAGATTGTGAGCGAACGTCCTATTGCTGGCAGATGGAGGGCGGCGGACGCCTGATGGAACGTGCGTCGGAGGGCGCGTACACGCCTGTGGAGCCCCCCGAAACGCCAGGCGACGACACCATCGTCACGACTTTTCTCAACAACATCCGGCAGGATGAGAACGAGGCGCCTACCTTCCGGGACGGCCTGGCGGCCCAACTCGTAATCGACGCCGCGGTGAAGTCCCACGAAACGGGCGGGTGGGTCGATGTCGAATGCTGAAGGGTAGAGCGAAGGGTATGAATCTTGCGCGAAAAAGAGCGCAAATGCCCTCCGGGACAGCGGAAATTCTGAACAGGCGTACGCTTGCTTCCTCGCACCGGAGGCTGGACGAAGTGCTCCGACCCGGAATGCGCGTATTGGACGTTGGCTGTGGAACCGGGGCGATCACAGGGGGTATATTTGAAGTAACCGATCCCGGTTTAACCGTAGGTTTTGATATCGATGTCAATCTCGTCCGTCAGGCACATGAATCGCACACGCACGGCCCGTGTTATGTTGTGGCAGACCTTTACCGTGTCCCATTTACCAGGATCTTCGACCTGGCGAACGCAGCCAGGGTCTTGCAATGGCTTTCAGATCCCGGCAGGGCGATTGAATCCTGCATAAGCGCAACTAAGCCGGGCGGCCTGTTTCTGGCGCTGGATTACAATCACGAGAAGATCGCATGGGACCCCCGTCCTCCATTAAGTGTGAGGCTGTTTTACGATGCGTTTCTGGCCTGGCGGTCCGATGCCGGCATGGACAACGCGATTGCCGACCATCTCGCTTCTGAATTCGGACGGCTGGGCATTGCTGATATACGGGTTACCGAACAACACGAACGCTCCGACAGTTTGCACGCCAATGACAAATCCCGTCTCGCCATCTGGTCGTCAGTCGCCGCCACGCGTGGCCATCAGATGGTAAGAGACGGGTATCTTTCCGAACTGCAAAGAGAAAAAGCAGAAGAGGACTATCTTGAATGGATCGACACGACGGCTGTTTCTCAAACGCTATATCTGCTGTCAGTTGAAGGATGTGCTCCCGGTTGCAGTTGAACCCGTCACGCAGGTCGGGAGCCCATCAGGTGGTGTTGGTATATTGGGCCACATGCAGTAATTCAGGTGCCGCACATTGATGAATCTCGATTATCTGCTCATATCCGCGACGAAAATGGAACAGGCGTGCATCCGCGATCAGGTGGATGTGTCCACCGTGGTTCATCCACAGGACCGGCCCTGGCACCTTGGTACGTGGTTGGGGAAGACGGTGCTCCTGATCAAGGGCGGCGTGGGGCAGGTCAACACGGCCGCGGCCCTGACCCTTGCGCTGACTCGCCATGATCCCGCCGTAATCCTGCAATTCGGTGTGGGCGGCGCATACGTGCAGTCGGGGCTCGAGATCGGCGATCTCGCCATCGCCACGGAGGAATGCTACGGCGATACCGGGGTCCTGACACCGGAAGGCTGGATGGGCCTGGAGGGGATGGGCTTTCCCATGCTTCCCGCCCGGACCGACTCCCATGGGAGGACGCTCAGGGAGCCCCTGTACAACAGGATACCGCTCGACGCCGCGCGCGCGGAGCGAATCCGGCAATGCCTGGAATCCGGGCTGGAAGGGGAAGCAGCGTATAAGATCTTTACCGGCCCCTTTGTCACCGTACAGCAATGCAGTGGCGTCCAGTCGGTCGGCGATACGCTGGCGGATCGATTTGGGGGAATATGCGAGAACATGGAAGGCGCAGCAGCGGCCCACGTTTCCATTGCGAACGATATTCCCTTCGTAGAGATTCGCGGCATCAGCAACCAGGTAGTCGACCGGGATCTGTCCGGATGGGACCTGCCCCTCGCAGTCCGTCGTTGCCAGCAGGCGGTAGAACTGATCGTAAAACACGGGGTCCGCTGATGCGCCGCACGCGTCTGAAGTCTACTTTTTCAGGTACTTTCCGCACCTTTGGTTCCGCACGTAAACAGGTAGTATCATGACCGCCCTGTCCCTCGGATATTCGCCCTGTCCCAACGACACGTTCATCTTCTGCGCCATGGCGCAGGGCAGAATTCCCGATGCGCCTCCGTGCCGGGAAGTACTGGAGGATATCGAAACCCTGAATTCCCTGGCCCTGGAGCGCAGGCTGGACCTGACTAAAATCTCGTTCCACGCCCTCGGCCACCTCCGGGACCACTATGTCCTGCTCCGGGCCGGCGGGGCCCTGGGCAGGGGATGCGGCCCCCTGGTGGTTTCAAGGGAGCCGTGTTCGCCGGACCGGTTGAAGGGTAGGAGAATCGCGCTGCCCGGCCGGCTGACCACCGCGGCGCTGCTACTGCGACTCTTCGATCCTTCCCTGGATCAACTGGTCTACCTGCCATTCGACGAAATCATGCCGGCCTGCGGGCGCGGCGACGTCGACGCCGGCGTGATCATCCACGAGAGCCGGTTCACCTTTGGTGAATACGGCCTGTCCAAGGTGATCGACCTGGGGGCATGGTGGGAGGAAGAAACAGGGCACCCGATACCGCTGGGGGGTATACTCGCGCGGCGGGACCTGGGAGGCGCGATGCACGCACGGCTCGACCGGTCGATTAAATCGAGTATTGAGTACGCATTTACCCATCCCGCGGAAGTGCGGCCCTATATACGGCGACATGCCCAGGAGATGGACGAATCGGTCATGCAGCAGCACATCGACCTTTACGTAAACCAGTATTCACTGCAGTACGGTGACGACGGGGAAGCGGCGATCCGCGACCTGTACGACCGGGCCGAGCGGGCGGATATCATCCCGTCTTCTCCTCATGATCTTTTCGAATGATCGCCGCGTTTGGAAAACGAATTCGCCCGATGGGCGGCAGATAACCCGACAGCACTGAAAGGATTCATCATGCACATATTGATCATGACGGACATGGAAGGCGTCAGCGGCATCGTAGCCTGGGACCAGGTCACGGGTGGGAAGCCCATGTACGAGGAAGGCCGCCGTCTTTACACGGAGGAGATCAATGCGGCCGTTCGGGGCGCCCGGGCCGCGGGGGCGGAAGAAATCGTGGTGGTGGACTGCCACGGCGCGGGTGGAGACTGGACCTTCAATTCGCTGGTGCCCGAACTGCTCGATACCGGATGTGAATGGGTCGCGAAACATCCCTGGTCGCGTTACACGGAAATGTTCGAGACGGGATGCGACGCCGCGGTATTCGTCGGTATGCACGCCCGGGCAAACACGCCGGACGGCGTGATGTGCCATACGATCTCGACGACAGGCTGGCGCAGCCTGCGATTCAACAGTGACGAAGTGGGCGAGGTCGGTATCAACGCAGCACTCTGCGGCCACTACGGCTGTCCCGTGCTGCTGGTTACCGGCGATGAGGCCGTGTGCCGCGAATCCAAAGAGTTGCTGGGAGACAACCTGCCGGTCGTGGCCGTAAAGCGGGGCCTGTCGAGATACTCGGCCAGGCAGATTCCCCCGGTCCGCGCAAGGCAGATGATAGAGGACGGCACGCGTACGGCGTTGCAGGACCTGCCGGACATCAAGCCCTACGTGCCGGCCACGCCCACGAAGGTCACCATCGAACTGGACACCGTGGACAACGCAGCCCATTACAAGGGCAGGCCGGGCGTTTCGTTCCCCGACGACCTGACCGTCGTCAGCGAGGGCCGGGACTGGATGGAGGCCTGGAACCAGATCTGGGGTTGGTAGTTATGGTAGCTGTTCCATCAGGTTCCGGATAAACCGCAGATCGGACCGGGCGAGATCGCAGACCGTGTCCACGGGAACGCCTCCATATTCGCTGTGCATGGTGACTGGCCCGTCGAAACCCTGGGCCTTCAGCGTGGACAGCGCCGTGTTCCAGTCCCCGAAGCCCGTACCCAGCCGGACCACGTCGACTTCCCACCGCCTTTGACCATCACGAACGTGCAGCACTCGTGTCAGGTCCTTGAAGGACATGACGGACAGGTACTCCCTGACGATGTTGAGGGCCATGTCGATCGGTTCCCCGCAGATGGACAGGTGTCCCACGTCCGAGAACACCCCGACGTGTTCGGGATCGAATCCCTGGACGACCTGCATGACGGCGGACGAATTCAGTCCCATGGAGTGGCCCGAGTGGTTGTGCACGACCGTTTTCACGCCGGTCCTCTCGGATAGCGCCTGAAACCCTTCCAGCTCTTTCCGCGCGCGATCCAGTTCCACCCAGTAATCGGACCCCGGCGACCAGTGCCAGTACCCGAGCTTGATGTGCCGCACGCCGTTCTCCCCGCAGGCCTGGTAGTATCTCTCCGCGTAATCCAGCCTGGCCGTGGTGAAATCCCCCGGCGCGGTCACGAGGGGAATGGACAGTCCCTCGTCCGCCAGAATGCGAGCGGCTTCCGGCAGCACTCGGTCTATATTGGCCGGGTTCACGGGATATCCGTCGCGCACGCACAGATCGGCGCCTGTAACCCCCACGCTCTTCAGTTTTTCTGCGACTTCCGGAATGGACAGTCCCTCGAGATGCTTGGTGAACATGATGAACTGCATGCGTTGATTCCCCTTTCTCAGTAGGACTCCCAGCGATGCGGCCGGTCCGGGAACCAGGCCAGGTCGACCCCCATGGCGGCCAGTTGCCAGAAGAGGTAGGCGAGCAGGATACCAATAAACATCCTCCGGACCTTCTGGTAAAGGGCAGGACCACCAATGCGGAAAACGACTGTCTGGATCAGCCAGGCCAGAAAGATGGTGAAGAAGGCGTTTTTGACCGGGGCGGACATGACGACGACCATGCCAATGGGGTGAAGCGGCCACCAGGGCAGGAGAAAACGGCCGGCCAGGAGCACGATCATCATCACCACGCCGCTGCCGAAGAATAGGATTTCGAGATCGCTGATCCGCGTGGCGTTGTTGACCCACGTCACGATCAGGTTGTAGAAATTGATGCCCCGCACCGTACCCAGGTCGGTTCGCAGGTTCTGGGCGCCGTACATGTTCCCGGCATGGATGACGTAGCCAATGGAGGCCACGGCACTCAGGCAGAAGGCCACGGCCACGCCGGCGAAGAGATGTTTTGCCTTGGGCGCCGTGGAGGGACCGTCCGTTTCTGATCCGCTTGTGGGTATGCCGGTCGTTGTACTGTGTGCGGTTTGAGACACGGCCCGTTGCCGCCACTGGGATTTGAGCCAGGCCACGTGGGACGTCCCGATCATGGTGAAGGTGCGCCAGTTGCGGGCAAACCCGTTGGCCATGCCCAGCGTGGTCAGGTCGCCATGGCTGATCTGGGACGATCCCACGATAGCGATGGAGAACTGGTGGCTGTTTATAGGCAGGTCGAGCGTGACCACGCCCGTTTCCGCCACGACCCGGGCCAGGGCGATGTAGAAGATGAACAGCAGGGCGATGAACAGCGCCATGATGGGCAGGGACAGGCCGGCGGCGTACAGCCAGCAGACGATAAAGACCAGTCCGAGCAGCAATCCGAATACCGCGGTACGGTAGGAGAACAGCTCCTCGTTATCGTCCAGTTCGCCCTTCCGGCCCAGGGCGTGCCGCCAGACCGACCTGAGGTGCCTTCGGGCCATCCACAGGCCGAAGAGGACGAAGGTGACCAGCCCGGCGATGGACTGGATGCCGGCCAGCCCGCCGTGGATGATGGTGCCCGAGGTGGAACCGATCCCCACCATGTTGAGCGCGCCTTCCTGGAACACATAGAACACAAGGAACAACCACATGCTGAGCAGCACGTCCCGGTTGACGAAGATCAGCAGGCACAGGACGAAGACGTTCACGCGGAAGACGAGCGCTGGAAAGGCCGGGTCCAGGGTCAATGACTGCGAATGCTCCGCCATGAATGGAATCGGGGGCCATGGACCCCAGAACGAGGCTATATTCCACGCCATGGCGAAGGACATGGCTATCGCTCCCACCTGTAACCAGCGGTTGTTTCCCTCCCCTTTCCCGCTGCCCAGCGAGATCAGGTGCAGGCCCACCTCACCCAGGGGAAACTGGAGCCGTTCGTGTTCGACCCACTGCTTCCTGAGCATGACGACGATGCACGCACCCACGAACAGCAGGATCAGAATGAAGGAACCCCACCAGAACAGGGGCGAAAGCCAGGCGGCCCAGGGGATGGACTGGCCGGACGGCAAGCCCTCGTAGAAGACCCTGGCCGCCGACCGGTCGCTAAGCACCAGCCATTCGGGCAGATAGGGAAAGAAGATGGACTCCCAGCTGTTTTCGGCAGAAGCGAAATAGAAGGGCGCCGTGATCACGACGAGCAGGTACTTCGTCATGGCCTGGTCGGGTACCGTGGAGGCGATCCACCCCATGGCGAATATCATGATCATTTCGTAGAGAGAAAGGGCCGACGCGGGACGTATCCGCGCGACCAGGACGTTGGGCAGCAGTACGCAGCACAGGAAAGGGACGAGGAACACCGGCGGGAGATGGGTCGCCGCAGGTTCGTATCCGATCTGGTTGGCGCTGTATTCCCCCGTGAAGCCGATGAAAACCGAAAGCGCGGCCCCGATGAGGATAGCCCGAAAAGATCGGATACGTTGGAGGAATGTCGGTGTCATCAAAGGGTTACGGGGATTGGATCAGGCACAAGCTGACGAGTCCGCCCGGTTCGCCTGGTCCGCCGGTTCGCCCGGTTCGCACGGTCGGTTGCGAACGGCCGGGTGCGAACGGCCGGGTGCAGACCATCACGTCCACACGGTCAGCCCCATGACCAGGTATACCACGCCCGTCAATACGGCGGGGATCATCGCATAGGGAATCTGGGTCCTGACGTGATCGATATGATCCGAGGCCGCACCCGTCGAGGCGAGAATGGAGGTGTCGGAAAGCGGTGAGCAGTGATCGCCGAAGACGCCGCCTCCGGCCACGGCCGCAATGGTCGCGTATACGATGTCGGTCAATGCGTCCCCCGAGTAGACCAGGGCCACGGGCACCGCGATCGGCAGCATGATGGCGAAAGTGCCCCAGGACGTCCCCGTTGAAAAGGCCATTATGGCGGCCAGCAGATAGGTAGCCAGGGGAAGCATGGACGGGGTGAGGAAATCCCTCGTAATCGATACCATGTAGTCGGCCGTGCCCATGTCTTTGCTCAACTGGTTGATGGTGTAGGCGAAAGCCAGGATCATGATGGCCGGCATGATACCCTTGATGCCCGTCATTGCCGTGTCCATGATGTCGTTCAGCCGGATGCCCTGGATGCGGATCGATACGCCGAGGAAAATGACGACGGCCAGATAGGCTTCCAGCGTCTTCGCGGACCCCGTGAGGATAAAGGATCCCAGGACGATGACGATGATCAGGATGACGGGCAGGATGAAATTCAGGAACAGGCGCGGCTTGATTTCCGGAAACAAGGGTGTTTCGGTCAGTTCCCGGCCGATGAGCGGAACCGCGCCGTCTCTGAGCACCTTGCCTTCGTCCATGGCCCTGCGTTCCGCTTTTTTCATGGGACCGAATTCGGGGATCAACCCGGCGCCGATCAGACCGACCATAATGACGGCGGCGATCGCATAGATGTTATAGGGAATGGAATGAATGAAGGCGTTCAACGCGTCGCCGGCATCGGCAATGGGGCCCATGCCGATGGTGAGTCCCGAGATGTAGATCGCCCAGCCCGTGAAGGGCATGAGGACGATGACCGGGGCGGAGGTGGAATCGGCGATATAGGCCAGTTTCTCCCTCGATATCCGCGCCTTGTCGGCCAGGCTGCGCATCGTGGTCCCGACGAATAGCGGGCTGAAGTAGTCGCTGAAGAAGACGAACATGCCCAGCATCCACGTCCAGAGCTGTACGCCCTTGCGCGACAGCTGCCGGTACGCCACGAACCGGGTGAAGGTCTGGATGGCGCCGGTCCGGATGAAGAAGGCGATCATGATGCCGATGCAGATCTCGAGGAGAAACACCCAGGAAAAACTGGTGTTTCCGATGGCGTTGATCATCAGCTGGGAGAACCCCAGGGGCCCCTGGCCCGAGATCAGGACACCCACGAGGCAGGCCACCGCCAGGGAATACACGGCGTTCCGGGTTGCAAAGGCCAGCACGATGGCGAGGGCCGGTGGCACGATGGAGAGTATGCCGAGGTTGGTTTCCATGGCGGTTCCTGGTTTTAGAACATGGATGGGATCTCAATTAAGAAACATCTATCAAGTGCCACAGGCAACAACCTATATTACCTTGGCCATTGAGAATCTGGAGCGCCGAGTTCCGGTTTCTACGCTGAACGCCCTTTGTCTCCGTGAGATCACCCCAGAGGATCAGAATCCATGGATCGCCTCAGCTTCATGCTTATCGATCCCCCATCTCGGTGGGGCGGGACTATTGACGACACCTTCGGATTCATAAGATCCAGCGGATACACCGGTGTGGAGCTGAACCTCACTACCGAGCTGGTCGGCCGGCTTGATGAAGTCGAACGCGCCGCCCACGGGAATGATCTGCGCGTTGTGTCCCTGCTCACGGGTGTGGCATACGAGGAAGGGCTTTGTCTCAGTGCGCCAGACGCGTCTATTCGCGAACGGACCGTAGCGCGGCTGCTGGAGAACCTGGAGACCGCGGAGCGGTTCAATGCCATCCTGGTGGTTGGACTGCTTCAGGGACTGCGTTCCGACGAGCCGGATCCCGCGGTTGCCAACGGGCGGATCGTTTCCTGTCTCCAACGCGTGGGGCGGGAGGCCGAAGCGAGGGGCATAGACATTGTGATCGAGCCGGTAAATCACCTGCAGGTGGGGTTCAATCACAGCGTGGGAGAAGTCCGGGACCTGATCAGCGCCATCGGATCGAGCGCCTTTCATCCCATGGTCGACACGATCCACATGAACATCGAAGAGACCTCGCTCGTGCAGCCGATTCACGACTGCGGCGCCGCGCTCAGGCACGTGCATCTCTGTGAAAGCCACGGCGGACTTCCGGGCACCGGCCGCATAGACTTCGCGGAAGTGCACGGCGCCCTGGAAGACATCGGTTATCCGCACTTCGCTTCGGTGAAGGTCTACCGAAAGGCCGGGTTACGGGAGGCTGCGAAGGAGAGTATGGCTTTCTTCAGGAGATTGAAGTCCGGGTAGGTTCGCTGGCCTCCGGGGTCGTAGGTCCCCAGGCAGAGATCCGGAGCGGTTTGCTGATCTGATGGGTTGCTGATCCGATGGACCAGCTTTGGCGCAGGAAGGGCCGTCAGGGCCATTCCGGCTTTTGCGGCAGGCCGGTGCGGATGGATTTGAGTCCCGCTTCGCATACGGCCACGACGCGGGCGCCGATCCGGGCGGGGATCGGGTTTTCCATTTTACCGTCGAGCGTATCCAGGAAGTAGACGACAGACCGGCCCCAGCCGTGGCCACCCACGGCGGCATCGTCGGAAGCGTTAGGAAGCGTGACCGGGTCCTCGCCTCTCCGGTACAGCTTTCCATTCCACAGCGTCCCTTCCGTACCGTAGACGGCCAGCATGCCGCCTCCCATGCCGTGGCCCGAGCAGCCGCTGGAAACGAACACCTTTCCGAGCACCCCATTCTCGAATTTCAGCATGACGATATAGCAGTCGTCCGAGGGAAACTCGGGCACGCTCAGCTTGCTGCTGTAGGCGAAGACCTCGCTGACCGGCGAATCCACGGTAGACAACATGTTGTCGATTGGATGACAACCGCCGCCAAGGAGTATGTTCTGTGGGTTCTCCCGGTCGATCCGCCACGGCGTGTGACCCCGGCCCCCCGGATGATAGATGGACCACATGTCGTGGATGTAGTCGCCCTGGACGAAGAAAATGTCCCCGATCTCACCTGATCGGGCCGCCTGGGACATTTCCCGCCAGGGATACATGTAACGGATGGTATGATCCGTCATCACCGTCAGGCCCGTCCGGTCGGCGGCCTCGATGATGCGCCGGGCGTCTGCTACCGTCGTGGCCAGCGGCTTCTCCACGAGGGCATGGGCGCCTGATTCCAGAGCCATGATGGTCTGATCGGCGTGCAGATGGTCCGGTCCGGCCACGGCGACGACGTCCGGCCGCGTATCCGCGATCAGTGATCCGAGGTCGTCACCGGTAACGGCATCGGGGTAGAGCGACCTGGCCGCGGCAAGCTTCTCACCGGCAGGGTCGAACAGGCCGGTCACCCGGGCACGTCCGCTCTGCTCGGCCACGTGGGCGACGTACTTTCCCGCGCTGCCGCAGCCGCTGAGGAGTATGGAGTAGGTCATGGAAGTGTTCGTCAGGGCGCTTACTTTTCTTTTACCTGCTCCAGCCTGGTCTGGTACTTGTCGTACAGATCAGTGTGCTTGCTGCTGATATCGACCGGCCGGCCCTGGATAAAGGCCTGTTCCACCTGCGTCATGATCTCGAGCGGGTCTCCGTCGGTCACGATCAATGTGGCGTCCTTGCCCGTCTCCAGGGAACCCAGCCTGTCCTCTACGCCCAGGATGCGCGCGGGATAGAGGGTGACGGACTTGAGCGCTTCTTCCTTCGGCAGGCCGTAGGCCGCCGCGGTCGCGGCGTGATACGGGAGGTTCCGCACATTCGAACCGCCGCCGCCTTCAAGCCAGACCCTCCGTTCGCCGATGCAGAAGTCCAGGCCGGCTTCATACAGCTTCAGGGCATTGGTGAAGGGCGTGTCGTAGGGTTCCCAACGCCGTGCGGGCACATAATGCACGGCGCCGATGATCACGGGGATCTCATGTTCCTTCAGCCGATCCGCTACCCGCCAGACATCGGCGCCGCCGACCATGATGATCCTCAGGTCTTCGGCGAGGGCCCAGTCGATGGCGGCGTGGATCTGTTTCTCTTCAGAAGCGTGGACGAAAACAGGCAGTTCCTTCTTGAGCACGGGGATCATCGACTCCCAGCCGAGATCCGAGGGATGAGAAGGCCCTCCGCCGCGCTCGGCCTCTTTCGCGATCATATACGCCCGGGCTTGGCGAAAGGCGTCGCGCAACTTCGTCAGGCTTTCCTGTCGCGCCTCGATCTGCTTTTCCCGGCTGTCCGCGCCGGGAAAGTCGAATACGCGGTAGGAAGGCCACCGCACGTGAAGGCCCACCGTGGCATCCAGGGTCATGTCTTCGGTGGTCCATCCGTCCAGCGCAATCAGACCGGAAAGACCGGCGATCAGCCCTCCGCTCGGCATGGTCAGGGCGGTCAGGATCCCGTTCGCCCGCCCCACTGGGAAGTACTCGCTGTCCGGATTTACGGCGGTAACCGCGCGGACGCTCGGGGTAATGTCCCCGATTTCGACGTTGTCGTGGGTCGCCCGTACCGAGCCGATCTCGGTGAGGCCCAGGGTGGTGGGCGCGGCGATCAGGCCGGGATAAACATGTTTCCCCGTAACGTCGATTACCTGGGTGTTTTCCGGCAGGGCCAGGTCGGTCCCTATACCGGTAATGACGCCGGACTCGAACAGCACCGTGGCGCCCTCGATGACGTCGCCGCTCACGGTATGTACGGTTCCGCCGGTCAACGCGATGGGATGCGCCTGCGGTCCGGCCGGCCTTTGTTTCGAGGCCGCGGCATCCTGGACCATGGGACCGGCCGTGAGTCCAAGTGCCAACAAAAGAACCATCGTTTCCATCCACCAGCCGCCGTCAGCGGACTTCGTTGAAGGGATCTTCCCCAGTACTAAGCGGGGTATCGCTATCATTTTCAGGCCTCCATTCGCCGGGAAACCGGCATGTACGCGTCTATGCGTCGGACGCTTCGTCGTCGGTTTCGGGCGATTTGAGCAGTTTCTGGATCAGCCTGGTCCGTTCCTTCTCCACCTCGATGCGCATCAGCCTGTCCTCATCGACGTGGAAGTATTTCCTACCGTCGATCCAGGTCTGTTCGCACTTCGTATACGTGGACAGGGGATGGCCGTTCCAGATCACAAAATCGGCGTCCTTGCCCGCTTCGAGGGAACCAACCCAGGGATCGATGGCCAGTTGCTTTGCCGCGTTCAACGTGACGAATTTCAGGGCTTCCACCTCGTCGACCCCGCCGTATTTTACCGCCTTCGCGGCCTCGGTGTTCAGTCTCCGGGCGAGTTCATCGCTGTCGGAATTGAAGGTGACCAGTACGCCCGCGTCGTGCATCAGGGCCCCGTTATATGGAATGGCGTCGTACGCTTCCACCTTGAAGGCCCACCAGTCGCTGAAGGCGGACGCTCCGGCTCCGTGGGCGGCGAGTTCGGGCGCGACCTTGTACCCCTCAAGCACATGCTGGAAGGTACTGATCGTGAAACCGAAGTCTTCGGCCACCCGAAGGAGCATCAGGATCTCGTCCTGGCGATAGGAATGGCAGTGGACCAGGCGTTCTCCCGTGAGGATCTCATGCAGCGTTTCCAGTTCCAGGTCGCGCCGGGGCGGTACGACGCCGGACTTGTCCTCAAGGGCGTTGTACCGGTCCCACGCCTGCTGGTATTCCTGTGCCGCGCGGAAACGATCCCGGATGATCTGTTCGACGCCCATGCGGGTCTGGGGATACCGGTCGCTGAGGACGCGCCAGTTGCTGCGCTTGACGTTCTCGCCCAAGGCAAACTTGATCCCCGGCCTGGCCCCGGTGAACTTGAGTGCCTCGGGACCCATCCCCCACCTCAGCTTGATGACCTGGTTCTTGCCACCGATCGGATTGGCAGAGCCGTGCAGGATGTTGGCCGCGGTGAGACCACCGGCCAGCTCCCGGTACATGGCGATATCGTAGCTGTCGATTACGTCTCCGATGCCCACCTCGGCGGTCACGGCCTGCGTCCCTTCGTTGATGCCCTCCAGGATGGCCGTGTGCGAATGGGCGTCGATGATGCCGGGCGTGACGTGTTTGCCGGTTCCATCGATTTCCACGGCGCTTTCCGGTGCTTCGAGGCCTGTGCCTACTTCCGCGATCTTGCCATCGCGGATCAGCACATCCGCGTTCTCCAGCTTGCCACGATCGTCCAGAGTCCACACCGTGGCGTTCCGCACGATGACGTATTCCGGCTGTGCAGGCGGGTTGTTTCTACCGAATGCGCCTGGCGGATACAGGGTGGGAGGTTCGGTGATTTCCGCAGGCACCGGCATGTTGGATGTTTCCACTTCGTGCGCCGCGGTCCTGGCGGCGGACCAGCTCAGGCTTTCGCCGTTGGGCCGTACCACGCGACCTGCGACGCGATCGCCTTGGATCGAACCGGAGAATCGCCAGACACCGGCTTCCCCAAGCGCTTCGTCTTCCACGCTGAATGCAATGCGCGCATCGTCCAGTTCCATGCGGTCCGCCTTGATGGTGGCCCCGTCCTGGTCTATCGTTCCCCTGAGCGCGCCGAGCGTACCGTCGATGGACAGCGACAGGCTGTCCTCCTGCACGACGACCGCCCATGTGCCACGGGGATCGACGAACGGCCGGGGCGAGATCACGTGTCGGTTACCCGCGACCCACACGTCCTGCACCCCAACGTTCTCCGCGAACAGGGGGCCATCGGTGATGGTCATGTTGGCCAGTTTGCCTGGCTCCAGAGTTCCGAGATGGCGGCTGAGACCGAGCATGGACGCGGGGGTCGTGGTCAACGCGGCCAGCGCGGCTTCATAATCCAGCCCGTGCTCGATCGCCTCACGCACCCGGTCGTGAAAACCAGCGCTTTTGCCTAGTCTTGTACTGCTCAGCGCGATGGGTATCCCGGCCCGGTGCAACTGACCTGGATTCCCGGGCGCCAGTTCCCAGTGCCGTAGTTCTTCCAGGGTAACATCCACGGCGTCTTCCGGCGTGGAAACGGAGAGGTCCTCCGACCGGGGAAAATCAAGAGGGAGGATGATGGGGGCGCCTGCTTCGCGGACCGCTTCCAGCATGCGATACTCATGGCCGCTCCCCCTGACGAGGAATCGTAGACCGAATTCCTCGGCCAGACGGACCGCGCGCAGGAAGGCATGATCGTCATCGACGCTCATGAGTACGGCCTGGCCGCGGGCGATCACCCCGTCCAGCGCCGCCAGCGCGTCGTTGTCCTCCGGGCGGTCCTGCCGGGGATTCGTGGCGTAGGCCGCGTGGGCGTTCCGGTACCATTGCGCGTCGAGGATTGTCTGCCGCATCAGCGCCACGACGCCCATCATTGACGCCGGATAAGTGCGGTTCCGGTTTCGTTTCATGCGAACATGTTGGAAGACGCCGCGCTTCAGGAGGTTCTCGTTGGGCGTCCCGCTGCCCAGGTTGACGGCCGCGCTGCTTCCCGCGAAAACACCGCGGTCCGCCACGACCATGGCTGCCGCGAATCCGGACTGCCGCAGCCTGGCGATCTCCGCCTCACTGACACGATATGCATCGGCTGCCGAGCGTTCGGGACGGACCGAGGGATTCCAGTAGGCGGAACCCGCGGTCTCGTCCTCGCCCGCTTCAGACAGCCCGGCCTGCGTGAACATCTCGATCAGGCCAGGATAAATGGTCATGCCGGAGTAATCCCATCGCCGGGCATCCGGTGGGATGTCGGCGGACGCTCCCGCCGCCACGATCAGTCCGTCCCGGATGACCACGACCCCCTTGTCGATCACGAGATCGGGCCGGACGTATATCCGCGCATTCTCCAGGGCGTGGACCCTGGAAGGGTTCTCGCGCAGGCCCGCCTGCGGCGCCGTCTGCTGGGCTTCCGCGACGAGGTTTACCGCCCCGGCCAGCAGTACGGCCGGGACTATAATCCAATACTTCTTCAACATGGTTTTCCTCCTGAACAAACGATTCGGTATGTCGTTGAAATCCAAAGTTACACAATAAGTTACGTAAAACTACTACATCAATTGTTCAACGACCTTCTCCAATGCCTGGTCGATACGGTCGGAGAGGCCTTTACCGTCGAGCCGGCCAATGGGATGATCGATTTCGATGATGGGATAATCTCCGTGGCCCAGTTGCTCCGCCATGACCCTCGCGGTGTGTGCAAAGTTCGATGTGCACAACAGCGCGGACGGCAGTTCAAGGTGCTCGAGCATGAGGGCATCGTGCATGCTGCACGCGCTGCAGGACCCTCAGTCGCCGACACCCACCAGCGCGAAATTGCACCGCCGCACGATGAGATCGGTCATCTCCTCCGACAGTACGCGGCTCGCGCTTTCCTTGGTGTATTCGAGGGCTTCCACGGGATGATTCAGGCGCTTGCGCAAGCGCTCGAAGACGCCGCGCAGGACCACATCCGAATTGGGCTTGCCGTTACCCACCAGTGCGGCGACGGTGTGTCGGGAACCGAGTGGACGCCTGGCCAGCCGAAGGGCCGAGGCGCTGGCGGAGGCTGTGGGATCTACGAGGGTTACGGGCATGTTCTCTGTCCCAGATGCTGTCGGTCGCCGATGGATCGGCGGACCCGGTTTTAAGTCGCTTCTAAGTGGCGATGCGGTGGGTCACCGGCCTGGATCCGGCGCCCCGGCCCGATCCCAGCCAGGGCGGGATAATGGCGGAGTGTCCGCCGGCCGACCCGCCTGCAAATACAATCCAGATTCCTTCAAGGTCCGGCGTCAGCGTGATGCGTTCATCGAATGCCAGGTCGTCGTGCCGTCCCGTTGCATGGATTTCACGGCCTGTGGCCGCTGTCCGTTCAAACAGCGCTTCGCGGATCATCTGCCGGGTCCACCCGGCCTGGCTGAAGACCGACCGGTGTTCCGGGCAGATAACAAATACGATGGCGGCGCCGGCGTAATTGGTCGTTCGGGCGACCCGGGCAAAAGATTCGACCAGGCCTTCGGGTTCGTCATTCACGTGGTCGGCCACGGAATGCGGGGCTTCTGCGGCGAGAACCGATACGGCGCTTTCACCCGGTGGAACGCCCAGTTCTTCGCCCTGGATCGGCCAGTCGCCGCATTGGGCTTCCGGCAGGCAGTACGCAATGCGTCCGGCGTGGGCTACAGTAGCCCGGTCCAGGTCTCCGGGCACGCTTCCGACGACATTCCGGATGACCAGGTTCAAGGCCCGTCCCACCGTGAGGTTAGACCGATTTCCCGCACCGAGCACGGCGGTATCCGTATTGAACCGCAGCGATTCCACGACAGGGCCATGGACGACGACCAGTGGCGCCGCCCCGCCCGTGCTGGCCGATGGACCCACGATATTGAATGCCGGATCCAGTACGGCCTCGACCGCGGCCAGGACGACAGGGAACAGCGCCTCGGTACATCCCGCCATGACCGCGTTCGCCGCCACCAGTTCGGCGGAGACAGACCTCTTCCGTTCGGGCACCGTGCCAATTTCCCGGACTGGTTCAATTCCGTGCGCGGCCAGCATCCGGTCTATGCGATCGCGGGTAGGCGGCACAACGGGAAGGCCGTCCGACCAGCCCCGGTCAAAGGCATACTCTATGGCGTCGATTTCAGATTCGACCTGGTGGACCATCGGTAGGGTTACTTGCCGTAGTAATTTTCCAGATAGGTCAATATCGTGTCTTCGGTTTTCTTGTCGAACTTCTTCAATCCCTTTTCTGCCTGCATCCACCGGATGGCGTCCAGCCACTCCGCGCGGTTCGCCCGGTAGGAGCGGATGATCTGTGTGGGATGGCACTGGGCGCATTCCCGCTCTACGACCGGATAGCCGTCGCCCATGATCAGCCTGGTCCGTTGGTTCAACTCCAGTCCCGTCTTCGGGTCGAACATCGCCACCGGCTTGGCCGCCTCGGCCCTGGCATTGGCCAGCGCGATTTTCGATCTTTCCGCTTCATAATAGATCAGGCCGATTACTATGGCATCGAGAACGATGACAAACGCGATCTGGCCAAGGACCCGCAGAAAGGGGTTCATGGACTACTCCTGTGACTCAACATGTAGAGCATAAAGTGGCTACCGGGCGTTATCCCGTTCTTGTACCCTGTGCTATCTCCTTCCTGTACCGAGGCGCTATCTCGGTCCCACATTGATGGGCAGGCCGAATCCTACGTACCACGTCCTGCCCGCCGCCGGTTCAAAGAAGCGGTCCCCGAAGGCGTTGGGCACGATGGAACCATTGTAACGCGTGTCGAACAGGTTGTTGACGCCGGCGAAGAGGACGCCGCCGATCACATCACCATTATAGGTTATTCCGGCCCGCAAATCAACGAGCGCGTAGCCGTCGTTGACGAAGTCGGATTCCGGCTTGCTGCTTCCCGGTGCGGGGCCGTTGAAGTCGTTGGCGAAGTACTCCGCGGTCCACTGCGCGTTCAATTCCAGGAAGGAGCCGCTTCCCGGATGGGCATAGGTGAATCCGGCGAACAGGTGATGGGGCGGCACGCCGGGCACCCTGTTGCCCGATAGCTGGTATCGCCGTGTGGTTTCGTCGGCCTCTCGTTCGACTTCAAAATCGTCGAACTCGAACTGCATCGCGGTGTAGGCCAGCGCCAAATCTAGCGCGGGCTGTGGAGACCAGGTCAGCTTCAGTTCAATGCCCCGGTTACGCGTCTTGCCGGCGTTTCGGTAGAAGATCTCGTCCGTGTCGGGATCGTCGATCTGGAAGGGCTGGAGCATGTTGCTGATACTATAGGCGAACAGGGCCGCGTCGTAGCTCACCCCCGCGTCGGGCAGGAAACCCTTCACGCCGGCTTCGAAGCCGCGCAGTCGTTCCGGTTCCAGATCCGGATTGAATCCGCCTGCCTGCGTGGGCCGGTTGCTCAGTTCAGACGTGGTAGGAGTCTGGAAAGCGGTGGAAAAGTTTCCGTAGAACCCCGTGAGGGGAGCCGGGCGGAACGCTACGCCCAACTGGGGACTGAACTGCGCCATGTTCCGCGTGCCCGAGTCATCGGTCTGATCAGAGAGAAACCGGTCTGTCGCTTCGAACCCGAACCGGTCGTAGCGCCCGCCGGCGGTCAGGACGACATCCGGACGTGGCGACCATTCGAGTTCTATGAAAGGACCGAGTCCGTTCACGTTCTCGTCCTGGTCCAGCCTGAGGTCTCCCAGCGAAAGCTCGTCGAATATGCGCCCATCGGCCAGCGTTCCCACGAGGTCGCCGGGTATGCCGCCGTTCCCGTATTCGCGACGTTCGTCCCGCTGGATCTCCAGGTCCAGTCCGGCGGTCAGCCTCAACTCACCGGTTCCAACCGCGGCCTGGTGGCTGTAAACGCCCCGGGCACCGGCCCCCCGGCGATCGAGATCGATGACCCTGCCCGGGATGGGATTGAACAGCGAGCGCCCCATCCCGAATACCGTGATCTCTCCCTGCCTGTCGTCTGTTTCGTACCTCAAAGACACGCCGCCCTGGGTCTGCTTGACCCGTTTCGAGGCGCCCTGCCGCTGGACGAAGGATCGCGCGCTGGCCGGATTCGTCTCGGCGGTGGTTTTGTCCAGCGAACTCGGATTGAACTGGTAGGGCGCGTTAAAATAGTTGATCACGGAGGTCAGATGCCAGGCCCCGTTGATCGCCCTTGTACCCACTACGTTGATGCCGGTCGACCGCGCGAAGGCGTGGTCGCGGAACCCGTCGAACCAGAGCGAGTTGTAATTGACGAAAAACCGGTTGTCGCCGGCGCTGCCGGCCGCCTTGCCCTGTATGCGCCGAAGGCCGTGGGAGCCGGTGATGAAGCGCGGCGTGACTTCCAGCGGCGCGTCCGGGGCACCTTCGGTACGGATCTGGATGACGCCGCCCGCCGCGTTGCCGTACAGCGATGAACTCGGGCCGCGCAGCACCTCGATCTGTCCTGCCGAGGTGAGATCCAGGTTATTGAGTTGGGACTGGCCGTCGGCCATAGTCAGCGGAATGCCGTCCAGCACCACTTTAACACCGCGCACACCGAAGGAAGCCCGGCTTCCCAGGCCCCTGATGCTGATCCGGTCGCCCTGCGACACGTTGTTGCGGTTGTGCACGATGATGCCGGGCAGGCTGCGGACGCTTTCCTCCAGCGACAGCCCCGGTTCGGCAAGCTGGATCGCGTCCCGGTCCACCCGGTCCACGGCATAGGGTATGTCGAGGACATTCCGGACGTAGCGGGTAGCAGAGACTTCGATGGGTGGAAGGACGTGATCTACGGAAACGTCTGTGGTATCCGAAGTGGACTGCTGCCAGGCGAAGGCGGGAGACAGGGGCAGAAGGAGTGCGATACAGGCCGGAAGGATGGTTTTCATCGTGAACCGAATCGATGCGGCGGGGCGGACCGCAGATCCGCCCCGCGATGGCCATTAATCCAATGCACGAATCTTGACGTTCTTGAAGCGGATCTTGCCCTGGCCGAAGGCCTGCAGGACGACGACCCCGCTGTAGTGGGAGGAATCCTGGATCTTGACCGCTTCTTCGCCGTTCAGGTTAACGGTAATGTCCCGGCCGTCCGCGGTGATGACCATGGTGTTCCACTGGCCCTCGGTGGACGGTACCGGTTCATACTTTGCCAGCGCCACGATGCTGCCCGTGGTATAACCCGAACTGTGGGTGTCCGCGATGTTGATCTCGTAGAAGGAATACTGGTTCACCCGCGCCCCGGTATCGCGCGGTCCCCGGACGAATACGCCGCTGTTGTGCCCTGCGTCCTGGTTGAACTGCACGCTCAACTCGAAATTGGTAAACTCGTCGTAGGTACCGATGTACCCGGGACCCCGGCCCGTCACCTCCCCGGTGATCATGCCGTCCTCTACCGCCCAGGTGGCCGTGCCGCCCCGGTGGGTCCATCCCAGGAGCGTATTGCCGTCAAAGAGTGACTTCCACCCCGCCTCTTTCTCCGCGTCGGTCAGCATATTGTCTTGCGCGGCGGCCGTTCCGTGAAAACCGGCCAGGATCAGGACGGCGGCTGCCGCGCTCCACAGGTAGCGTTTCATTACATGTCTCCTCTACAATTAGCCCAATTCGGTAATAAGCTCTCTCGCTGTGCGTGCAGCTGTCTTGCCAGACGGCTATTCGCCTTCCTCGGCTTCGGGCTCCTCGCCCAGTTTCAACGCGACCAGTTCGGCGGGATGGCCGCTGCCGCCTATCGTCATGACGATGTACTGCACGTCGTTGTGCATGTAGGTCATGGGCATGCCGCTCTGGGAGGCGGGCAGTTCGATCGAAGCCACGACCTCGCCCGTCGCCTTGTCGTAGGCATGGAAGTAGGGAGAGCCGCCGTATCCCTCTCCGGCGAACAGCAGCGTGCTCGTCACCAGGGACCCGATCCGGGTGGCCTTGCCGGTCTTCGGCAGCTCGACGCCGGCGAGTTCGGGCAGATCTTTGATGGCCTGCGGCGTGTCGCCGTTAGGCGCCATCCACACGTGGTCGCCTGAATTCATGTCGACTGCGGTGATGCGGCCCCAGGGCGGCTTGACCAGCGGGATCTCGCCGAAGACGCGCGGAGCCCTCAGGCCGGCCGAGAAATAATCCATGTCGGATTCCTCGGGATCCGGCGCCCGCAAGGCCAGTTTGGAAATACTGGTGTTGGACGGGATGAAGTTCACGCCGGAAACCGGATCCAAACAGGTCATGTTCCAGTTGACCCCGCCATTGGCGCCCGGAATCTGAATAGTACCGATCGTGCCATCCGGCGCTTCCGCGAGGGATGGAGGGGTATACAACGGGCCGTAGCGGTGGTTCGCCATCAGGTTGATCGCCTCCTGGCGCACCGCTGGCGTAAAATCAACCAGGTCGTCCTCGGAAATGCCCTGGTGCTCCCATGGAGCGGGTTTGACCGGTATGGGCTGCGTCGGCGAAGCCCGGTCGCCGGGTACGTCCGAGGGCGGGACGTCCGTTTCGGGCATGTCCCAGATGGGCTCGCCGGTCACCCGGTCGAAGACGTAGGAGTAGCCCTGCTTGGTATTCTGGATTACGATCTGGCGAGCCTCGCCGTCGATGGTTACGTCGGCCAGGATCGGCGCAGCGGGATTGTCATAGTCCCAGATGTCGTGATGGACGATCTGGAAGTGCCAGATTTTCTCGCCGGTCCGGTAATCGACCGCCACCAGGCTGTTCGCGAACAGGTTGTCGCCGAGGCGGTGGCCACCATAGTAGTCGTTCGTCGGCGCCTCTATGGGCAGATAGGCATAGCCCAACTCGGCATCGACGGAGATGGAGGTCCACACGCCGGCGTTGCCGGTATAGGCCTTCGAATTCTGTTCCCAGGTTTCGGAGCCCTCTTCGCCTTCGTCCGGAATGACTTTGAACTTCCAGAGAATGGCGCCTGTACGGGCGTCATAGGCCACGACGTCGCCCGGCGAGTTGGTCATCGACCTGGGCCGGAATCCCGCGGCCAGGGCCGGCGGAACGAGGATGATGTCCTCCACGACCGTCGCGGGAGAAGTATTCGCAAGGTTACCCACGGGCGTGACGTTCTCCGCATTGCGCCATCCATCCATCATGTCGACGACGCCGTTGTTGCCGAAACCGGCTACAGGAATCCCCGTATCGGCGTCCAGGGCGACCAGGTAGAACCCCCGGGTGATCAGGATGACCCGGTTATCGCCCTGTCCATCGGTCCAGAAGGAAACGCCGCGACCGGAGTTGCGGCGCGGAGCCGAGGCCCACCGCTCCTGGTCTTCCACGGGACGGTAGGTCCACATCGTTTCGCCCGTCTCCGGCTCGATGGCCATGGCGCTACGCCGCGTTCCCGCGGTGGAATACAACATCCCGTCCACATAGATGGGCACGGGCTGGGCGTAGAATTCGGGCCGTGGACCGTAGTTGTCCTGTTTCCATCGCCAGGCCACTTCGAGACGCTCCACGTTCTCCGCGTTGACCTGATCCAGCGGGGAATATCGCGTGTAGGCCAGGTCGCGGCCCAGCATGCGCCATTCGCTGTCAGACTGTTCGACGGAGATGATCCTGCCCTGCGGTCTCTGGGCCGCGGGTTCGCAGGCTGAATTTACCACGAACGCCAGGGCCAGTACGATCACCGGCGGCGCCCAACGGAACATTCGGAAAGATCGACTAATCACACGCTGCCTCCCATGATGCGAGTGTAGTGGTACGGCGAATTACAGGCACAAGATTTTGCAGAACAGGGAAGCCCGGAAACACGGTGTAAGGACCGGCCGGGATACCTTGTATACAAATTGAGCGATGTTTGCATTGAAAAGAGAATTCCCGCAAGTATCTCACCAATGTATTGGTCCGGTTTTCCGATGTAAAGCCCTTTATGGAAGGAGTCACGCAACCATAACTGCGTGAACATCGATTCCGACTGGTAAACTTCAACCCGGCGGTGTGTGCTTCTCCAACGCCAGCTTCAGACGCCCGATCGTCGTGTAATGATGTCCGGTCATGCCGATTTCAGCCGCGGCGGCTACGTTCTCGGCCCTGTCATCGATAAACAAAGCCTCGTTAGCCTTGATATCGAGAAGCTTAAGGGCCGCGTTGTATATTTCGGGATGAGGCTTGACATGTCCAATGGAAGAGGAATTGACAACGTGGTCGAAGGCGCGGTCGATACCCAGTCGCTGGAGATCGGAGTCAAGCCGGGTCGTGGCATTGGAAATCAGGACCAACCTGTAACGCGTGCGGCATCGTTGCAACAATCCAAGCACATCCGAATCGATCTCGCCCGGCGAGAGGGACCACAACCGCACTCCTTCCCCGGCGTCGGCTTCGGGGAATCGATAGCGCAGCCTGTCAACGATCTCCCTCCTCCAGCTTTCATCGGTAATCTGGCCGGTCGTTGCGCGAAGCAGCAATTCGGGTTCGAAGGCGGTATTCGGAAGCGCATCACGCGGAAGACCCCCAGCGGTTTCCGCCTGAGTAAAAATCCCGGGATCCCACCTGCGTACGACGCCGTCGAGGTCAGTAAGAATCGCCTTAATCATTCTCGGATCAGTTTCCACGCGGCCACGGCGTACCCGGCGGACCGAAATCCGGTTCGCCCAACACGGGCGTCGACAGGCAGTAGAATCCGTGGTTGGTGAACAGCCAGACCAGGTTGCGGTCGTATTCGACGTAAATGCCGTGGGTCAGATTGCCCAGCGCATAGCCTGGGGTCCGGGAGGGATCGAACTTCGGTACGAAGTAGGCCGTAATCTTCGGATCGGAAAGATCAGAGACATCGAAAACCTGTACGCCGGCGTTGTAGAAGGCATAGAGCAGGATGTCGTCTTTCGGCGTTCCGGGCTGGGTATAGTAGCCGCTTCGTTTCGGTCCGAAACTCCCGCGTCGCTGCACGAAATCCGTGAATGGCGCATCTGCGGGCGGCACGGGCCTGGGCAGCGTGCCGAGCAGTCTGGGACTGGCCGGATCGTTTACATCGATCATGAAGATGTCTTTGTAGGGCTCCCAGCCGTCTTCGTTCAGTGGATATCCGGAGAAATAAACCACCCCGGTCTGCTCCACCTGGGTCACGTTGATGTAGTCCCCTTCCGTTCCTGCGACGCTGGGCGGGAAGTTGAGATGCCCCAGCGCCTTGATTTCGGCCGGATCCGAGATGTCCAGTACGTAGAATCCCAGCCCGCCCATGGCGGCGTATCCGTACCTGCCTCCTGCTTCAACCGGTTTGGGCATGAATATCGACATGCGCGCGCCGAACCAGGAAGTGCGGTTTCCGGCGCGGGGATTGGCCCGGTAGGCGGCTTCGTCGTCCGGATCGCCCAGTTTCTGTCCCGGTACGTTGAACTGGCTGATAAACTCCGGATTGGCCGGGTCGGACAGGTCCCAAGCCTGATAGCCCGCGGAATACAGGTCGCTCGGGTATTCGGTCAGCGCGTATTCCGCGCTCGGCGCCGCGGCGACGAACATGTACTCTCCCCCGTGATAGGCCGGGATGTCCCGCACGCCGGAACCCTGTTGCTGTCCCACGGGCGCATCGGGATGCTGGTAATCCGTGGTCGTCTCCGACAGCAGGACCCAGTCATCCGGCAGGGGGCCGTTCATCTCATATACCTTGAACCCCTTGAGATGATTGGCGCGGCGGATCGCGTCCACCCTGTCCGGTTCCGCGCGCTTGTCACTCAGCACGCCGAAGCGCCGGATCTCGAAGGCTTGCACCATGACGTACTTGCCCAGGTCCTCGTTCCACTGGATGGACGCGGCGCCGAACATGTCGTCTTCCGCATAGGGATTTACTTCTTCGCCGGGACCTTCCCCGGTCCACGTGCTGCCCTTCTCGTGCACGACCTTGAGGTCCCGCGGATCGGTGATGTCATAGATTTTCAGGGCGCGCCGCACGTACTGGTACATGTATCGGCGGCCGTCGAAATCCACGATGTTCTGCCAGGTATGGAAGGGCTCGACGGTAATCGGGTAATAGGCCTCGACAGTCATATCTTTCGCGTATTGGTTCGTGTCCCAGTAGTCCAGCTGGCCTTCGAAGGGTTTGGGTTCGTGCTGATGGGGCGTTGCCTCGGGGTAGATGAACCGGCCTGTCTCCGGATCCATCCCGTAGCTGGCGGGATCGGGTTCGGAGGGCGTTCGATCTTCCATCAGCGCGTCGGTTCGGAGGACGTATTCGTCGGTTATTGACGGTGCGGTCGGAGTTTCACTTTCGGGGTCAGGGTCGGGCGAGGATCCGCAGCCGGTAACCATCGCTCCGCTTAGAACGAGTGCGACCATCGTCGTCGCGGAGCGGCCCAGGCCAAAGCTTCGTATTCCAGTGTCGAAACCAGCAAGTTTCAGCGCGATTTCCATCCATATCCTCGTTTCAGGGCTTGGCTTCCATGGGCGTGACGAGTCTGCCGATCCCCTCGATCTCCATTTCCACCACGTCGCCCGGCATGAGGTACTCGGGCGGATTGCGGGCGCGCCCCACGCCGTCCGGCGTGCCCGTGGCGATCACGTCGCCTGGATACAGGGTTTGCACGGAGGTCAGATACCGGATGATGTGCGCTTCATCGTAGATCATGTAGCTGGTATTGCTGTCCTGCTTGATCACGCCGTTGACCCAGGTCCGGATCTCGAGGTCGTCGTGCTGGATGAACTCCTTGGGCACGATGTACGGACCGAAGGGCGCCGCGCGGTCGCTGCTTTTGCTGTTGAACCAGTTCGGACCGGGAAACATCCGGTTTATGGGTTTCAGCCCGGAGCCGCCCCGTCGGCTGACGTCGAACACAATGCTGTAGCCGAAGACATAGTCGTGGGCGTTTTCGAGGGTCAGGTCCAGGGCCGGTCTTCCGATGATGATGGCCAGTTCGACTTCCCAGTCGATGTTCACGTCCTTCGGCACGTAATACGGTTCGCCCGGATCGATGATGGTGGAGCGGGGCGACTTGGCGAAGAAATATGGTTCCTCGGCGTCCACGTCCACTTCCACGGCGGCGAATCCCGCACCGCCGATGGCCGATTCCTCCATCTCATCCGCGTGAGCCCGGTAATTGGCCGCGGCGGCCAGCAAGTTGTAGGGATACTTGATCGGCGCTTTGATGGATACGTCCGCCGGGTCGAAGACGAAGGCCAGGCCCTCGTTCGAAAGCCTGTTTTCCGCCCCCATGTAGTTCGCGATCGTGTACATGCGGGTGGACACGGCGTCGTACTGCTCGATCAACGCGCGCATTTCCTTGGGAATGGAAACGACGGGCAGACTCAGTTGCCCGGTGACGTGGGCATTCGCCTCGTGGAGGTCCATCAGCCTGTCCCGGACCGACATGCCGATCCGGATCGTCCCGGCGGCTTCGAAGGTGGCGAGCTTGAAGGGCGTGTCCGGCTGGTCGGATACCTGGGACCGGGCTGAATCAGGGAAGACCAGGAAGAGCATGATGGCCGCAAGCACGGCGGTGACAAGTGGAAAGCGAAACGAAAAGGCCATAAAGAGTCTCCTGTTTGACTGGCTATCCAGCGTGTGTTCGGTGGCTTTGAGGAAGACACTGCGCGGAATCGCGGAAATATGGATTCAATGACACACAATATTCCGGGCTGCGTAGTCACGGGGACAACGAGGCGCAGATGTCTAAAGGAAGGGAACGACGCTGAGATGATCGTAACGAAAGAAATCGGATCGGGGCGGGGAGATTTGAACTCCCGACCTCCTGCTCCCGAAGCAGGCGCGCTGACCGGGCTGCGCTACGCCCCGATATATGACCGAACAAGGGGCAAGGACCCGGCGGGCTGCCTTGCCGAAATCGGGGCGACTGGATTTGAACCAGCGACCACCAGCCCCCCATGCTGGTGCGCTACCTGACTGCGCTACGCCCCGAAAACTTCGGCGTATAATGTACGATGCGGAGGGGTTTCAGGCAAGGGTTATTTTCGCGATCGAGCCGCGGATCCGCGTGGCCCCATGCGGTTTCGAGCCTGCTCGACAAACCAGTGGTGATCGGCGCGGATCAGGGATTCGTCCCGCTCTTCCGTCGCGAGAAAGTCGAGCTTATTCACCGTGCGCATCGCCGTATACAGATCCCACCAGGGCAGGTCCCCGAAGTCCACTGGATTCACGGATTCGTAGTGGCGCGTGAAGGTGTCCATGATTTCCGGACCGAAGAGCATCAGGATTTCGAATCGGGCGTTCGAAACGTCGAAGAGGGGATCCCCCCGGCGGGTGTCCTCCCAGTCGATGACCGCCGTGAGGCGTCCATCCTGCCAGAGCGTGTTCCCGGGCCAGTAGTCGCCGTGCAGGACGACCGGAGGATTCGGACGAGGCAGCGGCCAGCATGGAACAAGCAGATCGAGCAATGCACGTTCGTCGGTTGAGACAATGTCCGGATCTCCTTGTCTTCCAAGCGATTCGGTGCAGTCATCCTCCAGTCTCAGCAGGAAGTCGAGATCCCGGCCGGCCGTGGCCATCCGGTGGATCCTGGCCAGTTCACGGGCCATCTGCCTCACGTAGTCCGCGGGGTCTTCAGGCTTCAGGTCGGTAACGCCTTCCACGTACTCCACCACGAGGGACGGCGTGGGAAACAGGGGATCGGTAACGTCCAGGTAGACCGGAGCCGGGGAAGCCAGGCCTGCCGAGTGGGCCAACTGAAGCACGCGGTATTCGTCCGACGCCACGTTGGGATTCTGCTTGAGATCGACCGCTCCGTGCAGACGGTGAATGAGTTTTCTGATCGCACCGTCTTCGGTTTCGAGTTCAAGGACCGTTACATCGGCCGAATAACCGCCGGGCAGGCTGCGATGGTTCCTCAATCTGGCTTGTGGATCGAATCTATGGACCAGTTTCTTGAATCTGCGAGATGCTGCTACGGTTGCCATGTGTCGTCTGCCGCCGCGGCCGGGAGACCGGTCACTCCATTTTGCCGCGGGGTGTTATGCTCCCGGGTAGTCAATCGCCCACTTGCCTTCGAGGTTCCCACTGCCGCTCGTGCTGCTCCAGAGGGACACGACGTCATCCGGCGCGTTGTGTTCCGCAAGGTGAGCAATAAACAGCGCGTGCAGGTCATCCAATGTATCCCCGTTTTCGGCGGCGATATTGTTGTGGGCCAGCCGGTCACTCGAAAGATCGTAGAGTTCGGGCCTGCCGTCGGCTCCGACCGGCGCGTAACCCCACTGATCCGTGACGAGAAATGGGGTAGTGGCCCGCCGAGGCAGGCCGCCGCCCGGTTCCGCGATATGGCAGCCGCTGACCGCGTAGTCGCGATGGGCCGGCCGGCGGTCCAGCACCGCTCCGGCAAAGGAGATCCCGTCGAGAGGCTTCGGTGGATCGACCGTGACACCGGCCAAGTCGCAGAGACTGGGGAACAGGTCGATCGTCTGAGTGATCAACGGGAGTTGTGCCCCCCGGGGTACGTCGCCTCCGGCGAGCATCAGCATGACGTGGCCGATCTCCGGATAAATGGGCCAGTACCTTCCGTCGTCCTCCTGGATGTTGGATTTCCCGGTCCGGCCGTGTTCGCCGATGGACATGCCGTGATCCGACATGACGACCACGATGGTGTCATCCCACAGGTCCAGATCGTCGATCTTCTGGAGGACCTGGCCGATGTGCCGGTCCACGAGTTCCGTCTCCGCCGCATAGTGGGCCCACAGGTTCTGGAGTTCTTCCGGCGTATAGGCGGACGACGGTCCGTAGTTCGGATGGAGCATGGGCGGGCCTTCGTAATCCGGATCATAGCGCCGCACCAGGTATTCCGGCGGATCCCAGGGTTCATGGGGATCGAAGAAATCCACCCAAAGGAAGAACGGAGAGGATTCGGCGTTTTCCTCGAGCCAGCGGATGGCGGTCTGAGCGGTCCCCGCCGAGAACACATCAGATTCATAACGGTAGTACCGGTTGATCCAGCGGTGCTGGTTGACGAGCGTATGCCCGCGGTACCTGGGGTTTACGCGTGTCTTATCGTCTTGGACGACGGCTTCGACGGGGTCGTTGAGATGGAGCAGCGGCTTGTCCCCTTCCTGTCCACGGTTCTGATACGCCGCGTCGAAACCATCCGTAAACCGTGCCTTGAACAGGTGGGGACAGTCGCAGATCAACTGCGTGGCATACCCGTGCTCTCCGAGCATCCTGCCCGCGTGGTTCGGTCCGCTCAGGTCGATGGGCTGCCAGCCGTAGTGAGGCCATCCCGTTACGCCCGTCGCGAAATCGGTGCGATGGGGGATCGTGGGGAAGCTACCCATGTGGGCCCTTGTGATTTCCGTCGCCCGTTCCGCCCCGAAACGGTCGAGCTCAGGCGTTCGCACCGGGCGTTGTGCCCGGTTTCCCAGGTTGTCGTGCCGGAAGGTATCCGTGATCAGTACGACGATGTTCTTTGGCATCATGGCGCTCTCTTGTTCAGGGATCGTGGGTTGCTAAGAGTTGGTCATCGTAAGCGTGATTTCTCCGGTCATCGATTATTGTTGTCCGCGAAGGTTCCGCATTTATCCGGCGATCTTGCAGGTTTCCAGGTAAAGGTCCACAGAGGCTTTCAGGGTCATCTCGCCGCGCATTACCTGGTCTTCATAGGCACGGTACCAGCCGGGAATCAGTGATCGGGCCTCACGGAATTCGGAGAGGATGAGCCGAGCGAAATCTCCGCTTTCCTCCAGGTAGCCGCTATCGTGAAAGTCCGCGATGGCCCTTTCACGATCGTAGTCCAGTCGGATGATCTCCGCCTGCCACGCACCGTCCTCGTGTGTCAATTGCGCATAGGCCGCACGGGGATCGCGGTCGAAGGGCGCGCCCACCGCACCCACGTTGACGACCAGGGTATCGTCCACGGTCCGGATCAACGGGCGATGCGTGTGTCCCACCACAAGAACGGCCGGCGCCGGCGCGATTTTCCCGCGCAGCGATTCCTCCGAATCATCGGGGAAGATGCCTTTTCGATCGCCCAGCATGGAGGCATGCACCATCCTGATTTCATCCCCGGCGTCATCTGCCATATCCCATTGAACGGGCAGGGCGGTAAGCGGTTCGACCAGGCCGTCCAACTGCTCATACGTCCACTTCGCGTGCCGGATGATTTCGAATTCGGGCCCCTGGCCGGGCAAGTCATCCGTCACGTATTTCAGGACGTATCGTTCGTGGTTACCCCGTATCACGCCCCAGTCTTCGGCTTCGGCGCGGGCCAGTACGCGTTCGGTGCAGGAACGGGGGTTCGGTCCCCGGTTGATGATGTCGCCCGCGACGAGCACGCGATCGGGACGCCAGCGATCGATATGGTCGAGGACGGTTTCCAGCGCGTCCAGGTTGCTGTGCACGTCGGCGAATACGGCGATCTTCATGGGTTTCGGGGCTGATCGAAAGATTCGGTAGCCAGGAACCGGCGCAGCACGTTGGCCACGATCCGCGAAATGTCGTTGTCGGCTTCGTTGTACAGCAGGCTGCCGCAGAAGGTGATGGACCCCGTAGAAAAGAGCTGACCGCCGGAGTCCGATTTCTGATACACCATGTCCGCCCGGACCAGTTTTTCGATTGGTTCTCCAGACCAGGTCGTGATATGGGTAAGCAACTCTTCGGGAACGGGAATGAAAGATTCGTGATGGTTCTCTGAACTTGCGATGACGTGGATGTTCTCGGGTGTTCCCAGTCGATGGTCGGCCCGATCGAGTTCAAATCCGGCGGCCCCGTTGCCGCTGAATCCGTAACCGCCCACGGTATCGCTCTCCACGCCTTCGAATATCCACGCGGTCTCCGGGTTGGCGCGGGCGTTCGGATCGATTCGGTAGAACGATCCATGGAAATTGCCCTGGGCCGAAAACCCGACTCCGGCGAGTTGCTGCGGGGGCCGGTTGTTCCTGCGCCAGAGTCCGCCGTAACCGCCGTCAAAGGCCTGGAAGTACTCGCCCGGTTCGGCCGCCCAGGCCCGGATCCCCCCTTCGTTCCGACGGATTTCGAGGGTTCCGTTGCCTTCCGGGTGCACGGCGATGCGCCAGTAGAAGCCGTTTCCGCCCAGGTACATGAAATGCCCGCCCTGTTCCCGGTACTGCTGCAGCGCGTCGAGGGTGCGCGGCGTATGGTACTCCGGATGGGAGCCTGTCGTGACGGCGCGGTACCCCCTGATCGCGTCGATACCCTCGTCATGCAGTTCCTGGTCGGTGACGATGTCGAAGGGGATGTTCATCTTTTCGAGCCACGCGTATATGTGGGTGTCCGCCTGCAGGTGGCGCAGCCCGGAGCAGTCTCCTTCCGTTGCGCCGAAGGTGATGTAACCCGGGCGGAGCGAGAAGAGGGGCCGTCGGTGGTTCGCATGGCAGATACCGCTGCCATCCGTGTGAAAGTTATAGGTGGACAATCCGTATTCCGGGTGAACGGCGGGATTCCAGGGATAGGCCTTCCACTCGCTGATCCGGTCGAGCCACGATGGATCGAAATTGGGCCGGGCGTGATTGCCGTAGATGGTATAGGTGAATGTGGAGGCCAGTACGCACAGGTCCGCCCTGGGCCGGCCCAGGGGCGGGCAGACGTAGAAGGGCATCAGGTCTTCGTGCTCCCCGCACCGGATCCTGGCCGCGTAGAGCCCCGACCTCAGGTCGTCCGGGATCGCAAAGGTAAAGTCAGTCTCCCAGCCGAAGTCGTAGATATCGTCTTCATGAAAGTGTATTGCGCCGTACTGCTCCGGCGCGTGCTTCCAGGACATCTCCTCGCCGGTCCAGGTGGATCCGGTCATGGCGCGGGCCGGCATGTTGACCAGGCGGCCATGCAGCGCCAGCGGTCCGACGTCCACGACCCGGGTCGAACGCGTATCCCTGGCGAAGTCCCACTTGGCCCATGCGCCTTGATGGTTTTCGACGTCGTATTCGCGGTCGTCGATTTCTTCAACGGGAAGATCGACGATGGAAGGCCCTTCGATCTTCCCGTTGAAGTGGCCGTTGACGGGATCGCCGTCCACGGCGCCGAATATACACCGGGCCATGTTCTTGATGGGAACGGATCCAATGGCTGCCGCCGTGTAGCTGGACGTTCCGGCTGGAAGGTCCAGCGCGCGGCACCCCACGCTCATGGTGCCGTTTACGTCATCGTAATTGGCCCACACCCTGTACCACCGCCTGGCCTTGACCGATTCGCCGCGGCAGGCGGCGGTGGTCTCCGCCTCCCGGTTCGACGGTGAACGGGCGACCGCAGTGACGGCGCCGCGGTTCAGGCACAGGCTGAGGACCGGTTGCCGTCCGGCATCACCGATACTGATGATGCCCTGCCGCGCTCTTTCGGGGGTCGTCGGCCAGATCGTGGCCGAAATGAAGACGCCACGCGGGTCCCGGAATCGGCCGTCGAGCGAGATGACGGCGTATGAGCCCGGGTAGAAAGGCTGAGACCTGGAAGGGAATTCGCCGCCGAAGGGCAGGTCCACGTCCTCCAGTTGCTGGCCGGGACCGGCGGGATTGGGATCGGCGCAGATCACGCGAACGAGGCTGGCGCGAAAGGGCGCCTGCGCGTGGCTGCTTACCTTGAAAGCGATTTCGTCACCGGGCCGGCCGGACAACCGGTCGGTGTAACCCAGCAGGGGAATGGCAGACATCAGTTACCCGGGAGGAGTTCGTCGCCCGGCCGCCGCTCCCTGTACCCGCACACCATAAGGCCGGGCCGGCCGAAGCTCTGCCCGTATTCCTGCCTGTTGTCGGGATTCCGGTAGCCCATGCGCACGAGCCGCCGGGGCGCCCGGGTCTGATTGATGTAGGAGCCGTGCACGGTGTCGATGCAGAACAGGACCACGTCCCCCGCCCTGGCCGGAACGGGCACCGTGTTTTCCAGCTTGTACTCGTCCGTAGGCAGATGGGGCGCGCAGGGACCCTCTTCCGTTTCGGTGATGTGCTGCAGATGGCCCGATTTGTGCGAGCCGGCCAGGAAGCGGATCTCTCCGTTTTCATGGCAGGTGTCGTCCAGGTGCACGAGGACGTCGATGTACCGGCCGTCGTGATGGCCGTAGAAGGGGTTGTCCTGGTGCAGGGGAAAGGGGTGGCCGGTCTGGGGCGGCTTGATATGCAAGGTGGTGTGGTGAAGCTCTACGTCCGGACCAAGCAACTGCGACAGGGCCTCTACCAGCCGCGGATTGGCTACCGCCCTGGACCACGCCTGGGAATAGAAGTGCAGGTCGTGCATGGCCGTAAGCCTGGATTTGGCCTCGGTTTCCGGATCCATGTAGGCCAGGCGCCAGGGACCGTTCCATCCGGGGCTCGTGAACGCCCAGTCTTCGACGAGCCGGTCCATCTGGTCCGAAAGTTCCGCCGTTTCTTCCGGCGTGAATACCTCTGGGATGTGGAGAAACCCATTTTCATGGTAGAACGCGATCTGCTCGTCGCTCAGCACGGTTTGTTCCATGACCATGGTCATCGCTGATTCTCCTTGTTTGGTTTTGCGTGCAGGGAGATGAAGGCCATTACAATGTAGCGTTTTCGATCCCGGCAGGCAATCCTATTTGACACTATCTAACGGTACACTTCAGACAAAAGCTCGTAGGACCGCAGCCGGGCGTCGAAATCATGGGTGATGGTGACGGCCATGACCTCTTCGGTCCCGAACTGGCCGGCGAGCCGGTCTATGGTATCCCGGACCTGATCCGGGCTGCCCACGGCCGCGAGACGGAACTTGTCGTCAAGAAAGGCTCTTTCGGGCTCGCTAAAGGTGTGCTTTTCGGCCTCCTCCACGGTGGGTACGACGTTGCTGGGCCTGCCCGATGCGAAGCGGGCAAAGAGCAGGTCCCGGCTGAGAGCGAGGCGTTGGGCCTCCGCCTCGGTGTCGGCGCAGATGACGTTGATCGCGATACAGGTTCCCGGTTCAGGTGACTGGCTGGACGGTTCGAAGTGGTGGCGGTAGAATTCGAGGATGCGCGGGTCGATGTTGCTGTTGATGAACAGGGCGAAATTGTACGGGAGTCCCAGCCGGGCCGCCAGCATCGCGCTCTCAGGGCTGGATCCGAGCATCCAGACAGGGGGCGGGGACTGGATAGGCGGCGTGACGCGCGGTTCGAAATCCCCGTTCTGCAGGATTTCCACCAGTTGGGCGACCAGTTCGGGAAACTGCTCGAACCGGGGTCCCGCACCGGGCGCGAGCATACGGGCGGTCTTCATGTCGCCGCCGGGCGCCCTGCCGACCCCCAGGTCGACCCGGTCCGGGTAGAGATTCGTGAGCACGGAGAAGCTTTCGGCGACCTTGAAGGGGCTGTAATAGGGCAGCATGACCCCGCCGGACCCGATGCGCATCTCGTCCGTGGCCGCCCCGATGGCGGCAAGCAGCACCTCGGGCGAACTGCCGGCCAGGCAGTGGGCATTGTGGTGCTCGGATACCCAGAAACGCCGGTAGCCCAGTCTTTCCGCCGCCCTGGCGAGGGTCAGGGTTTCCTGGAAGGCCTGCACCGCTGTTACGCCGTCCCGTACCGGGGATTGATCAAGTATGGATAGATTCATGGTCTAATGTCCTGCTCCTTGCGCGGTGAACAAAACAGCGATTCAACTACTTCTTAAGCAATTGCTTCTTAAGCGCCGCCGCCGCGCTACCAGCCGTCCACTTCTTAAGCCGCGACACGGCGCTACCAGCCATCCACGATGTGTCCGGCGCCCGGGAACCAGGCCGCGTCCACCAGGAAAGTGAGGAATACCCCCAGGGCGTAGCCGGCGAGTATGCCGATGAACAGCGGCTGGCCCCGGCGATAGAGCGACACGCCGCCGAGCCGGAGGACGGCGGTTTTGACTACCCATACGATCAGGATGGAAAGGAAGGCCATATCCGCCGCGTAGGTGGTGACGATCCCGAATCCCACGGGATGAAGAGGCCAGAAGTGGAGCCGGTGATGGGCCCAGATCATAAACCCCGAGATCAATATGCCGTTCAACACCATGGTCAACTGGGACTGCGTCATGGCCTCGGGATTCGTCAGGAAGGTCTCCAGTTGCGCCCAGTATCCTTTTGCACCCGATTCGAATCCGCCGGCCTGGAGCTGGGACGCCCCCATATCATACCCCAGGTAGAGGGTGTACACCAGGGCCGTCATGAAACCGATGACGAGCGAGAGCGCGATGGCGCCGAACACGCCCCGGCCCACGCCGCCCATGACGTCGCCCACTTTGGCGGCGTGCGCCATTGAGCACATGCCGAGCGTCCGCCAGTTTCTCGTGAAGGTCTGGCACAGCCACATCCCCGCGATCGTCCGGGCATCGATGTGCTCCGAACCGACGAACCGGAACGTGATTTCGTTGGCGCTGTTGTAGGGCAGGTCCAGGGACGCCAGTCCGGTCTCGGCCACCACGCGGGTAACGCCCATGTACAGGACCAGCAGCACGAACATCATGAGCATTACGACCCAGAGCGTCATGCCCGCGCTCCACAGGAGGAAAACCATGTAGATCGAACCGCCGGTTAAAGACAGGACGGCCGTTCGATAGGAAAAGAACTCCCGGGAGTCATCGATTTCCGGCGCGCGGCCAAAGGCCTTTCGGAAAACGTCCCGGATATGCTTTCGCGCCATCCAGAGCCCGAATACGAAGAAACCGGACAGGTGCTGGAAGTGCATCATCTCGAGGGGGCCCGGAACGCCGACGCGGGTCATCACCCCCTGCTGCAGGATGCGGATCAGGTAGAACAGCCACACGCTCAGCAGTACTTCCACCCGTGTGAAGTAAGCCACTACGATGAGCAGGAAGTTGACGCGGATCTGTATGGGATGGAAGGCCTCGTACAGCGTCAGCGGAAAGGCGTGTCCCGCGCCGAGGGGTATCGGGGGAAACAGATCGAAGAAGCTGATCATGTTCCACGACATGATGAACAGGGTGATGCCGAAACCCCACCAGAACAGGCGGACCCGGGCGATCCTCGGCCACAGGGCCTTTTCCTCCACGCCGTCCACCAGCGCAAGGGGCACCTGGGCCAGCGGAAAGGCCAGCCGCTCGTGTTCCACCCACTGTTTCCGCAGGATGACCATGATGGACGCGCCCACCAGGAAGAGGGCGATATAGAAGGTCACCCACCAGAACATGGGAACGAACCACATCTGCCAGCGTATGGATCTTCCCGTTGTCGCGCCCTCCCAGAATTGATCCAGTCCGCCCAGATGATCCCGTACGACCAGCCAGGACGGCAGGTAGTCGAGGAACAGGTCCGCCCACCGGTTTTCCGGGTTCGCGTAGTAGAACGGACCGCTTACGATCGAAATCGCGTAGTTGCTGAAGGCCCAGCCGGGTATGGCCGATGCCGTGAAGACCAGGAAGAAGATCACGATGAGTTCCTGGCGGCTGAAGGGACGGCCGTAGCCCGTGAATTTAAGGCACGGGTTCACGAAGAGGACCATCAGGAGGAAAGGCAGCAAAGCCGCGACCGGCAGGTGGGTAACCGTGATGAACGATCCGCGCGTCACGAATTCGGAATGGAGGGACCAGATGGTCAACAGGACGGTGAAGACGCATCCGATGGCCACGGCCCGGAGGGTGAGGCCAGCGGACACGGGCCGCGTTACGGTTGGTGTAACGGAGGTTCCCCGGTCAGACTGCGGCGAGGTGGCTATGGACATGGGAGCCCGTTGGTTCAGTACGGCGCCTTAAGCGAATGACGTGGCGGCTGGGTGGGACCGAAGCCGCCGATGGCGGCCGGCAATCATCCCGATTACAGGTCTTCCCGATTGCCGGGTACCCGCAATTACCTGATATTCGTTGTTACCAGGTATTAGTCATTACCGCGTACTCATCGGGATTCGACGCAGGCGCGAAGTTTTTCAAGGCCTTTTTGCGCCGTCACCACGGGGCCTTCGGCCCAGTAGGCGGGATTGAACAGTTCCAGCGACAGCATGCCCCGGTAATCCTGCCGTACCAGGCTCGCGACAATCTCTTCCCACGGCGCTTCGCCGTCGCCCGGATAGACCCGGTGCTCGTCTTCGATGTCCGCGCGGGGTGGGTCGGACGGGTAATCGTTCACGTGCACCAGGCCCAGGCGGCCGGGATCGAGGTAGTCCATTCCCCGCTGGTGACCACTCCCCTTGTACATGTGAAAGATGTCGGTCAGCAGCCGGGCGTCGCGCACGCCGCTTTCGGCGGCTACGAGCAGGGCTTCTCCCACCGTGCCCAGCGTACGGGCCACGCCCCAGAACTCCAGCAGGGGTTTCGGGGCGTAGTCCGACACGGCGTCCGTCAGTTCGGCAAATCTCCGGGCGACCGAGAACAGGTCGACTTCCCGGTCGTGGATCCCCTTGGGAGCCGTGGCTACGAAGGGGCATTCCAAGACCTGCGCCATTTCGAAGCACCGTCTCGCTTCTTCCAGTCCCCTGCCATGGCGGTCGGCTTCGGGAACCGCCCATTCGAAAAAAGCGATCAGGTTGACAATTCGGATCCCGCGTCTTTCCGCATGTTCGCGTAACCGATCCAGCGACCCGCCTTCTTCGACCCAGGCATCGATTTCCTCCACCCAGGGTTCGATACCGTCATAACCGGCGTCGGCCGCGATATCCACGTATTCCAGCACGGTAACGCCGGGTGAACGGACCGTACTGGTGTTCAGAGAGTATTTGAATCGTCCCATCGCATGCTTCCCTTCAGCGAGACCGTCGTATCGACCGTTGCGGGCCAGGTACGAACGGCGCAGATGACGCAAATGAAAGGTTATTGTTTTCCGTGATTTAGGCTTCGAACCAATTTAGTGCCAATTACAAAAAAGAGTACCATTTTAACCCGTTTCATCTATATTATATACCGCTGTACCGGATACCCCGTCCATGGTGATGCCAGGATCGATTGTGAGGTACGTTTCGAGCTTCCCGAGGTCAATTCTACTCCTTTGCCTCCTGCTGACTCCCCGGACGGCGGCCGGTCAGGTGACCGTGACGGATGCTATCGGATCCACCGTGACCGTCCAGGGTATTCCGCAGAGAATCGTATCCCTCATCCCAAGCAATACCGAACTGGTTTTCGCCGTCGGCGCGGGAAGTTCGGTCGTGGGGGTCACGAATTACTGCGACTTTCCTCCCGAAGCCAGAGCGATCGAGAAAATCGGTGACCTCACGGCCATGAGCCTGGAGAAAATCGTCGCCCTCGATCCGGACCTCGTGCTGGCCTCGAAAGGAAACTCCAAGGAGCTGGTATACAGCCTGAAGGCACTGGGTGTACCGGTCTTCGTACTCGACCCGCAGACGATCGAGGAAATACTCGATGATGTCGGCACGGTGGGCGCGCTTGTCGGCCGGGAGGAAGCGGCACGCGAGCTTCTCGACGGCTACCGGCAGAGGCTGGCGGCTGTAGCGGATCGGATCGGCGACCTGTCTGAAAGCGAACGTCCCACGGTATTCGTCGGGAGTCCGTTCCGCGATGAAAACTGGACGCCCGGACCCGAGACCTATACCTCGGCCGTTATTCGACGCGCAGGCGGGCGGAACGTCGCCGACGACCTGGCGCCCCGCACGTGGGCGGTGTACAACCTGGAAAACATCGTTTCCAAGGATCCTCAGGTCCTCCTGTCCACGCTGGGTGAAGGACAGGATCCGGAGGAAGCAACGCAGAGGTTCCTGGAACGGGCGAAAGCACTCAAGGGTTGGCGGGACCTGGACGCCGTGCGCAACGGACGCGTCGTCCTGATCCCCGAGAACTGGCTGCTTCGTCCCGCGCCCAGGCTTTTCGACGCGATTGAAACCCTGGCGGGCGCCCTGCATCCGAACCTGTTCTAAAAGCGCCCGCGAGAAAACTCAAACGATACCTGACACACCTGTCGATCCTTCATGCCTCTTCTCAACAAGATCCCTTCTGAACTCAACAGTCTGATACGGACGGAAATACCGGCAGGCGAGAACAAGGCAGACCTCATCTTCGCCTGCAAGACCGACCTGGCGCCGGACGGCCGCATTGAAGAGGCTATGCTGGTCGTGACCAGGCGCCACCTGGCGGCAGCCACGCGGTCCGGCGGACAGTGGTCGCTGACGCACGCGCTGCCCCTGGTGGATATAACGGGACTGACCGTGGAGCCCCTGGTCGGCGCGAGCGCGCTCATGGCCACGGTGGACGGCAGGGAGATCAGGCTGCTCCGTTACACCCACGCGGTGGCGCAGGACATGTCGGACGCCGTCGAGTCCCTGTTGCACCTGATCGGTCCGGACGGAAGCCCGGATCACACGGAGCCCGTTACCGAAGAGGAAGTGCCGGACTGGTCCAGCCGCGAAGCGCACCTGCGCACGTTCCGGCGCCTGTGGTCTTTCTGCCTGCCTCACTGGCGTACGCTGGTCGTCGCGATGTTGGTCACGATCGCCGCGTCGGCCATCGACCTGCTGCCTCCCTATCTGACCATGATCCTTGTCGATCAGGTCCTGGTGGACCAGAGCACCTTCATCTGGCTTCCGATTATCGTCGCTCTCCTGGCCGTGTCCCGCATCGTCCATACCGGGGTGACCATCATAAGCGGGAGGATGATGGCCGTGCTGGGCGACCGCCTGGCCTACGACGCCCGGTCCGAACTGCTGAACGTCCTGCAGCTTCTGCCCCTCAAGTACTACGATATGCAACAGACTGGCGGCCTCATGGCACGGATCGCCCGGGACGCCAAGTCGATCCACTACTTCTGGATCGACTTCGCGCCGCAGGTGGTCCAGCAGGGGCTGCTCGTGATCGGCATGACCGTGGTGCTCTTCTACCTGAACTGGGAACTGGCTCTCCTCGTCCTGGTCCCCATTCCGGCCATCATCTACGCGTCGATCCACATCAAGCGGTACCTCATGTGGTTCTACGGCAGGTCGTGGGACAGCTGGGCGACCTTCTTCGAGCGGGTGAACGACGCGCTGTCCGGCATCCGGGTCGTGAAGATCTTCGCCCAGGAGAAAAGGCAGAGCCGGGACATGCAGATCGAGAACGAAAAGGTCTTCACAGCCGAGCGCAACATCCACGTACGGTCACGCACCGTGCGCCCGCTCCTCGCCTTCATCGTGTCCGTCGGTGGACTGCTCGTCTGGTGGTATGGCGGGCTTCAGGTGCAATCGGGCGAAATGACTACCGGCATGCTGATGGCCTTCTTCCTTTACCTGGCCATGTTCTACAGTCCCGTGCAGCAACTGACGAGCATGGCCGACTGGATTCCCGAGATGATGACGGCCATCACCCGCACCTTCGAGGTCATCGACAGCCCCATCGAGGACTATGCCCCGGCCGGGACCGTCGACGTGCCCCGCTTCGAAGGGCGCCTGGAACTGCAGGACGTCAACTTCGGCTACGTGGCGCATCAGCCCGTGCTGAAGGGGATCAACCTGCACGTCGAACCGGGCGAGATGATCGGACTCGTTGGGCACTCGGGCGCGGGCAAGTCCACCCTTATCAAACTCATGTGCCGTTTCTATGACGTCGACGGGGGGCAGATACTCATCGACGGCATCGACGTGCGCCGGATGGACCTGATGCAGCTGCGAAGCCAGATCGGCTACGTGGAGCAGGATCCCTTCCTGTTCTCCGGTTCCGTGGCCGACAACATCCGCTTCGGCAACCAGGATGCGTCCCGCGAGGCGATCATCGAGGCCGCCATCAACGCGAACGCTCACGAATTCATCGTCAAGCTGCCCGATGGATACGATTCCACGGTGGGAGAACGGGGCGGCAGGCTTTCCGGCGGGGAGCGCCAGCGGGTCGCCATCGCCCGAGCCATCCTGCACGACCCGAGGATCCTGATACTTGACGAGCCCACGTCGGCCCTCGACCTGGAAACGGAAAAGAAGATCCAGGAAGCCCTGGGACGGCTCATGGAAGGCCGGACGACGCTCGCCATCGCCCATCGCCTGTCCA
>JAJEHX010000033.1 GCA_022823465.1 Candidatus Latescibacterota bacterium
ACCTCCTGGATCGGTGTCCAGCTTGGCGCCGTCGCCTATCTGCTGCCATTTCTCTGGAGTTACAACGATGCCCTGCTGTTGCAAGGTTCGGGGCTGGCCAACTTCTACGCAGTCGGCACGGCGCTGGTGGCTGCCTTGCTCACCGCCAAGGCATTGCAGACCGCCGTGCTCGGCACGGGGATCGGTGTCTTGAGCGGCCTGCTGATCTTCTTCGGTGCGCTGATTGTGGGCAGCAGTTCGGTCTGGTTCGGGACGGAGGCGCTCGGCGTGCCTGCGCTGGCTGTTGCCGGAATTGCACTCCTCGTCGGGCTTCGATTCGTTCGTCCCCGCGGATGACTCCGTCATTCCGTCCGGTGCGGCAGTGCTATGATCATGCGCTTCGCGCGCGGGGATAGACGATGGGACTGCTGCGATCCATCCTGAGTCGCCGACGATTCATTGAAGACTCTGCAAGAGTTGGCGCTGCACTTGCGATACCGATGTTAGCCACGAACAAGACGCGCGCGAATTTGCCGGGCGAATTGACCTCGCTGTCCGCGGCGCAACTCTCCTCCGCAATCCGTTCGGGCCAGGTGAGTTGCGTGGAGACAATGCAGGCCTATCTCGAGCGAATCCAGACGTTCAATCCGGTCCTCAACGCTATCGTCAGCATGCTCGATGCCGATACGTGTCTGGCGGAGGCTCGGCGCGCGGATGAAGAACTCGCGCGTGGCGAGTATCGGGGATGGATGCACGGCATACCGCATGCGGTCAAGGACCTGGCCAACGCCGCAGGATTGCCCACGAGCCTTGGCTCGCCGATCTTTGCGGGCACCATGCCCGAGGCAGACGATCTGCACATTGCCCGCATCCGTAACGCGGGCGCGATCTTCATAGGCAAAACGAACGTACCCGAGTTCGGCATGGGCTCGCAGAGCTACAACAGCGTATTCGGTGTCACGCGCAACGCGTACGAACCGGCGCTTGCGGCCGGAGGCAGCAGCGGTGGCGCCGCAGCCGGCATGGCGATTCAGATGCTGCCCATCGCCGACGGCAGCGACATGGTCGGATCGCTGCGCAACCCGGCCAACTTCTGCAACGTGGTGGGACTGCGGCCGGCGCCCGGTCGCGTACCAAGGTGGCCGGCCGTCAACGCATGGGGCAGACTCAGCGTCCAGGGTCCCATGGCCCGGACGGTGGCGGAAGCCGCCCTCATGCTCAGCGCCATAGCGGGTCCAGATCCCCGTGCGCCGCTCGCCATTCGGGAACCCGGACGGTCCCTCGCGTTGCCGCTGGAACGCGATTTCAAGGGCGTGACCATCGCCTGGAGCCGCGATTTCGGTGGGTTGCCCGTCGATCCGGACGTCACCTCGGCCATCGAAGCGAAGCGCGGGGTATTCGACGATCTCGGCATGAACGTCATACCGGGCGAGCCCGATTTCGCCGGAGCCGACGAGGTGTTCAAGACCCTGCGGGCCTGGAGCTTCATCCAGGGTTACGGCGACCTCCTCGAGAAACACCGCGACCAGATCAAGGACACCGTCATCTGGAACCTCGAGGCGGGGATGGCCCTTTCGGGTCCGCAGGTCGCCCGCGCCGAGATGGACCGGACCACCCTGTACCACCGGGTCCGCCGGTTCATGGAGCGTCATGAATTCATGGTCTTTCCCGTGAGCCAGGTCCCTCCATTCGACGTGAATACGCCCTACCCCACGGAAATCGACGGCGTGAGGATGGAGACCTACATCGACTGGATGAAATCGTGCTATTACGTGACCGTCACCGGCCTGCCCGCCATTTCGGTACCCTGCGGCTTCACCTCCTCAGGGCTTCCGGTGGGGCTGCAGATCGTCGGCCGACACGAGGACGAACTCGGGGTCCTTCAACTCGCCCACGCCTTCGAACAGGCGACGCAGACCTGGAAAGTGCGACCTTCCGTAGCCGGGCTGTGAGCACGTCCCGCCTGCACCATATCCCGAATAAATGCACCGTGACGCGGCACGTTTCAGGTTACCCCGTCGAGCACACGCTGGTTTCGCAGCGGGGCGAAGGGGAGCATGATGCCAGCTAAGGCGGAAGTCGTCGTCTGCGGCGCCGGCGTGGCCGGCGTGGCCGCCGCCTATCATCTCGTCGTTCGTCGCGGCATGCGGAACGTCGTGCTCGTCGATGAAAGACCCCCACTCTCGCTGACCAGCGCCGCCGGTACCGAAGCCTATCGAAACTGGTGGCCCGACCTGCCCATGTTCCGGTTTATGGACCGAAGCATCGGTCTGATGGAGGAACTGGCGAAGGAGAGTGGCAACGCTTTCCGGATGAACCGGAGGGGCTACGTATTCCTCACCGGCGACCCGGACTGCGTTCCGGAACTTGAAAAAGAGGCGGAAGCGGTGTCCGGTCTGGGCGGAGGCGCCTTGCGCGTGCATCGTGACGGCGGGTCCTACGTTCCTTCGCAGCCAGAGGGACTGGCGCAGCCAGACGGACTGGCGCGACCGGAGGGACTGGCGCCCGATCTGGCCGGCGCCGATCTCCTGCTCGACGCTGATGCGATAAAGAGGCTGTTCCCGTTTCTCGCAGACGATACCGCCGCCATGCTGCACGTGCGCCGTTGCGGCTGGCTGGACCTCCCGTCGCTCGGCCGGTGGTTGCTTGACCGCATAGCATCCCGGGGCGGCAGGATCGAACAGGACAGGATGGAGAAAGTCGATACGGGGAACGGCCGGGTCAGGGGGGTAACGCTGGCGTCGGGATCGCGCATTGAAACCGGCAGACTCGTCCTCGCCGCCGGGCCCCTGGTCCCGGAGGCCGGCCGGATGCTGGGGCTGGATATCCCGGTCTTCATGGAGTTGCACGGCAAGATCACCGTGGAAGACCGGGCAAGCGTACTGCCGCCCGACGCGCCCATGATGATCTGGACGGATCCGATCGAACTGGTCTGGAGCGAAGAAGAGAAGCGGGGGCTTTCCGCCGCCGCCGATACCCGATACCTCACCGAACCCTTTCCCTCAGGCCTGCACATCCGTCCCCGGTACCGGGACAGTAAACAGACCTTTCTGGGTATCTGGACCTACGACGTCACGCCGAGGGAGGCGGTTTTCCCGCTCGAATTCGACCCGGCCTACCCGGTGATCGTCCTGCGGGGACTCGCCCGGATGATCCCGGGAATGCGCGCATATTTCGACGTAGCCGACGCACTGGAGGTGGACGGCGGATACTATTGCAAGACCCCGGACAACCGGCCGCTGATCGGACCGTTGCCGGTGGAAGGCGCGTACATCGTCGGCGCACTCTCCGGCTACGGCGCCATGGGTTCACAGGCCGCGGGTGAACTGATCGCGGCCCACGTCACCGGCGCGGCCTTGCCGGACTATGCGAAGGCTTTCTCCTTCGATCGTTTCGACGGCCTGTCGGACGCCGATATGCAGGATATGCGCGACGCGACGCGGGGACAACTGTAGGGATGCGCTGGTGTGCGCTTCTCTGGGGCGCATCGGATCGTGACGCCATGGCTGAAGATCTGGATCTCTCGCTCCTTACGAGCGGAATCGGAATCAGTCTGCGTCGAAGCGTCACTTCCACGAGATTTTGTATTGGTCCCACGTTCTAGCCATGGTATAATCAGTCTGTTCGATATGCATTCAATGTACCTATTGTGCCTGTAACCCGATCCATGTCCCATACTCCGATGATTGACCAGGATCGTCCTGAACGGAGACGCCATGTCAGCGTATGATTTCGATCTGCTCATACGGGCGGGCCGGGTCTTTTGCGCCGAATCCGGCCTCGACGGACCGGGGGCCGTGGCGGTGAAAGACGGACGCATTGCGTCATCGGGACCGGGGGTCGACGGATCCGCCGCCATGACGTACGACTTCCCGGAAGCCCTGGTGTTGCCCGGACTCGTGGACCTGCACGCCCATCCCGCGCGGGGCGGCTCGCGTTACGGCGTCGACCCCGACGCCCACTTCCTGTCCCGTGGCGTCACGACCGTCATGTCCCAGGGCGACGCCGGCGCCGGCAACTGGCCGGCCTACCGGGAGCGGGTGATCCGGGCATGCAGGACGCGGGTGATCCTGGCCATCAACCTTTCGATTCATGGCGAATCCCATCCCGGCGGCTGTTTCCCGGACCTGGAAGCCGCGGACGTGGAGGCCTGCGTTGCGGCCATCGAATCGGCAGGAGACGCCATATGGGGTATCGCGGCCAACACGGGCCCCAGCAATCCCACCCCGCCCAGGGAGATCATGCACCGCGCCCTGGAGGCCTCCGAACGATCGGGCAAACCCCTCCTGGTAGGTACCCGCCTGTCCAGCGACTGGTCCCTCGACGACCAGTTGCCGCTGCTGCGCGCCGGAGACGTGGTCACCTACTGTTTCAACGATTTTCCCGAGAGCGTCGTGAAGGACGGCCGCATCCGTCCCAGTGTCCGCGACGCCCGCGAAAGGGGCGTCCTCTTCGATATCGGCCATGGCATGCGGTCTTTCAGCTTCAAGGTCGCCGAGGCCGCCATCGCCGACGGGTTCCTGCCCGATACCATATCCACCGACCAGTACTGCCGGCACGTGGGGAGCAATCCGCAGCACGACCTGCCCCGGACGATGTCCAAGCTGATCGCGGCCGGCATGTCGGAAAGAGACGCTTTTTCTAGGGTGACGAGCCGTCCGGCGGAAGTCCTCGGATTGAAAGGCGAAGCCGGCACCCTGCGCGCCGGCGCCAGCGCCGACGTGGCGGTGCTGCGCTGGAACGAAGACGCGCCGGCGCTGCGCGACGTGGATGGCGTGGAACGGCCCGGAGGCTGCTGGGAACCCGTGCTCGCCGCCCGGGCCGGCATCGTATGAAACCAGGCTGATACGAGATAGAAGCCAGACGGTTCCACCCGGAAGGCCAGGCGGTGTCACCCGGGAGACCAGCGATTCCAAGCTGAAACAAGGCCGCATGCACGCGGTGCCACCCAGGAGACCAGGAGACCAGCAGACCAGGAGACACCAACATGGTATACGGATCGGGTGATTACACCTACGAACGCGTCGAAGGCTGGGGAGGCGGAGCCGCCGGCCGGGACCTCGGCGTGGTGTCTTCCATGGCCTGTGATTCCCAGGACCGTGTGTACGTCATCGACCGGGAACCCGACCCGGCGGTCGTAGTCTACGACCGGGAGGGACGTTTCCTCTTCGACTGGGGGCAGGATGTCTTCAAGGTGCCCCATTCCATCTGGATCAGCGACGACGATATCATCTACATGACCGACGTAGTGCTGCATACCGTCATGACCTTCACCCTCGCAGGAAAGTTGCTCTCCACGATTGGCACACCGGAAAAGCCGGGCGGCCCCGGCCAACCCTTCAATGCGCCGACGTGGGTGGTACTCGGACTGAACGACGACCTGTACGTAACCGACGGGTATGGCCAGAGTTACGCCCACCGCTTCACGACGGATGGTGAACTGCTCTGTACCTGGGGCGGTCACGGCAGCGAGACGGGGCAGTTCGATACGCCCCACTGCGTCCGTGTCGACAAGGACGGCCGGGTCCTGATCGTGGACCGGGGGAACGCCCGGGTACAGATCTTCGACGCCGAGGGCCGGTACCTCGAATCGTGGGACCATCTGCTGGCCGCCAATGACCTGTTCATCGATCCGGACAACACCGTGTATCTCGCCGAGGCGCCCGGCAGGGTCAGCATACTCAACCTGGATGGCGAGGTCCTGTCGCAGTGGGGCAACAGGGACGGAAAATCCGGGCCGTTCGTGGATGCGCCCCACGGCATCTGGGTGGACTCCCACGGGGACGTCTACGTGTGCGAAGTGCCCTTCGCGCACAACCGGATTCAGAAGTTCCGGCGGGTGTGAGGTTCCGCATGCTCCGACATTCGGATCAGTGATCCGCCACCAGCGGACGGTACCTGGGGCCTTACGCAACGGTACCTGGGGCCACGCGCAACGGTTCAGTATAAGGAACATCGACATGAAGGACCTCGGTCCGATGCTATTGAGTCTGGTCGTCACTGGGGCGATGACGTTCGGGATGGCCTGCGGGAACGGCGAGGACAACCACGTTTTCAAAACGCATGGACCAGACTCGCCCGATGTGGGCAGCACGGCAGGAAACGTCGTCTTCAGTCCCGGAGACGTCCGGTCCACCACGCGGTGGGGCACGGATGACTATGAACTGAACGCGGCTGCCGTCAAGGGAGATACGCTCGCGGTTTCCTTGTCGTATAGTGGCGGATGCAGAATGCACCGGTTCACGCTGGTTGCAGCCGAAGCCTTCATGGAGTCCGATCCCGTACAGCTCGAAGTCGCCATCGCCCACGACGCCGACGGCGACCCGTGCGAGGCATACCCTACGCGAGACTACCACTTCATTCTCGACCCGATCAAGGCGCGGTACAAGGCGTCGTACGGGGCCGGACCGGGCACCATCGTCCTCAGGCTCGATCGTGCCCCGGGCGGGTCGCTCAACTATATGTTCGATTAGCCGAGTCCGGTGTGGCGCGTTGCGGCGCGGCGTGGATGTCCGGTACCAGACGAGGTACGTACCATGGCATTCGAAATCCTGGAACAGGGCATGATCGCCCGGCAGCCGTCGACCGGGCCCGACGCGGTGGCAGCCTGCTCCCGCTGCGTGGTCACCGGAGATGGCGGTCTGGTGTGTTCCTTCGCCGTCCAGGAAGCGCTCGGCCAGAACGATTTCAAGCAGGTCATCGTCCGTTCGGAAGACGGCGGAAAATCGTGGACGAAACCGGCCTACCTGTGGCCCCATCTGCATGACGATTACGCCCACATCGGGTCGATCAGCCAGGCGCCGGACGGGACCTGCCTCATCACGGGCATACGCATACCCCGTGACGAGCCCGGCGAATCGTTCTGGCTGGACGAGACCCAGGGCATCAAGCAGAACGCCATGTTCTGGGCGTCCTCGGCGGACCGGGGACTGACCTGGACCGACCCGGTTCCCATTGTCCTGCCCGCCGCCGGTTCGGCGGAGGCCCCCGGGGCGCTCACGGTGACGCGGGACGGGACCTGGATCTGCTGTTATTCGCCCTACAATACCTTCGATCCCGCCGTCCAGGTGGACCGAAACAGGGTGGTTTACCTGCGCAGTACCGACCGGGGCGACACGTGGACCCACGGTTCGATGCTGCGTTTCGACGACGCCGGATCGACAGCCGCCGAGGCGTGGGTCGTGGAGCTTGCCGACGGGCGTCTCCTCGGCGCATGCTGGCAAATCGCGCCCCATGGCAAGCCCGACTATCCGAACGCATACGCCCTCTCCCACGACGGAGGGCTGACCTGGACGCCGACCCGCTCCACGGGTACCCTCGGCCAGTCCATCTCGCTGACCGCCCTGGCGGACGGACGGGCGCTGATGGCGTACAACCAGCGGCAGCACGGCGACCCGGGCATCCGCCTCGCCGTCGCGCGGCCCGTGGACGACGATTTCGGCATCGAAGCGGACGAGCTCGTCTGGAAGGCCGGGGTACGGACGCAAAGCGACACCTCCGGCGATCACGATGACTGGCAGGACTATTCCTTCGGCGAACCCGCGGTGACCGTCCTGCCGGATGGCGCCTTCCTGGTCGTCTTCTGGCTCATCCAGCCCGATGTCCGGGGCATCGGCTACGTGAAGGTGAAGTAGCGCCGTGTCAAGCACGCGGATCATACTGGGTTCGCTAATCGGGGCGTCGATACGCCACGGCATCTTCGCGGTCGTCCTGCCCTGGCTGATCCTCTACCGGACCGCCGGCATGGAGGAGATGCGCTTCGAAGCCGGCTATCCGGCCGCCGGCTGGGTGCTCGTCCTCCTGGGCACGGCACTCTATATACGTGCCTTCGCCGAACGGCTCCGCATGACGGCCATGGTGACCGCGTCCTCGGGCGCGCCCGGAAGGCATGGGGGCGTCACGGGCACCGCAGAAGAAACTTCTGCTGAAAACACGGGGAGTACGGCCGATGACGATCCCGCGGGGGATTCGCGCCCGATATGGTCCGAAGGGGCCCACGGCTGGTCCCGCAATCCCCTCCTGCTCGGCGTCGTCCTCATCCTGTTCGGCGAATGCCTGGCCTTCGAATCGCTTCTACTGCTCGTCTACGCGGTGCTGTACTGGACGTGGCTGACGCTGTACCTGGTCTTCTTCGAGGAGCCGGCCCTGCGACGCGCCCTGGGCGATGAATACCTCCACTATTGCCGCCACGTGCCCCGCTGGTTTCTGCGTATTCGTTTCCGCAAACCGGCCTGACCGGCCTGGTCCTCCGCGCTGATTCCCCCTTCCTTCCTCGGCGCGGTCATCGCGGCGTTCAATTCCGCTCGTCCCGGCCGCGATTACTGGTCATTCCCTTCGTTCCTTTCTGCGGTTCTTTCTGGTCGATATAACCTGCCAAATTGGCAGATATGCCAATTTGGCATATCTGTACCATGCCCGTACCGGTTTCACGAGCAGAAACGACTCTTCACATACACCGAACCGCCTGAGCCTTGGATAATAGGCCCGGAACCGCGGAGAATACACCCTGAGCCGTGAATCAAACGCCCGGAGCCGCAGAGAAAACGGCCATGGCACACGTTTTGCATTTAAGTAGGATGGGAATGCGTTGAAACGGAGAGGAATCCGGATAGAACGACCGAGGAGGGACATCATGAGAACGGACAAACTGACGCAGAAATCGATGGAGGCGATCCAGGTTTCCCAGGAGATGGCCCGCGGCCGTAACCATAACCGGCTGGAGCCCGCGCACCTGGCCCTGGCGCTGCTCGAACAAGAGGAAAGCCTGGCGGCCACCCTGCTGGAAAGGGCGGGATCGGATCCGGCCCGGGTCCGGGAAGGGTTGGAAGCCGCCCTGGACAAGCTGCCCAGGGTAACCGGCGACGGCGCTTCGATGTACGCCTCCGATGCCTTCCAGCGGGTACTGGACCGGGCACTGGGCGAGGCGCGGGGATTGAAAGACGAGTACATCAGCGTGGAGCACCTGCTCCTCGCACTGCTGGATGATGGCGGCGAGGTCCAGCGCGTAATGAAGGACGTGGGCGTACATCGCGACGGCATAATGAAAGCCATGAAAGAGGTCCGGGGGAGCCAGCGCGTCACGAGCCAGACGCCGGAATCCGGTTACCAGGCCCTGGAAAAGTTCAGCAGGGACCTGACCGACCTGGCCAGGGAGGGCGGCCTCGATCCGGTCATCGGGCGGGACGAGGAAATCCGGCGGGTGATCAAGGTGCTGTCCCGGCGGACCAAGAACAATCCTGTGCTCATCGGCGAACCCGGCGTGGGGAAGACGGCCATCGTCGAAGGGCTGGCTCAGAAGATCGTGGCCGAGGACGTGCCCGAATCCCTCAAGGGACGCAAGGTGATCAGCCTGGACATGGGCGCCATGCTGGCCGGGGCCAAGTTCCGCGGCGAGTTCGAGGAGCGATTCAAGGCCGTGTTGAAAGAAGTGGAGGAGGCCGCGGGCGATATCGTCCTCTTCATCGACGAACTGCATACCATCGTCGGCGCGGGCGCCGCGGAAGGCGCCGTGGACGCGTCCAATATGCTCAAGCCGGCGCTGGCGCGGGGGACCCTGCGCTGCGTGGGCGCCACGACCCTGGACGAATACCGCAAGCATATCGAGAAAGACGCCGCCCTGGAGAGGCGGTTCGCGCCCGTATACGTGGGCGAACCCTCTATCGAAGACACCGTGTCCATCCTGCGCGGACTCAAAGAGCGCTACGAGATCCACCACGGCATACGCATCCGGGACGGCGCCCTGGTCACGGCGGCGACCCTGGCGGAGCGGTACATCAGCGACCGGTTCATGCCGGACAAGGCCATCGACCTGATCGATGAAGCGGCGGCGAACCTGCGCATGGAAATCGACAGCATGCCAGCCGAGCTGGACGACCTGGAAAAGCAGATCCGCCAGCTTGAGATCGAGCGCGAAGCCGTAAAGCGCGAGGAGGACGCGGCGGAACGCCTCAAGCCCGTGGAAAGCAGGCTGGCCGACCTGGAGGAGCAGCGAAACGTCCTGCGGGCGCACTGGCTCGCCGAGAAAGAACTGGTAAAGACGATCCAGGAAATCAAGGAACAGACCGAGCAGCTGAAGATCGAAGCCGAGCGGGCGCAGCGGACCGGCGACTACGAACGGGTGGCCCGCATCCAGTACGGCGAGCAGCTGGAACTCGACAGGCGACTCGAGGAGAAGAACCGAGCGCTGGCCGAACTTCAGCAGGAGCGCCGTATGCTCAAGGAAGAAGTGGACGAGGAGGACGTCGCCCAGGTCGTTTCGAAGTGGACGGGCATCCCGGTCAACCGCCTGGTCGAGGGCGAGGTCGAGAAGCTGGTTCAGATGGAATCCCGGTTGCACCGCCAGGTGGTGGGCCAGGATGAAGCCATCGTCGCCGTGTCCAACGCCGTCAGGAGGAACCGCGCCGGTCTGGGGGACGGCAACCGGCCCATCGGCTCCTTTCTCTTCCTCGGTCCCACGGGGGTGGGCAAGACCGAACTCGCCCGGGCCTTGGGAGAGTTTCTCTTCGATGACAAGGGCGCCATGGTGCGCGTCGACATGTCCGAGTACATGGAACGGCATTCCGTCGCCCGGCTCGTCGGTGCCCCTCCGGGTTACGTGGGGTACGAAGAAGGCGGGCAGCTCACGGAAGCCGTGCGGCGCAGGCCTTACCAGATCGTGTTGCTGGACGAGATCGAAAAGGCGCACCCCGACGTGTTCAACATCCTGCTGCAGGTACTCGACGACGGCCGGCTCACCGACGGCCAGGGACGCACGGTGGATTTCCGGAATACCGTGATCATCATGACCTCCAACATCGGGACCGAGTACATCGGCGGCCTCGACGCGTCCCGGGACGAACAGGTACGTTCGGACGTCATGAACGCGGTGCGGTCCCATTTTCGTCCCGAATTCGTCAATCGGCTCGAGGAAATCATTATATTCCATCCCCTCGACCGGGACCACATCCGGGAAATCGTTCGCATCCAACTGCGGGCACTGCAGGGACGACTTTCCGATCAGGCCGGCCTGACGCTGGACATGTCCCCCGAAGCCGAGGATCTGCTCGCCGAAGCGGGCTATGAGCCCCAGTACGGCGCGCGGCCCCTCAAGCGGGTGATCCGCAGGTTCGTCGAAAACCCGCTGTCCATGGCGCTGATCGAGGGCAGGTTCCGGGAAGGCGATGCGCTCCGCGTCATCCGCGAAGGCAACCGCCTGGACTTTGTCCGGCGGGATGCGACCGCGGCCGCATGAGGAGGGACGCGTAAAAACGGCCGCCTGCCGCCTGCTTTCTGGCTCCGCGTATCAAGACCGCCGCGGTTACAATTGAATTGACTGCGGATTCCGGAATGTCCATCTTGGACTGATCATGAACAGACGATCTTTTCTGGAAAAATCCGCCGGAGTAACCGGCGCGGGGATCCTGGCCGGCCTGACCGGATGGAACGAATCCGCTGTCGGCCAGACAGCAGACCCCTACGGCCCGTCCGGGTCCGTCACGGATGTTGCCGGGATCAAAGTCGGGCATTTCACCGACTCTCGGCGTCCGACGGGTTGCACGGTGATCCTTGCGGAAGAAGGTGCCGTGGGCGGCGTGGACGTGCGCGGCGGTGCGCCGGGCACGCGGGAAACCGATCTGCTCGATCCCGTGAACATGGTCCAGCGGGTCCACGCCATCGTCCTGTCGGGCGGCAGCGCCTTCGGCCTGGACACGGCCACGGGCGTGATGCGCTATCTCGAAGAGAGATCCATCGGTTTCGACGTACGCATAGCCCGGGTGCCGATCGTTCCCGCCGCGATCCTCTTCGATCTCGGAATCGGAGGCAAACCGGAAATACGCCCAGACGCGGATGCCGGCTACCAGGCCTGCCAGGCCGCGACTGACGGTCCCGTGCCCGAGGGCAGTATCGGCGCCGGCGCCGGCGCCACGGTCGGCAAGATGTCCGTCGGCGCGCGGGGTACGCGCACGGCCATGAAGGGCGGCATCGGCAACGCCTGCTTCACGACGCCCGACGGACTCAGAGTCGGCGCCATCGTCGCGGTGAATGCCGTGGGCGACGTGTACGATCCGGATACGGGCCGCGTGCTCGCCGGCGCAAGGATGCCGGACGGATCCGGGTTCGTCCACGTGGCCAGGCGGATTCGCGAGTCCGGGTCGCTTCGGTTGGAGACGCCGCCGGGGAATACGACCATCGGCGTGATCGTAACCAATGCCGGACTGACCAAGACTCAGGCGAGCCGCGTCGCCCAGGTAGGGCACGACGGACTGGCACGCGCCATCAACCCGGCCCACCTGCAGGCGGATGGAGATACCCTCTTCACCATGGCCACCGGGACCTGGGAGGGTGACGTAAACCTGTCCCTGGTGTCCATCCTTGCGGCGGAAGCCGTTAGCCGGGCGATCATCCGAGCCGTCGTGACGGCCACAGGTCTGCCCGGGTATCCATCCTATTCTGACCTGGACAGCGAATGACCCCCGGCGCGGAGGACCCTCTGAATGCTCCACGACTGGAATGGCCCCGTCCCCGTGCGGCCCGTCGCGTATCCCAATCCGAGCCGGAACCCGCACCCGTACCCGTACCCGTACCCGTACCCGTACTCTGAAGCGTTATGTCTCCCTACGTAACCGCCCTCCTCGTCTATTCCATTTTCCTCATGGTGATCGGCTGGTGGACGTCGCGGTCGGTGCGTCGCGCCGAGGACTTCTTCGTAGCCGGCCGACGGCTGTCTCCCGCGCTGCTTTTCTCCACGCTGCTGGCCGCCAACCTTGGCGCGGGATCGACGGTCGGCGCCACGGGCATAGGATACACCCACGGTCTTTCCGCATGGTGGTGGGTGGGATCCGCGGGCATCGGCAGCCTGATCCTGGGCCTGACCGTGGGGCCTCGCATGTGGCGCGTGGCCAGGGACCACAACCTCTACACGGTCGGGGATTACCTGGAGCACCGGTACAGCCGCAGTGTCCGGGGTCTCATCGCCGTACTGCTCTGGTTCGGTTCCCTGGCCATCCTGGCCGGCCAGTTCATCCCCCTGGCCTGGATCCTCAATCTGGTCCTGGGTATCCCGAAGTACGTCGCCTGCCTGGCCGGCGGCGCCGTGGTGGTCGTATATTTCACCTTCGGGGGCCTGACGTCTACCGCCCGGGTCAATATGGTCCAGCTGGTGGTGAAACTGTCCGGATTCGTACTGGCTTTTATTATGATCGTCTCAGGGGGAAATCTCCTGGCCGGGGAAGGGGTGGCGAAGGCGGGTTTCACGAACTGGTTCGGAGATGATCCATCGCGGATCTGGGCCTACTTCATCGTCCTCGTTCCCGCATTCATCGTTTCACCTGGCCTGTTGCAGAAGATCTATGGCGCACGGGACGCACAGACGGTCAGACGAGGAGTCAGCGTGAACGCGGTCGCCCTCATGCTGTTCGCCTTCATTCCCGCGCTCCTTGGCATGGCGGCCTACCAAGCCTTCCCTTCCCTGCCGTCACAGGACCTGGCGCTGCCCCGCCTACTCATGGATGCCCTTCCCTTCTGGATCGGCGGACTGACATTGGCGGCCGTGTTCTCCGCGGAGATCAGTTCGGCGGACGCCGTGCTTTTCATGCTGACGACGTCACTGAGCCGGGACCTGTACCAGACCTACATCGAACCCGGCGCCTCCGAGCATCGGATGCTGACCGTCAGCCGGATCACGGCCGTCGTCGCGGGACTCGCCGGCGTGATGCTGGCTGTCGTGCTGCCGGACGTCATCACGGCCCTGACCATTTTCTACAGCATACTATCCGTGGCCCTGTTCGTACCCCTGATCGCGGGACTCTATTCTGCGAGGCCGAATGCGAACGGTGCGCTGGCAACGATCGTCGGTTCCGTACTCGTAATGATTCTCGTACACCTGTCCACCGACGGCAGCGGGATCGGAAGCGTATCTCCGGCGACCTGGGGCATTGGAACGGCCGTGGTCATCATGGCGCTGCACATGGTGTCCCGGCGCGGAGCGGTACCTGCCGGATGACGCGAAACCGGAAGGCTGACGCAACAGGTGTCCTTAATCGAATCAGATATGACTCGACCAGGCAGCAAACAATGACGCGAATCGCAGCCAGAGCGAATCGCAGCCAGAGTGAACGCAGCCAGAGTGAATCGCGGCCAGAGTGAAACGCGGCCAGAGTGAAACGCAGCCAGTGTGTAACGTAGCCAAAGTGAACGCAACCAATCGAAGGAGGAAGACATGCTGAACGACCTGCGGGGCGTAATCCCCCCGGCGACCACGCCATTCTCCCGGGACGGCGACGTGGATCTCGGGGCCATGAAGGAACAGGTCAACTGGCTGATCGACCAGGGTGCGCACGGCATCGCGGTGGGTGGCAGCACAGGGGAGGGCCATACGATCGACGTCGATGAGTTCCGGGGTCTCGTTGACACGACCCTGGACGCGGCGGCGGGACGCGTGCCGGTTATCGCCGGCATCATCGTAGACAGCACCCGCGACGCGATACGAAGGGGCAAGGCCATCGCCGACCTCGACGTGGCGGCGCTGCAGGTGACCCCGGTCCACTACCTCTTTCGCCCGGACGATGATGCCATGCAGGAGCATTTCAGGGTGATGGGCGAGGAAGTGGAACATCCCATCATCATCTACAACGTGGTGCCCTGGAGCTACCTCTCACCGGAACTGCTGTGCCGGATCATGGACGAAGTGCCCGGTGTCGTCGGGGTGAAGCAGAGCGCCGAAGACCTGAAACTGTTCGCCGACCTGATGCTCATGGCCGACCCGGAACACCTGCTGTTCTGCGCCGTGGACGCCCTGATGTACCCGGCTTACACCCTGGGCGCCCGAGGATCGATCGCGGCTATCCTGACGGCGGCGCCCCGGGCGTCGGTGGATGTGTGGGACGCGGTACAGGCCGGAGATCACGCGCGGGCGCTCGATTTGCACCGAAAGCTGCTGAGACTCTGGAATGCCCTGTGGGGGACGAACCTACCGGCCTGCACCAAGTATGCCCAGACGCTGCAGGGCTGTCCCGGCCGATTCCCCCGCGCTCCCATGCAGGAGGCGTCCGACGAACAGAAGCGCAACATCGAGGAAGGCCTGGCGCTTCTGGGTGCGCTGGACGGATAGTGGAGGAAGTATCGCGTATGTCTGAACCGGAACCTCGTCCCATCCGCATGGAACCGGACCGCGTGGCGCGGATGATGGACCGCATCTTCGAACGCCTGGGCCTGGAAGGTGACGAGAGACAGGTGGTCGTCGAGCGGCTCATGGAAGCCTCCCTGTCAGGGTATCACTCCCACGGCGTGATGCGGATAACCATGTATACGGAGGGTATTCGCGCGGGCAACATGATCCCGGGCGCGCCCCTGGACGTCCTCAGTGAAACGGTGTCCGCCGTGCATCTGGACGCCAACAAGGGCATGGGCCCCTGGACGGCCACTGAGGCCATGAAGCACGCGATCGGCAAGGCCGAGGAAACGGGCATCGGCTGCGCGAGCGTCGTGAACGCCAATGATATTGCCCGGCTGGGCGGCTACGTGGAGCAGCCGGCGAAAGACGGTTTTATCGCCCTGCTCATGACCAACGATGCCGGGGGCAATCCCTGCGTGGCGCCCTGGGGCGCGACCTCGTCCCTGATGAGCACCAATCCCATGGCCGTCGGTCTTCCCCGGGAAAGTGGCGACCCGATCCTTATCGACATTTCCACGGGAGTTTCTTCCGAAGGACGGGTCAAGATGCTGCGCAACAAGGGCCAGGCGGTACCCGATGGGTGGCTGGTCGACAGCAACGGACAGACCACGACCGATCCCGAGGCCTATTTTTCCACGCCCAGGCAGGCGGCGCTCCTTCCGCTGGGCAGCCTGATCGCGGGACACAAGGGCTTTGCGCTGAGCATATTGGTCGACGTGTTGACGGGCGGCCTGAGCGGCGCGGGCTGCAGCGGACGGTCCCAGGAGGATCTCGACCAGAATGCCTTGTTCATCCTCGTCATCGACCCCGACAAGTTCGCTTCGAAGACGGCCCTGTCCGCCGAAGTGGACCGGCTCGCGGAAAGCATCAAGGGCGCGCGCAAGGCGCCTGGCGTCGATGAAATCCGGGTACCCGGCGATGGCGCCCGAAGCGAGCGGCAGCGTCAACAAGAACAGGGTATTGAAATCGATCCGCCCGTCTGGTCCGCCATACAGGAAATCATGGCCGAACTGGGTATCGATCAGCACAGTGTGTGACTGGGGACGACGTGTAGCCCGGCGCCAACCGTGGTGCGGCGCCAGAACACACCATGATGCCCTCGCCTTGCGGTTCCGGATCTTTAGTAGCCGCTATTCCCGATCCTGACGCCGATATAACCCGTTATGCCCACTGTTCCATATCCCAAAATCTCCTCATACTCCGCATCGAAGAGATTGTCGATCCGTCCGAAGAGTTGAATGTTCGGTGTGATCTTCCAGTTGGCGGCGACATTCACGATGCCGTAGCCGGCCAGGTTTACCGCCGTGGCCGGCCAGGTAGAGAAGTCGTTGTCACGGCGTTCTCCTGAGAAGCGGTAACTCAGGTTCAGGCCGATGCCCGGTCTCACCTGCTGGTCCAGGACGACTCCGCCACTGTGCCGGGGCCGTCTCAACAACTGTTCGTCCTTTTCGTGGTCTTTTGAATCGGTAAAAGTATAGTAGGCCCGCAGGGACGTTCCCTCGTTTCCCGCATATCGCCCGGTCAACTCTATCCCCCTGCTTGTCGCCTTGAAGACGTTCTGGTAACTGGACGTTTCGCTGTCCCACCCGACCATGTTGTCGTAGGTATTGTCGAACCAGGTCACGCCGGCCATAAGCCGCTGGTCGGCCAGGTACTGCTCGATCCCTGCTTCCCAGCTCCTGCTGGTCCCGGCCTGCAGGGTGGAATCACCGAAGGAAGAATAGAGCTGAAACAGCGACGGGGCCTTGTATCCCGTGCCGTAGGCGCCCTTGATCCTGGTTCCCGATTCCTCGAAATACGCGTTAGGCGCGATACTGTAGGTGAGTTTGGAGCCGTACCGGCTGTGATGATCCGCTCGAACGCCCAGGGCCGCGAACAACGCGTTGCCGTACTGCAGCATCTCCTGCAGGTAAACGCCGGTCATCCTGGCTGTCCGCCGGTCGAATCTGCCGGGATACTGGCCTTTTGTTTCGGATTCTCCCTGTTCCGACTCGGACTCGGCGCCGAACACCAGGGTATTGCCTTCGGACAGTAACAGGGTATTTTGCCAGTCCACTTTATGCAAACGGGCGTCGTAGGTGGAGTTGGAAGCCATTTCCTGTTTTTCGTCCACCGGGTTGTCGTCTTCTCTGCTGTGATCGACCAGGCTGTACCCCAGGGTCTGTTTCCATCGCTGAGACCACAACGCCAGAGTGGCCGAGGGTCTTATGAAAAGCTGCCTGGAAGAGCTTACCCGGTTGGGATCGTCGCCACCGGACCCGACGCCGTTATCGATATCGGCGCGGCCATCCGAATAACGCCACGTGAGATCGACCGAAGCATGCTCAGCCGGGGTCATCCCGAAACGACCACCCAGGGTCGTATTTCGATAGCCGTCTTCTTCCATGTTGCCCAGGGCGTTCGCTGAAATGCCCCGCGTGTTCAGAAAGGAGCCGTCAATCGCATACTGGTAACCTACCGACCCGCCGCTCAACCCCGCCCGGCTGCGAAACGTTCCGAGTCCTCCGCCTTCAATGGATGCGCCGATCTTCGGCCTTCCTTCCCCGCGCTTCGTGATGATGTTCACGACGCCGGCGATGGCGTCCGATCCGTAGAGCGTGCTCTGGGACCCGTACAGCACCTCGATCCGCTCGACCTGGTCGACGGACAGATGCGCCGGGCTGTATCCCCTTCCGGGGGACATGGGATCGTTGATTTCGACCCCGTCGATCATGAACAGGGTATAGGCCGATTCGGCGCCGCGAAGGAAGACAGACGCGTTTTTGCCCGGCCCGCCGCTCTGGGCAATGCTCAGACCGCCCACGTCGCGCAATAAGCCGGTGACCGTGCTCCTGGTGCTGCGTTCGATATCTTCGGCGGGGATCACGGTGATCGTACTGGAAATCTGATTAAGGGGTGTTTCGGTTCTCGAAGCGGTTACGACGATGGTATCGAAAATATACCTGGGTTCCTGATCTGCTGTATCTTGCTCGGTCTGAGCGAATCCCGGAGTGGCAGAAAGTAGACACAAACCTAAAATGGACGCTAATGCACTTCGCATTGTCATTGTTCAGGCTCCTTGTCCTGGCTAACGGCTTGGACTTAAAAACCATTATGGGTCACAGATGCATCGGGGTCGCAGATGCATCGGGATCTTGGACGCATTGGGAGGGGTCTTCTGGTTTTATCAGTTTGATCTCCTTTAAATAAAAAATCCCCGTACCTGAACTGGGTCAGATACGGGGATGCCGTTTATCATCCTCGGAGCATGGCCTGCGCAAAACCACGCCCCGAGATCAGAGACCGGGGCGAGTACGCCTGATGGCCATGCTTACTATTATCCATGTACACCGGACGACTTCAGTCCACGGAAGTCCCGATGAAAGCTATGGGCAGGTCGGTCTTCTGGCTTCCGGATCAATCTACTCGCCGCGCCTTCCCATTCCAGTTGGAACAGTGGCTCGAGCCTTTTGGCTCTTGATGCGGCTTTCGTCCCCGGTCACAGCGACGGGTCCGCGACGGATTCGCACCGTCTTCCCAACTTCTCACCTGCTGCAGTCAAGATAGTGCCGCTACGGAGAGAGATCAAACGAAAAGATCATGGCTTGTCATCAAAGTACGGGGAGCAGTTTTGTTTCCAGACCAGCCAGGTCCGATTACCGGCAGAAGCCGTTATTATGTGATCTTTGAACTTGTCCGGGATATTGGTGGTTTTGCCATGTGGCCCGTCGCCCGTTACGAACAGATCGTCAAGCGTAGTCCTTTCATGAAACAACCTGCTCTTTCCTTCATGCACGGCGTCCCTGATTTCTGAAATCGCCTGTCTGAATTCTTCTTCCATATCATCGGTTATGGCTTCTTTTTCCGACATATTCCTTGCCCCCTTGTACGCTTCCCACTGCCATTTAGTCTGCCATCACCACCGGGCGTTCATTTGCAGAGTCCAGCGTGTTTCGACGAGGGGCACTTTGAGTTGATCGTAGCGGGTCTGGCGTGTCCGCGTGTAGCGCACCAGGGTGGATACCCCCGATCCTACAGGTCCGTATAAAAGGATCACCCATCTTTCGCGATGGTTGGATCTGAAAAGGGAGGTCGAGACCTCCGGCTCGGGAAACCCGGCCAGGACATACTCCCACTGTGCGGAAAAGGTTACGCGGTTCCTGGACCGGTATCGCATGTATAATCGCAGGTCGTGTACGGGCTTCAAACCGGACTGGCCGCGTCGTTCGTAGCGCGCACGCCACCGGATCCGGGCAGGCAGCCGCCAGGCCACCTGGCCCTGCCAGGTTTCCTCCAGGGACGGTCCGGCAACCCGTTGCTCATCCATTTCACGACGCCACACTCCGGAGAATAAGACGCCGCCGTTCATCCTGCGGCGTACACGAATGGTGCTGCGCCTGTACAGTTTCAGGTAGGTCAGTCGGGGCTCCACGCTCAGTTGAAGCGTGGTCCTGCGATCAGGTCTCCATCGCAGGAGCATACTCTGCCAGGACCGTTCGGACTTTTCGATTAACCTGACATCGGGTTGGCGGTGGACTGTAAGCCCCCCATCCACGCGCTCCATGCTCCAGACCATGCCGCCCTGTACGGACTGAGAACCGTCATCGTCGAGGGCCGTTTCGCCGAACAGGTTCATGCCGCCATAGAGAAGGTCCAGATCCGCGCCGACTAGTATGCGGCCTTCCGATTGAAGGGCCGAGAAACCGACTAGTCCGTTGCTTCGCTTCCAGCCCAGGCGGCCTCCGGATTCCCATCTTCCCGGTTTGGACCGTGAAAGGATGCCCGTCAGGACAAACCCTCCGCGATTGAACTCCAGGGCCATGCCGTGCAGGGCGCCGGATGCGTAGGTCGTCCTCACGGGCCTCAGGCCCCGGCTGCGGCGTTTCACCGACCCACTGAGACTGGCCGTTGAAGGCCGGATCGAATGGCTGCGCCACACCAGTCCCTGGCCGAAATCCATTTCATAGTATCCAAGGATCAGCCTTCGGGAAGCATCCGTCCCTCCGAATTCCACGTAGCCGGACCGCCACCTGGTTTCTCCTCCTCGGTCCCGGCGTTCCCCGCGGCCCCCCAGTTTGAATCTCCTGCCCAGTTCCAGGTCCGCCTGCAGACCCAGGGTACCGTTTCCTTTCGCATCCGGACGGTCGGTGCGGCTTCGCGCCAGCCGCCAGCGCCCTCCGGTTTGAATCGTGCGAACTTTCGCCACACGAATGAAGGGGCTGATCCGGGAAACCAGGTCCCGCGTGATACCGGAAACGCGTAAGAGGTCACCCGGGTCCGAGAAGGGGCCGTGTCGATCCCGCCAGGCAACGATCGCACCGGCAAGTTTCGGCGTGATCCACGGCAGTTGTTCCAGTTCGGTGCGTTGGACTCGATTGAGATCGAGCGGCGCGCGCCGCAGCGTTTCCAGAAGCGCGATATCCTCGGGGTCTATGTCTTCCGCGTCCCGGTCGACCAGGACGTCGATAGAATAGTCTACATCCTGCGCCATGCCGGCCCCCGGGCAGATCAGCGCCGCCACGAAGGCAACTGCCGCCAGGATTTTCCTTGATTTACGTGTTATACCAGTCATTTCAGCCGAACTCCATGGTGAGTGAAAACCGATGCGTGATACCCAGCAGGGAGTGAGACGACAGGGCGTAGTCGGTTTTCAGGTGTCCCTTTTCGAAGCCCAGGCCGATGTAGAACAGGGATGGATCGGTAGTCAGCCCCGCACGGAACGTAACGAACTCGGCCAACCTGAATTCCTGCCCCACCCTTGTGGTGTAGCCATGGCGGGGATGACGGTCGAGTTGGAAGGAAACCGTCAGCCGGTCTCCCGTCCTGCTCAGCCCCGCCTGGATGATGCGGGGGGGCTCCGCCGCAGGGCCCGATTCCGTTAAGCGGCCGACGGCATGGGCCATCGCGCCGAGACGTAGATCGTACGGCAGATCTACGAGGACGCCCGTGTCCAGCACGACGGCGGAAGCGCCCTCGTAGTTCCTGACGGAAAGGCTCATCCTGCGAAACGCCAGCCCCGCACGGATTCGTCTGCCGATGGATCGTCCGTAGGAAAGGCCGAAACCCCCCTCCCGATACAGTGAGCTTCCGAGACCGTGGTAAAACAGCCCGAAGTGGCCGAGGCCCGTCGGCGCGACCCCGGAAACGCTTATCTGGGCCAGTTCTTTCATTCCGAAGAGCCTCGTATAGTAGCTCGTCAACGCGAACCGGTCGACCTGCGACATACCGGCCGGATTGAGGAAGGACGCTTCGGCGTCGTCCGCGACGGCCACGAAAGCGCCCGCCATGCCGACCGGTCTCGCCCCGGCGTAAACCGGTTCGAATGCGCTCCATGCCGTACCGGGCGTCGCAAGAAGTAACAACAGCGGTAGTATCCGTTTCATTTGTTCTCCCCTTCTAGAAGTGATCGACTTGAATCTCGTTTTCTGGCGCCACAACCCAACAGTCGGAAGCTGGCCCGTAAATCTCGTGTTTACCGACCGAATGTCGCCCCGCCCGCGGCCCAATCTCGTGTTGACACCCACCCCTGATCCCGTATATTGGTGGTGGTGCGCCCCAGTAGCTCAGTTGGACAGAGCATCGGACTTCTAATCCGAGGGTCGCAGGTTCGAATCCTGCCTGGGGTATCACTACCTCCTTATAGACGTGTTATTCGTATCTGTACCAACATTCATACCATCAACGTGCGGTTCAGTCGTGAGGAATGAATTTGAGTCATCCTTTAACGGATTTTCTCGAAGAAAAAAAGTTTGGGACCATATTAGCCGACCCGCCCTGGCGTTTTGTCAATCGAACGGGTAAGGTCGCTCCGGAGCACCGTAGATTGTCCCGATACGATACGCTCACTGTTGCGGAGATCGCGGCGATCCCGGTCGTGGAGCATATGGCCGATGTTGCACACTGTTATCTTTGGGTTCCAAATGCGTTACTACCTGACGGATTAAGCGTGCTCAAGGCTTGGGGGTTTGATTACAAGACCAATCTCATTTGGCACAAAATCCGTAAGGATGGAGGATCAGATGGGCGAGGCGTGGGATTCTACTTTCGTAACGTGACTGAAATGATTCTGTTCGGTGTACGTGGGAAGAAAGCTCGAACGCTCGACCCCGGACGTAGACAGGTGAATTTGTTCTCTAGTCGTAAACGAGAACATTCCCGGAAACCCGATGAACTGTACGAGATAATCGAGAATTGCAGTAGGGGGCCGTATATAGAACTATTTAGTCGTGGCGTTCGGGATAACTGGACTGTATGGGGTGACCAGGCAGATTCGGAATACGAACCTGATTGGCCTACATATGGTTATAACTCTTCGGCTTCTACATCTTGAACCTATCCGATCTCGAAAGTACAGGTTTCAACATACATGTCGTGAATCATGCGGAGGCAGTGCTCACCCAGGATTTCCCCGGTCCATTGGAAGAGCTATGCAATGTTCTTCAGGATCTCCGAATAGCTGACGTGGAGTTGATTCGTAGTGGTGGCGGAGAGGCTCCCTTTACTCAACGACTACGTAGGTCGCTTTCCAGTATTTCCTGGCCAAAGACCCAAATCTTCATAGAGAAGATCATTGATGGTACGCCAAAAGCAGCGACTACCCATGAGATTGACCATGTTCGGGAAACCGAAAATGGGAAAATCGCCTTGGAAATCGAGTGGAACAACAAGGACCCGTTCTTTGATCGAGATCTGGAGAACTTTCAACGCCTCCATAGCGAAGGCGCCATCAGCGTTGGTGTGATCGTGACCCGTGGCCGGTCATTGCAAGACGATCTCCAACAAATCGTAAAGTCGTGCGCGGACCGCTTCGGTGTTCGCAGATTCGAAGATCTGCAACTTCTGTTTAATCTGAGACCCACTACGCGACAACGAAGGTCTGTGCAGGATGGTGGGAGAGATTTCGTAACGGACTGGTCGAGGATGTTTGTACAGGACAAGTTCGGACGTGCAACAACACACTGGGACAAACTAATGGAACGAGTGGATCGAGGGGTCGGCAATCCGTGTCCGTTGCTATTGATTGGATTACCGAGTTCTAAAATCACTAGATCGTTACAATAGAATCTTATGACCTGACACCCCGAAACTCACTATCTCACCTCTGACGACTCCCTCCATCATTAATTCGAACCCTTCCCTCTTGGCCAAATTGGACGACACAGGATGGCATGATCGTAGATCCTACGCAAATTGTAGCGCGTGGATATCACACAGACTGTAGATCAAAGCCAACTTCGATCTGTAGGTTTTGGAAATAGAAAATGAACGATCCACACGTGGTTGCTCTGAATTACCGTATTACACACGGAAAACACTTCAACTACGATGACGCAGAAGAGTTTGAAGATAATACTTCACCAGATTTCTGCCTGAAGGTTAAAGATAAGAAAGTGAGATTTGAGTTAAAGAAACATTACGCCACCGAGGATGACGCTAAGGCAAGTCTAAAAGATTTCGTACGCCAGTGGGAATTTGAAGCGTGCCTTGAATATGGCCCAGATAGCTTCGGGCTGACTTACGACGATTATGAAATCATTGACCGAAATCCGCCTACTACGAAACCCGACGTGGATGTGATTCAAATACACGAACGTATTTCAGTAAGTGATAATCTCGAAATTACCACTCGTATGTTAAAGTTCCCGTCTCCACCATCAGACGTGTCCGTCAATGCCGACGACCCCGACACTAACACGATGTTTGAACGTTTAATGAACTGTCAACGTGGTAAAGAACCGGTTACGAGCATGGCTAATTTCTGCCTGACGGTTATAGAGGGTCTTTTTGATCGTGGCAAACGAAAAAAGGCGGCAAGTCATTTCAAAATCAACTTAGATACCTTAAAGAGAATCGGAGATCTATGCGCCAATAAAGGCGGACCTCTGGGAGCCCGAAAACGAACTGGAATTCGTAATGATTTAACAACTGAGGAACGGGAGTGGCTCGTTAAGAGCGTCAAAGAGATAATCTGCAGAGTAGCGAAAAAAGCCCACAATTCAAAGAACCGAGGAAATTCCTTTTAATCATTTGGAGTTGACCCTGTTCAGCGGACAAATTATCTCTTGTGTTCAACCAGTATCATTGCATCATAAAGCCGTAGTTACGATGGTGGCCTGGGGTATGGGAATCGGGCGGTCAGCACGGCCTGCGTAGTACGCGCACTGCTTGCGCCGGTTCCCAGTCCCCCCGTGCGTCCGTAGCTCAGCTGGATAGAGCAACTGACTTCGGATCAGTAGGTCGGGGGTTCGAATCCCTCCGGGCGTATTCACTTCATCGACATCCCCATCTGTCGCAACGATACCAGGGCATCGATTCCGAGGCATTGATTGCCGGGAAGGAACGTCTATGGACCGCATCAGGATTGGCGTGATCGGCTGCGGTGCGATCGCCCAGATCCAGCATCTGCCCCATATCGCCGAACTGCGAGACCGGTACGAGTTGACCGGGCTCTGCGACGCGTCCGCGAAGCTGGTCGACTTTATCGGAGAAATGTACCACGTTCCCGTACGCGCCCGCGTCATGCGCTACCAGGACCTCCTCGACCTCGACCTGGACGCGGTGCTGCTCTGCTTCGCCGACCCCAAGACCGATGCGGCCGTCGCCGCGCTGAACGCGGGGAAACATGTATTCATCGAAAAACCCATGTGCTTCTCGGTGCAGGAAGCGGACCGGATCATCGGGGCCGCCGAGGCTTCCGGCAAGACGCTGATGGTCGGGTACATGAAACAGCACGACCCGGGATACCAGTTCGCGCGGAACGAAGTCCTCGCCATGCCCGATATCCGCTTCATCCAGGTGAACCACCTCCACTGCGGCAACGACCGCCACCTGAGGGAATTCACGCTGTATGCATTCGACGATATCCCGGGCGAGGTGATCGAGGATACGGCACGGAGACGGGAACAGGCCATCCGGGATGCCATCGGCGACGCGCCGGAGGCCGCGCGCCGCATCTTCTTCTCGCTCTCCGGCAGCATGATCCACGACATCAGCAGCCTGCGTGGGATGTTCGGCCCGCCGGAACGGGTGGTCAGCGCCGAAGTGTGGCGGGGAGGCTCGAGCGTGACGACGGTGCTGGCCTACGAAAACGACGCCCGCTGCGCGGCGACCTGGACCAGCCTGCCCGAACTGCATGATTTCCGGGAAACCCTGGAAGTCTTTGGCGCGGGACGGCGTGTGGGCATCCGATTCCCCACGGGATTCGACCGGGGACTGCCGTCGCCCGTCACCGTGCAGGGCATGGACGGCGAACAGCCCTGGAAGAAGGAAATCGTCGTCAACAAGCAGAACGCCTTCAAGCTGGAGCTGATCCATTTTCACGAATGCCTCGTAAACGGGGCGAAACCCATCACCGACGGATACGGCGCCCGGCAGGACCATGCGCTGTGCCGGGACATCGTTCACGCCTACATGCGGGCCAATCCATCATGAAAATCGTCTTCTGTACCCTCACGTTGAGCGGTTACCGTTCACCCGAAGCCGCGGATCGGGGTTATCCCCTGGCCGACGAACGCAAACCCGTGTGGGACTGGCTCGTCCGTCACGGATTCGACGGGATCGACCTGGGCGAGACCTGGTTCAACTTCTACGACGCGCCGGACGAAGCGCTGGTCGAACTGGGCGAGGAGGCGCGCGGCCACGGACTCGAAATCGGTGGGCTGACCGTGCTGAGGAAGATCATCACCTGGCCGGCCCCGGAGGAGGTCCGGGCGACGAACCGGGGTTTGCTTTCCAGGGCGGTGAAAGCGGCCCAGCTCGCCGGTGCGCCGCTGGTCAACATGTCCATCTCGCCGCAGCCCTGGGAAGTGGGCGTGCGCGAGCAGGACCTCCGGGGACAGTCCGATCCGGTGGGCAGCAGCCTGAGGGCGCGGGACGAAGACTACGAAGAAGCCGCCGCCGCGTTGAAGGCGCTCGCGCAGGAGGCCGAGCCGGAGGGCACCGAACTGACGCTGGAACTCCACCAGAACAGCATTGTGGACACCCCGGAGGGCATGCTGCGGCTCATCGATCTCGTCGGCCATCCCCTGATCAAGGCGAATCCGGACCTCGGCAATTTCTATTTCGCCTACGCGACGCCCGAAGGCGGATGGGACGACGTGTGCCGCATGCTGGCGCCTCACACGAACTTCTGGCACGTCAAGAACATACAGCGGATCTACTTCCAGGAGGAAGACCGCGCCCAGCACATCAACGCGCCCCTTGGCGAGGGCATGATCGACTATCGCCGGGCGCTCGGGATCATGCGGGACGGCGGATTCGACGGGTACATCAGCATCGAGCTGGCCACGGGCGCCGATCCCTTCAACGCGATCCTGTCCGGCAAACGGTACCTGGACGAAATGATGCGGGACGAGATCTGACACGCCGATGCGCTTCTCCGGCCTGAAACCGGCGCGTGTTCCGGCCTGACACGCTGGCGTCTTCCGGCGCGACTTCGGCCTGAAACCGGCGCGAATTTCAATCGATGCGGAAACCATCTTGAAACTGAGCTTATTCCAGATGATCGCCCTGATGGGACCGGGGATCGCCGTCGCGGCCACCGGGGTCGGCGCGGGCGACATGATCTCGGCGACCAACGCCGGCGCCAAATTCGGCACTGTGCTGCTGTGGGCCATCGTCTACGGCGCCGTGCTCAAGTTCGCCCTGAACGAAGGGGTCGGACGCTGGCAACTGGCGACGGGCACCACGCTCCTGGAAGGCTGGGTGGAACGCCTCGGCAGGCCCGTCCAGTATTTCTTCCTGCTATACCTGATTATCTGGTCCTTCCTGGTCGGCGGCGGGCTGCTTTCGGCCTCGGGCCTGGCCGGCCACACGGTTTTTCCAGCCCTCTCGGTCGCACAGTGGGGCGTCATCCACGCCCTGGCCGCGTGCGTCCTGGTCTGGGTAGGACGATTCGGGTTCTTCCTGAAGGTCATGAAGGTGCTCATCGGCCTGATGTTTCTAAGCTTCCTGATCAGCGCCTGGGCGCTCCGCCCCGACTTCGGCGACATCGTGCGGGGCATTGCCCTGCCGAGCGCGCCGTCGGGTTCGGTGGTCGCGGTACTCAGCGTCCTGGGCGGGGTCGGCGGCAGCCTGTCGGTCATGTGCTATGGGTACTGGATCCGCGAAGCCGGACGGACCGGGAGCGAGTGGGTGAAGGGTATTCGCATCGATCTGGGCGGCGCGTACATCCTTACAGGCTTTTTCGGCGTGGCCGTCCTGATCCTCGGCGCCCAGATCCGGCCCGAAGCCGTGGGGATCGATATCGTCCTGGGCATGGCCGACCGCCTGGAAGAAGCGCTGGGACCCTTCGGCAGGTGGTCTCTCTACCTGGGGTTCTGGGCCGCGGTCATTACCTCGGTGCTGGGCGTCTGGCAGGGCATCCCCTACCTGTTCGCCGATTTCATGGCCCTGTTCAAACGGGTTTCCAGTGAAGACCGGAGCGCCATGGTCCGCACCGATTCGCCGTATTACCGGGGGTTTCTGCTGTTTCTGACCTTCCCGACCATGGCCCTGCTGCTCTTCGACCGGCCGGTGGCCGTGGTCATCGTCTATACCGTGGTCGGCGCGCTTTTCATGCCGTTCCTGGCCGGCACGCTGCTCTACATGAATTCGAAAAAGGCCTGGGTCGGGCATCTCAAAACGGGCTGGTTGCTGAACGTGCTCCTTGCCCTCGCGTTGATCCTCTTTTTGTACCTGGCGGTACACCAACTGATCGATACCTTCGGCTGAACCGGTGGTCAGGTGACTGGCACTTTCGATCACGCGGCTGGCCTGGGGTAGTCCAGGCGGCTGGCCTTCGGTCACGCGGCTGGCCTGTCGACCAAGCGGCTCGCGTTGGCGATCGTAACGAATGGCGAAACGGAGCGGAAGCCATGGCTTCGCAAATCGGCATCGGCATCATCGGCATGGGATGGATGGGCATGGTCCATGGCCGCGCCTACCACCAGGTCCGGCAGCGATTCCCCGAAAGCGAACTCCTTCCCGATCTGGTCATCTGCGCGGACGACGTGGCAACCCGGTGCGAACAGGCCCGGAACATGCTGGGATTCAAGCGTACCACGACGGACTGGCGCGAGGTCATGAACGACCCGGACGTATCCGTGGTCAACATCACGGCGCCGAATTACCTCCACCTGGATATGGTCCGCGCCGCCGCGGCCGCCAGCAAGCATATCTTCTGCGAGAAGCCGGTGGGCCGGTCCCCCGATGAAACGGCCGAAATCGCCCGGGCGGCGGCCGATGCCGGCGTGATGACCTGGGTCGGCTACAACTACCGGTGGGCGCCCCTCGTGCAGCACACGCGAAGCCTCGTCACCGAAGGCGCGCTGGGCGATATCACCCATTACCGTGGCCGGTTTTTCGCCGGTTACGCGAGTCATCCCGACGGCGTGCTCTCCTGGCGTTTCCGGCGTCCCGACGCGGGAAGCGGCGCCCTGGGCGACCTCATGTCCCACGTCATCGATATGGCCCACATGCTCGCGGGGCCCATCCGGCGCGTGGTCGGCCAGGAGGCGCTGGTCATCGAAGACCGTCCGGTCGCGCCGGCCGGCGAAGGCACCCATTTTTCCGTTGGAACCGGAGGTAAGCGGGAGCCGGTGACCAATGAAGACTACGCCGGGGTGCTGGTGGAGTTCGAGAACGGCGCTCGCGGCACTTTCGAGGTCTGCCGCGTGATCCAGGGAACGAAGTGCCAGATGGCCTTCGAGATCCACGGCACGAAAGGCGCGGTCCGCTGGGATTTCGAACGAATGAACGAACTTCAGCTCTTCTCCGTCGATGGTCCGCACGACGGATTCGTCACCCTGCAAAGCGGTCCGGCCTTTCCGGGACATGTCCATTTCAATCCCGGTCCGGCCGTAGGACTCGGCTACGACGACCTCAAGGCGATTGAGACCTTCCACTTCCTGCAGTCCATCGCGGCGGGCAGGCAGGGCGAACCCGGCTTCAACGAGGCGCTGGCCGTGGCGGGCGTGCTGTCCGCAGTCGAACGCTCCTGGTCGTCGGACCGGTGGGAAACGGTGCAGGGGGTCGGCCATTGATCGATCAAGGTTGGCCGGGGCTGGCCGCCTCGGTTTCGAATCGATGGATGGGATCATCCCGAATCGACCGAGGTCGTCCCGAACCGACCGGCGCGAAACGGTGGAAGAAACTGACTGGATGATCTTTAGCAATCTACTCGGTGCCCGAATTCGGTACCGGATTATCGAAGGAGCAGATCATGGCATTTTCCCAGGATAAAGTCCGCCTGACCACGGCGCAGGCGGTGGTCAAGTACCTTTCGGTGCAGTTCAGCGAGCGCGACGGCCTGGAACGTCGTTTCATCCCCGCGATCTTCGGCATTTTCGGCCACGGGAACGTGGCGGGGCTGGGCCAGGCGCTCTTCGAGTACGGACAGGACCTGACCTACCATCAGCCCTGCAACGAACAGTCCATGGTGCACACGGCGTCGGGTTACGCCAAAGTGAATCATCGCATGGCCACGATCGCATGCACGGCATCCATCGGACCAGGATCGACCAACATGTTGTCCGGCGCGGCAACGGCCACGATCAACCGCCTGCCCGTGCTCCTCCTTCCTTCCGACTACTACGCTACCCGGTACCAGGGCCCCGTGCTGCAGCAGCTCGAGCACCCGGTGTCCGCCGAGGTGAGCGTCAACGACTGCTTCCGCCCGGTCAGCCGGTTCTTCGACCGGATCAACCGGCCCGAACAACTGCTCACCGCTCTGCCGGAAGCCATGCGCGTGCTCACCGATCCGGCCGACACGGGCGCCGTGACGATCTCGCTGCCCCAGGACGTGCAGGCCCACGCCTACGACTATCCCGCCCATTTCTTCGAAAAGCGGGTCTGGCGCGTGGAACGCAGGCCGCCGACGTCGGAACGCATCGCGGAGGCGATCGAGATGCTCAAAAGGGCGAAGCGGCCCATGATCATCGCGGGCGGCGGCGTACACTACTCGGAAGCCTGGGATGCCCTCAAGGAATTCGCCGAGACATGCGGGATCCCAGTGGGCGAGACCTTCGGCGGCAAGGGCGCCATGCGCGAATCCTCGCCCTGGGCCATCGGCGGGTTCGGGGTGACCGGGACGCCGGCGGGCGCCAGGATCGCCGCGGAGGCCGACCTGGTCATCGCGGTCGGCACGCGGCTGACCGACTTCTCAACGGGGTCGCAGTCGGCCTTTTCCCATCCCGACGTTCGATTCATCGGCATCAACGTGGCCGGACACGACGCCTACAAGCAGGGGGCCCTGCCGGTCACGACCGATGCCCGGGAAGCGCTGGCCGCACTGACCACGGGCGCCCGGGATGCCGGCATTCGTCCCAGCGAGTCGTACCTGGCCGAAGTTGGACGCCACCTGGATGCCCACAGTCGGTCGCTGCAGGAAGAAGTATACGTCGACCATCCCGGAGAGGCCATGAGCCAGGCCCGGCTCATCCGTACGCTCAACGAAGAAGCCAGGGACGGCGACTGCGTCATCGCGGCGGCGGGCAGTCCGCCCGGCGACCTGCACCGGCTCTGGGACGTGACGGGCGGCGCGGCCTGCTACCTGGAGTTCGGATTTTCGTGCATGGGATGGGAACTGCCCGCCGGGCTGGGCACCCGCATGGCCGGGATTCACGACGAGGTCTACGTCTATATCGGCGACGGGACCTACCTGATGAACCCCACTGAACTCATGACCGCCATGCAGGAAGGCCTGAAGGTGACCGTCGTGATTTCGGAAAACCACGGTTACCAGATCATCCGTGCGCTGCAGATGGCGCGGGCGGGCCGGTCCTTCGGCAACGAGTTCCGGGGGCGGGACTCCGATTCAGACCGCCTCGAGGGGGCCTACCTGGAGATCGATTTCGCGGCCAACGCGGAGAGTTTCGGCGCGCGGGCGTGGCACGTGAAGTCACCGGACGAGTTACGGCAGGCGCTCCGGGAAGCCCGCTCGGAAACGCGTGCCTGCGTGATCGTATGCGAGACCGAGAAGCACCGCTACCTGCCGCCTTCCGACGTATGGTGGGACATCGCGTCCGCCGAGGCGACCAACGACCCGATGACGCGGAAGCTGCGCGAGGGCTACGAGGCCGAACGCCGCACGAGCCAGCGGTTTCATTACTAGAGGAGGATTCCGTGAACATCCGCATCGGCAGCGCGCCGGATTCGTGGGGCGTCTGGTTTCCCGACGACCCGAGACAGACCCCGTGGCAGCGTTTCATGGACGAGGTGGCTCAGGCCGGCTATGAATGGATCGAACTGGGGCCCTATGGCTATCTGCCCACGGATATCGAGAGGCTACAACGGGAACTGGATGCGCGCGACCTGAAAGTGACCAGCGCCTTCGCCATGGGCAACCTCGAGGACCCGGACCGATGGTCCGAACTGGAGCAGCAGGTGACCGGCGCGGGAGAACTGCTGGCCGCCACCGGCGCCGGCTACCTGGTATTGATCGACGGCACCTACTCCGATCTCTTCACGGGAGAAATGATCGAATCGAGGACGCTGGACGACGAGGCCTCGCGCCGCCTCGTCGACACGACCCACCGCGTCGCCGATCTCGCCCGAAACTCATTCGGGCTGCAACTCGTTTTTCACCCCCATGCTGAGACCCACGTAGAATACGAAGACCAGATCGAACGTTTCCTGGCGGACACCGACCCGGACAAGGTGTCGTTGTGCTTCGACGTGGGCCACCACGCGTATCGCGGCGGAGATCCGGTGGCTTTCCTTGAAAAACACCGGGCCCGGATCCCCTATCTCCATCTCAAGAGTGTGGACCCGGAAAAGCAGCGGCAGGTGGAAGCCGGGAACATCCCCTTTGCCGAGGCGGTGGCCATGGACATGTTCTGCGAACCCTCGGCGGGCCTGGTCGATTTTCCAGCGCTGCTGGGATTGCTGAAGCGGATCGACTACGACGGTTACGCCATCGTGGAGCAGGACATGTATCCGGCCGCCTTCGACAAACCCCTGCCGATCGCGAAAAGGACGCTGGAATACCTGCGGGAAATCGGTTTCTGACAGAGCGCCAGGACAAAGCGCGTCGCGGCAGCAATCAGTCTGTTCCGCCCACGGAGCAGGACCTCACACTGCATCGATCCCGAACGCCCCGGTCACGGGCCTCACCCTCACCGTTGCCGCCGGCGCATCGCCCCGTCACGGTTTCTCCGTTCTACCTGTGCGCTTCCAGCGAACACCGGCCTCACCCCTGCCGTCGCCGCATCGCCCCAGGCAGCCAGATGAACAGCGTGCCCAGCGCGACGCTCCAGACCGAACCCGCCAGGAACGTGCCCCCCGCGACCACGCCGCCATTCAGGATCGTCATGACGGGTCCCTGGTAGTCGAGTACCCTCCCGGAGTTTTCCGGCGAGAATCTACCGTGTTCCAGGCCGACGAAAAACGCGGTACTGTACGAAATGAGGTTTGGAATGAACCAGACGAAGAAAACCACGACGACCAACGAGAGAGCCACTCGCCGCCAGGGCAGATGGTCCCACCTGCCTTTCAGGCCGTAGTACAGGTAGGCCAGGGGCATCAGAAAGTAGACGCCGATGTACATCGACTGTTCAGGCGCGGTGAAATCCAACAGCAGGCGCGTCGCCGCGACGATCCAGCCGAAGAATACGAGCCCGCGGATGTCTGACCAGAGTGAAGATTGACCGGTTGTCATGTAGGTTGCTCCATTTGATGAGTGAGTCGCATTACGAAACAGCTAACAACTGCTAATCCCTGATACCGAAAGTTCGCGGACTGTTCATCTCCGCGAGCCAGCCTTCAATACTGAAAGTTCGCGGACCGTTCATCTCCAAGCCAATCGTTCAAAGAAGGGGCGTCCCTGTCCTTCTCCGACAGGACCGCGCCGCCTTCGATCACCTCGTCGAACGCGCGCTTTACCGGGCGATCGCACAAGGACCAGTCCAGATCCGGGGCCAGCGGCGAGATGCCGGCCTCGTTGCCGGGGCTGTATTCCCCGCTGCACAGGTACTCCAGGATGCAATCGGTCGTGCAGAAGAACCCGTGGGCGAATCCCGGAGGAACCCAGATCCACTCGCCGTAATCGGCACCTTGCGATTCGGATATGTCCCGGCCGACAATCTTTCCCAGCGTAGGCGACTCCAGCCGGATGTCCAGCGCAAGGTCCACGATGCGTCCCCGCACGGCCCGGACCAGCTTGCCCATATGGGGATTCCACTGGAAATGGAGGCCGCGGACTACGCCGGCCTTTGAAAAGCTCTCGTTGATCTGAAGAAACCGGACGTCGCGGAGAAACGCCGTTTCGGAGTGCTGCGTGAGATCGCCCAGCCGGTATGTTTCGGTAAAGTAGCCCCTCCGATCGGAAAAACGGCTGAAACGAATGACTTTCAACTCGGGGATCGCGAGAGATTCCACTGCTTCGATCTTCACACGCCGCTCCTTTCGTCAACGGTCGTTTCCACAGGGCAGAAGATAGGACGGGGCGGAAGGACGGGGCAAGGAGGAAATAGCCTGGCCGGCGCCGTCGCGCTTGACATTACGGTACCGTTTCTGTTGATTCCGAACTATAGTGGCGACAACTCCTGTATTAATGAAAGAAGACCCGAATGACCGTGGTTTCCGGTCCCACGCCAGCAGAATGGAAACAGTGGGAAGAGCAGGGCTATCTCGTCTTCGAGGACGCGATCCGGGGCGAGATGCTGGATCGCCTCCAGCAGGCCTTCGACCACTGGGCTGCCGCCTGCAAGGAAGCGTGGCTGGACGGGGTCGCCCGGGGTGAGCTCGCGGCGACTTACTACGACATTCCGAATGTGCTGGAGAAGGACGAAATCTTCATCGACATCCTGGACAAGCCGCGTTACTTCGAATACATCAAGGCCTTTACCGAAGACGACGCGATCCATATCGGCGAGCAGGTCCGTACGGCGCCGCTCTGGCCCATGGGCTACACGGGATGGCATCCCGACGTACCGCCCGATCATCCTCTCCATATCAAGGTGCAGGTCTACGTGAACGACGTGGAACGCGGCGGCGGGGAATTCGCCTATGTCCCGGGCAGCCATCTGCCCGGCGCCGGACCCTATCCCCGCGTGAAGAACCTCGAAGCCATGCCGGGCCACAAGCGGTTCCCGGGCAGGGCGGGCACGGCCATCATGTTCAACACCTACGGCTGGCATGTGGCCATGGAAAACCACACCGGAATCCCGCGCAAGTCGATCATCCTCACCTACGAGAAGCGCACGCCGGGCAAGATCGACCCCGGACGTTACGCCCATATCGCCCCGTCGCTGAACACGCCGGACCGGCGCCGGCTCTTCGGGATGTCTTAGACAGGAAGCCCTATGCCCCGTATCGATGCCCACGGTCACGTGTTCGCCAGGGTAAGCAGCGAGTTTCCGAGGGAGGCCGGCGGCATCACGCCACCGGAACGGGAAGAGACGGTCGAGAAGCTGATGACCTACATGGCCGCCAGCCGCATCGACCAGGCCATGCTGGTACAGATCGGCGGTACGACCGTGGCGGAGCACGCCTATCTGCTTCGCTGTCTCAGCGCCTACCCCGACCGGTTCCTCGGCATCGGGCTCATTCCCGAAACGGACTATGGCGCGCCGCAAGACCACATGGACCGGCTGTCGGACGGAACGGGGATCGTGGGTTTTCGCCTCGGCACGGTCGGCGGCCCTCCGGATCCCTTCGAACCCGTGGACGTGCGCAAGTTCACGACCTATCCCATCTGGCGGCACGCGGCGGAAAAGGACCTCGTCCTCTGGCTGTACGTGCGGGCCGCGGACGCCCACCTGATCGCCTATATGGTCGATGCCTTTCCCCAGGTCCGCGTCGTGATCAACCACCTGGGCATCTGCCCCGGTCAGGGCAAGGGCCGGCACGACCAGTGGGGACGACCGCAGATCGACATCGTGCCCTATAACCCGGCTTTCCACACCACGCACCGGTTAAGCACCTACGAAAACGTGGCCATGCACCTTTCCGGCCATTACGCCTTCAGTAAAGAGCCGTATCCCTACCCGGACCTGGCGGGATGGAACAGGAACCTTTTGCGCACTTTCGGGGCCGACCGGCTCATGTGGGCGACGGATTTCCCATGGATCTACGAGGAGCCGGGATACGACAAGCTGGCGCGCCTTATCGAGGAAACCGTGCCCGACATCGCTCCCCATGAACTGGAGGAGATCATGGGCGGCACGGCAAAGCGGTTTCTGCGATTTCCGGATCTGAGGTGAGACAGATCACATCTGTACCTGGATTCGTATCTGTTCTGTATCTGTGTTTGTATTTGGAATGAGTCTGCGTTCCATTGGAGATTAAAATGAGCGATGACCATAACGGTTTACTGACGAGCGCGCACATCCGGGGCCTGGTCCAACGGATGGGAGAAGCCGCCGTCAACTTCACGTCCGACCTTGCGGCGGACCAGCGGGCGAAAGCGCTCTTCCCCTTCGATGACGATGATGCCCGCACCTTCTGGGACTACGTGCCCCTGGCGAGGAAGGGCCTGCCGCTCGGGGAGATGGACCGGGGACAGCGGCGACGGGCCTTGCAGCTCGTGGCCACAGGGCTGAGCGGAACAGGGTACGCCACCACGACGACCATCATGGGGCTGGAGGCGACGCTGGACGCCCGGGAAGGTTGGTCGTCGGGCAACTGGCGGGATCCTTCCGACTACTACGTGTCCATATTCGGCACGCCGTCGGACCGGGATCCCTGGGGGTGGAAATTCGAGGGCCACCACGTTTCCATCAACTACACAGTCGCCGGAGGACGGATCGTCGCGCCCACGCCCTTCTTCTTCGGGGCGAATCCGGCGTCGGCCGAGCTCAACGGCGTCGGATCCCTGCGGCCCCTGGGCAACGTGGAAGACCTGGCGCGGGAACTGGTGCGCGCCCTGGACGAGGAGCAGCGGCACAGTGCGCTGATCGCGCCGGTCCCGCCGGGAGATATCGTCACGGTGAATCAACGCTTTATCCAGGAGAACAGGGAGAAACCGGACCGGCTGGCGCGGACGGACGTGCCCTATGACACGATTCGGTACACGGAAACGCCTCGCGGCCTCTCTGGTGCGGGCATGAACGGCGGACAGCGGGAGATGCTGGAGGCGCTCATTGGCGAATACATTCACCGCATGCCTGACGCCGTCGCCGAGATCGAATCCGAATTATTGCGAAAGCACGGCGTAGGTGACGTCCACCTGGCCTGGGCGGGCGGCCTGGAATCCCGGCAACCCCACTACTATCGCCTGCAGGGCGGACGATTCCTCGTGGAATACGACAACGTCCAGAACGACGCCAACCACGTGCACACGGTCTGGCGCAACCCGACGAACGATTTCGGCGCGGATCTGCTCGCCCATCATTACCATACCACGCACAATCACGGCGTGGAACACCGCCACTGAGGGTAGAACACAAGTATTGAAGGTTAGATCCGGGGGCGCCGCGCCAGGGAAAGTAGTGCCAGGTTGCCAATAGCCCTGGTTCGGCGTTTCGCCCTGGACGTGGCGGCGGCGCTTCGACCTGGACTCGGCGCTCCGTCCTGGACTCCGCCACCGCCCTGAACTCAGCGCCCTGACTCGGCGCTCCGCCCCCTGGACGCCGAATCAGTACCCCTTGCGCTTGTCGATCACGCTCACCAGCGGAAGTCCATCCAGGTAACGCCGCAGGTTCTCACAGAAAAGGGCCACGCACCGGCCGTCGCGGTTGGGAGATCCGCCGGCCGTGTGGGGCGTGATTACGACGTTGTCCATCTTCCACAGCGGGTGGTCTTCGGGTAAAGGCTCCTGGGGCACCACGTCCAGGCCCGCGCCTCCGATCAGGTTGTTTTCGAGGGCTTCCAGCAGGGACGCTTCGTCCACGATTCTACCTCTCGTGACATTGATCAACAGCGCGTGGTTCTGCATGCGGGCGAAGGCCGTCCGATCGAACAGGCCCTCGGTTTCCGCCGTCAACGGCGCACAGATTGCCACGACGTCCGACTGTTCCAGTAGCGCATGGAACCGGTCCATGCCCCAGCAGGCTTCCACATCGGGCGGCACCTCGACGTCCTCCGGGTCCACGGCGACGACGCGCATGCCGAAGGCGCCCGCCCGCCTGGCCAATTCACGGCCGGTCCCCCCCAGTCCCACGATGCCCATGGTCCGGTCCACCAGTTCCCACGAGGCGTCGCGGATGGGCCAGCGCGGATCCCAGCCCGGATTGCGGATCGCGGTGTGGATTCCCCGGGTCAGCGCGAGCAGGAGCGCCATGCCGTGGTCGGCCAGGTGCACGCCCACGAAACCCTTCGCACTGCAGAGCACCACGTCGCTCTCGACCAGTTCGGGATAGAGCAGTCCGTCCACTCCGGCGCCCCAGCTCTGGATCCAGGCGAGCTTCCTCCTTCGCGCGAAGAGGGCCCGGGCGATCTCGCCGCAGACCACTTCGATCTCAGGCATGACGGCCAGGGCTTCCTCCTCCGTATCCGTGCGTACCACCCGTACTTTCTCGTCAACCCGCCGGATTTCGTCGACGAGCGGTTCGATCAGATTCATCCTGAGCAGGACGTTCATTTCTGCACCTCAGGGTAGCTGGACATCAGATTCGTTTCTTGAGATAGGATGCGCCCTTCCGGGCGATTTCGAAGGCGGTTTTGCTGTTCCTGTTCAGCATGGTCCTGTCCGCTCCGGCGGCGAGCAACGCTTCCGCAGCCTCGGCGTGTCCCTCGTACGTCGCGCGATGGAGTGGGGTGCGGCCCTTGCGATCCTGTGTGTCCAGGTCGGCGCCGGCTTCAGCGAGAAGCTGAATAACGCCAGACTTGCCGCGTTCGGCCGCAAGCTGCAGTGGTGTTCGATGCGCGTCGTTCCGCGCATCGACCTCCGTACCGCGGTCCAGCAGCAGCTTCACACACGCCAGCGAACCCGCTCTTGAGGCCCAGTGCAATGGGGTCATCCCGTAAGCACCTGTCAACCGGGCGGCATTTAATTGGGAGGTCATGAGCGTCTCGAGACGGTCGGTGTCGTTCAATGCCGCCGCCGTGCAAACGTCGTAGACCGCGCCATCCTCGATAAGCATGCGGGCGACTTCACGCTTTCCCTGGTTTCTGAGCGAATCGTCATCACCCCAGTGCCCTGGCGCAGCGGCCTCGTGCAGGGACGTTTCGCCCCGTTCCCCGTTGCCTTTAATAGGTAGTTCGTGATGTTTCCCGACGCCGTAGGCGATCAGGAGCCTGGCTACATCGGGAAATCCGCCCCAGGCGGCCCAGTACATGAGGGAAAGGTTCGCGGGCCAGCCCGTATGGGGCTTTTCTACGGACACCGGGGTGGCGTCCGCCGCACCCGACGTGAAAACGGCTTCAAGCGTGTCCGCGGAACCCGCCCAGGCCGCTTCGTGCAGTACGTTATATGCGGCTGGGTCGATGTGAAAAGAAACCCCGCGATCGAGAAGAAAGGACACCGCGCCTCCACAGCCGCGCATGCCGACAACGACGGTTAGCAAGTGGGAGCCGATGCGATTGAGCACTGTTGGATGTTCGGACAGGATACCGGCCATTCGCGACAGGTCTGGATGGCCATCCCATCGGCCGGGGTCCAGCCCGATGGCCGCTTCGATGAAGCGCCCTTCCGCCTGCGTAATTTCCGGTGACTGCACTTCACGAAGAAACCAGTTTTTTTGGAACAACCTGATTGCAGGGCTGTCGAGCATAGTGCCTTCCAGCGGTTTTGGGGCAGACCGCTCATTCGAGCAGGTTGTCGCCGCCGTCGTCCATCTTCTCGGGCTGGCGCCAGTAGCGGTACTGCGGGGTCCATTCCGCTTCGCCCAGGCCCGCCAGGCCCAGCAGGTTCCAGAGCGAGCAATACAGGTCGCCGGGGCCGAATACGCAGCTGTTTTTCCGAAGCACCTGTCCGCCCTGGCGTTCGTAGAGCACGGCGCCGGGCATGTTCTCCACGCCTTCCATCACCGTCTGCTCTTTGATGTACTCCCCACCGCCGTGGGAAGCGAGGCGAAAGCGCCAGTTCCTGGAGTTGGCGAAATCTCGCTGCAGGGCAGGAGGGTCGCCGGACAGGAGCACGACGGACATGGCGTCCTCGAGATGGGCAAGCATGCCGTTGAAGCCGTCCGCCCACAAGGTACAGTAACGGCAGCCCTGTCCCATGTTGTGGATAGCCAGCAGGCGGTCGCGGCCGGCGAAGAGGTCGAGCAGGGTGACTTCACCGGTCAGGGTGGCGAACCGGTAGTCGGGGACCGGCCGGGGATCGTTGTTCCGCCGCAACTCGTTCAACTGCACGGTGAGTTCGAATATCTGCCGTTCGAGTGCGACGATGTCCTTTTCGGCCATGCTCATGCCTTTCGAATATGCTCGACAATCAGCCAAGACCACCGGAAGCGGCCTGTGACCTGTGACCACCAGAAGCGGTAGATGACCATCAGAAGCGGTCGATGACCGTCAGAAGCCGCCCTACGTCAGACGACTGCCAGCACGATCAATGATCGTCAGAAGCGATCGATGACCGTCACGCCCGTCTGGCTGAAGCGGCCCATGGCCTCCAATTCGGCGCCGGCCTCTTCGAGGGTGACGGTTTTCCCGACCAGGCGGCCGGGACGAAGTACGCCGGATGTGATCATGCGCAGCAGGTCGGCGTACCGGTGGGCCGGCATGCCGTGGCTGCCCACGATTTCGAGTTCTTTTGCAATGACCGCGTTCATTGGAATCGAGACATCGGCCTCGTCCGCCAGGGTCAGACCGATCTGCACGTGGCGTCCCCGCTTCCGCAGGCACCGGACGGAATTCCGGCTGGTGACCTGGCTCCCCAGGGCGTCGATAGATACCAGGGCGCCGCCGCCCGTCTTCTCCCGTATTTCCCTGACCACGTCCGGACTCGTCCGGGCGTTCACCGTCATGCCGGCGCCGAAATCCGTGGCCAGTTGCAGCCGGGCGTCGTCGATATCCACGGCGATTACCGTGGCGCCCAGGGCCGCCGCGATCATGGTCGCCGACAACCCTACGCCACCGCATCCATGGATGGCCACGCAGTCGCCTCCCGTGACCCTGCCCTGGTCCACCACGCCGCGGAAAGCCGTCATGAACCGGCAGCCCAGGCTCGCCGCCTCGACGAAGCCCAGTTCATCCGGCAGGCGCACGAGATTCACGTCCGCGTACGGCATGGACACGTATCCGGCGAAGGCGCCCCAACCGGTAAACCCCGGCTGGTACTCGTTGTCGCAGATGTGGTGATTGCCGGCCAGGCACTGTGCGCAGACGCCGCATCCGCAGCAAAAGGGCGCCGTCACCCGGTCCCCGACCCGCCAGTTCCGCACCAGGCCGCCTTTTTGGACGACCACGCCGGCGAATTCATGGCCCGGCACATGAGGCAACCGGATCGACGTGTCATGACCCATCCATCCGTGCCAGTCGCTGCGGCAGATGCCGTTGGCCCGCACCTCGATCACGACGCCGTCCTCGGCCGGCTCGGGATCGGGGACTTCCCGCACTTCGAGGGGCGATCCGAAGGCGTCCATTACGGCAGCTTTCATCAGGCTATCCAAAGGCTTGGCGGGAGCGTCGATGACAGAATGCCACCGGACACGCCCGCCTCGTTATCCGGTGATTGACCACAAAACCAGCATGACAGGCCATCCTAGAGGCGCCAGACCATCAGAAACTGAATGGTGTTTTCGTCCTCGTCCGTGCCGAGTTTATTGCGCCAGTACTGGTACTCGAATCCGAGCAGAATCTGATTGGGTTGGTTGGCCATTGCCTGGCCGAGATCCCAGACAAATTGCGGCTGCGCGAGGATGGAGCCGTCGTAACGGCCTCCCAGTTCGTTGGACCTGCCGCCGATGTACTCCATGTGACCCCTAATCGCGAAGGACTGGTTTCCCAATTTGAATGGTGCGGCCCAGTTTATGTCGAACGTGAAGCTGTGACCCTCCTTCGGCGCGCCACCCTTACTCACGCCGAAGTTCCGGTCGAAATAGCCGGTGAGGTCGGTATTCAGGAACAGGAAACCCGGAATATCCCACGACGCCCGCAATCCCGGCAGGAATTTCAACACCTTCGCGTCGGCGCCCGCATTGAAACCGACGATAATCGCCACATCGGAAATCAGACCCAGACGGGCTTCCGTCTGCGTTAGCTTACCGATGCTCAGGGTCGGATACCACTCGGCGTAGAAATCACGGTCGTTGAATCCGTCTCTCTCCTTGTCGTCGATGTAGTCGAGAAAGAAGAAACTGTCCCCAAGCTTCCATCGGGACGCCTGCTGTACGGTGAGCACCAGGGACTCCACGCTCTTTTGCGCGAAGGGGTTCCTGAGTTTCCCCGTCTGCAGGTGAAATTCGGTCTGCGCGAAGGCCGTACAGGTCCAGATGGCCAACATCGCGGTCAATACCACGATATGTTGGATGCTACGCAAAGCTGTTCCCTGCATCCGGATAACCTTTTCTGGGGGGGCGCCCCTAATCTCCCCTGTCCAGGGGTTGTTGTTCCTTCTCCTTCCCGGCGTTACCTATAAAACCAGGTTGATTTCGCTCAGTCCCCCCACCTGTCCGGGTTGATCCCCGGCGCCTCGCTTTTCATTCCCTTGGGTTTGTGGGGCTGCTGCCATTCCAGGCCGGTCGTATTCGGGCTCTGCAAAAAAGGTTTGGCCTGCGCCGGCGCGGCGGCCACGTCCCCCGGATCCCACTCTTCCATCGGTTGGACGGGGCCCGACCAGGCCGGCCGGTAACCGAACTGGATCAGCTCCCGGGGCACGGTATCGCGGTTGGGATGGGTACCGTGAAAGACGTCCTTCGGGATGACCAGGGCCGCCCCCGCCTTCGCGCACAGGGTCACCTCCTGGGGATGGGACTTGTAGCGCACGTAGGGATTGGCCTGGGCGTGGAAGGAGAGATGCGAACGTGGAACCACCCGGAACGGCGCCCTTTCAGGCGGCAGGTCGTCCAGGTAGTAGAGCACGCGCACCAGCCGCGGCGAGCTGCCCTCGTAGCTGAAGATGGAGGATCCGTAAGGCTGGCCGTCCGTATGCATGGAAATGGGCGGCGAACCCGAGAGCGTCCGCGTGAACAGTCCCCGGGTAAACACGATATTGGCCCCCATAAGCGCTTCCAGAAACTCGATCATGGGCGGATGGCCGATCAATTCGCACATGGCCGGGCTGAGCCACTGGGCTTCCAGGCAATAGGTCTGGCAGTCGCTGTAATCCTTGCACTCCATGGGCACGTCGGCCAGATCGGCCTTCAACCGCGCGATGTGATCGCCGTCGAGCATATCGGGCAGGAGCACGTAGCCCTCGACCTCCAGGTGGCGGATGCGCTGGGCCGTGGTAAAGGCCCCGAAGTCGGTCTCGTCGACATGCATGAAACCGATCTCTTCACGCGGATCGATTTGAACCGTTGCGCTTTCCATGATGCGCTCCTTGTTTGTCGTACGGAAATCGATGGTCGTGGCATCTGGGGAAACTATACGTCATGCGCGGATTTGTTCAAGTGTTTTCCATGTGTGCTACGCACCGAAATGGCGCCTCACGAAATCCCAGGCCGGCGTCTTGTAGAACCGATGGCCCCCTTCGCCGATGGATAACACGCATCGGTCTTCGGCCCCGGCGACGGCATAGATGGCCCTGAGCCGGTCGTAGGCAGCCTGCACCTCGGCGATGGGGAAAATGGTGTCATGTCGTCCGGCGATGGCGCAGAAGGGGCGAGGGGCGATCAATCCGGCCACGTCATACATCTCGCCCATGCGCAGCATGCCCGGCACGTAGTTGCATTCGCAGTGGTGGATCGTCCCGATGCTACCCACGAACGTACAGAAGTAACACCCCGGCATGGACAGGGCGATCCGGGTGTCGCAGGCCGAGGCGAAGAGAGATATCGTACCGCCGCCAGAGTTGCCCGTGATGGCGATCCGATCGGCATCTATTGGGAGGTTTTCAATCGCCCAGTCGATCAGGCGGGACGTGTCCCACACCCGTTCGCCGATGGGCGTTCTCCCGACCAGCAGGTCGTGGACAAGCTGGTCGCGGCAGGAGTGCATTCTGTCGGCCTGGATATCTTTTTCGGTGCGGGTTTCTCCAAAGGCCCGCGTGGTCGGCGCGATGACGATGTATCCTTCTTCCGCGGCCGCCTGACGGGCGATGTCCCGCTCGCCCTCCAGCATGTGCGCTTCTTCCGCTTCATCCCGGGAAATGCCGACGTAAATGTGCGGATGGTTGTGGCCATGGGGCACGATGACCAGGGGCAGCTTTCCGCCGCGACCTGTCCCGGACGGATGCCCGTCCGCACGGCCGGCACCCGGCTTCATTCCCTCCCGGCCGTTCCCTTCCGGACTTGCTTCCACGCGGCCGGCTCCCGGCTTCATTCCCTTCGGCAGCAGGAGGTAGAACGGCAGGGGCACCGTGGGTTCCACCCAGAGATACCAGCGTTCCCGGACATGGCTGCCCAGATCCTCGGAATCCAGCCGCTCTGCGTTGGGTACGTAACCCGACAGATCCGAAGCCATGTTGTCGAGGCCAAGGGATTCACGCAACTTGGGGCGAAAGGCCGCCTGCCAGGCAGATAGTTCTTCCTGGTCCGTCGCTCGAAAGGCGTAGGTTCCGGGCGTGTTTTCATACAGGGCGTTAAAGTGTATCGCGTTGTTGTAAGGCTTAGGGGCACTGTCAGTCTGCTGCGCTGTCCGGACTCCCATCATGAACTCCATGTTTTATTGCGATGATTAGTTACCGCTTCCGTCCGGCGGATCACCGAGATCCGGCACGGGGAGCAGTGCTCCGCCTTGCAGCGCGGATTCGTGCGCCACGAGACCGGGAAGCATGTAGCGGGCGGCATCCCACGCGTTGTTGGGGGGCAGTGTCCGGTTGACGCAGGCCTGCACGAAATCGTCGACCAGGAACTGGTGGCTGCCCGCATGGCCGTTGGGCAACCCGGCAAATGCGGCCGGAAGCCGTTCGACCGGGTGCACCGCGGAGACGCCGAGATGGGTGCCGTCGGATGCGGTCACCCTGCTCATCGGATCACTTCCAGCCGGATCACTTTCCGCTGGATCACTTACTGGCGCAGGTTGTCCAGTGCAGGCGAGCAGGCGATCCAGGTTCTCCATCCGCTCCCCGTCCTTGCGGAGCCAGGCTGCGCCGTCGCCCGACTGTTCGAAGCCGCCTTCGGTGCCTTGGAGGCCCATGCGCACGCAGCCCGGGTGGCCCACGCGCCGGAACTCGTTGATGCGGCAGACGCTTCCGTCGGACATGCTGTACAGCGCGCTCTGATTACTGAAGGGATTGCTCCAGTCATTTCCCGCGTAGATTCCGTCCTCGTGTACGTCTCGAAATCCCTGACAGGATACTCTGGTCATGCGCGCGCCGGTTACGGAAATGATCTGGCTCGTCGAATGCGTCGGGTAATACATGGGCGGTATCCCGGCCGTCTCCCGCCAGTTTACGCCGCCGCGCCAGCGGGCCACGTCGTAGAGGCCGTGATCCCAGTCGTGGTAGTATTCCGCCTGACCGTAGACGATGCGGCCGAAGTCGCCCTTCGCATACCGCTCCCGGCAATAAAGCACGCCGGGATAATAGTAGCTGGTCTCGCCGAGCATGTAGACGGCGTCCGAGACCGCGGCTGCGGCCACCAGTTTTTCGATTTCATCCACACTGATCCCGGGCGGCACGGCCGAGTATACGTGCTTTCCGGCTTCCATGGCCTCGACGGCCTGGGGACCGTGAAGCCAGTTCTGCGTAAAGAGACACACGGCGTCTACAGTGGTTCTACAAAGGTCTTCGAGAGAGGGACTGGTGTCCTCGATCTGGAATCGGGCGGCCGAACGCGCCAGTTTTTCGGCGTCCAGATCACACAGCACGACGCGTTCCACGAGTGGATGCGCCTTGAACAGGGGAATGAAAGCCTGCGCGAAGGCACCCGCGCCTACGATTCCGACATGGAGTCCCATGTTCACCTCATGGATCGCGAAATGCGCTCAGGAGGCCTCCATGGACGCGCATTGAGACGCGGTACGGCGCTGGCCTGAACGCCATGTTGCCTCTGTCCCGCCTATTCGCCGCCGGGTCCGAGGAGATTGCGCAGGAATCCCAACCCGCGGGGAATGGCGCTTGGCATGGACGTGATGTCGTGCGTTCCGCCCGGGTAGATATAGGCCTCGAACTCCGGCGCACCGCGTCCGATCTCCTCCATGGCCCGGATCATGGATTCCGCCTGGGTGACGGAAACCACCCCGTCCATGTCGCCGTGGTGTACCTGCAACGGGGGCATATCCTCGACGAACAGGACGGGGGACCGGCGGATGAGCGCCAGCCGCGCATCCTGAAGCGAGACCTCCCCGGCCCACCAGGGTACGATGTACGAGGCGCGCAGGTATTCGACGCCGGGCAGATCGACGGTCACGCCCCGAACCAGGAGACTGGCGATGTCGCGGGCCCACTGGTTCTGGAAATCCGTCGGCCCGAAGAACGTGATGACCCCCGCGATGCGCGGGTCCCGTATCCCCATCAGCATCGCCACGCCGCCGCCTCTACTGGCGCCAACCACGAAGTACCGGTCGGAAATGGTTTCAGGGATGGTCTCCATGGCGAGGTTGACCAGCGCCAGGGCGTCGTCCACGTCGCGGTCCCACGGGCTGGCCGGACCCTCCGACCTCCAGGCCCGGTTCCCGTATTCGAGCGGTTCGTCCCGGAACGACGGAATCACGTAGACGAAGTCGTCCCGCATTTCTCCAAGAGCGATGGTCAAAATAAACAGCGTTTCTTCCACCGACACCCCGTCGTCACCGCCATGGGCAAACACCATTATTGGAAGACGCTCCGCCCCGGCGCCGTCAGGCACGATGATGGCGCCGTAATGACGCAAGCCCGCGACCTGGTGCGAGACAACACGTAAGGTAGTCGGGCTTCCGCCCATGCTGTAGGCTTCTTCAAGCTCGATCATGCCGCTGGCCGCCGAGAAGTCCCGCGATGCCCAGTCGTCACGGACCGCCGACAATTCTGACTCGTCCGGCGGCCCGAACAGGACGTCGAGCGAGTCTTCCACGGAGATCGCATGGCCGCTGATGCTGACGGATGCGCCGGATGCGGTGACGGCCAGCGTTTGGAGTCCGGAAATCGGACCGAGCGTCCAGTTCGTTGCGGCTCTGCCGTCCGGACCGGTGCCGACGGTAGTTGGCTCCGTTACGCCGTGACCGTTACCGGGCATGAACAGGACGAGCGCGCTGGACACGGGCTGTTCTTCTTCGTCGAGCACCTGGATTACGATGGGTTCCCGCAGACCCGAACCGGCAAGCGCGCGCTGCCCGTCACCGGACACGACACGTATCCCGGAGACCCGAGACACATCTGCGGGCTCCGGTGCAATCGGACCTTCGCTGCCGCAGGAAGCCAGTATGGCCATGGAAAGGAGCAGCGTGATTGGTATTCTCATAGACCGCTGACCAATAGTCCTTCATGCATTAATGCAATTTACCAGTATTTACCATGCAGTTTGCGTACAATGTACGGCGTGGTCACGGAGATTGGAAGCCCGATTTACCTCGCCTGTCCTCATTGACAACCAGGTGCGGCAGTCCGCCCTTCCAACCAGCGTTGAACACGGCGATCTACCCGGCGATTCTCGAGTCCGGTATACGCCGGAGCCATAACAGGCACGCTATGCCTACAAGGGCCAGCACGCCGTTGAAACTGAACACCAGTATCCACGCCGACTGTACGGCGGCATGGTCGAGAATCGATCCCGCCAGAACGGGCGCGCCGGTCCCCGCCACGAATCCGATGAAGGACTGCAGGGCCTGCGCGGAACCCACCAGGTTTCTCGGGGCGAGTTCCGTGACGGCGGTCGAGTAGATGGCGGAATCGGCGGCCGTAAAGAATCCGTATAAGAATCCCAGTACGACGAGGTACGTAAACGGCAATCCAACCAGCCAGCCGGCCAGGAATGAACAGATCCCGCTGACTGCGAAAACAAGCGTCGCGGTCCTGGTTCTTCCGAAGCGGTCCGACGCCCAACCGCCGAGAAGCACGCTGAAAATGCCGGTCATGAACATCAGGCCGGCCAGAGTGGCGGCACGCGAAGCCGCGTTGTCCGGATCAACTCCTCCCAGCATGAGCGCGGCGCCGAGAAGCAGCGGCAGCCACAGCCGCGCCAGGAAGAGCTCGGCAGTGTGCAGCGCGTAGGCCACGATTACCAGCACCAGCCGACGGTCACGCAGCGGCGCCAGGCTCAGCCAGCCGCCGTTCCCGGAGCCATCGGCGTTCCCGGAACCATCTGCGTTCCCGCAATCATCATCGTTCCCAAGTCCATCGCCGCTTCCGTGGTCATCCACCACGCGCGATGTCCGCGCAATTCGCCCTGTTGCAAGAAACGCGACGATACCAATGCTCACCAAACCAGGCAACGTGGTAACCAGAAAGGCCGGTTCCCATCCGTCTATCCTTCCCAAGAGTATGCCCATGAACAGGTACGATACCGTCGTGCCGGCGTAACCCGATCCCACAAAGACGCTTACGGCCGTCGCCCTGCTCCCTCCTGCAAACCGGTGCGACACCAGGCGGATGCCCGTGATGTAAACACACACATGGCCGACACCATAAATGAATCGCAACAGGGAGGCGGTCCACAACCCCTCCGCCAGCATGGGAAACAGGAACCCGCTGCACGCCGTCAGCACAACGCCGGTAATCAGGATCCCCAGGGGATTGAACCGGTCAGTGAAGGGTACGAGCACCAGGGACGAAACGGCATATCCGGCCAGGTAAGAGGAAAAGATCAGGCCGGACTGGGTGTTATTCAGTCCCCACTCCGTGCGAATGAAAGGAAGGGACGCGACGTAACTCGAGGAGGAAAGCAGGATGAGAAACAGGACGCTGCTTAACCCGGCGAGCCAGGCTATGTCGGGCCAGGTGGTCTGTGCGGCGCCACTTCTACGGGCGGCTGAGTTTACAGGTGAGCGGGATGAATCGAATGATGACAACGGTTCAGATCAGGATGGGTTCCCTACAAGCCACAAAAATGAAACCATTCAAACGGCGTGTTTTGCAGGTATGATACTCCGAAGCCCGGAAAACCTCAAGGTACGTTCATCTTTATGGTCCGGTAGCCTGAGTATTAAGGTTGTAACGATGGATTTGTGCTTGCAATTACACCATTTATGATGTATTGTGGTTTATGAATCAAATTTGGAGAGTAGTTTACTACGAATCAAAGATCGGTCGATGTGAGATACAAGAATTCATCGAAGCTCGTGGAAAGCGAGATCAGGCTAAATTACTCAGTTGGATTTCGCTACTCGCTGATTATGGCCCTCACCTCCCTCGTCCTCACGCCGACCTCCTTGAGGATGGGATCCACGAGCTTCGAGTAACTTTATCGGGAGATCAGGTACGGTGCCTGTATTTCTTCTGCATGCGTAATCTCATTGTGCTTACACATGCGTTTGTTAAAACTACCGGTCGGGTACCTCGGAATGAAATCCGTAAAGCGCTGAAATCTCGTAATGACTTTTTGAATCGACTCGATGAACGCCTGAAGAAAGGAAGTTCCTGATGCGAACCTTCGCCAGCCATATCGAGCAGAAGCTCAAAGATGAACGCTTTCGTAAAATGTTTGAAGAGGAGAAGCAGATGGCTGAGTTGGCCGTAAGTCTTGCGCTTGCACGTGACAAATCGGGGAAATCGCAGCAGGATATAGCTAAAGAAGCCCGAATAACTCAACAACAGCTATCCAGGCTGGAAAACGGAGCGAGATGCAACGTCAATACGCTGCTCAAAGTGTGCAAAGCATTAGGCCTAACGCTGGAATTGAAAGAGGCGTAATTCCGGGTATTTTCCGGAGTACTGACCAGATACCGGGGTCTTAATTTACCAGGAAGGTTAAATTGATCAAATTAGTCTGCTGGAACATCGCCCGCCGACATGACCCCTGGCGGAGTCTGGTAAAAAATGAGAGTAAGGCTGACATAGCCCTGCTACAGGAGGCCAGATTACCTCCCGAAGACGTGAGGACGTGTTTGGAGGTCGACCCCGGGCCGTTCCACGATTTGAATGACAAAAGTATCTCACGATGTGCTGTTGTAAAACTCACCGAGGAAATAAAAGTTGAGTGGCTCGAACCGGTACCCATCGCAAGATCGAAATACGGCGATTTCGTTGAAAGCCATCCTGGGTGTATTTCGTCTGCAATTGTCACATCGTCCAACAGTACTTCCTTTACAGCCGTGTCCTTTTGTACGGAATTTGAGAAACCTCATTGGTCGACTGGGAAAATGTCCTGGGACGTCGTAGACGCATCCATCCACCGTATCATCTCGGACATATCCTTGCTGATTGGGAGGCAACATGGTCACCGAATCATTGCCGCCGGTGATCTCACGGTTACGTATGGCTACGGAGTCAACGAATACTGGAAGCGGCGTGAAGCTCTCATATTCGAAAGGATGGCGGCTATCGGGCTACCACTTGTCGGTCCGCAATACCCTCATGGCCGACAAGCCAATCCATGGCCGGATGAACTACCAGAATACAGCAAGAATGTCCCCACTTATTTCCATCCTACACAAACCCCTGAGACAGCTACTAGACAACTGGATTACGTATTTGCGTCCGAGAGCATGGCAGATTCCGTCAAGGTGCGTGCCTTGAACCGCCCCGAAGAATGGGGACCGAGTGACCACTGCCGGATTGAGATTGAGGTCGAGTAGCGGGAACGAGGTTTCCAGTAGGCTAGCCGCAGAGGACACGCCATGACCGCACACGAGAATACGCCTCAAACCTACCTGGCCCTGCTGCGCGGAATCAATGTCGGTGGCAAGAACGTCATCAAGATGGTGGATCTGCGGGAATGTTTCGAGGCTGAAGGCTTCCGCGATGTTACCACCTACATCCAGAGCGGGAACGTGGTCTTTCGCTCGCCGACAACGGCACTTAGAACGCTGACGAAGCGAATCGAGAAGATGCTGGCCGCGGCGTTCGACTACGAAGCGAGTGTCGTGATGCGCTCTCGGAAGCAGATGCGGGCAGTGGTTTCCGATGCGCCGGCGGGGTTTGGAGAACGGCCGGATACGTACCGCTACGATGTCATCTTCCTGAAGGCGCCTCTTACGGCAACTGCCGCCATGGAGGGCGTCCCTGCCAGGCCTGGGGTGGATGAATCCTGGGCAGGCAGCGGCGTGCTATACTTCTCAAGACGCATCGACCAGGCCTCGCGGAGCTATCTCAGCCGTTTTGCGTCGATGCCCTTGTACCAGCGTGTGACCGTCCGCAACTGGAACACGACGACCCGGTTGCTTGAGCTGATGGAGAAAGCCTGAATCCCAGTCAACCGGTCCTATCCCCGTGGCCGTTCCCTGCGGACTACTGTTCCCTGCGGTCTTCCGTTCCCTGTGGTCTACTGTTCGCGGACTTGACCAGTGCTGTCTGAGTAGAGCGACGCCAGTCGAGGGCAAGGCGTCACTCTTTACCGCACCGTCCATCTCTAAATACCAAAACGGGCTCGTTGGGTATCGAGCAGTCGGAAAGATACCCATAGAGCTCATTCATCTCGGCTTCAAAGGCGTCATACGCAGTCAGCCGCTCGGTCAGCGCCGTTGAATCTGTTGACGCGACGGAGTAAACGATGTACTCCCAAGGACCGCCGCAGGGTTTAGAACCCAGGCCCGCGTAGCGACAGTCGGCAATTGACGCGCCCTCAGCGTCGCCAATGAGCGCGTCGATTTCCCGCCGCATCTCCATTAACCGGGCACGGTCGCCTTCCTCGGTCCGCTGATCGCCTTCCTCCGGCTGCTCCTCCTCGACCGGCTGCTCCTCCTCGACCGGCTGCTGTTCGCCATTGTTGTCTGGTCCAACAATTGGATCTCGTTCGTCACAGGCAAGGAGGGAAACGGATATCCATACCGCCGCAACCAGGTATCGCATGGGTTTTCCTTTCTGTCGAACAAGCGTTCTCGTTCCCTTAATGGAGAACGCTTCGCTTCACGAACAGTTCCTCTTCCGAGTCTGGCGAATGACCATGCTGGCGACTTTATTTTCTAACCATCCGATGAGCGGGCATTACATCCGATTCCACGTGTGAATCCACTGGATAATCTTTATAGTAATATCAACATAGTAGCCTAAACACCTTCTTTTCTCGAGTGCTGTAGCAGGGAAAGGAGAATTCACGATGCAAAAGTACCGTGTCGCCATTCTGGGCTGCCGCGGGCGGGGCACGGCCGCGGGCCGCGCGTACCATCAGCATCCCCGCACCGAGGTGGTGGCATTATGCGATCTCGTGCCCGAGCTGCTGGCGACCCTCGGCGACGAACTGGGGGTCACGGCACGTTACGACGATCTCGACCGGATGATAGAGGCCGAGGCCCCGGACATCGTCGCCATTCCCACGGGCACCGAGTTCCACTATCCGCTGGCCATGCGCGTGCTGGAGCACGGAGTCCACATCGATATCGAAAAGCCGATCTGCACGACCCTGGCGGAAGCCGACGCGGTGCTGGCCAAGGCCGCGGAGAAAGGGGTGCGGGTAGCCGTGCATCACCAGGGGCGCACCGGCGGCGCGCTGCAAGCCGTCAAAGCGGCGATTGCCGAGGGCCGGATCGGCGACCTGCGCTACCTGCAGGGCAGCGGCAAGGGCTACTACGGCGGCTACGGCCTGATGAATATCGCCACGCATTCGCTCAATGCCATGCTCGGCGTGGCCGGCCCGGTGGGAAGCGTGCAGGCTGTGGCCCTGACCGATGGCCGCCAAATCACGCCCGAGGATGTGGTGCCGTCGCCGAGCGGCATGGGCTATATCGCCGGTGAGCACGTGACCGCGGCGCTTGCCTTTGAATGCGGGATTTCGGGTGTCCTCCTGCAGCACCGCTTCCCAAAGATGGATTCGACAGCCTATATGATCGAGATCTATGGCACCGAGGGCCGGCTCTACTGGAAAAGCGGCGCCCCGTGGATTCTGTCCACGCCGCACTTTGCCCCCGGCCAGGACGAGTGGCAACCGCTTGCCCCCATCGTGCCGGAGCACTACGATCCGGCGGGACCGGCTTCCCTGGAGGACTACCAGTTCGCCGATGAGTACGTGCAGGCGCTCGACGAGGGCCGTGCGCACGAGTGTTCGGGGGACGCCGGCCGCCATGTGCTGGAGATTCTGATGGGGATTTTTGAGTCGGGCGCACGCGGCCGGCGCGTGGATCTGCCGCAAGCGGACCGCGATCACCCGCTCCTGCGCTGGCGCGGAGAACACGGCCTGGGCCTGCCCGGTCCGATGCCGCGCCCCTATGGGGAATGGCTCGCCGCGGAAGACGGCCGTTTGGGCCGGAGTGCGAGCTAGCAGCCAGGCGCATCCAGCAGACCGGCCTCGACCGCAGGCTGGCATCGACCGCAGGCCCGCATCGTCCGCGGGTCCGCCTCGTCCCTATCCGGCCGACCTGCCCGTCCCCATGATCCGCTCCATGTTCCCACCCAGGATAGCCGCCATATCGTCCTCGTCCAGGAACGGGCAGTAGCGCCTCACGTAGTCGAGGCTCTGGCGGTATGTCCAGTGCAGCAGCACGATGGGAATGTCCGTACCCCACAGGATGCGATCGGCGCCGAAACGTTCGACCATCTTTTCTAGGACGGGCCGCATCTGGGGCATGGGGTAGTCCCAGCGCGACTGCATGAACACGGCGAAGAGGATCTGGATGTGGAAGCGCGGGTGGTCCGCAGGTGCGGCCTCGTATATCTCATCAGGGACGTTAAGCCGGTCGCCGTCGGCAAACATCCGCCACGGGAAACCATGGGTCACGATCACGTCGACATCGGGAAACCGGTCCATCCAGGCACGCAACGAACGTAACTCTTCCACGTAAGCGGATGGCGAACCGACCGCGCCGAGGGTGAAGAACACCGGGATATCCAGCCCGGCCACCACTGCCCAGAATGGATCGAAATCCGGTCCGGTCCATTCGGGCGACAGGTCGTAGAGTGGCCGGTGGAAGGGCGCGAACTGAAGGCCCGAAAGACCGTGTACGCGGATCGCCCGTTCCAGTTTCTCGATCGCGTCGCCGGTCCTTTCGGGAATCCACCATTCGGGGATCTGGACCAGACCCTGGATCCGCCCCGGATAGCGCTGGCAGCATGCCGCGATGTACCCGTCGTCGAGCCCCATGTATGGCGTGCGGTGCAGGAGGGCTCGGTCGACACCCGCGTAGTCCATTTCCGCCACCAGGCTTTCTGCGGAGAAGGAGAAGTCCTCTGTCCACGGCGGCAGAGCCTGCTTTATATAATCCTCGCCATCTACCGTCCACTCCGCCAGGCCGTGCGCTCCGGTTCGGAAATCCGCGTCCCGCAGGCCTTCGAAGCGCCATGACCGGTCGGGATCGTAAAGTCCAGTAGAGTCAGCCTGAGCGCGGTCGTCGCGCCGCCAGACGGGCTGCTGCCGGGCCTGGGCCATGAACAGCTGCAGGTGACGCCGGAATTCGGCCAGGTCGTCGAATCCACCAATATCGCGCGGAGGAGGAAAGCAGTAGGCGTGTCCGTCGTAGATCATGGCCTTCATGATAAACGAATGCGTACTGGATGTCAAAATCACCTGTGACCGTTCGTCTGAGCTCGCGGCCCTCCGAAGGAAGTACGGATTCCACTTAAAAAGCCAAAGTGCTTACAGATGATTTTTAGTTGCACACTTCTTTCACCGAATAAACGCGCCTTCAGAAAGGTGAATCAGGTTGACTTTAACGATCAAACGCATGTTTTTCTAACATATCTCGGTGATGTTCCTACCATGGTCGTAATCTTCGCGTTAGAGGTATCGTATGGATTATAAAGTGCCTCTTATCTTGACTCCACAGGCTGAGGGTGGATACACCGTGACTTCTCCCTTGTTGCCTGAGTTGGTGACAGAAGGTGATTCCATATCCGAAGCATTGGAAAACGTCAGCGATGCCCTGGCTGCGGTAATCGAGATATACGAGGACTCAGGGAGAGAATTGCCACAGAATACACTAATTCCCGATGCAAATAGTCCTGTCTGAGCCGCTACCGCCTATCTGATCAATCCGAACCGCTTTTTCGAGTAAAGTGACGAAGAGACTAGGATTTCACAAGTTAGTGTTAGTTCAAAACGACCGTGACCTCCTGGCGCGGCCCTTACCCAGCTTACCCAATTTCGATCCCCGGAGGACCTAATATACCATTCGGAGTTGTCTCAATGGAAAGTAACAAAACACTTCAAATTTGGAACCCCCGCACCGGCATTGAAGATCTTAACGGCGATTCGGCCGAACTGGGTTCTTCCGAGATCCCCGGAATCAAGGAAATCTGGACCGAGCAGCGCGAACGGTTGAAGGACACTGCCCAGCTCTCGGATTTCACTGAGAAACTGAGTCGGGAATGGGCAATAGAAACTGGCATTCTCGAGAATCTGTACGAAATTGACCGTGGGGTCACGCAGACACTCATCGAGCGGGGATTCCAAGCTGAACTCTTGAGCCACGGGTCTACCAACAAACCCCGTGAATACGTAATACAACTCTTACGAGATCAGAAAGATGCCTTGGAAGGCGTCTTTGCGTTCGTGAAGAACGACCGATCCCTTACCACCTCCTATATCAAGGAACTGCATGCGGCTTTACTACGCAACCAGCGCACGACCGAGGCGCTCGACATTCAGGGTAGGAGAGTCGAAGTCCCGCTCATCAGGGGCGCTTGGAAGACCCAGCCGAACTTTCCGGTTCGGGATGGCGTGACTTATTCCTATTGCCCACCGGAACAGGTAGATTCCGAAATGGAAAGGTTAATTGAGTTTCACTCCATGCACGTCAGAAAGGGGGTATCCGCTGAAGCACAGGCTGCATGGCTGCATCATCGCTTCAGCCAGATCCATCCCTTTCAAGATGGAAATGGGCGAGTGGCCCGCGCGCTCGCCTCACTAGTGCTCGTGAAAGATGGACTCTTCCCGCTCGTGGTAAGGAGGGACAACAGGGTTAGTTACTTGGAATCTCTCGAAGCAGCCGACTGTGGCGACCTGAGACCATTTGTCGAGTTGATCACCAAATTGCAAAAAGACCAGTTCTTGAAGGCGACTAAGATATCTGAGGAACTGCGTCGGGAAGAGGATGTACAGGCGGTTCTGGACGGGTTAGATAGGGAAGCTGGCAGAATAGCCACAGAAATACGCAAGGCACACCGAGAGGTATTCGATCTTGCCACAGCTATTGAGCACAATCTTGAAGAACGTCTAAAAACAATTACGCAAGACGTATCGAAAGCGCTAAAAAGGGTTGCGCCCCACGCTTCTGCTCTTGTGCGAAGGTCAGATGAAAGAACAGATCATTTCTACAGGGCACAGATCGTTGAGATTGCAGGCAAGCATATTGACTACTACGCCAATACATCCGAATACCGATCCTGGGTTTCATTGAACATGCGATGGTCGCGGCGTGGCCAAATGGTATTTGCGATACACGGGATCGGCAAACCGTTCAATGGCAGTCTCATCTGTGCGCCATTCCTGGAGTTTAAGGACTACGATGATAACGATGACGAACGACAATCGAAATCAACGCTTATTCCAGTCGCCGAGGAAGGATTTGTCTTCTTCTACAACGAGAAAACAGACCGCCTGCTCGAGAGGTTCGAGCCATGGCGTGAAAACGTCCTAAAGATCGTCATCAAGGAACTCACGCAAAACCTGTAGAATAACGGTTGATGCGCATCCATGACCGAATCTCCAGCCACGACCGGCCATCCCACGGACGCCGAACGCTTCCTCTTCGATACCAATGGATACCTGGTACTGGAGGGTTTCCTTCCGGAGTCCCTGGTCGATTCGCTCAACGCCGCGCTGGCGCGGACGATAGCCCGTCGGCGCGATCCCGGTTTCAAACGAACGCACGAACCGGCCTTCGCCGACCGGCTTGGCAAGGCCAACGCGCGGGTAATGCACCTGCTGGCGGAAGACCCGCTCTTTCTGGACATCCTCGACTACGAGCCGATGATGGCCTACGTGCACGGCCTGTTTAACAAGATGCCCCACCTGCATTCCACGGATGCATTCTACGAGATTGAACCCGAAGAATACCACGGACAGGGTTGGCATACGGACGGGATCCAGGACGGATTCCGTGACTTCCGGCCGCACGTTCCGTTGCTGCAGTTCAAGATAGGGTATTACCTGAGCGACATGTCCGAACCCGACCAGGGCAACCTGAACCTCGTTCCCGGCAGCCACAAGTCCCTGGTCGAGCCAGACGCGGAGGACGGCATGCCCGGCGCCGTGCAGATTTGTGGACGGCCCGGCACGGCCGTGCTCTTCCACAACGGGGTGTGGCATTCGGCCGGTCCGTTCACGCGCCGCGGAGGCAAGCGCGTGATCCTGTACTACGGATATGAACACCCGTGGATGCTGGCCTGTGCGGAACAGTGGCGGTACGACAAGGACTTCCTGAATGGACTGACACCGGCGCGGCGTCGCTTCTTCCACGGTTTCGTCTTCGACCCGCCGGAGTATCGCTGGGGTTGACAGGGCGTTTCGAACCGACCAATTCGAACCGATCAGCTTAAGCGGTTATCGATCAGCAGTACCCGCGTGTTAAACGATGCGTGTTAGCGGTGAACGTTTGTTCGTGAGATCACCGGTGGGAAAGCACCTTACTCAACAGACTCCCTCGCCCCCCTTGCGCTGGTGTATGATGACGCGGTTTCCGTCGGGATCTTCAATGATCGCCATGAAACATACGGGGGTTTCCTCGAAATCCCAGTACACGCGTACACCCGCACGCTTCAATTCCTCCAGAGCGGCCTCCGCGTCATCCACCGCAAGGGCAATCACGCCGCCGCCGGGACGGGTGAAGCTGTCGTCGTGACCCAACACCAGGGCGCCGGGGTTCATCTCGAATTCGGCCCACGTACCATCGAGAATCAACCGCGCCAGTGGAATCCCAAGCAAGTCGCGGTAGAAGGCGAGCGATATCCGCATATCACTCACGGCAAAGAAAGTATAGTCGACGCCGGACACATTCATGTTTCCATATATCCAATCGTGTTGGAGTACAGCAAGGATGCGCGCAATCAGGCGGCCGTGCGTTTCGGCTGCCCGCGTTTCATCATTATCTCCGGGAGCCGCTTCAGTCTATCGTTGCGAGGGTCGATCTCGAATCCGCCGGACTCCAGTGCGGTCACGCCAAGCAGCGGTTCCGTCCCTTCCCGGCCATACGCAATGGTCCCGCCAACGATCACTCCTTCGAACTCGATCTCGGCGACCGTTGCTTCCAACGTCACCGGTTTTCCGTCCGCGAGCACGTAGTCGCGACTTCCCCTGGGTTTGAGGCCAATTGCTTTGAGGATGCCCCCGGGAACGAGCGAATCGAACGCTCTGGTATCGACGACGAACTTGCCTGTCCAGCTGCGCCGTGGATCGGCGGGATTACGGATCGTCACGTCGACATATGTGGTACCTATATTAACATACCTCCCGGCGGGTATCCCATTTAATGATTCAAGTTACATCGGATGATCCGCGTTTCCTATCATTGAATATAGTCGCAAATCACTTGATTTTCTATTCGACTTTTCTGAAGTGTACTGTGATCGGGTGTTCAGTGGGTGATGTTATGTCAGAGGATTATCCGACCGGTAAGTCTAGCATGCTCAGGACGGGCCGGGAAAACCGGGATGAACCGGAGCCACGCATACAAGGTCCTGTCCGGAGTCGCCAATCCGCGTCTGGTTACGAATGAACATCAGGAAACGCCGCAACACTCATCATCCTAGACGCGTTTTGCAAAGGGATTTTGCCATGAAGTTTCTTCTAGTTCCCTTCGTTCTCTCGATCATCATCCTTCCGTCGTGCGGCAGGGAAAGCCCCACGGGACCGCCGCGGGCGGCCAGCATCGTTATATCGCCGGCCGAGGCCAAGCTGGACGCCATTGGCGCGACCGTGCAGCTTACCGCGTCGGTCCGGGACGGGAACGATCGGGCGATAGCGGACGCTGCCGTGACGTGGACCAGCGGAAGCACCGAGGTGGCCAGCGTGACTGACGAGGGCCTGGTCACGGCCCGGAAGAACGGTTCCGCCGTCATCACGGCCGTTTCAGGGCAGTTCCATGCGAACGCCGCCGTCACGGTATCGCAGGCGGTCGCCCGCATCGAGGTCGCGCCCGCCAGCGTGACGCTGACGAAGACGGACGGATCTCTGCGGGTGGACGCCGTGGCGAAAGACAGGAACGGCAACCTGGTGCCGAACGCCCGGCTCGTCTGGACAAGCAGCGATCCCCTCGTCGTCTCGGTGACCGCCCTGGGAGACCTCGAGGCACGGTCGAACGGAAACGCCCGGATCACCGTGTCTTCCGGGGACGTATCGACAAGCATGGAAGTCGCGATCTCGGGTTTCGGACCGGACGCGCTGGAACGCGCCGCCCTGGTCGCGCTGTTCAGCGGGACCGGCGGACCGGGATGGACGCTCGCCACGAACTGGTCGAGCGACGCGCCCCTGGCCGAGTGGCACGGGGTGGCCACCGATGCAGAAGGAAGGGTGATCGAATTGGTGCTCGACAGGAACGACCTGACGGGCGCTTTTCCCGCGGAACTGGTCCGGCTGGAAAGGCTTCGGTCTCTTTCACTCGCGCGCAATCAGTTGACGGGAAGCATACCCCCCGAAATCGGACGACTCGCAAGGCTGGAAGTACTGGAGGTTTCCTACAACCGGTTGACGGGAGGCATACCCCCCGAAATCGGACGGCTCGCAAGGCTCAGGGTACTCGGTGCCAGGGGCAACAACTTCCCGCCAGGGCCGTTGCCACAGGCCATGACCCATCTCGACAACCTCGAAACCCTGAGGCTTGATAGAACCTGGCTATGCGCACCGCTGGACGCGGATTTCCAGGCCTGGCTCGGCGCGATTGACGACGTTGAAGTGGACGACTGCGAGGATGTGGAGCGGAGTGCGCTTATCGCGTTGTACAACGCTGCGGGGGGAGGGAACTGGACTGAACGGGACAATTGGCTCACCGGCGCGCCCCTGAGCGCATGGCACGGAGTAGCCACCAATGACTCGGGCCAGGTAACGGGCCTGGATCTGGAAGACAACAACCTGAGGGGAACACTGCCGTCCCGATTGAGCGATCTCCGGTCTCTGAGCGTATTGGATCTGTCAAACAACGCAGGACTGACCGGACCGCTGCCGGCGTCTTTCAGCGATCTCGGCCTGACGGTCCTCAAGGCGAGCGGTACGGGTCTTTGTTCGCCGCAGAACCCCGCGTTCCAGACCTGGCTGGCCACCGTCGGGGACATACGGATCGACGGCTGTCCCGCCGCAATCGCTCCCGGCCGGGTGGCGTTGACCGCGCTATACGGCGAAACAGGCGGCGCGCACTGGAAGGAGGCCGCCAACTGGCTCACCGAAGCGCCGTTGCGAGAATGGCACGGCGTCGAGACCGATGATGAAGGGCATGTGACCTCTATCGACCTCGGATACAATAATCTGAGGGGGAGGCTGCCGTCGGAACTGGTGCTGATGGACCGGTTGGAAACGTTGCGTCTTATCGGCAACGGCCTGACTGGGCACATTCCGCCCGAACTCGCGCGCCTTGACCGACTCGCCACGTTGAATCTCTCAGTGAACCTGCTTACGGGTCCCATTCCGCCTGAACTGGGACGGCTGGAAAACCTCTCCGTCCTCGACTTCTCCGCCAACAGTTTGACTGGGTCCATTCCATCCGAACTGGGACGACTCGACCGGCTCTCCGTCCTCGACCTCGGGCTCAACCGGATCCACGGACCCGTCCCACCGGAACTGGGGAACCTCCGCGGCCTCGAGCGACTGGTGCTCTCTTCCAACGAATTTACGGGCCCCGTTCCCCCCGAATTGGGGCGACTGGCAAACCTCTCCATCCTCAACCTCGGCAACAACGGGCTGACGGGCCCCGTTCCCCCCGAACTGGGACGCCTCCGTAACCTCGTCACACTTGACCTCGACAGAAACGGTCTGACAGGCCCCGTTCCGCCGGAGCTGGGACAATTGGCAAGCTTAGAGGATCTGGAACTTTCCACCAACAAGTTGACGGGCCCTGTCCCACCCGAACTGGGAAGACTGGAACACCTCGAGGAATTGGACCTCTCCATCAACGGGCTGACGGGCCCCGTTCCCCCCGAACTGGGAAGACTGGCAAACCTCGTCACGTTGAGCCTGGCGTCGAATCGGCTGAGCGGACCGGTCCCACCCGAACTGGGAGCGCTCGGAAAGCTCCAGACGCTGAGTCTTTCCGCCAACGCCGCGCTGTCGGGGCCGCTGCCGCGCGCGTTACTCAACCTCGACCTGACCTCCCTGCTGCTGGCCGGCACGCGACTCTGCGCGGACCGGGACGCCGAGACCCAGGCCTGGCTGCAGGAAATAGATGAAAAGCGCGTTTCCAACTGCGGTGACGCCATCGCGCGCGTCGTGTCGGCGTATCTCACGCAGGCGGTGCAGTCCCTGGAGAACCCGGTGCCGCTGGTTGCCGGCAGGCCCGCTCTCCTGCGCGTATTCGTAACGAATGGCGGCATGTCCGACGCCAAACGGCCTCCGGTACGCGCTACGTTCTACCGGAACGATCGTCCGGTATACACGGCCGAGATCCCGGGCGGAAACGAAAGGCTGCCGGACCGCCCGGAGGAAGGTGATCTCGCGGCTTCATCCAACGCCGCGATACCGGCCGAAATCATACGGCCCGGCCTGGAAATGGTGATAGAAATCGACCCCGGTAACGTACCCGCTTCCGCTTCGGACGTGGATCGCCGCCTGCCGCCTGTCGGACGGCTGGCCCTGGACGTGACCGAGGTGCCGCCCCTCGATCTTACCCTGGTCCCCTTTCTGTGGTCGCCGAACCCGGACCGGGCGCTCGCGGATTACGTCGCGGGTCTGTCGTCCGATGACGAACTGTTCAGGATGACCCGGGAAATACTGCCGGTAGGTGATCTCCATCTGAACGTACGCGAACCCGTATGGACCTCGGTGGAATCCGTGGCGAAGAACACCATATCGATCTTGGTCGAAGTCTATGTGCTTCGCGTCCTGGACGGCGCCCGGGGACACTACATGGGCATCATCCCTGCCAGCGAGCGCGCGGGCGTTGCCGTCATCCCCGGAACAATCGGCGTGTCTGCGCTGAACGGAAACATCATAGCCCATGAACTCGGACACAACATGAACCTGGGGCACGCGCCGTGCGGCGGCCCGTCCGGGATAGACCCCGACTACCCATACTTCGACGGGACTACCGGCGCATGGGGCTACGACGTCCGGTCGGGATCGCTGGTATCGCCGCAAAACTACGACCTGATGAGTTACTGCAACCCCGACTGGATCAGCGACTTCCACTTCGTCAAAGCGCTGATCTATCGGCGGTCCGAGGAAAGACCCGTTCCGGCGGCGCGCGCCGCTTCAGCGACCAACCTGCTGTTATGGGGCGAAGTGAACGACCTGGGCGAACTGATCCTCCATCCTTCCTTCGCGGTCGACGCCCCACCCTTCCTGCCGGAGTCCGGCGGTCCGTATCGGCTCACCGGTGAAGACGAAGCGGGGAACACGCTGTTCGCGCTGTCCTTCGGTACGGCGGAAATCGCGGATGCGACCGGAAGCGTTTTCGCCTTCGTGCTTCCGATCCGGCCGGACTGGCCCGACCGTCTGCATCGGATCGCGTTTTCCGGCCCGGAAGGGGTAAATACAGTAGATCGAAGTGGAGGGACGGCCGCCGCGATCATGCTGGACCGGACGACCGGTGCGGTCCGGGGCATCCTCCGGGACTGGTCCGACCCGGGCGGTTCCCCGTCGTTCGCCCGGCGCGTGGCGCCGGACGGGGATTTCGAAGTCCAGGTCAGCAGGGGCATCCCGGATTCGCGTCCCAGGTAACATCCCCGGTAGCGATAGTTGCCTGCCGAAACTCCGCAACGACAGATGGGCCAGCCGGTTCAAAAAACTGTTTTTGGAATCGCGCAATGGGGTATAATGATTAGGTATAGCCCGGACCGGCCGCGTCGTCCAGATCGGGGGTGCCGTAGAGACCGGTCCCTGTGTAAACCCGGATCGACCCGAATCCCACCTTAGTTCCATGAATCTTGTTCTTACCCTGGCCCTGACCGCAGTCTGCCTGGGTGGTGAGACCTTCTTCCACGCACCGCGGGCTTATCTGGGAGAGCGGGCTTTCTCACTCCGCCTTTCCGATGAGCGCGTGGCGAACGGCCATACCCTGTTGCTGGAGTGCATCCCGGATGGTCCCGGAGTGGAAGCCGATCCGTCCTTCGAAAGGACAGCGGGCGCACCGGACGGCGTGGTGGATGAATCAGCGGGCTACACCGGGGTGCAGGGCGATCTTCCTTCGGCGCGGGTCGATCTCGCCGGTCCGGCCGGTCCCGTGGCTGACCTGACCGTTTCGACAGGCGCGCGGATCCTTCGCATGTACCCTCATCCCACCGGAAGCGACGGCGCCTTATTTGCCCTGATAGGCATTCCCTATCATGCGGCGCCCGGCTCGGACACCGTTCACGTGGAATGGACCGAAAGCGACCGTGTCTTCGATCGGGATCTTCCTTTCACCATAGTCCCCGGGCCATATCGATCGGAGCAGATCCGGGGCGTTCCGCAAAACAGGGTTACGCCCTCGGCCGCGGATTACCGCCGCATTGCGCAGGAAAGGAAGGTCATCGCAGCAGCCTACGAAGCGGTCCGGGATAGCGTGATGATGGAGGACACCTTCAGCTATCCCGTGGAGAAGAAAACCATCACCAGTCCATACGGAACCCGTCGGGTGTTCAATGGACAGCTCCGCAGCTACCATGGCGGCCTCGACCTCCGGGCCTATGAAGGGACGCCGCTATACGCCGCCCAGTCCGGCGTGGTCAAGCTGGCGCAGAACCTGTTCTACTCGGGCAACCATGTCCTGATCGAACACGGCATGGGCGTTCACACCGGGTATTCTCACATGAGCAGGCTGTACGTCAAAACCGGCGACCAGGTGGTCCAGGGACAGCTATTGGGGCTTTCGGGCTCCACGGGCCGCGTGACCGCCGCACACCTGCACTGGACGGTCAACGTGAACGGCGTGGGCGTCAGCCCGCTCCAGTTCACCGAAATCCTGGCCAGACTGTATAAGAAGCCCGTCGAGGTACGCAACCGGAATGACGGCTGAACGAGGTTGCCATGCGTCCGACGATCGCCCTGATGATCCCCGCATCGTTTCTCGTACTCACGGTCGCCCTGGCCGCGGAGATATCCACCGTATCGCCCGGCTCTCCCGGACGCGTCAACCCCGCCGATACGTCCAACTATGTCAATGCCAGGGGCGTGACGTTGCCACCGGACGCCGCGCCGCCCTCCATGCAGGTCCTGCGGACTTTCGAGTTGAACAACCGGTACATGGACCGGGCCACGTCTTCCTACCAGAAGTCCTTCGGATTCGCACTGACGAACGAGCCCCTCAACCGGGTCGACCGCAATTTCAATCTGGTACCCGCCGCCGCCACCCACTGGGAAGTGTCTGAAGACGGCCATACCTGGACCTTTCATCTCAGGAAGGACATGGTTTTCGGTGATGGAAAACCCGTCACCGCCTATGATTACGAAGACACGTTCCGGCGGTGGGCGGACCCGGACACGGGTTTCGATTTCGAGTGGTACTACCGGTCGATCAGGAACTGGGGCGCCGTCGTCGCGCGGAAGATGCCACTGGACTCGCTGGGCGTCGAGGCACTGGACCCGCACACCATCGCTTTCACAACCACCCGGCCGGCGCCTTTCGCGCCGCTGCTGCTCAATTACAGCTGGGTGACGCCAACGCATCAATTCGAGAAGCATGGCGCGGCGTGGTCCACCAAACCCGAAACCCACATCGGGTATGGTCCCTACCGGCTCAAGGAGTGGACGATAAACGACCGCATCGTTCTGGAACCGAATCCCACCTACCCCGGTCCCAGCACGCCCTACCTTGAACGGATCATCGCCCGGTTGTACAACGCGGCAGCCCAGCCGCCCTTCCTGGCCTCCTACGAGGCAAACGAGGTAGACTACGTCCTACTGAACATCCCGGCTGAGATCAACCGGGTCCGTTCCGACCCGGTGCTACGCAGCCACCTGAACACCTATACCAATTTCACCACGTACTATCTCTTCATGGACACCCGGGTTCCTCCCTTCAGCGACCTGCGCGTCCGCCAGGCCATCAGCCACGCCATCGACCAGCCGGCCATCATGAAGTCCGCCCTGAAGGACATCGCGGTCCCCGCAGTATCCATGATGCCGGTGGGATTCCCGGCCGCAAGCCCCGAAGCGCTGGCGCATATACAGCGGTACGACCCGGAAAAGGCCCGCCGCCTGCTCGCGGAAGCCGGTTACCCCAACGGCAGAGGATTCCCCGCGATGGCCATGTGGCTGCGCGGCGAAGCCTACCTCAGAAAGGTGGCGGCCGAGGCCATACAGGCCATGCTGAAGCAGAATCTCAATATCGAGGTCGAGGTGCTGAACGTGGAACGGAAGGTCTACACGGAAGCGATGAACGCCAAGGAAATTCCCTTCTCCATGATCGCCTACGGATGGGATTACCTGGATCCCAGCAACCTGCTCAACCTGTTTTTGTCCCGGGGCCGCCATCCATGGCGCAACGAACGATACGAGGAACTTGTGGAACAGGCCAACCAACTGGTCGGTGATCCCGAACGCCGCACCAAACTTTACCAGCAAGCGGAAGAGATCCTGGTCCGCGACGTGGGTGGGGTGTTCCTCTGGCACGACCTGGTCAACGAAATGTGGCGTCCTTACATCCGCGGCGAAGCGCTCGAACCGAACGAATCCGGATACCGGGCGTGGCGGGGAAACCAGATGCTGAACCTGATGACGACGATTTACATTACAGAGGATGTAACCCGGGAGAAGGCGGCACGGAAGCCCGGCGGACCGTGGAGCTGGCTGACCGGCCGTTGACGGCGAAGGCGTTACTCGGCATGGCCCGTAAGCCTGACGGCCTGTGGAGTTGGTTGATCGACCGTTGACGGGAGGGGTTCTCGAACGGGAGGAATTCTAGTACGGAGCGACCCGTTGGACTGAACAGGTTCTCGGCTGAAACCGGCTTCTCACGTCAACGGTCAAAAGGATCCACATCGATGCCTATGCCATCAAATATAAGAAAATGGTGTATCCTCGCCCTGGCGACCATATTGGCCGGCTCGACGGCGCTCCTGTGCGCCACCCTGTTGGGCGCCTCCGCCGACCCATCCGGCCAGGCCGTCGCCGATCTAACAGGCCAGACATCCGCGGATTCATCCGGCCAAGCCGTCATCGATTCATCCGACCAAAAGCCTCCGGCGCGGGTCAACTCCATCGGCGTGACGCTCCCTCCGGACGCCGCGCCCGCTTCCATGCAGCACCTGCGCACCTTCGAGCTGAACAACCGGTTCATGGACCGGGCCACCTCCTCCTATCAGAAGATCTTCGGTTTCGCATTGACCAACGAGCCGCTGACCCGCGTCGACCGTGATTTCAACCTGCTTCCCGCCGCGGCGACGCACTGGGAAGTGACCGAAGACGGCCACACCTGGATTTTCCATCTGCAGCAGGACTTGGTCTTCGGCGACGGCCGGCCCGTCACGGCCTACGACTACGAGGCGTCGTTCCTTCGCTGGGCCGATCCGAAGACCGGGTTCGATTTCGAATGGTACTACCGGCCCATAAAAAACTGGGGCGAAGTCGTGGCCGGCCGCATGCCCCTGGATTCCCTGGGCGTCGAGGCGCTGGACCGGCACACCATCGCCTTCACCACGACCCAGCCGACGCCCTACGCGCCGGAGCTGCTAAACTACAGCTGGGTGACCCCCACCCACCTGTTCGAGAAATACGGCCCTGCCTGGTCGACCCGGCCCGAGACTCACATGGGCAACGGTCCTTTCCGGCTCAGGGAATGGACGATCAACGGCCACATCGTCCTCGAGCCGAGTCCCACGTACCGGGGCCCCAACAAGCCCTACCTGGAACGTATCACGGCGCAGCTCTTCAACGCCGCGGCCCAACCTCCCTACCTCGCCGCGTACGAGGCGGGCGAAGTCGATTACATCGTGCTGAGCAACCAGGCCGAGATCAACCGGGTCAAGTCCATCCCTTCGTTGAAGGACCACCTGAACACCTACGTGGATTTTCAGACCTATTACCTGATGATGGACACCCACAACCCGCCCTTCAATGACCTGAGAGTCCGCCAGGCCTTCAGCCATGCCGTCGACCAGGCTTCGCTCATGAACTCCGCCCTGCGGGATATCGGACTGCCGGCTCCGTCCATGCTGCAACCGGGGTTTCCCGCGGCCAACACGGAAGCGCTGGCCTCAATACAACGATACGATCCCGATTTGGCTCGCAGGCTCTTGGCTGAAGCCGGATACCCGGACGGCAGGGGATTCCCCGTCGTAAGCATGTGGCTTCGGGGAGAAACGATCGTGAACGCCACAGCCGCCGAGGCAGTACAGGCCATGCTCAAACAGGTCCTGAACGTCGACGTCGGTGTACGAAACGTGGAGCGGAAGGTGTTTACGGAGGCGATGAACGCCCGGGAAATCACCCTGGCGCTCATTCCCTACCGTTACGATTACGTCGACGCAAGCAACCTGCTCACGTTGTGGCTGTCGAACGGCAGGCATCCGTGGTATAATAAGCGATTCGAAGAACTGGTACTCCGGGCGAATGTGCTGGTGGGAGACCCGGACCGGCGCACCGCACTATACCAGGAGGCGGAGGAGATCCTCGTCCGTGACGTGGGCGGCGTGTTCCTCTGGTACACCCTGATCAATGAGATGTGGCGGCCGTACGTGCGCGGCGCCGCGCTGGAGACCAACAACTGGGGATACAAAGCGTGGCGGGGCAACCAGATGCTGAATCTGATGCCGACCCTGTATATCTCGGAAGAAGTGCTGGAAATGACGCCCTCAGATGAACCCGCCGGCTTCTGGGACTGGCTGACTACGAGGTAAGCGTTGTCGCCTGCAAACTCCCCCGGCCGCTTCCTACGCCGCAGCCTCATTCACGATGCGTCCGTCGAAGAGCCGGATGGTCCGGTGGGCGTGGTCGGCCAGCGCCTGGTCGTGGGTCACCATGATGATGGTCGTCCCCGCTTCGTTCAGGCCGGTCAGGAGTTCCATCACCTCCGCGCCGTTGGCCGAGTCCAGGTTGCCCGTCGGCTCGTCGGCCAGAATCAACTTGGGATTGCCGATGACCGCCCGCGCCACGGCCACGCGCTGCTGCTGGCCCCCGGATAGCTGCTGCGGGAAGTGGTTCCGGCGATGCGGGATCTGCATGTGTTCCATGGCCGCTTCCACCCGCTGCTTGCGTTCCTGCTTGGACGTGCCCAGGTAGATCAGGGGCAGTTCGATGTTCTCGTAGACGGTGAGTTCGTCGATCAGGTTGAAGCTCTGGAAGACGAAGCCGATGTTGTTCTTGCGCAGGTTGGCCCGCTGCCGCTCGGAGTGGGCGGACACCTCGTTTTCCAGGAAGTAGTATTCCCCGCCCGTGGGGTTGTCGAGGAGGCCGAGGATGTTGAGCAGGGTGGACTTGCCGCAGCCGGACGGTCCCATGATCGCCACGAACTCGCCCTTATCCACGGCCATGCTCACGTCATTCAGCGCCGTGGTCTCCACCTCTTCGGTTGCGTACAGCTTCTTGAGATGCTCTGTCCGAATCATGGTTCGCTCCTGTGATTTATCGATAACCTGGCCGTGCCTGGTCACGCTTGGCCGCGCTCATGCGTGCGTCGTGATGCGTTGTCATCTCTGCGAAATCGATCCTTTATCAACTGCCCGTACCGCTATTTCAACACCAGTTGTTCCATGTCGCCGAAGTTGTCATACATGGACGTGATGACCTGCTCGCCCTCTTCGAGTCCCTCGAGCACCTCGAAGAACTGGCTGTTCTGTCGTCCGAGCCGTATCGGACGCCGCGCTGCCGTTTCGCCAGCGGAGTCGAGCACGTAGATCCACCGGCCGCCCGTCTTCTGGTAGAACCCGCCCCGGGGCACCTGCAGGGCGTCGGCCAGTTCGCCCAGGGCGATGCGCACCTGCAGCGTCTGGCCCCGGCGCAGCCCGTCGGGCATCCCCTCGGGAAACACCATGTCCGCCTCGAACTGCCCTTCTAGTACCTCGGGATACACCCGCCGGATCACCAGGTCGTAGGTCCCCCCGGCGAAATCGAAGGAACCGGCCTGCCCCGACTGAATGCGGGCGATGTAATGCTCGTCGATGGCGGCCCGCACCTTGAACTCGTCCTCCACGTCGATCTGTCCCAGCCGTTCGCCGCGGGGCTTGGACTCGCCCACCTCGGCGATGAGGGAGGAGAGCAGCCCCGTGATCGGAGCGCGCAGCGTCAGGTTCTCCTGGTTCTGCTTGATGATCTCCAGGTTCAGCCGCAGCCGGTCGATCGATTCTTCCAGCTGCTGGATCTGGATCGTCTGGAAGAGCGAATCCTGGCGCAACGTTTCGACAGTGACCTCGTGCCTGCGCGTGTAGTATTCAAGATTGTCCTTCGCCTCGTCGTACTCCTTTCGCGAAGTCAGGTCGGCCTTGAACATCTCGTCCTGGCGCGCGTACTCCCGTTCGGCCTGACGCAACTGGTAGTCCAGTTCCACCAGTTGGGCGCGCATGTTCAGGCGCCGCTGCTCCATGGTCACCCGCGTCTCCCTGAGCCGGTTCACTTCGCGGAAGAGTTCGGCCTCGCGCTGCATGACGTTGAGCTGCAGCGTGGCGTTGGACAGGCGCAGGATGGGCGTGCCCTCCTCGATCCGCGTGCCCTCTTCGACGAAGACTTCTTCCACCCGCCCGCCTTCCACCGCGTCCAGGTAGATGGTCGTAAGCGGCATCACCGCGCCCTGCTCGACGATGTATTCCAGGAAGGGGCCGTGGGTCACCGGTGCCGTGGTCAACTTCGCGGCCTCCACGTTCAGCGAGGACGGGTTGACGCTGAGCAGCGCGTAGGCGCCGAAGGCGACCACCACAGCCGCCAAGGCGCCGATGGCGATCCGGCGCGGCGTGAAGCGCTTCTTCTCGATACGTCGGTCCATGGTGCCGTGCTGCTCACGCTGTCTTTCATCCGTGAACATATCCACCAGGCCCTTGGGATCTTCGCCGTTTTGACGCTTATCGCTCATATCCGATCCCCCGACTCGCCGCCACCTCCTCGATACGGTGGCGCAGTGCTATAACCCCATACCGGATGCATCCTGCCGGCATCCTCGACTATTTCAACCGTCTATTTCAGCCGTCAGCCCAAAGTCGTCGCCATGACCCAGAAAGGCTTGTCTCCCACGGTATAATCTCCGATCGGATGCAGGCTTCCGTCGGCCTGGTCCACGCGAAATGCCGTCATCACGCCGGCCGCTTCGCCCGCGCAGTAGAGAAACCGCCCATCCGGATCGGCGTTGAAGGACCGCGGACTGGCCGGAACGGAGACATGCCCGAAGGCCGTCAGCGCGCCGTCCTCCGCCACGTTGAACCCCACGATGCTGTCGTGCCCCCGGTTGGAGGCATAGGCCCACTTCCCGTTGCGATGCACCTCGACGTGCGCGGTAAATCCGCCCTCCTCGTAGCCATCGGGCAGCGTGGAGACGTTCTGAAAGATCGTAAGTGTTCCGCGTTCGGCGTCGAAGCGGTGTGCCGTGACCGTATTGCCCTGTTCGTTGACGATGTAGGCCACGTCGCCCTCCGGCCGGAAGCAGATATGCCGCGGCCCGGTTTCGTCGTCCGGCGGGTCCAGCACCGCTGGATCGTTGGGGGTGAGACGGCCCGTTTCCGCGTCGAATCGAAACTGGCTGGTCTTGTTGGTGGGACAGACGTGGGGTACGATCACGTACCGGTCCTCGACCGCCAGGTGAACGGCATGGGCTTTTTCGCCGGTGTCGATGTACTGGACGAGTTCGCCGATCGCGCCGTCTTCACCCAGGCGGTGCACGGTGATGCCGCCGCCGCCGTAGTAGACGGTTAGCAGGAAGCGGCCCCGCCGGTCCGTCACGAGGTGCGCCGGAATCCCGATACCGGTGTCCACCTTGTTGATCAGGGTGAGTTCGCCGGAATCGGTGTCAAGTCGAAAGGCCGCGAGCGTCGTGGATTCCACGTGCGCGTCGTACATCAGGTTTCCGGACGGGTGCAGGCACAGCGCTCCAGAAGGACCGTGGGCGTCGCTGGTGGATCGCAGGGTCAGGGAACCCATCTCGCGGTCCTGGTCGTAGACCTTTACCTGTTCGTCGCCGGTTAATGAAACGAAAACAACGGAGCGGGCTCCCGGGGAATCAGCCATGCGCTTTCCGACCTCCTGTATATTACGTTTAAGCCAACCTTACTGGGTAAGACTCCAAAATATACTCCGAGGTTGCGCCCTCAAAGTGTATTTTGATGTTTACGTTCGTCGTCCCGGTCAAAACCCTGCGTTCTGAGGAGGCCCGTTCATTGCGGATCATGATCATCGCCGGTGAAGCGTCGGGAGAATTGCACGGCGCCGGCGTGGTGGCCGCACTCAAGGCGAGGCGGCCGGGAATCGACATACTCGGGATCGGCGGAGACCGTATGGAGGAGGCCGGCTGCGAACTGGTCTACCACATCGAACGGTTTTCGGTCATGGGGCTCACCGAGGTCGTCCGGCATCTGCCCTTCGTCCGGAGGGCATTGCGCCGCCTGGACGGTCTCCTCGAATCCCGGCGCCCCGACGTGCTGATCCTCATAGATTACCCCGACTTCAACCTCCGGCTGGCCCGCAAGGCGCGCAATCGCGGCATACCCGTGCTGTACTACATCAGTCCCCAGGTATGGGCCTGGCGGGCGCGGCGCATACACACCATCGTCAAGCTGGTCGATTGCATGGCGGTGGTCTTTCCCTTTGAAGTGACGCTGTATGAAAAGGCGGGGGGAAAAGTGGTCTTCGTCGGACATCCCCTCCTGGAAGTGCTGGAAAGCCGGCGGTCCAGGACAGATTTCTGCGCGGACGCAGGCCTGGATCCTGACCGGCCGATCATCGGGATGCTGCCGGGCAGCCGGGACATGGAAGTGGCAGGCATGCTGCCCGCCATGATCGGTACCCTGAAGACGGTGCAAGGGGAACTGCCCGGTGTCCAGGGCGTCATCGGACTGGCGCCCACCGTATCCCGGTCCGACCTGGCGGCGCATCTCGCGGGTCAAGCGTCCCTGGAAGAAGACGCAGGGCGGGTGCCCGTGGTGGAAAACAGCACCTACGAGGTGATGAGCCACGCCGACCTGCTGCTGGTCACCTCGGGAACGGCGACCCTGGAGTCGGCGTGTTTCGGTACTCCCTTGCTGGTCCTTTACCGCATGTCCCGCCTGTCCTGGTGGATCGTCCGGCGCCTGGTCAGCATACCGGATATCGGCCTGGTGAACGTGGTGGCCGGCCGCCGCATCGCGCCGGAATTCCTCCAGGACGAAGTCGATCCGAAAGTACTTTCGCCGGTGGTCCTTGATCTGCTCAGGGAACCGGAGAAGCGGCGGGCGATGACCCGCGAACTCCGTGAAGTACGAGACCGGCTGGGCACGCCGGGCGCTTCGTCGCGCGTCGCCGACCTCGCGCTGGAAATAGCGGGCGGCGGGGAGTAAGATCAGTATGTATTCTTTGGCAGGCAAGCTGAGCGCCAGTGTCATCAGACTCCTGGGCAGGACGCTCTCCATCCGCATGATCGGGGAAGAACGCCTGGAACGGGCCCGAGAAGACGGCGGGCAGGTGTTGTACGCCTTCTGGCACGAGGGCCTGCTGGTGGCCACCTATGCCTTTCGCCGCCAGGGGATAAGGGTGCTGGTCAGCCAGCACCGGGACGGTGAGTTGATCGCCCGGGCCATCGAGAGCATGGGATATGGCACCATACGCGGATCTTCGACCCGGGGGGGCACGCGCGCCTTGTTCCGCATGGCGGCGGCCGGTGCGGCCGGCGACGACTTGGGGGTGACGGTGGACGGTCCCCGGGGTCCCCGTCTCCATGTCAAGCCGGGCACGTTGTTCATAGCCGGCAGATCCGGCCTTCCCATCGTGCCCTTCGCGGTTGCTTCCCAGAATCCCCGCTTACTTTCGACCTGGGACCGTTTCATGATTCCCCGCCCTTTTTCCAATGCGGTGATTGCTTTCGGCGAACCGTTGCAGGTTCCTGGTGATGTATCGGCCGAGGGCCTCGAACCGTACCGGTTGGAACTCCAGCAGCGTCTGCTGGTCGCGCGGGAGACCGCCGGGCGGAGTCTCGACAAATCCTGATCGTCGTATGTATTCCGGACGCTGCTTGACATGGATCGACATCAATACCGACACCGATACCGTATTTCGATCTGTTCCTGACATGATTTTTATCTATAGGCTGCTATACACCATACTGACCGTACTGCTCTCCCCGGTCCTGGCTATCCTGTCCGTCGCGGACCGCTGGGGAATGCGCCAGCGGCTCGGTCAGCGCCCTCTTGTCCCCGCCGACGAAAAGCGGCCCGTGGTCTGGTTCCACTGCGCCTCCGTAGGCGAGGCCACCGGCCTGGCGGCCGTGATCGGGGGATTCGTGGAACGCCATTCCGGATTCGCGGTGCTGGTCACCACCATGACGGAGACCGGCCTGGCCTATGTCAGGGAACACGTACCGCGGGCCCATTTCTACGGCCTGGCGCCCTTTGACGCGCCATTCATCCTCCACCGCGTGTTCGGCCGGGTACGCCCCCGCGCGCTGATCCTGCTGGAGGGGGAACTCTGGCCGTCTATGTTGAAAGCGGCGGCGGCTCACGATTGCCCCGTGGCCCTGGTCAATGGCCGCATGTCGGACCGGAGTCTCGCGCGGAACCGTTTCGTGAAACCCCTGTTCAGGGAGATGTTGCGGTTGCTGGCTACCATAGGCGTCCAGCACGCCCTCGACGGTGAACGGTATATCGCCTACGGCGCGGACCCGGGGCGGTTGCGCGTGACGGGCAACGTCAAATTCGACCTCGCCGCCGGACAGGATGGGCCGTCGCGGACGCAGTTGCGCCATGACCTCGGGCTGCCCGAATCCGCGTCGGTCATCATGGCGGGGTGTCCCCGGCCCGTAGAAGAGGAACGGGCGGTGCTGGCGGCCTTCCTCCAGGTGCGCGAACGACATCAAGAGGCGAAACTGATCTGGGCGCCCCGGCATCTTCCTCGCGTACCGGAGGTAGAGGAGATGTTGCGTGGGGCCGGGCTCGCGTACGCCCGCCGGACCCGACCGGACGCGCGGGATCCCGCCCATTTCGACGTGATCATCCTGGACACCATGGGCGAACTGTCGGCCATGTACGCCGCCGCGGACATGGCCTTCGTCGGGGCCACGCTGGTGCCCCTCGGTGGGCACAACGTGCTGGAACCCGCGGCATGCGGCATACCCGTCCTCTTCGGCCCTCACACCGAGAACGTCCGGGCGAGCGCGGCGGCCCTGCTTCGAACCGGGGGCGGCATGGTCGTGCACGACGGCGACGAACTCGCACGGGAATGGCACAGATTACTGGAAGACCCGCGGAAGCGTGCGCAGACCGGTGCGGCCGCCCGACAGGCGGTGCGCATGCGCGCAAAGGCCGTGGACCGCACCCTGGAACTGGTAGACCGGTGGGTGCTGGATCCGGATCATCACGAATCCAGGCCGCTGGACGACTTCGAAAGCGTGCCCTTGTACACCCGGCTCCTGGACCCGGACGAACGGAGCCCGGTCATACGTTTCGTGCGCTGTGCGCTCCTGCCCCTGTCCCTGATGATGGGTATCCTGGTCCGGTTCCGGAACTGGATGTACGACACGGGAATGCTCAACTCCGAAGGGCTTCCGGCGCCGGTGATCAGCGTCGGCGCACTGACGGTGGGGGGCGCCGGTAAGACGCCTGTCGTGCGGTATCTGGCACGCCGATTCAGGGATGCCGGCTACAGGCCCGCCGTGCTGAGCCGGGGCTATGGGAGAAAGACCAGCACGATGCGACACGCGCCGCCCGGCGCCGCCTGGCAGAAAGTGGGCGACGAACCGGCCTTTCTGGCTTCGATGCTGCCGGACGTCCCGGTGATCGTCGGCCCGAGCCGCACCGCGGCGGGACGAATGGCCATCGAACAATACGATGCGAACGTGCTCCTGCTGGACGACGGATTCCAGCACAGGCGGACCGGCCGCAGTATAGACATCGTAGTGCATGACGCTTCCGGCCGGTCGAACCCGGGGCGCATGCTCCCCGCCGGCCCCTATCGCGAACCGCTTTCCTCGCTCCAGCGCGCCCATGCGCTCGTGCTGACCAGAACGGACCAGGCCCGTTCGGACGATGTCGACTCGGCGCGATTACAGACCCGGTTCCCCCACCTGGCCATCATCGAAACCACCTACGTCCCCGCCGGCTTGAGACGGCTGGCCGACGGCGCGGCGTTACCGGGGGATTGGCTGGCCGACGATACGACTCTGCCGTTGGATTGGCTGGCCGGCCGCGACGTCCTCGTCCTCTGCGGAATCGCCAATCCCGCCTCCTTCGCACAGACCGTCGCGGACGCCGGGGGCCGGGTACACCGGGTCCTGGCGTACCCGGATCATTACCCTTTCACCCCGTCGGACCTGGACCGGGCAACGTCCCTGGCTGCAGCAACAGGCGCTTCCTGCATCGTCACGACGGAAAAGGACGCCGTCCGCGTCCCGCCGGACCACGCCATCGTAAACCACCTGGCCGTGCTGGATATCACGCTCCGGTTGATCTCGGGTGAAAACGCGCTTGAAAATATACTTTCTGCGCTGGACGAAACGAAATGAACCGGCTATATTATGCAACCTGTTCATTTACTTCACGACACCCGTCTTTTCACATCTCTGAAACCCGTTAAATGGCTGACTCGAACTGGATTGCCATTCTCGATTTCGGCGCGCAATACACGCAGCTTATCGCGCGGCGCATACGGGAGAGCCACGTCTACTGCGAGGTGCTGCCCTACGATACGCCGGCGTCCGAATTGACGGCACGCAACGTCACCGGCATCGTCCTTTCGGGCGGTCCGGCCAGCGTGTACGGGGAAGACGCGCCTCATCCCGATCCGGCCATATTCGAGACGGGCAAGCCGATCCTGGGGATCTGCTACGGCCTGCAGCTGATGGGGCATTACCACGAAGCCGAGGTCTCTCACGCCGGGACCCGCGAGTACGGCAACGCGGGGATCCGGACAACGGGCGGCACGCCCCTGTTCCGCGACCTGCCCGAACGCATGATGGTCTGGATGAGTCACGGTGACGAGCTCAAGGCGCCACCGCCGGATTTCGAGGTCATCGCACGCTCCGACAACGGACACATCGCCGCCGTTGCCCGGCCCGAACGCCGGATCTACGGTGTGCAGTTCCATCCCGAAGTCGTGCACACGGTCCATGGCCGCGAGATCCTGGAGAACTTCGTATTCGCCATTTGCGGCTGCGAGGGTAGCTGGACGCCGCGGACCTTCATCGACGAGGCCCTGGCCTCAATCCGGGAGACCGTGGGCGAGCGCCGCGTGGCCTGCTTCGCCAGCGGCGGCGTGGACTCCTCGGTCGTGGCGGCGCTGATCGGACGGGCCATCGGAGACCGCCTGACCTGCGTCTTCGTGGACACGGGCATGCTCAGGAAAGACGAAGCCGCACAGGTCGAAGAGACCTACCGGCGGACCATCAACGCCCGTTTCCGCTTCGTGGACGCCTCTGACCGGTTCCTCGACCGGTTGAAAGGCGTGGAAGAACCAGAACAGAAGCGCAAGATCATCGGCGACGAGTTCATCCGGGTGCTCGAAAGCGAACTGACTTCACTGCGCGGCGTGCACATCCTGGCCCAGGGCACGCTCTACCCCGACGTGATCGAAAGCGCCTCCGTGAAGGGGCCGGCCAGCGTCATCAAGACCCACCACAACGTGGGCGGACTTCCCGACGACCTGGAACTCGAACTGCTGGAACCGGTCCGCAACCTGTTCAAGGACGAAGTGCGCACCGTGGGCCGGGAGCTTGGCCTGCCGGACGAGATCATCGACCGGCATCCCTTTCCGGGACCGGGCCTGGGCATCCGCGTGCTGGGGGAAGTGACCCGGGAACGGGTGTCCATTCTGCAGGAAGCGGACAAGATATTCATCGACGAACTGCGCAATGCGGACCTCTACGACGAGGTTTCCCAGGCGCTGGCCGTGCTGCTTCCGGTCAAGACCGTCGGCGTGATGGGCGACGCCCGGACCTACGAGAGCGTCATCGCCCTCCGGGCGGTGACCACGCTGGACTTCATGACGGCCGACTGGGCCCGTCTGCCCGCCGATTTCCTGGCGCACGTGTCAAGCCGCATCATCAACGAAGTAAGAGGCGTGAACCGCGTGGTCTACGACCTCAGTTCCAAGCCCCCCGGCACCATCGAATGGGAATGAACCGGTGATCCTCCAGGAATACCTCGCCGCCCTGCCCATGGGCGACTTGAAATCCATCGCCTTCACCCTCGGCGTGCAACCCGGCATGATCTCCCGGGCCCGTCTGATCCGGGAAATCATGGACCAGATCTTCCAGCCCGGATACATCGACCAATCCCTGGACGATCTGACCGAAGAAGGGCGGGAGATTCTGCTGGCCGTGCTTGCGGCCGGAGCATCGGGACGGGTTTACGATACGAGAAAGCCCGGCAACGCCGAATTGATCGAGCAGCTTCACGGACTGCTGACCCGTGGACTCGTTGTGGGCCGGCGCCGGGCGTACCGTACCGTCGACTTCATCGTTCCCGAAGATCTCCGCGATATGCTGATCCGCTACTACACGGACCGGCTGGCGGGCTTCTTTCAGGCGGAAGCGGCGAACTCGGAAGAGGACGAGAGCCGGGATCTCACCGCCGTCCGGAATGTCTTCGCCCTGGTGAATGGCCTGCGCCACAATCCGGCGCGGCTCACGGACCGCGGCGCGCCCTATAAAAGAGCGCTCGACGCCATGGTGGATCGGCAGGAAGCCGCCGCGAACGGCATGCCGGATTCGCCAGAGGACATCAACGAACAGCTGCGCTTTGTGATGGAGTATGCGCGCTGGCGCGGACTGACGCGTGAAGAGGACGGGCGTCTGCGGGCTACGGCCGAATTCGAGTCGTGGCTGGGACTGCCCACGTCCGAGAAGCTCGAAGACCTGCTGTCTTTCTGGCACGTACGGGAACGGGCGCGTTCCCCCGCGGTTTCCGCGCTCCCAGGCATCCTTCAACTGTGCGTGGGATTCGCCCACGTGGATCTGGACCAGATCATGCGCTGCGTGCTGACCTGTTCCTCTCCTCACGTGCGGACGGATTCATTCAGCGACCAGGAAAGAGCTGAAATCCACGCCGCGCTGCGCGAACTGGAATGGATCGGTCTCCTGCGCCGGTACGGCGGGAAGAACGGTTCCGGCGCCGGCCTGGTAATCACCCCGGCGGGCAGACACGTACTCGGCGGGCAGGACTGGTCGGACGAGCAGGCGTGGAGCGACCGGTTCATCGTTCAGCCCACGTTCGAAATCATCGCGCCCCGGGACCTGGATCTGATGATCCGGGAAAGACTCGAGCGGTTCGCCGACCTGGAAAGGGTCGATCTCACGCTGACCTACCGCGTCAACCGCGATACCATCTACCGGGCCGCCAATGCGGACCTGTCCGGCGAGGAGGTCATCGATTTTCTGGCGGACCATTCCGAAAAGGACCTGCCGCAGAACGTCGCGTACTCGATACAATCCTGGGGCGACGCGTACGGGCAGGTGTATTTCATGGAAACTTTCCTCCTGCGGACCGCGAGCGCCGAGATCGCCAGCCACATCAAGGCCCACGGGGAACTCGCGCCATACATAAAAGGCGAAGTGGGGCCCGACGCGCTGATCGTGGAGCGCAAGAAGTACCGGGAGCTGATGGACCTGCTGCAGAGACAGGGCTACATGCCGAAGTCCGAAGTCGTCGGATCATCTGAGCGGACTGCCGGCCGTAACGCCGGCCAGCGGGCGCAGTCCGGCGAAGGGGACAACGGAAAGGCGGAAACGCGCGACGGAAGCAGTCCTTCCGGGAACGGGGAGCAGCCGCGTACACCTGCGTCTTCCGATCAGAAACCGGTGCTCGGGTTCGGAGACTGTCTGCCGGGCTACCAACTGCACCGGGGTTCGGGCAGGGCAGACCGGAACGCGCCGCACATCGAACAGGCCGGAAACCTGCAGTACCTGGCTCCGGGGCAGACGGAAGAGCTTCTGGAAATGGCGGTGCAGCACAACCACCGGGCCGTCATCGACTACTACCTGGGGAACCGGAGCCGCAGCTTCCTGCACCGGATCAAGCCCGTCCGTATCGAGCGGACCCGGGGCACCCCATTCGTCGAGGCGCACCGCATACCCGAGGGCGACGTGCATGCCTTCAAGATCGCCAACATCAGGGCGATCCGGATCGTGTACGAGAACGAAGAAAACGAATAAGGGGTAACCATGCACACCACGCTGATCGACGTCCACGCGTTGCACCGGCATCTCCAGGATCCGGACTGGCGCGTGATCGACGCCCGGTTCTCCCTGGCCGATGCGGGGCAGGGCGCAAGGGAATACGCGGAAGGCCACGTACCCGGAGCGGTGTACGCCCACCTGGACGATGATCTTTCCGGTCCCATCATCCGCGGAGAAACCGGCCGGCATCCGCTGCCATCGGTGGACCGGGCCGCCGAGGTATTCTCACGATTGGGGATCGACGAAAACGTGCAGGTCGCGGTCTATGACGGCGCGGGCGGTTCAGTGGCCGCCAGGGTGTGGTGGATGCTCCGCTGGCTGGGACACGACGCCGTCGCCGTGGTGGATGGCGGCTGGCCGGCCTGGACCGGCGCGGGATTGCCGGTGACGCGGGAGGTACCGGAGGTGACACCGCGGACATTCACGGCCAACGTTCGGGAGCATCTGGTCACCGACGTGGAAGGCGTGGACAGATACCGGAAGGATGCGGACTGGGCCGTCCTGGATGCCCGCACGCCGGAGCGATTCCGTGGCGAGCAGGAACCCATAGACCCCTTGGCCGGCCACATTCCCGGGGCACGGTGCGCGACATTCGATGAGAATCTGGGAGAAGACGGGTACTTTCTCGCGCCTGAGGAACTGCGACGGCGATTTGAGGGGCTATTTGGCGGCGTCCCCGTAGAGCGCGCCGTAAACTACTGTGGTTCAGGAGTCTCGGCCTGCCATAACCTGCTCGCCATTACCCACGCCGGACTGGGCGACGCCGTGCTCTACCCCGGTTCCTGGAGTGAATGGATTATCGACGAAGACCGGCCGATCGGATTGGGGGAGGGGACGGAGTGATATTCATTCCGGCCGCCTCACCGCATACCGAAACGTCACCCACAGGATCTTCACGCCCGCTCTCACCGCGCCGGACAGCGTCCCCGTGATCTTGGAAACTCCGACCCGTTTGCGGTAGCGCACAGGCACGTCTAGCGTTCTATATCCCTTCTGCGCGGCCTTGATCTGCATTTCGACGGTCCAGCCGAAATTCTGATCGGCCATGCCCAGTGCAAGCAGCCGGTCGTAGCGTATGGCGCGGAACGGTCCCAGGTCGGTGTACCGGTGGCCGTAGAGACAGCGGATGATCGCGGGCACCATTGTGTTCCCGATCAACGACTGGACCGGCATGGCGCCCGGCGCGCGGTCACCCAGCATCCGGGATCCGATCACCATGTCGTACCCGTCTTCCACGATCGGCCGCACCAGGTCGGCCATCTCTTCCGGGTAATCGCTGTAGTCGCCGTCCAGAAACACGATGACGTCCGGTTTGAACCGGGCGGCCTCGGCCATGCCGCGCAGGCACGCGGCCCCGTACCCGCGCCGGGGTTCCCGCACCACGACGGCGCCGCCCTCCTCGGCCACGGCGCCGGTCCGGTCCGTGGAGCCGTTGTCCACGACGATCACGGCCGCGGCCAGTCCCTCCGGGATATGCGACAGGACCAGCCCGATCGAATCCTCTTCGTTCAGGACCGGTATGATGACCACGATGGTCGGGTGATCTACTGATCTTCCCATTTCAGCCCGCGCCAAATCCCTTCCGATCCGCGCCAAACCCCTGTCTGTCCGCGCTCATAGCGGATACCCACCCGCCGTACATGATGTATAAATCGCTTGACAAGCCCCCTACATATACTAATATATCCCCTTTATAGTCTCCTGTAACCGAATTTAAACCCGATCTCACTTCGCAGCCCCTAATTCAGGCAGTCTTCGCCACCAGGATTCGTCTGCGATGCGTCTTTCCCATCTTGAAATCATCGGATTCAAGTCATTCTCCACCCGGCTGAAGGTGAAGTTCAGCGACGGCATCACGGCCGTGGTCGGACCGAACGGCTGCGGGAAGTCCAATATTGTCGACGCCATTCGCTGGGCGCTGGGGGAGCACCGCGCGACCTCGCTGCGGGGCGACCGGATGGAAGACATCATCTTCAACGGCACGGCCGCCCGCAAACCCCTCGGCATGGCGGAGGTGTCGCTGACGATCGACAACAGCGAGCAGATGCTGCCCGTCGAATACAGCGAAGTGACGATCACGCGCCGCTATTTCCGCTCCGGCGCGAGCGAGTACCAGATCAACAAGGTGCCCTGCCGCCTCAAGGACATCACCAACCTCCTGCTGGATACGGGCATGGGCGCCCACGCCTACTCCATCATCGAGCAGGGCATGGTGGAATCGGTGGTCAACGGCAGTCCGCTGGAACGGCGCCAGCTCATCGAGGAAGCCGCCGGCATCAACAAGTACAAGACGCGGCGGCGCCTGGCGCAGCGGAAGCTGGAAGGGACCGAGCACGATCTGATCCGCATCGCCGACCTCCTGGACGAAGTGGAACGCAGCGTGAATTCACTGCGGCGCCAGGTGCGCAAATACGAACGGTACGACCGGCTGATGCAGCAGATGAAGGACGTGGAGATCGTGGCCGCCTGTCACGAGTTCCTCCATCTGCGCCGGCAGACCGAACCCGTCCGGGACCGGATCCGGAAACTGTCGGACGAGAAAGAGACCCTCCTCGCGCGCATCAGGACCGCCGAAGCCGCCGTCGAAGAGAACAAGGCCGCCCAGCTGGAGAAGGAAACGCAGCTGCAGGACCGCCAGGGAGCCGTGAACCGGATCGACGAACAGATCCGTACGCTCAACGAGGAACTCCTGGTAAGCAAGGAGCGTAGCGCCGGCCTGGAGCAGCGGGCGACGTCCGCGTCGGAGGAAGCGCAGGAAGCCGAGACCGAGCAGAAGCGCATCCGCGGCGACCTGTCGCAGATCGGCAGCGACCGCAAGACGCTGGACATTGCGCTGGAGCAGGCGCGCACCACCTTCGCGGCGCGGGACGCGGAAGCCAGGGATTTCGCCGGGCGGATCGCCGCGCAGAAGGAATCCTCCCAGGTGCTGCGGAACCACAGCATGGCGCTCATTCAGAAGCACTCCGACGAGCAGGCCGAAATCAGTACTCTGCAGGCCCGCGAGGAGACCATGCGGAACAGGATGGGCGAGATCGGCGCCGCCCGGAAGCGGCTCGCGGAAGAACTGGATACGAATAAGCAGGCGGCCGAAGCCGTCATGAAGGAACTGGGCGAGGCAAGGAAGGCGGTGGCGGAAAACACCTCGCTGAACGCCACCCTGCAGGAGTCCGCGCAGGACGCGCAAAACTGTCTCGAATCCGCCCGGGAAGCGTTGTCCGGTATCGAGACCGCCCTGGCCACGGCGGAAAAGGAACGGGCGCTGCTCGACCGCATGCACCGGCAGTACGAGGGATACGGCCAGGGAGTCAAGGCGCTTTTGACCAACGGCGCGCAGATCGATGGATTCCGCGGCGTCCTGGCCGACCAGATCAAGATCGACAAGCAATACGAATCGGTCATCGCGGCCTACCTGGACGACATGCTGCAGTACGTCGTGGCCGAGCGCATGGAAGCCGCCGAAGCGGGCATCGGCTATCTCCGGGAAAAGGAATCCGGGCAGGTCTCCTTCATTCTCCTCGACCGGATGAAGCCCCGTCCGGCTCCGTCGGAACTGCCTTTCGAGGACAAAGGCATCATCGGACGGGCGAGTTCCTTCGTCACCTCCGGCGAGGAGGTCAGCCCGGCGGTTATCCACCTGCTTTCCAGGGTGGTGCTCGTCAACGACCTCGAGACGGCATACCGCCTGTCGCCGCTTTTTGACACCGAGCAGGACTGGAAACTGTTGACGGCCGGCGGCGAGGTCGTGGATCCGGCCGGCCTGCTGACCGGGGGATCGGCGGTGGAGGATGAATCGGACCTGCTTCGGCGGGCGGAACGGATCGAAGCGCTGGACGGGGAAATAGCCGCCGGCCGTTCCGAGCGCGAGAAGACCCGGGAAGAAATCGAGGGGCTTTCCGCGGAACTGGCCGCTTTGACGGAGCGTCAGTCGTCCGTCGGACAGGTCCTCGGCGAATCCCAGCGCGAGTTAATGGAACTGGAAGCCCGCGGGCGCCAGTGCGAATTCGAACTCGCGCGGTTGGGCGAACAGGACGGGGAGCTCGAAGGGGAATCGGAGTCCCTGGCCGGACAGGTCGAGTCGGCGGCCGCGGACCGTGAACAACGGAAGAAGGAACTGGAAAAACTGGCGCGGGACCGCTCCGCGGCCGAGGAGGAGGTAGGGGCGCACCAGGATGCCCTCGACGAACTGGAAGGGGAACGCCAGCGCCTTGCGGAATCGGCGCACGAGGCCCGGATCGCCCTCGTCAACCTGGAAAGCAAGAGCAACGAACTGAATACGTCGGGCGAATTCCTCGCCCAGGAGAACGAGCGTCTGTCGAGGCTCCTCGAGCAACGGAAGACCGAGGCGGTGGAGGCCGGGAGCCAGACGAAGGAACTGAAGCAGAACCAGGAGCGCCACGAGAAACAGCTGGAGGTCCTCTACAAGTCCAGGCGGGAACGGGAAGTGGACCGCGACGCCGTGTTCGAGGAACACCGGAACCTGCAGGACGAAGAACGGGGGATGCAGCAGGGGCTTGGCGAAAGCCGGAACGGACTGACCCAGGTGCAGGAGCAGGTGCACCAGGCGGAGCTGGAAGACGCCGAACTCTACATGAAGAGCAACGAGATCCGGCGCCAGTTGATGGAGAAATACGACACCGATCCCGATAACGTGGAGGAACTTCCCGAGATCGCGGAAATGGAGGAATACTCGTCCGACGCCGCGCAGAACCTCCGGCACGACCTCCAGCGGAAGGTGGACGACCTGGGTCCCATCAACATGGCGGCGGTGGAAGAGTACCGGGCGAGCAAGGAGCGGCTCGATTTTCTCCAGCAGCAGCAGAACGACCTCATCGAGGCCAAGGAGAACCTGGAAAAGACCATCGTCAAGATGAACAAGGCCGCCCGCGACCGCTTCATGACCACCTTCGAAGACGTCCGGACCAACTTCATGACCACGTTTCAGACGCTGTTCGAAGGGGGAGAGGCCGACCTCAAGCTAGAAGAAGGGGACCCCCTCGAGACAGGCATCGAAATCATGGCGCGCCCCGGTGGGAAGCGGCTTCAGAGCCTGGCCCTCCTGTCCGGCGGCGAGACGGCCCTCACGGCCATCGCCCTGCTCTTCGCCATCTATCTCGTGAAGCCCAGCCCCTTCTGCGTGTTCGACGAAGTGGACGCGCCCCTGGACGACGCGAACGTCCGGCGATTCGCCAGCGCCATTCGCCAGTTTACCAGCGACACGCAGTTCCTGGTGGTCACCCACAACAAGCGGACCATGGAAGCCGCCGATTACCTCTACGGCATTACCATGGAAGAACCCGGCCTGTCCAAGATGGTCTCCGTGCGCCTCGAGGATGCCGAGCCGGACGAGCTGGAACCGGCGGCCGCCCCTGGCGAAGAAGCCAACGGCGCCGGAACGGTCGGGGTATAGGTGATACTTGATCGTTATCGGAGTGGCCGGCGGCATTGCCTCGGGTAAGTCGACGGTGGCCCGGGTATTCGAGGAACTCGGGGCCCGCGTCTTGGATGCCGACGCCATCGGCCACGATCTGCTGCGGACCGACCGGCTGCGCGGCCGCATCCGGGAGGCCTTCGGGGAAGACGTCCTGACGCCGGAAGGGGACGTGGACCGGCGCGCCCTGGGCCGCCTGGTCTTCGGCGACGAACAGGCCAGGCAGCGGCTGAATCGCCTGGTACGGCCCGCCATCCGCGGAGAGATACGCCGCCGGATCGCCGGTATGCGAGGCGAAGGCTACGACGGGGCCGTCGTGGTCGACGCGCCCCTGCTGGTCGACACCGGCCCCACCGACCTGGCCGACCGGGTCGTCCTCGTCACCGCGCCCGCCACCACGCGAAAAGAACGGATCATCCGTCGCAGCGGCCTTTCCGAGGAAGAAGCCGAGCAGCGTATCGCCGCCCAGGTGCCCGATGAGAAGCAGGCGAGATGGGCGGATTATGTGCTGGAAAACAGCGGTACCCAGGATGAGTTGACCGCAGAGGCCGAAGCGCTCTGGAAGCGTATCGTTACCTGATGTCCCTGTAGAGACCGCGTGCTTCTATGTAATCCGCCACTTCTTCCGGGACCAGGTGGGCAATGGGAAGTCCTGCCCCCGCGCGACGGCGTATGTCCGTGGAGGAGATGTCGATTTCGGGGAGATGGATGGTGACGACGCGGTCTCTCCAGCGCGGGTCCACCCCGGTGAGGTCTTTGCCCGGCCTCGGGACCGTCACGACCGTGGCCAGGTCGAATACCCGGTCCGGCGCATACCAGGTGTCGATCTCGAGCAGGCTGTCGGCCCCGATGACGAGATAGATTTCACCGGACGCGCCGTGGATCTTCCGCACCTCTTCCAGCGTGTCCACGGTGTAGGAAAGCCCCGGACGGTTGATCTCCATGTCCGAGACTTCGAAATGGGGATCATGCCGCGCGGCCAGTTCCGCCATGCGGTACCGGTCGTCCGGCGGGGCGATGGCGTGACCCTGCTTGTGCGGGGGACGGGCGGAAGGGACGAACAGGAGCCGGTCGAGGTCGCAGTGCGCGACAACGCCACGGGCAATGGCCAGATGGCCGGCGTGAACCGGGTCGAACGTCCCCCCGTAAACACCGAGCCGGCGGATTTTCACGGTGAGTTGCCGCTCCCGGAAGCACCCGGCGCGCCGCCGTCCTGGGCCTGATCGTAGGTTGCGGCCGGCTTGGACCGCTTGGCCGGATCGGCCGGATCGGCCGGATCGGACTGCTCAGGCGGCTCGGACGGACCGGTTGGTTCCACGTAGTTGCTTTTCAGGCTCTCGAGCCGCTGTCCGGCCTCCGCCGACAGTTCGTTACCGGGAAAGCTCTGGATGAAGATCTCGAACTGCTCAATGGCCTCCCGGTATTTCCCTTCCCTCGCATAGCTCTCGGCGATTTCGTACTGCGCCCGGGAAGCCCAGTTGCTCATGGGATACATTTCCAGCAATTCCCCGAAATAGAGGCGGGCCGCTTCCCAGTCCTTCATCTTGTAGTAGAGGTTGCCGATGCGATAGTCTTTCTCGGCGACCTTGTCGAAACACTCCTGCAGCAACGCATGGACTTCCGCGCTCCACTCGCTGTCGGGATACTGGTCCAGGAAGAACTGGAGTTCGCGGATGGCTTCGAAGGTCTTGTCCTGCGTGAGATGGGCCGGATTGGACTGAAGAAACGTGGCGTAGGCCAGCTTGTACAGGCTTTCATCGGCATAGGGACTCTGGGGAAAATCGCTGATCAACCGGCGGAACACGACCACGGCAAGGGGGTATTCCTTCAGTTTGATGTGCGCTTCGCCCTGGTAGTACAGGGCATCGTCTACGATGTCATTTCCGGAATGACTGAGGGTGATGGCCCTGAAGGCGTCCAGGGCGTCCAGCCAGTCTTCCTGTTCCATGCGCTGCGTCCCGTAGTCGAACAGTTCTTCCGCGGTCCAGGTCGGATCGAAATCAGGCGGACTGCATGCCGGAAGGACGAACAGGGCGAATTGGGCGAGGAAGATCCCCATGACGGGCATCTTTATGCGGCGTACAGGCAAGAGGCGTGCGAGCGGAATCATCATACCGGCGGCCCCCATTGGACGGGGATCGCTTTTTCGGCATGCCCGCCGGATACCGGAATCGTTCGATCGTCATGCCTGCCGGGTATCGGAATCGCGGTCGAGGCCGTACCGATCAGATCGTATTCCATGGCGTCGGTGATGTCCACGGAAGCGAAGTCGCCGGGGGTGAGATGCTCACCGGTGACCAGCACCTCGTTGTCGACCTCCGGCGCATCGGCGGCGGTGCGTCCGCGGTAATGCCCTTCTTCCGTCCGCTCGTCGATCAGCACGTCGAGCGTCTTTCCCACAAAGGCCTGGTTGCGATCGAGCGAGATCTTGCGCTGCAGGGCCATGAGGCGGTTGTATCGTTCCTGCTTGACGGGTTCGGGAACCTGCCCGTCGTAACGGGCGGCCGGCGTCTGCTCTTCCCTCGAATACATGAATACGCCCATGCGGTCGAATCGTGTTTCTTCCACGAAGTCGAACAGCGCTTCGAAGTCCTCTTCCGTCTCTCCCGGAAAGCCTACGATGAAGGTGGTCCGAAGCGTCGCATCCGGTATCCGGGCGCGGATCCGTTTCAACAGCGCGCGCGTTTCCTTCGAGGTCGTTTCCCGGTTCATGCGCTCGAGCATGGGATCCGATATGTGCTGCAGCGGCATATCGATGTAGTTGCACACCTGTTCCAGGTCGGCGAAGGCATGGATCAACCCGTCGGTGAACCGCACGGGGTGATTGTACAGCGCCCGGATCCAGCGTACGCCCTCCACGCCGTTCAGCGCGGCAAGCAGGTCTTCCAGCCTGGCGGGTTCCGGCAGGTCTTTGCCGTACCAGGTGGTGTCCTGGGAGATCAGGTTCAGTTCCACGGCGCCCTGACCGGCAAGTGTCCGGGCCTCATCCACGAGGGAATCGACGGTCCGGCTTCTCTGGCCGCCCCGGATGGCCGGGATGATGCAGAATGTGCATCTCCGGTCGCAACCCTCGGCGATCTTCAGGTAGACGGAATGCCGGGGCGTGGCAATGAGCCTGGGATAGGAATAGTCGGTGGGCAGCGGCTGCCTGCGTATCTCCCGCAGGGTCTCGTGCCGGTCCTGCAGGCGGTCCAGCAGTTGAACGATCCGCGGGTATTGATGCACGCCTATGACGGCGTCCACTTCCGGCATCTCGGCGACCAGGCTATGGGCGTACCGCTGCGCCATGCATCCGGTGACTACGAGTGAACTGCACCGGCCGTCTTCTTTGAACCGCGCCAGGTCCAGTATCGTTTCGATGGACTCTTCCTTGGCGGGACCGATGAACGCGCAGGTGTTCACGATGATGACGTCCGCGTCTCCGTGGTCGGTCACCACGTCGTAGCCGGCCCGTGCCAATTGGCCCAGCATGACCTCGGAATCCACCAGGTTCTTCGAACAGCCCAGGCTGGCGAGACTGATGTTGGGCAAAACCTTATCTCCGCGCGCTACCCGGCGTCTCTCAACGCAGGTCGACCCATTCGACATTCTCGGGCGTAGTCATCGTGAACAACCCGGGAGGGAGCTTCGTGTTCAACTTGAAATCCATGAAACGCAGGGTGGTTTCGGACCCCATATCGTCTGAATATACGACCTGCTTCGTTAGCCAGGTCCCTTCGTCCACCCATATGCGCAACGCGGGAATTCCGTCCGTCGGCGCGACGGCGGTAAGCCCGAGTACGTAACAGGGCGTGCCGTCGACCGGTTCCATGCCCTCCAGATCATACCGGTACTGGTTCGAGTAGTTGAAAATGAACTCGTCCGGCCGCGTCCCCGCCGCGCCTTCCTGCGCCGGCGACACGATTACCTGCCTGTTTCCATGCACATAGGTCCATAATGATTCGCCGTCGGAAACAATGGTCTGGCCGGCTTCTTCAAGGCGCAGGCGGTTCTTGTCCCGCTGCAGAAAAAGACGGCCCTCGCTCTCGTTTCTCTGGTCGAGCACGGCCGCGTACGTCGTAACGGAATACCGGGCCGCCAGCGACCGCACGCCGTCCGCCCGCTCACGCATCTTTCCGGTGATGTCTTCCGCCGTATGAAGCTGCGCCGGCGTTTCAGATCCCTGAAACGCTATCAGGCCGGTAAACAGGCAGAACCAGAGATGCGCGGCCACGCCGCCTCCCTTCGCGAGATACCCGTGCAAATCACTGCGGACACAAGCCCCGAAATATGCACCGGATACGCGCCTGCGTCAAGCTTTACCGCCGGCAAGCGGACGGTGAACAACCGTGTCGACGGCTGCTTCGATCTATCGACAGGCGCGCTGACATTGGGCGCCCTGATATATACCGCTTCTGATATTATAAAGAACGGGGAAAGCCCCCGTCGGTTCCCTCCCCGTTCCCTGCGCAACTGGTTTGTGAACTGCGGCCGGCCCTTTCAGGGCATGGCGGCCCGTCCTCTTTCGTACCGTACCTTGCCGTCCACGATGGTATACAGGATTTCCGTATCCAGGATCTCGTTCTCCGGTACGGTCATGATGTCCTTGGACAGCGCCGTGAAATCCGCGAGCTTGCCCTGCTCGATGGAACCGAGCACGTCTTCGTGAAACGAACCGTAAGCGGCGTCGAGGGTATAGGACCTCAGGGCTTCCTGGCGCGACATGCGCTGGTCGCCGAACATCCCTCCCTCCGGGGTCCCGTCCGGCAGTTCCCGGGTCACACTGGCGTAAAACGAAGCGATGGGACTGACGTGTTCGACCGGCGCGTCGGTCCCGTTGATGATCTTCACGCCTTCCTTCAACAGCTTCTGCCAGACGTAGCCGCCTTCTACCGTGCGTGCGTGGCCGAGCCGGTCCGGCGCCCAGGGCAGGTCCGAAGTCGCATGTATCCCCTGCATCGAGGCGATCACGCCCAGCCTGGCGAACCTGGGGATGTCGGCCTCGTCCAGGATCTGGGTGTGTTCGTCACGGAAACGGTGGTCTTTTACGTGGGGGAATTCCTTCATCGCCTTCTCGTACATATCCAGCATCATGCGGTTGCCCCGGTCGCCGATGGCGTGGGTGCATACCTGCCAGCCGTGCTCGAGCCCGTATCGCGCGGCCTCGTAAATGGAATCGGGCGGAGTGGTGTAGAATCCGGAATTCCCCGGATCGTCTGCGTAGGGCTCCAGCAGCCAGGCGCCCCGCGAGCCGAGCGCCCCGTCGCCGTACATCTTGACGGCGCGGACGGTCAGGAATCCATCGGGGTGGGACCATGGTTTTTTCAAGGCGCGCATGGTATGCAGATTCGAGGCCATCACGTAGACCCGCATGTCCAGCTTGCCCTGTTCCGCGTATTCCTTGTACAGATCGATCCCGTCCACGCCGACCCCGGCGTCGTCGAACATGGTGATGCCGTTGGCCAGGCATTCCTGGATGCCGAGCTCAAGGGCCTGCCGCCGCTGGTTTTCGGTGAACCCGGGCACACGTACCAGGCCCATGGCCTTGTCGACCAGAATGCCCGTGGGATTGCCGTCCGCATCCTTGATGATGTCTCCGCCGTCGGGAGACTGCGTCGTGCCGTCGATGCCCATCAGCTCCATGGCCCTGGCGTTGGCAAAGGCGGCGTGGCCGTCGGCCCTTCGCACGTACACGGGGATATCGGGCACGGCCTCACTCAGCTTGTGATGGGTCATGAAACCGCGGACGGTGAGGGAACTCCGGTCCGTCCATTTTTCTTCGTGCCAACCACGGCCGGTGATCCACTCCCCTTCCTCTTTGCCTTCGGCCGCCGCCAGCACCCGTTCGATCAACTCGTCGTATCCTGAAATACCGACCAGGTTGACCGTCATCTTCGCGACCCCGATGCCCATGAGGTGTCCGTGGCTCTCTTTCAAGCCGGGAACCAGGGTCTGTCCCTCCAGGTCGATTACCCGGGTATCGGGACCGATAAAGGGCTCCACGTCTTCGTTTACGCCCACGACGGCGATCCGGTTTCCGATGACGGCCACGGCCTGCGCCTTGGGCCGGCTGTCGTCCATCGTGTATACCGTGCCGTTGATCAGCGCCAGGTCCGCGGTCGACTTGCGTACCTGGGCCTCGCCGCCTGCAACCCAACTCAGTGTCATCAAGCCTGCGATTGCCACCGCCAGTAAAGATCTCCGCATGTATTCCTCCATGGTGTTTTCCGTTACGCCGAATCCACGATCCGCAGTCCTGCGCGTCGTGAATCTCATACTTCGCTATTCTGCGCTCCGCTTACCCCGCGCCTGCGCTTCCCTGTCCTGCGCGGCCTGGATTCCGTCCCCGGCCATTCAGCGCGTCCTGCCATTTACCTTTCGCTGTCCTGCGCGGCCTATATCTCATCCTCCACGCGGCGCCGGTCCACTTCCTCCTGGATATAGGCGATGATGTCGCGCGTCGAAGTGCCCGGGCCGAACAACGTACCCACACCCAGTGCCGCCAGCTCCTCCGCATCGGTCCTGGGGATGATCCCGCCGCCGGTGAGGAGCATGTGGTGGACGCCCTTTTCCCGCAGCAGGTTCATTACGCGGGGGAAGATGGTCATGTGGGCGCCGGACAGGATGCTGAGGGCGACCACGTCCACGTCCTCCTGGATAGCCGCTTCCACGATCATTTCGGGCGTTTGCCGGAGGCCGGTATAGATCACCTCCATGCCGGCGTCCCTGAGCGCGCTGGCGACCACCTTGGCGCCGCGGTCATGGCCGTCCAGGCCCGGTTTGGCTACGAGAACGCGAATGTTTTCTGCCATGATCGATCTCTCTCGACCTGCACGGTCCCGCGCAGATGCGAAGGCCCGAAACCTCGCGGATGCGAAGGCCGCGTCATATCGACGTCCCGCCGCGTCATGTCACCCACACGCCGCGTCATATCGACGTCCCGCCTGGCGTCAATTCGACAGGCCGTCCATGCCGTCCATGATCTCCCGGGCGGCCGCGAGGGGCTGGATTTCCCTGCGGGCCACGCGTTCGGACAACCGGTCAAGCGTATCGTCCCTTTCGCGACGCTCAGTCAGTCTGCCGCGCCACAACTCGCCGAGCGCTTTCTCGATGGCCGAGCGGCCCTGGCGGAGCCGTCGCTTACCCAGATGGCCCTCGCCGGCGAGGTAGTCCCCGTGGGCATCCAGCTGTTCGTACAGAGCGTCCATCCCCGTGTCGTCCCGCGCGCTCACCCGCAGGACGGGCGGTTTCCAGTCTTCCTCCCACCGCCCCATGTCCACGACCATCTTGAGTTCGGAGGCGAAACGGTCCGCGCCTTCCCGGTCGGCCTTGTTGACGACCAGCACGTCGGCGATCTCCATCAGACCGGCCTTCATGGCCTGTACGCTGTCGCCCGATTCCGGCGTGAGCAGGACGACGGTGGTATCGCTGACCTCGGACACGTCGAGGGCGGATTGGCCCACGCCCACGGTCTCCACAATGATAACGTCTTTGCCGAAGGCGTCAAGGGCCGTCATCGCGTGGGGAGTCGCCTCCGACAGGCCGCCAGCGTGGCTTCGGTCGGCCTGGCTGCGCACGTAGACTTCCGGGTCGTCCCACGAACCCTGCATGCGTAGCCGGTCGCCGAGCAGCGCCCCGCCGCTGAAGGGGCTGGTCGGGTCCACGGCGATCACGCCGACGGTGCGACCGTCCTTGCGCAACTGGGAAGTCAGGCGGTCCGAAAGGGTGCTCTTTCCGGCTCCGGGCGGACCCGTAATGCCGATGCGCCGGGCCTTTCCGGACAGGGGATACAGCGAGTCCAGAATCTCGGAACGCCGGTCCCGGTCGTTTTCCAGCAGGGTGATGACGCGGGAAAGGGCGATCCGGTCGCCGTCGAGGAAACGATCGAGTAGCTTCATAGCGGGAACGGAGGCTAGACCGAGGCGGTCTTTATGTCTTTAATGCGCAACTGGAGGCTGGTTTCGCCCCGGAAGGTGTTTTCCTCGAGGGTATAGGCCAGGTCGAGCTGATCCCGGCTGTCGTTGACTCGATCGGCGTAGTCCGCCATGCCGAATCCGATGGCGTCCATGACGCGGTTATGCTGTCTCACCCTGAATTTCAGATGTTTTTTCTCTGCTCCGATGATCCTTGTGGAACCCACGAGACTCAGATTGCGCGTTACGAGTACCGGGTGGTGGTTCGCCGGACCGAAGGGCCCGAGCATTTTCATCAGCTTGACCATGCGCGGCGTCACTTCGTCGAGTTCGATTACCGAGTCGATTTCGAGCCGGGGAACGAAATCCGCGGGAGTCGCCCGCGCCGCCACCACCTCGTGGAACTTTTGCCTGAAGTCCTCAATGCGGTCCTTTTCGATGGAAAGGCCCGCCGCGTGGTGGTGTCCGCCGAATTGTACCAGCAGGTCGGAGCACTCCTTGATGGCGTTGTACAGATGGAAGTCGCCCACGGTCCGCGCCGAGCCGCGTCCCCGTTCGCCCGCCGTCGAAATCATGACGACCGGCCGGTTGAAGGCCTCCACCATGCGGGACGCGACGATGCCGATGATGCCGGGATGCCAGGTGTCCGAATCGAGTACGAGGCCCTTTGCCTCCCGGAGAAACGGGTCCTTTTCCACGACGTCCCTGGCCGCTTCGAAGGTGAGGGTGTCTTCCTTGCGCCTTCGCAGGTTCTCCTCGTTCAGTTCCTTCGCCAGGTCCGCCGCTTCCCGCTGGTCTTCGGTGGTCAGCAGATCGACCACGCGCGTGGCGTCGCCCATGCGGCCGGCGGCGTTGATACGGGGCGCGAGCATGAAGAGCATGTGTCCCGTCGACAGTTCCTTCTCCCTCAGGCCCGCTACGTCGAGCAGCGCCAGCAGGCCGGATTTGTGCGTCTGCTGCATCATGTCCAGGCCGTACTTGGTCAGCACCCGGTTCTCGTCCCGCAGGGGGACGATGTCCGCCGTCGTGCCCAGGGCCACGAGATCCATGTGCGTGTACACCGCGTTCTCCGGCAGCCCCACGTGCTCGGCCAGCGCCTGCGCCACCTTGTAAGCCAGCCCGACGCCGCAGAGCTCCTTGAAGGGGTATCCGCAGTCGTCCCGCTTGGGATTCAGTATGGCCACGCCCTTCGGCAGGGTCTCGCCCGGGACGTGGTGATCGATGATGACGACGTCGATGCCCATTTCGCGGGCCTGGTCCACTTCAGCGTTGGCGGTGATCCCGCAGTCGACGGCCAGGATCAGCGTCACGCCGCGGCTTCTGGCTTCCTCCAGCCCTTCTATGGACAGTCCGTACCCATCCTTCAGGCGATTGGGGATGTAAGAGGAAATGTGATCCGTAAGCAACTTGATCGTGAGGTACAGCAGGGTCGTCGCCGTCGTCCCGTCCACATCGTAATCGCCGAAGACCATGATGTGTTCTTTGCGTTCGATGGCGTCGGCGATCCGCTCGACGGCCAGATCCATGTCCTCCATGAGGAAGGGACTGTGCAGATCGTCGAGGGTGGGCTTCAGGAAATACCGCGCGTCGTCGAAAGTCGAAACGCCCCGGTTGAGCAGAATCTGCGCGATCACGCGCGGGACGTTGATCAGCTCCATCATCCGGGGAACCTGGGGATGTTCGTCGTGTAGGACCCAGCGGCTGTTCATGAACAGGACCGGATGTTGAAGTTGAGGGTGAGCGTGGCGCCCGGCATGGTGAACCGATTGCTGGAAACAGGAACGCCGGGAACCGTAAAACGTCCAAGCCGGCCGTAAGCCGAGTTCTGTGCCTTCGTGGCGAAGGTGGCGATCATCTATCTGGGACGGCTGTCGCCAGCCGCCTCTTGCGACCTTACCCGAGAGTCTCCGGTTGCCCGGCGGGCGAGACGGGCCGTCTCTCCTCTCCTATTCGGTCTTGCACCAGATGGGGTTTGTCCTGCCGGCCCGGTTGCCCGGACCGCGGTGAGCTCTTACCTCGCCTTTTCACCTTTGCCTCCCCGAAGGGATCGGCCGTGTGTTTTCTGTGACACTTTCCGTGGCATCACTGCCCCCTGCCGTTAGCAGGCATCCTGCCCTGCGGTGCTCGGACTTTCCTCGCCCGCACGTTGGCGGACGCGATCGCCTGGACGACTTGGGACGTTTTACACCGTTAATATACCCAATGGCGCGTCGCGGTTCAAGTCCGGAGCAGGATAAGCGATTCAAGTCCCGAGCAGGATAGGCGGTTCAAGCCCGGCACAGGATGAAGTGTTCAACCCCGGCGCGGGCTGGTTGGATGGGCGCCCCGGGCGGCGCGCAACGGGCAGACGCGTTTCAGAACTCAGGGCCGTCTTCCGTAATCAGGATCCGGCCGCAACCTTCACAGGAAACAAGCCTCTGTGCCTGCCGGATCTGCAGCATGACCTGCAGCGGAATCACGTGGAAACAGCCGGAGCAGGCCCCTTTCTTTACGGGCACGACGGTCATCCCCCGCAGGTTCCGCCGTATGCGGTCGTATACCTTGAGGACCTGGTTCTCCACGCGCATGGACATTCGCTTTCGCTCATCCATTTTGACGGTGACGTCTTCGTCCACCGCCGAAAGCCTGGTCTTGAGCGCCGTGCGCTCTTCGTCCAGGCGCTCGATCAGCGAATCGGTCTCGCCGCGCATGGACTCCAGCGCTTCACTCTCCGTCTCGGTCTCGGTGATTAACTGCAGAATCGCGTCTTCGAGTTCCGAGATGAGGGTCTTCTGCGCCTGGATCTCCGTCTGGAGCGCGTCGTACTCCTTGTTGGTCTTTACGCTGTAAAGCTGGCCCTGGTACTTCTTGACCTGTTCCTGGGCGGTCTGCAGGTCCCGCTCGCGCTGACGCCGGTCTTTTTCGATGTCCGCGACCTTCGTTTCCTGGTCCGCGAGCCTGGTTTCCGCTTCGGCCTGGACGGTGCCCATCGTCTCCAACTGATTGGGAATGTCTACCTTGTACTGTTCGAGTTCGTGCAGGTCCTGATCCGTCTTCTGAAGTTCCAACAGCGCTCTCAAGCTCTCCTGCATGCGACCTTGACCCTCCATGGAGATGAAAAGGCGGACAAAAAAAAATGCACTCTGACAGTGCATTTTCCTTCGTTTCAATCTGGTTTTACCGGGCCCCGGGTCCGAAGAGGCAATTGCAGCCGGACCATGCAGACAATCGGGCTCGTAGACATATCCATCCTTTTCCTAATACTACTTGCTTTATTCGATTATAGATCTTTAAAATAATGCCGGAAGCGCGTGGTGTCAACCAAAATCAGAGGAGGGTATCATGGGTTCGATCATACGATTACGCGGCAATAAAACGGAAGAAACGGTCGAATTGAGCATTGCCGTTTCCAAGTGGCTGTTCGCCGGCTTCCTGGCGCTGCTCGTCGCCGCTGTTTCCCTGGGTTACGCCGTGCTGCCCGCCCAGTCGCAGGACGACCGGGGCCGCAAGGCCATCGCGCCGGGACAGAACTACAGCGAGGCCATTGAGGCGGGTGACTTCGTGTTCCTTTCCGGCAAGATCGCCGCCGTTCGCGGCCGGATCATCCCGGGTGGCATCCAGGCGGAAACGAAGATGGTCATGGACAACCTGCAGAAGGCGCTGGCCAAGTCCGGGCTGACGATGGACGACGTCGTGAAGGCCACGGTGTTTCTAAGCGACCTGAATGACTTTGCCGCCATGAACGAAGTGTACCGGTCCTACTACACGGGCGATCCGCCCGCCCGTTCCACCGTTCAATCGGGGGTCGTCCTCAACGCCGGTATCGAAATCGACCTGATCGCCTACCGCGGCGGCAAGTAGTCGCCTACCGCGGCGGCAAGCAGTCGCCTACCGCGGCGGCAAGTAGTCGCCGGGCCGCTCCGGAGAGCGAATGGAAGAAAAAACGAAGGTTGGCGTGATCGGACTGGGGCTGGGGCAGGCTCATCTCGCCGGTTACCTGAAGAACGAAAAGGTCGAAGTCATCGGACTGGCTGACCTGGACACGGGGCTGGTCGAGCGAACCGCGTCGGAGCACGACGTGCCCCACGCGGTCTCCGACTACCGGGACCTGTTCGCCCTGGGACCCGATCTCGTCAGCGTCTGCCTGCCGAATTTCCTTCACGCTCCCGTGACCATCGACATCCTGGATGCCGGCGTCCACGTCCTGTGCGAAAAGCCCATGGCGCTGAACGCGGTCCAGGCGCGGGACATGGTGGCGGCCGCCCGGCGCAACGGCCGGTACCTGATGATCGCCCTGAACAACCGTTTCCGCACCGAGACGCAGATCCTGAAGAAGCTCGTCGAACAGGACGTGCTGGGCGACATCTATTACGCAAAGACCGGATGGCTGAGGCGGAGCGGCATTCCCGGACCGGGGACCTGGTTTACCCGCAAATCCCAGGCCGGAGGCGGCCCCTTGATCGACCTCGGCGTCCATATGATCGATCTCACGAGATGGCTCATGGGCAACCCCCGTCCCGCGTCCGTGGCAGGCGCCACCTTCTCCCGGCTGAGCGACGCGGTGGAAGGCGTTTTCGACGTGGAAGACCTTGCGGCGGCCTTCATCCGGTTCGAAGGCGGGATCACGCTCGTCGCGGAGACGAGCTGGGCCTCCCACGTCCCCTCGGAGGGTTCATACGTCAAGCTGATGGGCACCCGGGGCGGCGCCGAGATCACGGGCAACGACCTGACCGTATATACCGATCTGCACGGCGAACAGGTGGATATCACGCCCGCCTACGCGCCGCGTGAATGGTCGGACTGCATCGCGGCCGAGATCGCCCATTTCGTGGACTGCATCCGGGCCGGGCGCACCCCCATGTCGACGGGCGAACAGGGCGTCGAAATCATGCAGATCCTGGATGGCATCTACGAGTCGGCCTCGGAAAACCGGATGGTCCATATCGCCTAGCGATCGCCCGGCCTACCTGTCCGGTTCATCGTCCGTGGCGAGACCGAATTCCCGGTTGTTCGACCTTATCGTCCTGTCGCCCGGTCTTGCGGCCAGGGCGCTGCGGTAGGCCGCCTCGGCATCAGTCCTGCGGCCGGACCTTTCATAGGCGACTGCCAGGTTGTTCCACGCCGGCGCGTTGTGCGGGTCCTCCGCCACGAGGCCTTCCCAGATCGTCACCGCCCCGGACCAGTCTCCCGCCCGCGCCGCGGAGAGCGCCCGGCTGTCGCGGGTGACGATCAGTCGGCGGGTCACCTGAGTCTGTTCCCGGACCAGCGCGGACAACAGCCGGTCCACGATGCGCCGGGCCAGGACTTCGGTCAGCACCGGCGATACGAACTCGACGGAGACGGCCCCCTCCGGCGGGGCTTCGGCGGGTTCGGGCAGCACCGTGCGATAGGTTTCGGATTCCGTAACGGAATAGCTGCCGATCAACCTCTTCGATCCGACCCGGTAAGCCCTGAGCGTGGCCGTAATGACCGCTGTCTGATCGATGTGCGGCAGGATATAGGCCTTGTTTATGAAGCGGACGTTAGGTCTCCCGAGTCCCACCCCGATGGATTCTTCCTCACGAAAGACCTTCACTTCTCCGTATTCTTCGGTATAAGCTCTTTCGAGATCGCCGATCAGCATGATTTCGGCGCCTATTTCTCTTCCCACGACCAGCGCGAGAGCATTGGACACCTGTCCGGCCTCGTGGGGATGACGCGCCAGCGTCCGAAGCACCGGACGCATTTCTATCGTCGGCAGGGTGGCATCCGATACCAGGGCGCGGGCGAACAGATACCCGGTCAGGTTGTTCAGGGCCAGGTCGCTCCCGTTGAAACCCACGAAGGAGATCGTCCCGTCTTCGTCGGGAAGGCCGATCAGGGGCGACCGGTAAACGTCGAACCGGACGGAGAGAGAAGACGCGGCGCATCCGGGAATAAACGTCAGGGTTGCCGCGGCCAGGAGCGGCAGGATCGTTCTGTAAGATGAGGTGGCCATGGTACCTGGATAGGTACGCCCTTTTATCCCCGTATGTCAAGCCGATTCGGGGCGGGCGCACGTCCGCCCGAACCCCGTCCGAACCCCCCGAAAGAGGTTGACAGTCAGGCCGGCGGCCCTTAATCTACGCATGATCAGAAGCCACGTCAGTACGGGTTAATGAACATGTCCTCTTCACAGAAACCGCCCGGGTCCGCGGTACCCGGCAAGAAGACCGGCAAGACATCCGGGAAGACGCGTCCCGACCCGGTCCGCCGCCGCCGGTTCCTGCAGAAATGCCTTGGCGTGCTGGGCGGTATCGGTTCCCTGATGGCCGTCTATCCGCTCATCCGATACGTCGAACCGCCCCCCGAGGCCGAAGGCGGCAGCCGGGTTGAAATCGACCGGGCGTCCGTTCCTCCAGGCACGTCCCGGACGGTGATCTACCGGGGCCGGCCGACCATCGTGGTCAACACGTCTGACGGTTACATCGCCTACAACGCCGTATGTCCCCACCTGGGTTGCGTCGTCAAGTGGGAGGGTATGACGCAGAGCCTGGTCTGTCCCTGTCACGGCGGCAAATTCGGCACCGACGGCAGCGTCCAGGGCGGACCGATTCCCGGTCCCCTGACCGCGGTTGAGCTGTCCGTCACCGACGACACGATCATCATCGGCGTGTAACCGGTGTCCGGACGGCTCTTTCTACGCGGAGCAAGAAACCAGCCACTATGATCAGACGCCTGTTCAACCGGTTGTACCACTGGCTCGATGATCGCGTGGAAATATCGGTCGTCGTCGATTTCTGCAGCCGCCAGCTGACCAAGCCCGTCCCCCGCCACCTCAACTGGCTGTTTTCCTTCGGGACGGTCACCCTGGTTTTCTTTCTCTCCCAGGCCGTCACCGGCGTCCTCCTGATGATCTATTACGAGGCCTCTGCCGATTCGGCCTACGAGAGCGTCAGGTACATCATGGAGGAGGTGCGCTTCGGCTGGCTCATGCGCCAGGTACATTCCTACGGCGCCAATTTCATGATCGCCTTCCTGCTGCTGCACTCGGTCCGCGTTTTCTTCTACGGAGGTTACAAGAAGCCCAGGGAGCTTACCTGGCTCTTCGGATTCGGCCTGCTGGCCATAACCCTGGCCTTCGGTTTCACGGGCTATCTCCTGCCCTGGGACCAGCTCTCCTACTGGGGAACGACCGTGGGGACGGAAATCGCCGCAGCGACCCCGCTCGTCGGCGAGTATCTGCTGATTCTCATGCGGGGCGGAGAGATCATTTCCGACGTCACCCTCACCCGGTTCTTCGTGGCGCACGTCGTGCTCCTGCCCTGGGCGTTCGTCGCCCTGGTAACCGCGCACCTGATCCTTATCCGGTACAAGGGCATCTCGCCCCTCGAAGGAACGGACGTGCCGGAGAAGACCCCGGAGGAACTGAAGCGAGCCGGCGGCAAGCCTTTCTACCCCCATCACGTGATGAAAGAAGCCATCGTGGTCCTGCTGGTGCTGGTATCCATGATCTTCATGATCATATACTACCCCCTGCCGCTGCACGAAAAGGCCGATCCTTTCAACACGCCGGTCGGGGTCAAGCCGGAATGGTATTTCCTCTCTTCCTACCAGGCGTTGAAATACCTCCCGAAAACCATCGGCATCATCGGCTCCGGCCTGGTCGTCCTGGCCATCTGCCTGTTGCCCTTCTGGGACAGGACGCCGGCCCGCAAACCGTCCCGCCGGCCCATAGCCACGTCCCTCGGTATCCTCTTCATCGTCCTGAACATCGTCCTGGCGCTGCTCGGCAAGATCTCGGAAACGGAAATGACCATCATGGGTACGAGGTACCATTTCGACATCTATGGCTGGCCCCACGCCATCGCGCCGGTCGAGGAACCGGCAGCCGAACCGGATTCCGGCAGCGAGGGGGCCGAATGAGCGACCGGATGCAGGCCGGACATCAAACGCGCGTTGGAAAGGGAAGCTTCCTGTCCGTCGAAACAGTGGGATATCCCGTGAAGGCCGCGTTCGTTCTCCTGGCGGTCCTCTGCCTCTCCTGGACGCCTGCCGGTTCCGCGGCGGCGCAGCAGGCCGCGGTGCCCAACACCTGCGTCTCCTGCCACGCCGGCCTGGACGACGAGGACATGAGCCTGCCGGTGGCCGAATGGCGGCGCAGCGTGCATAATCCCGCCGGGATTTTCTGCCAGGACTGCCACGGCGGCAACCCCGCCACCATGGTGGAGGACGAAGCCCACGACGTCGAAAGGGATTTCGTGGGTTTGCCGGATCCCTATGTCTTGCACGAACTGTGCGGCGAATGTCACCAGGTCCAGATGGAAAACTACGTGCCCAGCCCCCATGGTCTCGAGGGGGATTTCTGGCCCAACTGCGCGGACTGCCACGAGAACCACGAAGTGGTCTTCCCCCAGGCATCGCTGATTTCCATACCCGACAACTGCGAGGACTGTCACGAGCAGGAAACGATGGACGACTTCATCGCCCTGACCGACCGGGGCCTGGAGCCCGTGAACGAGTTCCGCCTCGCGGCGGCGGAAATCGGGGCGGCGGGCGTCCCGGTCGACATGATCCTGGCCCAGGCGGCCCTGGCGCGGGATGCCTACATCCAGCGGGCCTCTCACGTATTCGTACTCGAGGAGATGGTCGCCGTCGTCGATTCGCTGGAGCAGATCTATCCGCGCATTCAGAAGGAAGTGGATGTCGCACGCACCGAAGTCGATACCCGGCGCCGATTCGGATGGATGTTCATCGGTCTGTTCCTGGTGCTGGCGGCTGTCCTGTGGCTGTACCGCCGGTCCCTGCCGGACGCCTGACCAGGTGAGGCCGCAACCGTATCGTAATCCGCCCGGGGCGGTACGTCCGCGGCATCATCCTTTCAATTGACCAGGACCCATACACATGTATACACGTCATATCCTTTACATCCTGCTTGGCTGCATGCTGCTCGGGGTCTCCGTCCCCCAAGTCGCCGCCAGTACCTCCGGTACCATCCGGCCCGTGCCCGACGGCAAGGGCACGGCCACGCTGGCCCAGGCCGTGCTGCGCCTGCCCGTCGTCGCCAGCATGCTGCACACCGGCGCCCATCCCGATGACGAAAACAGCGCCCTGGTCGCCTATGTAAGCCGCGGGTTGCACGCCCGGACGGCCTACCTGTCGCTCAACCGGGGCGAAGGCGGCCAGAACCTCATCGGCCCCGAACTGTACGACGCCATCGGCGTGATCCGGACGGAAGAGCTGCTGAGCGCCCGTCGTTTCGACGGAGCGGAGCAGTTCTTTACGCGGACCTACGACTTCGGTTTTTCCAAATCCGCCGGGGAAACCCTGGAATACTGGAACGGGGATGAGATGCTGCTGTCGGACGTGGTGCGCGTCATACGCCGCTTTCGCCCCGACGTGATCGTATCCGTCTTCGCCGATTCGCCTCGCGACGGACACGGCCATCACCAGGCGGCAGGGCGGATCACTCGCGAAGCCTTTTACGCCGCCGCCGACCCGGACCGCTTCCCGGAACACCTGCGGGACGGGCTCCGTCCCTGGCAGGCCCGAAAGCTGTATATCAACAACACGCGGGCCTCCTTCGACAGCATCGATTCCCTCGTGGTCGACGTGGGGTCCTACAGTCCCGTGCTGGATCGATCCTACCGGGAACTCGGACTGGCGGGGCGCAGCATGCATCGCTCCCAGGACATGGGGACCCTCCAGCCCAAGGGCCCGGCGACCACGAAGATCAAACTGGTCGCCCGCGCGGGCATGGCGGATTCGGACGGAGACGGCCACCTGTTCGACGGACTGGACACGACCTTCATGCGGTTCCACGCCATGGCGGGTCCGGATGCCGACGCGATCCCGGAATTCAAGGCGCGTCTCGGCCGGCTGGACGCGCTGGCCCGGGACGCCGTGGACGCCTACAGGCCGCTGGATCCTCCCGCCCTGCTGGAACCCGTGCTGGAAGGCCTGCGGACCATCCGGGCGCTCAGGGAAGATCTCGTTCAAAGCGCACTGCCGCGTAACGCGCTCGCCGACGTCCTCTTTCGGCTCGACCAGAAGGAAGAAGACTTCGCCAACGTGGCGGTCCTGGCCCTCGGCATCGCCTTCGAAGTGCTTGCCGTCGACGACCGTGTGGTTCCGGGCGAAACGCTCGGCGTGGACCTGGTCTTGTTGAACCGCAGTGCGCGATCCGTCCGCGTAACGCGCCTCGGCCTGGACGTCCCGGAAGGATGGACCGCCACGTCCGGTCCGGTCCAGCCCGAACCGGCCGAACCGACCGAACTGGCCAAGCCGACCAGGCTGATCAGGCCGGCCGCGGACATCGGGTATAATGAAAGTGTGATGGGGGCATGGCGGGTATACGTTCCCCCCGATGCCCGGCTCACCCGGCCCTACTGGCATCGCCGTTCCCTTAACGACCGGCGCGTCGAGGTAGAAGAATCGGCGTGGATCGGGCTGCCCTGGAGTCCCCAGCCCGTCGTCGGCCGGGCCGGATTCTCGGTGGACGGCGTGGATATCGAAATCCGGCAATCCGCGCAGTACCGGTTCGCCGACCGGGCCTTCGGTGAGATCCGGCGTGAGATCCAGGTGGTGCCCGCGCTTTCGGTCATCATGGACCCCCAGGTGGTGGTCGCCAAATCAGGGCGGGAAAGTCCCCTGCAGTTCAACGTATCCGTGCTCAGCAACGTGGACGGGACGATCGAAGGCGGCCTGTCACTCGAAGCGCCGGACGGATGGGAGGTTTCCCCGTCCGATGTTTCCCTGTCTTTTTCGGGAAAGGGCCAGACGGCCACGTACCGCTACACGGTAACTCCGGCTCCGGGAGCGCCGGCCGGCGCCCACGAAGTACGGGCGGTGGCGAGGTCCGACGGAAATGAATACCGCGAGGGATACGAGGTGATCGCCTACCCCCACATCGAGCCCAGGCACCTGTACCGAGAGACGGTTTCGACCGTCCAGGTCGTCCAGGTCGAACTGCCGGAGGGTCTGGCCGTGGGCTACATCATGGGTACGGGCGACCAGGTGCCCCTCGCGCTGGAGCGGATGGGTGTCCGGGTGCGGTTGCTGACGAAGGAGGATCTCGCCACGGCGGACCTGGGCGTCTTCGACCTGATCATCGCGGGCATCCGCGCCTACGAAGTCCGGCCGGATCTCGTCGCCGTGAACCGCCGCCTGCTGGATTACGTGGAGGCCGGTGGCGTATATATCGTCCAGTACAACAAGTACGCTTTCAACGCGAGCCAGTACGGCCCCTACCCCTTCCGGATCAACCGTCCCCATGACCGGGTAACCCGGGAGGACGCGCCGGTGGACATCCTGGTACCGGATCATCCCGTTTTCAACCGGCCCAACCGGATAACGGACGCGGATTTCGAAGGGTGGGTGCAGGAACGCGGCCTGTATTTCCTGCGAGAATGGGATCCTCGCTACACGCCGCTCATGGCCTCGCAGGACCCGGGGGAAACGCCCAGGGCCGGCGGACTCGTAGAAGCCCGCTACGGCAAGGGGCGGTATATCTACACGGGTTACGCCTGGTTCCGTCAGCTTCCCGCGGGCGTGCCCGGGGCTGTGAGACTGTTCGCAAACCTGGTCAGCCTGGCGAAGCCGGCCGGCGAAAACCGGGATCCTTAGAGCGCCACGCAGAGCGCCGCGCTACAGGGGCACCTCGGTGCGCCATTCGGGGAAGCGTTGGTCGATCCCCCGGATGAGATCGTTGTAGGCCTTGCGGAATCGTTGCGTATCCGGGCCGATCGACCCGTCCCCGATGTCGTAGTTGTCTATGGAAGAAACGGGCGTCACCTCCGCGCCCGTCCCGCACAGGAACACCTCGTCGGCCGTATATAGTTCCGTACGGTCGACCTCCCGTTCCACGACAGGCATCTCAAGGACGTCCCGCCCGATCTTCAATATCGTGTCCCGGGTGACGCTCACCAGGATATCGGCCGTCACCGGCGGCGTGATCAGGACGCCGTCCTGGATCATCATCAGGCAGGCGCCCGGCGCCTCGCAGACCTTGCCGCGGTTGTTCAGCATGATCGTCTCGTCGAAACCCTTGAGCGTGGCGTCCGTCCACGCGATGGCGCTGTTCCGGTAGTTGGCCCAGCACTTGATGCGGGCGGGGAGCGTGTTGTCCGAAATGCGCGTCCAGGAACTGACCGAGCATTTGGCGCCGTCTTTTCTGCGCAGGTTCGAGCCGTAGGGAAAGGTGTGGACGTAGACGTGGGCCGGACCGGCCATCTTGTTGAGATACACGTCCGGAGAGAAATACACGGTCGGGAAGACGTAGACGTCCTCCCGGTACCCGTGGACCCGGCACAGTTCGAGGGAGCCGTTCCACACCTCTTCCAGCGTGTACGGCGTTTCCATGCGCATCAGCTTGATCGATCGGTACAGGCGTTTCAGATGGTCTTCGAACCGGAAGACGAAGAGTTTGTCGCGGTCCTCGTTCCAGTAGGCCCGGATCCCCTCGAATATGGCGTGGGCGAAGATATGGCCCTGCGTGACGTGCACCGTGCCCTGGTCCCAGGGGATCTGCTCCCCGTCAAGCCAGATGTATTTCGAATGCTCCTCGCCCCACATTTTCTTCTTGGCCATGCCCGTGCTCCTTCGATGATTTGATCCGTTATCCGGGTGTACCGTTGTTTCGTGTCCGACCGATTCCGCCTACGCGCTGCCGGTTCCGCCTATGCACGGTCGGCCGGGCCGTTTCCTGCCATCTGATTTCGCCTATGCACGGTCCAGGCGGTCCGGTTCCCGCCGGTCAGGGCGGTCACGCGCTTCGTCCTTCCACAACTCCGCAAGGTGCGCGCGCCAGTCATACTCATCTTGCCGGAGGACGTCCACCCGCCGGCAAGACATGCACCACTGCAGGACCAGCGGCTCGTCATCCCGGGAAACCGTGCGTATCGTTACCCAGAACTCGACCCCATGGGGACAGCCCGCCCGGGTCCTCTGAAACTCGGGGAGGATGTGGTGGACCTTGTCATCGGAAGGCGTCAGGTCGACGAAGGATTCCTCGTAGGACCGGATGGGCATGCGCAGGGATCCTGATAATGAGGCGAAAAGGGGCCGCGAAATGCTGAGTATTTAATAGACCGGGACCGCCGTCGTGTCAAGGGATATCCCGTCGCAGAAGACACGGATTAACCTTGACCGCCCGCGCCGCATCTTGTTATTCTTACCGGCGAAAACCGCACGATTACCTGCGAATGCCATATCCGGAAAAACAGGAGCGATCATGGTCCACCACTTCGAACCCGTCCGCTATTACTCCACTATGGGTGCTCATGAACCCGCCTTGCGCGTGAAGGACGGGGATACCGTCATCACCTCTACGGTCGACGCCCGGGGGAAGGACCGCACGGACACGCCCGTGACGCCCCCCGGCAACCCGCAGACGGGGCCCTTTCACGTCGAAGGCGCCGAACCGGGGGATACGCTCGCCGTGCACCTGGACAGGCTGACGCCCAATCGTCCCTTCGGCTGGACCCGGCCGACCGTGGCGCCGAACGTGCTCGACCCCGACTACGTGCGGGAAACCGCGGGGGAAATCGGGAGCAGGGACGAGCTCTGCAGGTGGGAGGTGGACCCGGACCGGAGGACGGTCACGCTGGTCGAACCGGACGACACCCGGCTCGGCCGGCTGACCCTGCCCATGGCGCCCATGACGGGATGTTTCGGCGTCGCGCCGGACAAGGGGCAGGCGATCTCGACGGCCACGTCCGCCAGCCACGGCGGAAACATGGACTACCGCGGATTCGTGGAAGGAGTCACCGCGTACTTCCCGGTGTTCGCGCCCGGCGCACTGTTTCACATCGGCGACGGCCACGCCGTGCAGGGAGACGGCGAGATCGTCGGGACCGGCGTGGAAATCTCCTTCGACGTGCAGTTCACCTTTCGCGTGCTCAAGGGAAAGCAAAGCGCCTGGCCCCGAGGAGAGAACGCTGACTACCTGTTCACGGCGGGCAACGCACGGCCCCTCGACCAGTGTGTCCAGCACGCGACCACGGAGATGCTGCGCTGGCTGCAGGCCGACTACGGTCTCGACACCAGGGCGGCCCATACGCTGCTCGGCCAATGCGTCGAGTACGACATGGGGAACGTGTTCGATCCCGCGTATACCATGGTATGCAAGGTCAGGAAAGACCTGCTCGCGGGACTGGGCATCGACACCCGGTCGGTTCACGCCGAGCTGGCCGAGGCCTGATCGACTCAGACAGGCACAGACAGGCACAGACCAGCCCAGACCGGCCCGGATCGGTCCAGACCCGGTCCAGACTGGCCAGCGCATTCGTTTAAACAACCCGGAAAATGGAGACTGTCATGAACAGACTGGAAGGACAGGTGGCCTGGATCACCGGCGCGGGTACGGGCATCGGACGCGGCATCGCACGGGCCCTGGCCCGGGAAGGCGCGGACGTAATCCTTTCAAGCAGGCGGCGCGAGCCCCTGGAGGAAGTCGCCGCGGAAGTGGCGTCCGCCGGGCGCCGCGCGGTTATCGCCCCCCTCGACGTGACCGACCGGGAACAGACAGGCGAGGCTGTCGCTAAGGCGGCGGAACAGATGGGCGCCGTGTCGATCCTGGTGAACAACGCGGGCGTCAATACGCCCCTGCGCACGGCCACCGAAATGGCGGTGGAAGACTGGGACCTCGTGGTGGACATCAATCTCACGGGCGCCTTCAACTGCTTTCGCGCGGTCTACGAACAGATGAAGGCCCGGGGCGCGGGCAACGTCATTAACGTGGCGTCCATGGCCGGGCGCCAGGTCTCCCTCCTCGGCGGAGCCGCCTATTGCGCGTCCAAGCACGGCATGGTTTCGCTGACCCATTCGATCAACCTGGAAGCCGCCGAGTTTGGGCTCCGCGCCTGCGCCATCCTGCCGGGCGAGGTGAAAACACCCATCCTCAAGAACAGACCCCAGCCCGTGTCGGAGAAGCGCCTGGCCCTGATGCTCACGCCCGAAGACATCGCGGATACGGTCGTTTTCGTCCTCTGCCAGCCCGCCCACGTGGTCATACCCGAAATGTGGGTCATGCCCGCCTACCAGGTGTCGGCACAACCGCTCCCTTAAGGCCGTCGCGCTGCGCGGAGGAGTTCCTCTCCGAGTCGCCCGCCTGTCCGGTTTAGCGATTGACAGCGACCCGCGGATGGCGTAATTTCGAGTGGACGCCGAATCGGCCGGGATCCCGCTCACGATGATTGATCGTCGAAGGGCGGCATGTTCGTCGCAGGCTGGCATGTCGCCGCCGTGTCTGAAGCAGCGTCCCGGCACGAGACCGCGTCATCCGGTTCCGCGCCTTCCGATCCCGCGCCTTCTGATCCCTATACCATGAACAGTCCGACAGAATCCGCCATCCTGCTGGCCGAAGGTTCCTCCCGCGGACGGGACGAGAAACACTACGGCCTGACCCAGCGCGGTCACCGGGTGATCGCCGTGGAAACCAGCGACCAGGCGCTCAACGTCCTGGCCGCGGAACCCACGAGCGTCATCATCTCGGACCTGCGCGCGCCGGGAATAGACGGGCTGCGGCTGATGAGCGTCGCCCTCGGCAGGAATCCCGAGGTCGGCGTCATCCTGATGATGGAACCCGGTTCCATGGGCCTGGCCGTCGCCGCCATGAAGGAGGGGGCGTACGACGTACTTGAAAAACCGGTCTACGTGGAGAAGCTCGCGGCGGAGATCGAAAAGATCCTGGACCGGCAGCGCATCGTGCAGGAAAACCAGAAGCTGATGCACCAGCTGGACACCCGCTATGGATTCGAGAACATCGTGGGGCGGTCCGCTTCCATGCAACGCATCCGGGAGCAGATTCTCCAGATCGCCGACACCCAGTCTACGGTGCTGATCTTCGGCGAGAGCGGCACGGGCAAGGAACTGGTGGCCCACGCCCTGCACCAGGCCAGTTCCCGCCGGGACAGGTCCTTCGTGCCGGTCTTTTGCAACGCCCTCTCGGAAGGGGTGATCGAAAGCGAACTGTTCGGTCACGAGAGAGGAGCCTTCACGAACGCCGTCAAGACCTACAAGGGCCGGTTCGAACTGGCCGACGGAGGCACGCTTTTTCTCGACGAGGTGGGCGAACTGGCTCCGTCCACGCAGGTTAAACTGCTTCGGGTCCTCCAGGAGCGCAAATTCCAGCGGGTGGGCAGCGGAGACTGGCTGCAGACGGACACCAGGGTCATCGCGGCGACGAACCGCGACCTGGAAGCCGAGATCGAGAAGGGACGCTTCCGGGAAGACCTCTATTACCGGCTCCGCGTGGTGACTCTTTCCCTCCCGCCCCTGCGAGACCGGAAAGAGGATCTTCCCCTGCTGATCGACCACTGCATCCGCCGGTTCGGCGAACGGGAGAAGAAGCCGATCGAGCGCATCGACCCGCGGGCACTGGAGTTGCTCTCGACCTACCACTGGCCGGGCAACGTCCGCCAGCTGGAGAACTGTATCGAGGGCATGATCGTCATGGGAACGGGGGAAGCCCTGACCGTGGCGGACGTCCCGGAGTTCATACGGCACACCCAGCCGGAATCCGCGGCGGTCCCGCTGAACGGCGGTCCGGAACGCCAGGAAGACCTGTCGCCGGACTTCATCCGGTACCTCGGCCTGAAGATCGCCGAACAACGCAACGTGCCCATACGGAGCATCACCGACGGCGCGCTGGCCTTACTGGCCTCTGTCGACTGGTCCGAAGACGGCGGATCGCTGCGCCGCTGCCTGGAAACCATGGTGTTGCTCGCCGACGGACCCGACCTGGACGTGGAGGACATCCCGGCGGAGTTTCTGCCCCACCGGTCCGAGAAATCCGGCCCGGACGACGAGGATGAAGACGGCGTTGACATCCGGGTCGGCATGTCGATGAAGGAAAGCGAACGCAGGCTGATCGCCGCGACCCTGGCCGCGTGCGGGCAGAACAAGGCGCGGACGGCCCGGGTACTGAAGATCGGTCAGCGTACCCTCTTTCGGAAAATCAAGACCTATCACCTGGAGTAGCGTTTGCCAACGAGTCCCGGAGTGGAAGAGCGGACGATTCTCGTCGTGGACGGCGAAACGGACAGCCGGCGTCACGCGGTGCGCATCCTGCGGGACGCGGGATACGACGTTCGGGAGACCGGTGTCGCGGCCGAAGCGCTGAGCGAGATGCGGAAGGATCCGCCCGACGCCGTCCTCGTCGATCTCGCCCTGAACGACTCGGATCCCGAGCGGCTGATACGCACCATGTCGGGAAAACATCCCGATACCGACATCATCCTCACCACGCGGCAGCGCCAGCCTCCCAGGCAGTACCGGCTGCTCGACGTCGGCGACTATATCGAGAAACCCGTCGACGCCGAAGAACTGCTGACGAAGATGCGCATGCTGGACATCCGCCGGGAGTTTCACCAGCGGTTCCAGCTCGTGGGCAGGGACGAGCGTTTCATCGCCGCCATGGAGTCGGTGCTCCAGGTGGCGCCCACGGGCATCCAGGTCCTGCTCACCGGTGAGAGCGGCACTGGCAAGGAAGGGTTTTCCCGGGCGATCCACCACTACAGCGACCGGCGGGACGGGCCCTTCATTCCGATCAACTGCGGCGCCATCGCCGAAGGCGTGCTGGAAAGCGAACTGTTCGGCCACGAAAGAGGCGCCTTCACGGACGCCAAGGGCCAGCGGAAGGGCTACTTCGAACAGGCGGACGGCGGCACGCTGCTCCTCGACGAGATCGGCGAGATGCCCCGCGGCACCCAGGTTAAACTGCTGCGCGTCCTGGAGCAGCAGGAGTTCATCCGGGTCGGCGGATCGACGCCGGTGAAGACCGACGTCCGCCTGATCGCGTCGACCAACCGGGATCTCGCGGGAGAAATACGCGACGGCACGTTCCGCCAGGATCTGTACTACCGGCTCAACGCCGTGCATATCCATCTGCCGGCCCTGCGGGAACGCCGCGAAGACATTCCCAGGCTGATCAGCCATTTCATCCGCGAGGCCGGGGAAAAGCGCGGCGCGTCTCTCCCCGTCTTCACGGAGGAAGCCCTGGCGGCCCTCACGGACTACGCATGGCCAGGCAACATCCGGGAACTGCGAAACCTTGTCGAAAGGCTGATGGTCACCTCCGGCAAGTCCCGGATCGACGCGGACGACCTGCCGGACAGCATCTATACGCCGCCCGTGTCGAACCGCGCCCTGCCCGTCCCGCAGAACCGGAACCCGGAGGACATGGACCGGGAGATGTTCTACAAGATCCTCTGGCAGATCCTTACCGCCATCCAGGAGCTCCCGTCCAAGATCGTAACCGCCTTCGGCGGCGGCCATCCCGGCCAACTCCCCGAACGCTTTGAGCTGCCACCCTCCGCGGAGGCGGCGCAGGGACTCGTGCCTCCCGCCGCGGAAGGTGGGCAGAACCAGGGTGGGCAGCGCCTCGGGCCCTCCGTAGTGGAGCAGGATCAGGGTACCGAATCCCTCGCCGTGGCGGTACCGGGCGATGACGACCTGGACCGGTTGCGCACGATGGGCGACTGGGAGCGGGAAGCCATACGGCGCGCCCTCGAACGCAACGGCGGGCACCGGGGCAGGGCCGCCCGTGAACTCGGTATCAGCGAGCGGTCCATCTACCGCAAGATCAGGGACTACGGACTGGACGACTATGCCTGATCGTCTCCCTGATCGGCCAGGCGAAAATGCTTGACAAGTCCCTCCCGAAATGCCCAATTTGGCTGGGAGCGATTTAATCCAATAACTGTGAAAGGAGCAGCGAAAGTGGGACAACCAACACCGATCACGGACGATCAGTTCGAGTCCGAGGTAATTAACAGCAACACGCCTGTTCTGGTCGATTTCTGGGCGGAGTGGTGCGGGCCCTGCAAGGCCGTCGCCCCCACCCTGGAAGAGCTTGCGGGCGACTACGACGGGCGCCTGAAAGTCGTCAAGGTCGACGTGGACGAAAACCGCGAAGCGGCCACCCGTTTCGGCATCAGGAGCATACCGAGCCTGTTGATATTCAAGGACGGCGCCGAGGTGGACCGCATCATCGGCGCGCTCCCAAAGCAGCAACTCGCCGAAAAAATCGATGGCCATCTGTAAGCGGACCAGGCGCGGCCATACGGGCCAGACGGACCATACGCGGCCATACGGACCGGGCACGGCCTGGCAGGCCGCGCGGACCTATTAGCGCGGAACGGGATTTACACGAAAACCGGGAAGGCTGACCACTGCTCTCCCGGTTTTTTGTATGTGATCCGATGCCGGGAGAACGAAAGGCACCAGGGGACGGGACATGCTGGGTGTTGTACGCAGACTGAAGGACGGGTTGGCCAGGACGCGGGACGGACTGGTGCGCAGGATCGACCAGGCCGTGGGACGATACGACCGCATCGACGAGGACCTGCTGGAGGAAATCGAATCCATTCTCCTGCAGACCGATGTGGGCATGGAAACCACCATGCGGATCATCGACGGTCTCCGGGACCGGGCGGTCGACCGGCGGACCCGGAATCCCCAGGATCTCATGGGGCTGCTCCGAGAAGAGATGGCGGGTATCCTGGGCGACGCACCGGCCCCGGAACCGGCCGGCCGGCCCCACGTCATCATGATCGTGGGCGTCAACGGGACGGGCAAGACGACGACCGCCGGCAAGATGGCGGCCCGTTATGCCGCGGAGGGCAAGAAAGTCCTGCTGGCCGCGGCCGATACCTTCCGCGCGGCGGCCATAGACCAGCTGGAAGTCTGGGCGCGCCGCGCCCATGCCGATATCATCCGGCACCAGGATGGTTCCGATCCTTCGGCCGTGGTCTTCGACGCGATGCAGGCCGCCCTCGCCCGGAAGACGGATGTCGTGATCATCGATACGGCGGGCCGGTTGCACACCAAGGACAACCTGATGGAAGAACTGAAGAAGATCAAGCGCACCCTGGGCAAGCAACTGGACGGCGCGCCCCACGAGGTGCTGCTCGTCCTCGACGGGACGACGGGCCAGAACGCGCTTTCCCAGGCCCGCGTCTTCAGCGAAGCCCTGGGGGGACTGACGGGCATCGCGCTGACGAAGCTGGACGGGACCGCCCGGGGCGGGATCGTGTTCGCCATCGGCGTCCAGCTGGCCATCCCGGTTAAACTCATCGGCGTGGGCGAAAGCATCGAGGATCTGCAGGACTTCGACGCCCCTGCCTTCGTGGAAGCCCTCTTCGACTGACACCCTGGAGCATATCATGCCCCGACTCGCCATAAACGGAGCCGAACCGGTTCGGACGGAACCCTTCCCCGCCTGGCCCATGGACCTGGAGGAAAGCGCGCGGGCCGCCGCCGAGACCGTGCGGTCGGGACAGTGGGGAAGCATCCAGGGCGAGAAAGTACGCGGCCTGGAAAGGCGTTTTGCCGCGTTTCAAGATGCCGCCCACGGCATCGCCGTAAGCAATGGCACCACGGCGCTGTGCCTCGCCCTGCAGGCGGTCGGCATCGAACCCGGCGACGAGGTCATCGTACCGGCCTATACGTTCATCGCGTCGGCCAGTTCGATCGTGATGTCAAACGCCGTGCCCGTGTTCGTCGACATCGATCCCGATACCTACAACCTGGATCCCGGCCGGGTCGAGCAGGCGATAACGCCGCGGACCAGGGCCGTGGTGGCGGTACACTTCGCGGGGCTGCCCGCGGACATGGACCGCCTCGGAGAAATCGCAGCAAGACACGGCCTGGCCGTAATCGAAGACGCGGCACAGGCCCACTGCGCGCGTTGGGGAGGCCGGGGCGTGGGCGGTCTCGGCGCGATGGGGGCCTTCAGCTTCCAGTCATCCAAGAACCTGAACGCCGGCGAGGGGGGCATCATGCTCACCAACGACGACGGCCTGGCGGCGGCCGCGCGGTCCCTCGCCGACTGCGGGCACGTCGCTCCGGGACCCCGGTACAACCACTACCGCGTGGCCGGCAACAACCGGATGACCGAAGTCCAGGGCGCGCTGCTCCTGGTGCAGATGGAGCGCCTGGAGGCGCGTGCGGAACGGCGCCACGACAACGGCGAGTACCTGACCGAACGTCTCGGGGCCCTTGACGGCATCGTACCGGTGTCCAGGCCCGCGAAGGCCGACCGCCATGCGCGTCATATCTACATGTTCAAGTACAGCGACGAAGCCTTCGGAGGGATCCCGAAGACCAGGTTCATCGAGGCGCTGCGCGCCGAGGGGATTCCCGCCAGTCCCGGCTATTCCATTCCTCTCTACAATCAGCCGGTGTTCAGGGAACGCAACTACGGCATCTACCAGAGTCAGGCGCTGTCGGCCGTTGACTACGACGGGATGCATCTGCCTGTAACGGAGCGGGCCTGTTACTCGGAGGCGGTCTGGTTCACGCAGAACGTGATGCTGGGCAGCCGGGGAGACATGGACGATATCGTCCGGGCCGTCGCAAAGATCGGGGATCACCGCGACGAGTTACGGGAGACCGGTTAGACGCGCCGGCGCGCTGCCTGGCCGCGGGAATTCTCTACCAGTGTGCGTGCCGACTGCCGATGCGCGCATCGGCCATGGGCGACAGCCTACCGTCGCGCACCGCTCCCCGTTCCCGCCGCCTCCTCCACCGTGGAAAGCAGGTGGGCCGGCTTGCCGCCGGAACGCCGGAACTCGATCAACTCGGCCATGATGCTGACCGCGATCTCCTCGGGGGTATCGGCCTGAATCTCCATGCCGATCGGCGCGTGCACCTGGTCCAGCAGGTGCCGGGGCACGCCTTTTTCTTCCAGGTTCTTCCACATCAGGGCGATCTTTCGCCGGCTTCCGATCATGCCGATGTATGCGGCGTCGGTCCACACCGCCTGCTCGATGACGGGCTGATCCCACTGGTGGCCCCGGGTCACGGCGACCAGGTAGGACGAGCCGTCGATGGGCAGCTTGCCCACGACCTCGTCGAAGGCGTCCACGACGACCTCGTCCGCCTCGGGAAACCGTTCATGGTTCGCGAAGGCCGGCCGGTCGTCCACCACGATGATTCGGAACCCCACGGTATGGGCGATCCGGGCAATGGCCCTGGCGACGTGGCCGCCGCCGAAGAGGAACAGTTGCGGCGCCGGCCAGATGGACTCCATGAAGATCCGGGTCTCCACCCCTTCGTGCTCCAGCGTGACCACCCGCAGCAGGTTTTCGGTGATTTCGGTATCTGAATCCAGCCTGATCCGGTCGTCCAGGGCGGGGTCTCCCAGCGTACCGATGGTTTCTCCGGACCCCGTGACCAGCATTTTAGCGCCTTCTTTGCCGGCCCGGCCCGACACCAGCGTGGCGAGCAGACCGATACCCCGCGTGTCGTGGAGCCGGCGGATCGCCTCGAAGACCTCCTGCATGGGGCCCGCCTTGATCGGTTCCGTGAAGATCTCCACGTTGCCGCCGCAGTTCAGGCCCTCGTCGCCGGCGTGTTTCTCGGTCAGAATGAAGTGCTGCAGCCGGGGCGCCGCCCGGTCCATCACCTCGCGCGCCTCGGCCCAGACATCGGCTTCCAGGCATCCTCCGCCCACCGTGCCGGTGAACGTGCCGTCGCGCTTGACGAGCATTTTAGCCTTCTTGCTCATCGGCAGCGATCCCTTGCTCGATACGATGGTGGAAAGCGCCGCCCCTTCCCCCCGAGACAGAATTTCCACGACTTCGTCGAATACTTCTTTCATAGGCCTGTCCCCGCTGCGGGATCATACCAGCTCTACGGGTATCTCCCTGAATCCGGTTTCATCGTCGATCCACCGGTACATCCTGATTTCGCCCACGGTCTCGCCCGTGACGGACAGGACCAGGTAGCCCGGTTCCGGGTCCAGCCAGTCCGTCAGGGCTTCCATCCGGTCCTTTTCCGAGAAATACGCCGGCGAATCGGGGTGCGAATGATAGAATCCCAGGACCCGTGCGCCCGATGGTTCGAAGGCGCCGAAGAACAGCCGCTCCATATCCTCCCGGCTGAACATGTATGCGGTCCGGGCATCCCGGGGATACTGCGCCGGGTCTTTCGCGTGCAACTCGTCCTGTATGTTCCTGCACCGGTGAACCCGCCAGGAATCCGGATCGTCCGTTCCGGTCAGAAATCCACAGCACTCCCGGGGATACGCTTCGACCGCGTGGGCTGCCATGTGGTCATAGACCGACCGGGGAAGCCGCAGCATCAGGATCGGACCGGATTGGGCAGGGCCGCCGACTGGTTCTCGATCTCGGTTTCGACGGCCGTCCGAATACGGTTGAAGGCCGCCGTTTCAACGGTACTTTCCGGCTCGAGGAAAATCGGTTCGCCCGCGTCTCCTCCCGCGCAGACGGCCGGCGAAAGAGGAATCTCGCCCAGGAAGGGCAGGCCGAGTTCATCGCTTAACGCAACGCCGCCGCCCCGGCCGAAGATGTGAGTCCGTTCGCCCGTCCCGGTATTGACGTAGTAGCTCATGTTTTCGACGATGCCCAGCACGGGGACCCGCAGCCGCTGAAACATGGTAATCGACTTGCGCACGTCCGACAGGGCGACCTGCTGGGGTGTCGTGACGATGACGGCCCCGGTAAGTTCTGTGGACTGGGCCAGGGTCAGCGCCGCGTCGCCGGTACCGGGCGGGAGGTCTACCACCAGGTAGTCCAGTTCCCCCCAGGCCACGTTCCCCAGAAACCCCTTCACCATCTTTCCGACCAGGGGGCCTCGATAGATTACCGCGTCCGAGGGTCCCGCGACGAAACCGACGGACACCAGCCGGATGCCATGCCGAATAATGGGTTGGATTCTGCCTGCAGGGTCTTTCTCGAGGGACCCGGTGACCCCCATCATCTGGGGGACGTTCGGGCCGTACACGTCTGCGTCGAGCAGACCGGCCGCGTGGCCTGCTTCCGCGAGGGCCAGGGCCAGGTTGACGCTGACCGTCGACTTGCCCACGCCACCTTTGCCGCTGGCCACGGCGATGACGTGGCGGATACCGGTCAGTAACGCACGGGGGTTTTCAGATTCCGAAGCCAAAGCGCTCGATCCGCGTGAACGGAACACCCGGGTTCCGCCTGCGCGTCATAACGGGCCTATACGTGAAAAGACTCTCCGCAGCCGCAGGTACCCTTGGCATTGGGATTGACGACCTTGAACCCTGCGCCCATCAGTCCTTCTACATAATCCAGTTCCGCACCCATCAGGTAGATGGCGCTCTTGTTGTCGACGAAAACCTTGATGCCGTTCTGCTCGATAATCTGGTCGTTGTCGGTCGCCTGCTTGTCGAAAGCGAGCCGGTACTGAAAACCGGAGCATCCTCCGCCGGCGATCATGACGCGCAGTCCGAGATCAGGATTTTCCTGGTCCTCGATCATGGTTTTAATCTTGTCGGCGGCGATGTCCGTCACGGTGACCATGATGTCCAACCCCCCTTGCAAATGGCGTAAGTAGGCCGATTATCCTTGACTTGCGTCCGTTTTTCACGACTGGAAACATCTACTGCGTTCTGCTCAGTTATATAACCACAACCCGTTTCGAATGTCAACCTCTTTATCCAGGATCGCCGGCCTGTCGGCCTCACCGTTTCCATGGGCCCGTGACCTGGCGATGCGACCCGGGAGCAAGCCGCCCTCACCGCAGCAGCATCCTGCCGCACCTGCCGCAGTAGCAGCATCTTGCCGTCCTCAGCGCAGTAGCAGCATTTTATCGCCCGCTTCGATCGCGCCCGCGGTCATGCGGTACAGGTATACGCCGCTGGGCACGGTGCGCCCGTCTTCGTCCGTGCCGTTCCAGGTCCGCGTGTATCTGCCCGGCCCATGGGTTTCATCGACCAGCACCCGTACCTTTCTGCCAAGCAGGTCGTATATCGTCAAGGTAACGTGCGCCGGCTCCGACAGTTCGAAGCGTATACTCGTGCTGGCGGCAAAGGGATTCGGCGCGTTCGGAAAAAGGACCGCCGCCGGGCCGTCGGCCGCGCCGGGCGTGTAATCGATACGGGTAACGGCGGGTTCCGCCGTCAACGCCAGTCCCGCGCGGCCCACGGGCTGCAACCAGTACTCGTAGGACGTTCCCGGCTGGACGTCCGTATCCGTGTAGTCATAGGCCTTCGAACCCTGGGGATCACCCCCTGACGGGGCTACCGGTACGGAGGCCAGCGATTCGAACGGCCCATCGGGATAGGTCCGACGCTCGATCTGGTAGGAAAGCAGGTTGATTTCCAACCCCGCTGTCCAGGCGAGGAACACGCCGCCCGGGCCGCTCTCGGCGGCGAATGACCGCACGACCCCCCGCGATTCGGTCATCAGGGCGTCGGCGGCGCGGACGATGCCATACCCGTTCAGGGTATCCGGAGCGGCGGCCTGGCCGGCAGTCCGGCGGAGTACACTTTGCACCTTTTCAGGCGTCCAGTGGGGATAGGCTTCCAGCAGCAACGCGACCACACCGGCCACCAGGGGCGCGGCAAAAGACGTGCCGTCGCTGCGGGTATAGCCGTCGACGGACGGCGCGTCCACGGTGTAGACGCCCTGGCCCATGGCCATCACGTCCGGCTTGATGCGTCCGTCGAAGGTGGGGCCGATGGCGGAGAACTCCGCGCGCCTGCCCGCGGCATCGACGCCGCCGACGGATATGACCTGCTCCGCGTCGGCGGGCGCCGCCATCTTTTCATAGGATTCGCCGCCCTGGTTACCCATGACGTTGACGACCACGATGCCCCGGTCCGCCGCCATGGAAGCCGCCCGGGTGATCATGGCGGTTTCGCCGTCCATGTCTTCATAGGTATACCAGTCGAGATAACCGAGCGAACTGCTGATCACGTCCACGCCGAGGCTGTCGGCCCACTCCACGGCGGCCACCCACCAGTCCTCCTCGATCTGGTGTTCGAACGCCACGGCCTCGGTACTCGCGAGGAGATAACGGGCGCCGTATGCCGGCCCGACCAGTTGACCCGGCGCATATCCGCCGATGGTCGAGAGCACCTGCGTGCCGTGTGGGTGGAAGGGGAAACCCGAGACGCCCATGTGATCCTCCAGGAAAACACGTTGGGCCTCCACCCGGGTCCTCAGGCTGTCGAAGGCCGCGTGGTCCAGGTCGAACCCCGTATCGAACAGCGCCACCAGCACGCCCTGGCCCGACAGGCCGAGATCGTGCAGTGCAGGCACCTGCAACTGGTCCGCCTGGACGAAAGAAGGTCCGTAGTCGAACCGGGTGGCGCGGGTCCGGCGGGGTCTTGCCGTTGTTTCCGACGGCGCGAACTGCCCCGGCGGGACCGGCCGAGGACGCCGCAGCGTGTTGACCGCTTCGATTTTAAGAACGAAGGGCAGTTCGACGAGGCGAAGGATCACCTCCGGACTCCCGGATACGCTCACCGCGTTGCTCCACCGGGACACGTGGTGGATCTGTCCCCCCAGTTCCGCTATACGGTCGACATAGGGCGCGTGGACCGGGATGTCCTCCCATCCCGCCAGGCTGCCCCTTCTCATGGCGAGCCGTCGCCGGGCGCGGGGGGTCAGGCGGTCTTCCGCCGCGTTCAGGGCCGCGGCATATCCGGTACGGTCGGCATCTCCCTTGTCCGCCAGGTATATCCAGACCTTGAGGCGATCCCCGGACAACCGCGCCGAAAGCGCTTCCTGAAGGCGGTCGGATATCTTCGACGCGGCCGGGACGGCGTCAGTTCCAAAGGGCCGCTGGTCGAGGGGCCCCGCCTCGATTGCCAGGGAGGCAACGAGGACGAGCAGCAGCGTTACGCTTCGCTTCATGGCCAGGGCTCCGGTTCGAGCCGGACAGGACCGCGGGCGGACCTCGCCGGGTTCAAGGTTCTGATGCCTTCGCCTGGCGTGCGGCGCGTCGTCTGGCCAGATACGCCATGACACAGGGGATGGCCAGAAAAACCAGGCCGCCCGCGACGAGCGCGAGGTCCACGCCCAGGACGCCGCCCATTTGCCTTCCGAGGTAGAATCCCAGCGCGCCCCCGATTTTGAACCGAAGGTATTCGGGAAAAATCGGGATCAGGCTTGCGGTGGCGATGCCGGTCGTCGTGAGCACGAGGAGCCAGCCGGACTGCGCGAGCAGAATCAAGAGACGCCGCCCCCGGATCCGGTTCCAGGCGAGCAGGCCAATGAGAATGGGGACGACGTATCCCCCGTATCCCAGGGCGAGCATCACGCCGTAGGAAACCAGGGCGCCGGGCAGGCCTCCCCGGTTGGCCACTTCCTCCGGTCCCAGGCTGGAGTTCGGATAGTCGTTTTCCGAATGGGTGACGAGACTGAGCAGGACGAACGCCGCGACGGGCACCAGGAGAAGCCCGATCGCGTGCATGCGGCGTTCGATGGCTCGGCTGAACGGGGGGAAGCTCAAACGATATGCTCCCGTCAGGTGCTATTGGATCCCGCGGGCATAGTCCACGGCGTTCCGGAAGATGTGCAGTCCGTCGGGTTCCCGGCGGCCCTCCCGGGTCCACCGCGGATGATGGGTCGGATGGGTATATCGCTCCGGATGGGGCATGAGTCCGAAGATCCGGCCGGTCGCGTCGCACATCCCGGCGATGGCGTCCACCGAACCGTTCGGGCTCCAGGGATACCCGGCCTCGTCGCCTTCCACCCAGGGCGGATTGGCATACCGAAGGGCGACCTGGCCGCCGGAAACGACCCGTTCCCGCACGCCCCGCGAAGCGAGCATAACCTTCCCTTCTCCATTGGCGACGGGTATGTAAATGGTCTCCGGCATGTTCCGGGTGAAGACGCACGGACTCTCCGGGTCCCTTCGCAGGTAGACCCAGCGGCATTCGAATTTGCCGGAGTCGTTGTAGAACACCGTCGCTTCCTGTAACCTTCCGCCCGGCTTCGTCCCGGGAAGGAGGCCCATCTTGACGAGCACCTGGAATCCGTTGCAGATGCCGAGGATGAGTTTGCCGTCCTCCATGAAGGCTTCCACGTCGTCCATCAGCCTGCACTGCAGTTCGTTGGCGAGCACTTTGCCGCCGGAGATGTCGTCGCCGTAGGAAAAGCCGCCGGACAGGACCAGGATGTCGTATTCGGACAGGCTGCGCCGTCCCTGGATGAATGCGTTGATATGAACCGGATCCACCCGCGACGCGCCGGCAAGCCGGAAAGCATGGGCCGTTTCTTCATCGCAGTTGATCCCCGCGGCTCGAAGGATCAGGACAGAGGCAGCAGGCATGTATACTCCCGGATCGGAAAGGATGTGAAAGACGACTCGCCCGGGCCGCCTGGACCGCCCAGGCCACTCAGGACGTCTGGATCGCCCGGCCCGCCCGGGCCGCCCGGACCGACAGGGCGCGTCACCATCTCAGCGGACGCTGCCAGGCTTCCTTCAGGGTACTGAGGTCCGCCGATATGATTTCGTCGCCGCCGAGGCCGCGTACGACCAGGCGGTCCTCTTCGGTTACGCCGCCCACGCGGCCGAGCGGACTGCCGGCCATTTGGGCTTCGAAGTCGGCTTCCCGTCCCCGGGGCACTTCCACCACGAAACGGCTGTTCGATTCGGAGAAGAGGACGATGTCGTCGCGGTCCGCGCGTTCGTCCCGGGGTACGGCATCGAGATCGATCGTCATGCCTGATCCGCCCGCGAAGGCCATTTCCGCGGCGGCCACGGCCAGGCCGCCCTCGGAGCAGTCGTGGCAGGCGGCCACGAGCCCCCGCGATATGGCCTGGTGCAGCCGGTTCATGTTCCCGCCCCCGGCGGCCGGGTCCACGGTCGGCACGTCACGTCCGATGAATCCGAGCATGCGGTAGTACCGGGAACCCCCCAGTTCGTCGCGGGTAAGTCCCACCACGTAGATCGTGTTACCCGGTGACTTGACGTCCATGCTGACCGCCCGGCTTACGTCGTCCATTACGCAAATGGCGGATATGAGCAGCGTGGGCGGAATGGCGATGGTCCGGTTCCCGTCGGAGAATTCGTTGTAGAAGCTGTCCTTCCCCGAGATGAACGGCGTGCCGTAGGCCACCGCGATATCGTAACAGGCCTGCGCCGCGCGCACCAGCGCGGCGAGGCGGTCCGGCTTGTCCGGATTGCCCCAGCAGAAATTGTCCAGCAACGCGGTCCGGTCGACGCTGCCGCCCACGCAGGTGATCTGCCGGAGGGCTTCGTCGATGGCGGAAGCCGCCATCCAGTACGGATCGATGTCGGCGTAGGACGGGTTGATGCCGTTGGCGACGACGACGCCCCTGTCCGAGGTCAGCACGGGACGCACGATGGCGGCGTCGCCGGGTCCGTCGTTGCGCGCGCCCTGGAGGGGCTTCAGTACGCTGCCGCCCTGTACCTCGTGATCGTATTGACGGATGACCCATTCCTTGCTTGCCACGTTCCAGGACGACAGCAGTCCCGTCAGGCTCGCCGAGGGATCGGGACGCCCCGTTTCGGGGGGCTCGGGATGGGCCTCCGGCTCCCACCGGGCTTCCCGGACGATGCGCGGCACCCCTCCGTGCAGGAATTCCATGTCCAGGTCGGCCACGGTGGTCCGCTCTCCGCCGGCCTGATCGTCCCTGTAGGTGACCCGCAACCGTCCGTCGCCGGTAAAGGCGCCGATCTCCGAGGCCTCGACGTCCTCGCTAGCGCATAGATCCCGCAGCGCATCGATGCGGTCGGGCGGGACGGCCAGGATCATGCGCTCCTGGGATTCGGAGAGGAAGATCTCCCACGGTTTCAATCCGCCGTACTTCAGAGGCGCCTTCTCCAGGTGCACCTCCGCGCCCGTATCCCGGCCCATTTCCCCGATGGCCGAGGAAAACCCTCCGGCGCCGCAGTCGGTGATATTCCGGTAGAGCATGCGGTCCCGGGCCTGCATCAGCACGTCGAGGATCTTCTTCTCCTCGATGGGATTGCCGATTTGAACCGCCTGCGTGGAGGTGGATTCGGATGTTTCGGTCAGTTCGATGGACGAGAACGTGGCGCCGTGGATGCCGTCCCTGCCCGTCTTCCCTCCGATGGAAACGATGAGGTCTCCGGGTTCTGCCGACTTCTCGACCCGGTCGACCGGGATGATGGCCGCCGTGCCGCAGTATACCAGCGGGTTGCCCAGGTACCGCTCGTCGAAGAGGATCGCCCCGTTGACGGTCGGTATGCCCATGCGGTTGCCGTAGTCCCTGACCCCCGCAACGACGCCCTTGAAGATCCGCTTCGGGTGCAGCACGCCTTCGGGCAGTTCCTCGTAGGGAAAGTCCGGCGGCGCAAAGCAGAACACGTCCGTATTGAAGATGGGCTTGCCGCCAAGCCCCGTGCCGAGGGGATCTCGGATGACGCCGCCGATACCCGTATTCGCCCCGCCGTAGGGATCGAGGGCCGATGGATGGTTGTGGGTCTCGACCTTGAAGACGAGATGGAAGTCTTCGTCGAATTCGATGATGCCCGCGTTGTCGATAAACACGGATACGCACCGGTCCTTTTCACCCTTGCTCCGGCGGATATCCTCGGTTGCCTTCCTGATGGTGTGGGCGAAGAGGTTGTCTATGCGTTTCGAACCGCCCTCCGCCGCGTAGTCGATGACCCCGTTGAAGACCTTGTGCTTGCAGTGCTCGGACCAGGTCTGCGCCAGCGTTTCAATCTCCACGTCGGTCGGTTCGCGCCCGATCGAGGCGAAATACCGGCGGATCGATCGCATTTCCTCCAGGTTCAGCGCCAGCATGCCGTCCCGGCTCAGCCGTATCATCTCTTCGTCGGAAGCATCCAGCAACGGGAGGATGTCTACCATGGTATCGGCAAAGGAAGTCATTTGCCCCCTTCGTAAATTGCGTATCTTTCGATCACGTCGTTAGCCAGCAGCCGGCGGCATATGGTGTCGACCTGCGGCCGGGTAAGCGGTCCCGCCAGGATGTAGCCCCGCCCTGTATCCACCGAGTCGATCCCGGTGATACCCAGGTCGCGGCCGCCTTTCAGCGTCGTCTCGCCCACGGCGTCGGTCACGCCCGTTCTGAACCAGACCTCCACGCCCCATTCGCCGGGGTCGACGGGCAGGCCCGCGTCTTCGATTTTCAGATGTTCCTGGGTGACCGGATCGGCGAGCAGATCAGTGGTGATCCGGTCGAGTTCGGCCGTCGACAGTTCGCCGCGGAGCGCGTAGAGCCGGACGTGCCGCACACGTTCGACCCCATTGATGCCCAGGTCGAGGATGTCTCCCCGGAGTCCTTCGCCCACGGCGTCCACCACGTCTGTCCGATTCGCGACGGCAATACGCCATGTTTTCGATTCCGCGGCCATCCGCTGTTTCCTTGCGGGAAGGATCTCCGGTCCTGGGAGTATGCGTCCGATTTTGAGAGTGCCAATGTATCCACCGGTACTTCGCCTGTCAATCTTAAAGGGAAAACACTTGACTTGGCGGCCTTTTTGATTTATTTTAACTCCACTGGGAACTGTCACCCAGGCAGAGCCATCTAGTAAGCCTGTCCGCGCTGGATTCCGGTTTTATTCGATGGCGACCCTTACTCAGTTCCCGCTGTCCGAGCAACGACGCAATTCCAGTTTTCGAACGCGCACCCGCCGGATTGTCCTTTCCGTTTGTCTGACGACGGCGTCTTTGCCGCTCTCATTATTAGAACAGGGTCCTGTATGGCACGCATCGTTCGGCACGCCGTTGACACCGCAAAGGATCGCGCTGTAACGGGAACCGGACCTGCATAGGCCGGAGCGGAAGGGATGCGCCGCGCGTGGCGCATGGCGTGGAAGGGAGGTGGAGCAAGATCGGCACATCATATCAAGAGTCCTATGGCAACGGGGCGCGATACGAGCAGGCGCTGTACCGCTACCTGGCCGAAATGTCCAAATATCCCTTGATAACGGCTGAGGAGGAGGTCAGGCTGGCCCGCCTGATCAAACAGGGCGACCAGAATGCCCTGGACAAGCTGGTGAAGGCCAACCTGAGATTCGTCGTCAGCGTGGCACGGCAGTACCAGAACTACGGCTTGCCCCTGCTGGACATGATCAACGAAGGCAACATGGGCCTGATGCGGGCCGCCAAGAAGTTCGACGAAACCAGGGGGTACAAGTTCATATCCTATGCCGTCTGGTGGATACGCCAGGCCATCATACAGTCCATAGCCAACCAGTCGAGGACCGTTCGCGTCCCGGTAAACCGCTCCGAAGAGCTTCGCCGTATCAAGCAGACCTCCAAGCATCTGCAGCACGAACTCGGCCGCAAGCCCGATATAGATGAAATCGCCGAGGAAATGGATATATCGGTCGAAGAAATCAACGAGGCCCTCAGTTCATTCAGCCACTGCATCTCCCTTGACGTTCCCTTCAATCATGACGACGACCGCAGCCTGCTCGACCTCCTGCCCGATGAAATGCAGACGGCGCCGGACGAGAGCACCATGCTGCAGTTCCTGAAATCGGACGTCGGCAAGGTACTGGACACCCTTCCGCCCCGCGAGGCGGAAGTGATCCGCCTGTATTTCGGCGTAGGGTCGGAAAGGGCTCACACGCTCGAGGAAATCGGCATCCGTTTCGGCCTGACGCGGGAACGGATACGCCAGATCAAGGAACGGGCGCTGCAGCGTCTGCGGCACGCGACCCGCAGCGGGAAGCTCAGCCCCTATCTCCGGGATGACGACTGAGGGGGCGTTACCCTTCGAACACAGTACCAGCCCCGGCGCGGCCACGCTTTCCCGCCGGGGTTTTTTCTTGAGAAATGGAACCGGAAGCGGCCGCTCCGGTTCAAAGAAAAGAGTTGTTCCAGGCCAGCCGCGCCTGTAAGTTTCATCGTTGGCATATCAACCGATCGAATCCGCCTCCACGGCACGGAACGAAGGACGAAACACCATGTTCACACGGTTCAAGAACCTGATCGCCGGTTCCTTCGGGACCAAGCATGACAGGGACGTCAAGCGGTTGGAACCGATCGTCGAAGCCGTCAATGAATGGGCCGACGAATACCAGACGCTTGACGAAGACCAGTTCCCCGAAAAGACGAGGGAGTTCCGTTCCAGATGGGAGGACGGCGAAGAACTGGACGAAATCCTGCCCGAGGCCTTTGGCCTGGTCAAGGAAGCATGCCGGCGCATGATCGGCAAATCGTGGGTCGTCCCCGGCCAGGGCGAGATGGTCTGGGACATGATCCCCTACGACGTGCAGATCATCGGCGGAGTCGTGCTTCACGAAGGCAAGATCGCCGAAATGGCGACGGGAGAGGGCAAGACCCTTGTGGCCCTCTTCCCCATGTACCTCAACGGGCTGACCGGCCAGGGCGCCCACCTGGTGACGCACAACGAGTTCCTCGCCAAGCGCGACCGGGCCTGGATGGGACCGGTATTCGAATTCCTCGGGCTGACAGTCGAATGTCTCGAGAACAACGATCCCGACGTAGAGCGCAAGAAAGCGGGCTACCAGGCGGACGTGACCTACGGGACCACCAATGAATTCGGTTTCGACTACCTCCGGGACAACATGAAGTGGCGCCTGGAGGACCGCGTGCAGCGGGGGCACCCATACGCGATCGTGGACGAGGTGGATTCCATCCTGATCGATGAAGCGCGTACGCCGCTCATTATCGCGGGGCAGGTTAGCGAATCGAACAGCGGCAAGTACGCCGAATCGCTGCCGGACGTTCAGAAACTGATGCGCGCCCAGACCCGCTTCGCGGCGAAGATCATCGCGGAGGCGGAGGCGTTGCTGGATAACGAGGACGACGATTACGACGCCGGGACCAGGCTGTTGCAGGCCCAGCGGGGCATGCCGAAGAACAAGAAGCTCCTGAAACTGCAGCAGGAACCCGGCATCAAGAAGCTCATACAGCAGGTGGAGGGAGATTACATCCGGGAAAAGAAGATGCCCGTGCTGGACGACGATCTCTTCTTCACGGTCGATGAGAAGACCCGCCACACCGAGATCAACGAGAAGGGCCGGGAACTGCTGTCGCCAGGCGAACAGGAGCTTTTCATCATTCCCGATCTCAGCGAAGGCATCGTGGAAATCGATTCGGACGAGCGTCTGACCGATGAGCAGAAGAATGAGAAGAAGGCCGCGCTGGAGAAACTCTACGCCGAACGCAGCGAACGCATCCACAACATGCACCAGCTGCTCCAGGCCTACGCGATCTACGAGAAAGACATCGATTACGTCATCGAGAACGGGAAGGTCGTCCTGGTCGACACCTTTACGGGCAGGCTGATGTACGGGCGGCGGCTGGCCGAAGGCCTCCACCAGGCTATAGAGGCCAAGGAAGGCGTGAAGATCGAGCAGGAGACGCGCACCGTCGCTTCCATAACGATCCAGAATTACTTCCGCATGTACGAGAAGCTGGCGGGCATGACCGGAACGGCCGTGACCGAAGCGAGCGAGTTCTTCGCGATCTACAAGATGGACGTGGTGGAAATCCCCACAAACAAGCCGGTGCAGCGCACGGATTACGAAGATGTCGTCTACCGTACCCGCCGGGAGAAGTACAACGCGGTCCTGGACGAAATCGAGGAACTGAACGGGAAGCGCCAGCCCATCCTGATCGGGACCACCTCCGTCGACGCGTCGGAAACGCTGAGCCGCATGCTCAAACGGCGGGGGATCAAACACAACGTGCTGAACGCCAAGTTCCACCAGCAGGAGGCGGAAATCATCGCGAAGGCCGGGCAGCCCGGTTCCGTGACCATCGCCACGAACATGGCGGGCCGGGGCACCGACATCAAGCTCGGCACGGGTGTGGTGGAGTTCGGCGGGCTGCATATCATCGGGACGGAACGCCACGAAGCCCGGCGTATCGACCGCCAGCTGCGCGGCCGTTCCGGACGCCAGGGAGACCCGGGCTCCTCGCGTTTCTATCTCTCCCTCGAGGACGACCTGATGCGGCTCTTCGGTTCCGAGCGCATCGCCTCCGTCATGGACCGCCTGAAGATTCCTGAAGGCGAAGTCATCGAGCACTCCATGGTGACCCGGTCCATCGAACGGGCCCAGAAACGGGTGGAGGCGCAGCATTTCGACATGCGAAAGCACGTGCTCGAGTACGACAACGTCATGAACCAGCAGCGCGAAGCCGTGTACGACCGCCGCCTGCACGCCCTCGAGCGGAAGGACCTCAGGAACGACGTCATCGAGATGATCCGGGGGGTCGCCGAGCGGAAGGTCGCGGAATACACCGATCCCAAGACCTATCCCGAGGACTGGGAGCTGGACGCGTTGAGCGCCGACCTGGCCCGCAACTTCCACGTCGCAGTGGCCGTGGCTGAAGATGAAATGGCGGATTTGAACGTGGAGTCGCTGGTGGAACTGGCCAACGAGAAGATGCTGGAATCCTACGAGCGGAAGGAAGCGGCCCTGGCGCCCTCTCCCGAGTTGATGCGCGACCTGGAGCGCTTCGCCACCCTGCACGTCATCGACAACGCCTGGCAGGAACACCTGTACGAAATCGACCGCATGCGGGAAGGCATCGGACTGCGCGCCTACGGCCAGCTGGATCCCCTGATCCAGTATAAGAAAGAAGCCTACGCGATGTTCGAGGAGTTGTGGGACCGACTGGACGAGGAGATCGTCAAGACCGTGTTCAACGCCGAACTGGCCGAAACGCGGATGCCGCGCCAGGAGACTCCGACCAACATGCGGGCGATCCACCAGGAAGCCCCGGCCATGGCCGGCATGCGGGCGGAGGATCCCCAGGAAGGCGCCGTCGCCCAGCAGGGGGCCGGACGGCGGGGAGGAAGACGGGGCTCAGACTCCGACGGGAATGCATCCCGGGCCCGGCCCGTCAAGGTCGAACGGAAAGTCGGCCGCAACGCGCCCTGTCCCTGCGGAAGCGGCAAAAAGTACAAGAAGTGCTGCGGGGTGGGCGTCGCCTGAACATCCGAGGCACGCACCGCGCCTATCGAACGAACGCCTGAAGCCGGCCCCATCCCCATCCGAAAACAAGCCTATTCTTCCTCGGCGCCGATTTGGCCCAGGTCCAGGTCCAGTTCGTCGCGCCGCTGGTTCTTGGTGATCCTTCCGTCCTGTACCCACAGGATGCGGTCTGAAACGTCGAGCATCTTCAGATCGTGGGTCGCGGAAATGATCGTCACCTGCTTTTCCTGGTTCAGTTCCCGTAACAGTTCGATGATCTCCCGTCCGGTTTTCCGGTCCAGGTTCCCCGTGGGCTCGTCCGCGAGGACGATGGCCGGATCGTTGGCCAGCGCGCGGGCCACGGCGACGCGTTGCTGTTGCCCGCCGGACAGTTCCAGCGGCTTGTGCTGGACACGTTCACCGAGACCCACCAGCGTCAGCAGATCGACGCCCTTGTCGATGGCCTCGTCCGTCGCCAGGCCGGCGAAGATCATGGGCAGGGTGACGTTTTCCAGGGCGGTCATGACCGGAATCAGGTTGAAGGTCTGAAAGATGTAACCGATCTTGCGGCATCGCAACCAGGCCAGTTCATAGGCGTCCAGCTGGGCGACGTCGACCTCGTCGATATAGACCTTGCCCTCCGTGGGCTTGTCCAGCGCGCCGATCATGTTGAACAGGGTGGACTTGCCCGAGCCCGACGGGCCCATGATGGATATGTACTCTCCCCGCTGCACCTCCATGTCGATGCCCTTGAGGGCCTCAAGGGAAAGCTTGCCCATCTGATACACCCTCTTGACCCCGCGCGTGCGGACGATATTCTGTGTTTCGGTATCCGGCGCGTCCATTACCGCGGTCTGCTCTTCTGTCATTTCCCGCCCCTTTCAGGTATCAGTTCGAATCCCTTCGATCCGGCAAGGTGTTCCGGGTGTGGTCTGATGTCAGACTTCTGTGCGCATGGCGTCGGCCGGAGGCATCTGGGATGCCCGGTACGCGGGATACAGCGCCCCGATGATGGCGAGACCCAGTCCGGCCCCCAGCGAATACAGGCCGCTTCGCGCCACGTCAAGCACGGGAAACAGCGCCAGGGGGTCCCATCCGTAGGAGGTCATCATGGAAACCAGCATGAACAGGCAGCCCAGTATGACCCCGCCCACCGATCCGACCAGTCCCTGGAAGGTGGACTCCAGCACGAACAGCTGGATGATGAACTTGTCCAGCGCCCCCAGGCATTTCATGGTTCCGATTTCCCGGTACCTTTCGGTTACCGACATCAGCATGGCGTTGGTGATCCCGACGACGCACACCAGCAGGGAGAGGGAAACGAGCCATACCTGCTGCGTCGCCGAATCGCCGTCCGCCCCTTTCTGCTCCAGCAGCGCGCGGACCTGGGGTGAGCCGTTTTCCACGAGCGCTTCGTTTATGGCCGCGCCGGTCAGAATGGACATGAGAAAGGCGATGCCGAAGAAGATGCCCCCGATCGTTATCAGCGACCGCCAGAACCGGATCCGCAGACTGCGGAAACTGATCTCGATCGCCTTGGACAAGGGCAGTGAGATCTGCTTCTCCGTCGTGCCGGCCGTCGCGACTGATTCCGTCGTCATGCGTTCTTTTCTCCTTTTCTGTTTGCCACGGCCAGTCCGATCAGTCCCTTTTCCGTGAGTTGCTTCAAATACGTCAGCGTGGAGACTTCCGCTTCCTTGCGTTCCAGCTTGTATTCGTTCCGGATCGTCGATATGACATGGTCCACGGTGTTCTGTCCGTCACACAACGCCCAGAGGAACGAACCGATCCTGTCCAGCACTACCGTTCGCCGGCTCGGTACGTAGAACACTCTGGACAGCGTATTGATCCACCAGGTCTTCCTCCTCGGGATACCCAGCACGATTTCCCCGTCGGAGTTTTCTTCGCAGGTCAGTCTTGCATTGCGTACCGGCTTCGCGCGCAACAACTCCCTTCGAGGCAGCGTCGGCGGTTTCTTTCGAAAGAGCGACATCATGATTACGACCCGTGAAAGAGATTCCGGCCATGGACGCGAGCGTGCGCTTCCCGAACGCGCGCTTTCCCCATGGTCAATGGCAAACCATGGTAGCGGCTATCTCGTCCAGGAAGTCGGGCTGGTGCGTCTCGTCCATGAGTCGCAGCACGTAGAGCCTATTGCCATCGATACAATGCCAGCCGCAACAACTCAATGGTTTTTTTCGGGGCCGCCGCCAGGGCAGCCACGCCATCCGGCTGTGAACCGTCTCGGGATCCACGCCCTCGCCCGTCCCGCGGATGCCCGGATGGCCGTAAACAGAACCGGGGTCATCGGACCAGTTGTCGATCTCGTGACCGTACGTATCCTGGAACCAGTCCGGGAACGTCCGGTGCTCGAGATGCATTTCGGCAAGGCTCGTCCTGACCAGTTCCAATCTGGCGCCGCCGCGCTCAAATGTCAACTCGATCCGTCCCGTCAGAAAAGAGTGCGTCTTGAGTGCGCAGTCGGACGGCAGTTCGAGTTTCAGCCCGTACACGGCCCAGGTGGCGGTGTCGCCGCGCGCGTGGTCGTCCAGGGTGTTCAGAAGCCTAGCGGCCCGGGTCATGATGGATTCGCCCCCGCGTCCGAGAACCTGGGCAAAGACCGTGCGTCCGCAGGTTTCGCACATCCACAGGCAACCGTAGGCCTGCAGGGGATCCGGCCCTTCCGTCCGCCAGTGGAACCCCTCCACCGTTCTGTCCGACAGTACGGATTCGTCCCTGACGAGGCCCAGGTCCCGCCGGACCTTCACGGGCGGCGCCTTCTTCCCGCCTTTTCCGGAAAGGTTCTTAAGATATCTCGCCACTACCTGGTCGACGGGTTCCCGGCCCCGGGTGCGTTCCCACCTCAGTTCGAAGCGGGGCATTTCCGTATCGTCGAGCCGAAGGTAGCCCGTCGCATAGTCTCCCGTTACCGCGCCGATACTCCAGTCTTCCGGCCGCTCGAACGACAGGTGATGCCAACCGGTTACCGCCCATTTCGAAGCGCCGCGATTCATGTAAGCGTACGTTCCTGCCGCGTTTCCCCGCGGTCCGCCGGACCCGGAACGACGGGTTCGTGGGAGGGCGGTCCATCCGGTCCGCCCGGTCCGCCTGGCCCGCCCTGACCGCCCGGTCCGCTCGTCCGTGCCCGGACCAGGCGCGCGAACCCCAGGACGTAGTGCATGCCCGATAGGACAACGCAGCAGAGCGCCGCCCAGAGCGCCCACGCTCCATAGGGCTGCAGGTCCACGGCATAAAGGAAAAGCGCGCCGCCCATGACCAGGGTGGTCAATTTGCCGATCCGGTCAGCCGGCAGGACCATGCCGCCGGGTTTGAGATAAAGATACACGCCCGCCCCCAGTATGGACAGGTCGCGGGCTATGATCAGCGCGGCGGCCCAAAGGGGAAAATCCCGAAAGAGCACCAGGAAGACCGCCAGGCCGCCGACCAGGATCTTGTCGGCCAGCGGATCGAGGACGAGCCCCCATTTGCTCTCCCAGCGGAATCGGCGCGCCAGATAGCCATCGGCCGCGTCCGTCAGAAAGGCCGAGCCGATGAGCACGTAGAGTCCCGACTGTAAATCCCTGGCGAAACCCCAGTATATGACCGGCACGGCGGCAATTCGCGAAAGGGACAGCATATTGGGCGGAGACCAGAACCCTCCCGCAACGCCGGCCCCCCTGGTCCGCCTGTCCTGCCCGGTCCGTCCGGTTTGCCTGGTCCGCCTGGTCCGCCTGTCCTGCTCGTTACCCGGGCTCATATCACTGTCCTTCGCGGCCTCAAACGGCCGCTGTGCGCCGAAGCATCTCGCGGGCGTGTGAGAGGGCCATGGCGTCCACCGTCTCTCCGGCCAGCATGCGCGCGATCTCCTGGACCCTGCCGTCCTCGTCCAGGTGATCGACCAGCGTAACCGACCTTCCGCTGGCCGACTGCTTGTGTACGGTAAAATGCGTGCGGCCCCAGCAGGCCACCTGGTGAAGATGGGTGATGCACAGCACCTGGTGGTCCCTGGACAATAGCTTCAGACGGTGCCCGACCGATTCGGCGATGCGCCCGCCGATGCCTATGTCCAGTTCGTCGAAGACCAGCGTCGGCATGCGGTCCGATTCGGCGAGGATCACCTTCAGGGCCAGCATGATCCGGGATATCTCCCCGCCGGAAGCGATGTTCACCAGCGGCTTGAGCGCCTCCCCGGCATTGGGCGATATCAGGAATTCGATCCGGTCCATCCCATAGGCGTCCACGCGATAGGTGCGACCGTCGATGCGCAACGGGCCGTCTTCGGACTCCTGCCAGTCGATCCGGACCTGGAATCCCGTTTTACCCATGCCCAGTTCCGACAGCTCCGCCACCACCCGGCTCTCCAGTTTGCGCGCGACCTGTTTTCGCCTGTCCGACAGGGCCTTCGCCCGTTCTGTCAGTTCCTGGCGGACCGCCTCCACTTCCGCGCCCAAACGGTCCCTCCGTTCGTCGACCGTATCCATCTGGTCCAGTTCTCCGGCGATCCGGTCGCGGTAGGCCATGACGTCCGCGATCGTGTCACCGTATTTTCGTTTGAGCCGCCCGACGAGGTCCAGGCGGTCCAGCACCTCCTCCAGGCGCGCCGGGTCGTACTCGACGCGGTCGCGGTAGCGACGCAGGAAATCGATGCAGTCGTCGAGCTGGTAGCGCGCGTTCCGCACGCCCCCGAGGGCTTCCCCGAGTGTGGGGTCGATACGCTCCGCTTCCTCGAGGGCGCGGATGACCCGGACCAGTCCGTCGACCGCCGCGCCTTCCCCTTCGGCAAGCGCCTCGAAAGCGTCTGAGGCGACCCGGATCAACTGCTCCGCGTTTTCAAGGACGGACCGCTCCCTTTCCAGTTCTTCGTCCTCTCCAGGGGACAGGTCCGCCTGGTCGAGCTCGTCCAGTTGAAAGCGGTACAGATCCTCCCGTTCCCGGGTGGCGGCGAGTTCATCTTCCAGCCGACGCAGGGCTTCCGACCGCTCAGTGAAACGGCGGTAGGCTTCGGCGACCCGTTGTATTGGCGCTCCGGCGTCCTCGAAACCGTCCAGAAAACCCCCGTGCGTCCGCGGGTTCAATAGCGACTGGTGATCGTGCTGTCCGTGCAGGTCCACCAGCAGGGCGCCCAGGTTCTTGAGGACGGAAACTGTGACCAGGCAACCATTGATCGTGCACCTGTTGCGCCCGTCGCGGCTGACCTCCCGCCGGATGATCAGCGTACCCTCTTCCGTGTCCACGCCTGATTCCGACAGCAGGGCCTGCACCTGCGCGTCGCACGCTCCTTCGAACAACCCTTCGACTGTCGCGGCCCGGGCGCCGCCGCGTATGGCCTCCGACGTGGCCCGGCCGCCGAGAATGAGTCCCAGCGCGCCGATCAGGATGGACTTCCCGGATCCCGTTTCTCCCGTGAGCACGTTCAGTCCGGGGGTGAATTCGATGTCCACCTCGTCGAGCAGCGCGTAGTTTCTAACCCTCAGGTTCGCAAGCATAGGCCACAACAGGAATAGTGGAATCGGGCGGACCGACAGACCAGGCGGCCCAGGCGCCTCATAGGTCCCAGGCGGCCCAGAAGTCCCAGGCGGCCCGGGTGATTCCCGGCTGTTTCAGCGTTCGCCCCACTTCAGCTTCGTACGCAGGACATCGTAAAAAGAGCGGTCCGTGAACCGGATCAGATGTACGGTGTGGTCCGCCCGGCAGAGCTCGACGGTGCTGCCCGGCTGGATGACCACGTTTTCCTGGCCGTCCACGGTGAGCAGGAGATCCGGATGATCGGCCCGGACTTCGACACGAACGCGGTCCCGCGCGGCGAGCACCATGGCCCGGTTGGACAGGGTGTGCGGACAGATCGGCGATACGACGATCGCTTCCATGTCCGGTGCAAGGATCGGGCCTCCCGCCGCCAGCGAATAGGCCGTGGAGCCGGTGGGGGTCGAGACGATCAGCCCGTCTGCCATGACGTCATTGACGTATTCGTCGTTGATGTAAATACCCAGTTCGATGACCCGGCAGATCGAACCCTTGTCGATCACGATATCGTTCAACGCCGAAAACACTTCGTCGTCGGCCGCGTCCCCTGAAGTTCCGTTTCCTGTCCTTCCTTGCAGGACCAGCCTCTTGTCCAGCGAATATCTTTCCTCGAAAACCCGTTCCAGGGCGTCGTTCAGGTCGTCGGGCGTCGTCTGCATCATGAAGCCGAGCTTTCCGGAGTTGACCCCGAGAATGGGTACGCCGGAAGCACCCACCAGGCGCGCGGTCTTGAGCAGCGTGCCGTCCCCCCCAATGGCGATGACCCAGTCGACCTCCTCCGCGACACGGTCGTCCGTATCGACGATCACGCAGTCCCGGCGGGACGCTTCGTCGCTGAGCATAGCCGCCAGGTCGGCCGAAAGCGTTGGTTTACCGGACCGCGAAGCAAGAAGCCGGACCAGTTCCGGTATCAGGCGGCGAACCACGGGCCGGGCCGGATTGGCAATGATGCCCACGCGATGCATCAGAAGGACCTTCCGATCATGTATTCCGACCAGTCGACCAGGTACCTCTTATAGGTAGAGTCGGGAATCGCGTCGAGATTTCGAATGGCGTCGGCCACGCTGCGTTCCATGAGCGCCCGGGCGTGTTCGAGGCCGCCGTGGGCCAGGATGAGGTCGCGTACCTCTGCGATCTGTTCATCGGTCGCCTCGGGTTTTCCAACGACATCGAGCAGAAACCGCCTTTCGGCGGCCGAAGCCTGCTGGTACGTGTGCACGAGCAGCAGCGTCCGTTTCCCTTCCCGGAGATCTGAGCACACCGGCTTCCCGAGGGTGGCCTCGTCGGCCGTGAGACCCAGAATGTCGTCCTGCAGCTGGAAAGCCACGCCGCATTCGCCGGTGAAGGACGCGATCGCCCGTACCATGGGGTGGGTCCGGTCCGGCGTGTTCAGGCCGATCATTGCGCCGGCGGCGCCAGCGAAGGAATAGAGCGCGCCGGTCTTTCGCCAGAACATATCGATCACAGACGCTTCGTCCAGGCTTTCCATGGGGGCCTTGGCGTACTGTATGTCCAGTGCCTGGCCGCCTACGAGCGCCAGCAGGACGTCCGTTTCCAGGTAACGGATCAGTTCGATCACCACCTCGCCGTTGTCCGCATCCGCGTCGTACAGTTCGGACAGGAGCGCGGTGGCCCATCCGTGCTGCACCTCGCCCGTCATGATTCCGATGGACAGGCCGTAGTGGGCGGCTTCTCTTTCGTCGAAGGCTTCGGTGGCCAGCGCCCGTCTCCGAAACGCCTCGTGGACGGTGGGCGCGCCGCGCCGCAACGCGTCCCGGTCCATGATGTCGTCGTGAACGATGGTCCAGGTGTGGAACAGTTCTACGGCGACGGCCGCGGGCGTCGCGGTCTTTTCCTCCCCGCCTACGGCGCCGCAGGAGAAATACAGCACGCAGGGACGAAGCACCTTGCCGGACGCCTTCAGGTAACTGAGCACCCCGTCGTGAATGTCCTCCGGAACGAAGAGCACCTTCCGTGGGTCCCGTTCCAGGTATTCGCGCACCCATTCCCTGCGCTCGGCCAGCGCTTCGAGGAAGGTCTGTTTTTCAAGGGTATCTGTCATAGGCAACACCAGGCATACTCACGTCCCCGCCGGCACGTCGCGCGTTCTGGACGGCAGGCGGAACTCGGGTGGGAGATCCCGTACGAAACGGATCTCCGCCATGTACTTCGTCATGCCGCGAGGGCCAAACGGGGCGTCGAAATCAGGCCGGAATCAGAAGGACAGATCATCGCCCTGGCCGGCCGGTGTTTCGGGTTCAAGGGGCTCGATGACAAACCGGCCGTTCTCCACCCGGACCAGCTTCCGCACGTGTTCGTCCGCCGCGTTCAACTGGCGCGTGCAGATCCGGGAAAGTTCGATGCCTTCCTGGAACAGGGAGAGCGACTCATCTAGGGGCAGATCGCCCTGTTCCATGCGCTCCACGATGTGCTCCAGGCGCTTCAGCGCCTCTTCAAAGGTCGGTCCGTCTTTTTCATTCATCCTGGGTATCCATGGGGTCAGGTCGGTTCCGGGGCATTCGACTCGTCAAAGAGCGTGAAGGATTCCACCTCCTCCCCGCGCCGTTTCTCAGGCGGGGCGGCAACGGAGGGTTCCGATCTGCCGCGAATGTGTTCGACGCGACAGAACGCCTCGCCTTTGCGCAGCCGGACGTTCACCCGGTCGTTTACGCTGAGTTCATCTACACTGCGGACGATGCCGCCATCGGTCGCACGGTGACAGACCGCGTATCCACGCTCCAGGACCGAGAGAGGGCTGAGGGCCTGCAGCCGGCCGGCCAGTCCGCTGACCGTCTGGCCGCGTGTTTCATGGTCGTGGAAGCACCTGTCGGCCAGGCGGCGGGTCAGTTCGTCGGTGTACTGGGCGTACTGTCCGATCTGGTCCACGGGCCGCCTGAGTCCATAACTGGAGACCAGCGCGGCGACTCGCTGTCGATGCAGATCCATGTACGCCGCCATGCCCCCGCAGAGACGCCTCAATACGCCATCCGCCCGGTCTTTCAGCTCCCGCAGGTCGCGAACGACGATTTCGGCCGCGCCCGACGGCGTGGGGGCCCTGTGATCGGCCACGAAGTCGGTCAGGGTAAAGTCCGTTTCGTGTCCCACGGCCGAAACCACCGGAATGCGGGACTTGAAAACGGCCCGGACTACCGCTTCTTCATTGAACGCCCACAGGTCCTCCGCCGATCCGCCTCCCCGGCCGACGATCAATACGTCCACCTCGCCGTAGTCGTTCATCTCTTCGATGGCGGCCGCGATTTCGGCCGCGGCGCCTTCGCCCTGCACGGGCGCCGGACGCAGGATGATCGTGACCCAGGGCGCGCGCCGGCGCAGCACCTGTATGATATCCCGGATCGCCGCGCCGGAGCCCGAGGTGACCACCCCCACGCGCTCCGGGAAGGACGGCAGCGGTTTTTTGTGCTCCTCCCGGAAAAGGCCCTCTTGCTCGAGCCGGGCTTTCAGGCGCTCGAAGGCCGCCTGGAGCGCGCCTGCGCCGACGGGCTTCAGCCGCTGGGCAACCAGCTGGTACTGTCCCTGTACTTCGTAGACGGAAAGGACACCCTGGGCCAGGACCTCCATGCCGTCTTCGGGCTCGAAGGTCAGTTTCCGGTTGGCCGATCGCCACATGACGCAACGCAACTGGCTGCGGTCGTCCTTCAGGGAGAAGTAGGCATGGCCGGATGAGTGCCGTTTGTAGTTGGAGATTTCACCGGACACCGACACATAGGGGAACGCTTCTTCGAGCAGCGTCCTGATCCCCGCGGTGAGTTCGGTAACGGTAAGTACACCGGTATCGGCATCGGTCCCCACGCCTGGTCTTCCTCCCCTGCCTTTAGTTCGGCAACGCCGCTACCTGGCGAGTTCGACCGCGCGGGTCTGCCGGATGACGGTTACCTTGATCTGGCCCGAGTATTCCATCCTGACCTGGATCTTCCGGGCGATTTCCGTGGCGAGTTGTACCGCGCGGAGGTCGTCCACTTCTTCGTGATTGATCATGACCCGCACTTCTTTCCCCGCCTTCATCACGAAGGCCCGGGCTACGCCTTCGAAGGAACTCACCAGTTTTTCCGTCTCCCGGAGTCGACGTACGAATTTCTCCAGCGGCTCTCTGAGCGCGCCGGGCCGGGACACGGAGAGGACGTCGGCGGTTCTGACCACCACGGCCATGGGGCTGGCCTCGTCCAGGTTCTCGTGGGCGACGCCTATGCATTCCAGCACTTCGGGTGGTTCGCCATACTTTTCGGCAACCGATCTGCCCAATGCGCCATGGGCGCCCTCCGGGCCGCTTTCCACGGCCTTGCCGATGTCGTGGAGCAGGCCGCAGCGCCTGGCCAGGGTCACGTCCATATCCAGTTCCTGCGCCATCAGACCCGCCAGCTCAGCGACTTCCCGGCTGTGATGCAGCGCGTTCTGCCCGCTCGTCATGCGATATTTCAACTGTCCGAGCAGCATGGCCAACTCGGGACGGACGCCGGTAACGCCCAGATCGAAGAGCATCTGGTCGCCCGTGTCCTGGATCAGGTCGTTGATTTCTTCCTGTGTCTTGGAGACAACCTGCTCGATGAAACCGGGATGTATCCGGCCGTCCTCGATCAGCTTCTCCATGGAGAGCTTCGCGATTTCGCGGCGCATGGGATTGAACCCGGAGAGGACGACGGCATTGGGCGTGTCGTCGACGATGACATCGATCCCTGTCGACATTTCGAACGCCTGGATGTTGCGTCCGTCGCGCCCGATGATGCGTCCTTTCATTTCATTGTCGGGCAGCGATATGACCGAGGTCGTCGTTTCCGTCACGTGATCCAGCGTGTACTTCTGCATCGCGTGCGTGATGATTTCCCGGGCTTCTATCTCCGCGTTCTGGCGGGCTTCTTCGATAATGCTGCGGGCCTGCTGGCCGGCTTCGGCGCGTATCCGGGCGTCGATGCTGCTGAGCAGCGACCGTCTCGCTTCTTCCGTCGACATGCCGGCGGCCTGCTCGAGCCGCTCGGTCTGCCGCCTGATCAGTTGTTCCAGCCGCTCTTCCTCTTCCGCAAGATGCTCGTCCCGCTCCTGCAGCGACTGGGTCTGTTTCTGTATGCCCCTCTCACGCTTGGCCACGTAGTCGGCCTTGCGCTCTATATTCTGTTCCCTGATCGCGATCCGCTTTTCGGACCGGTGGAATTCCTGGCGGGCCTTGTTGCTCTCTCGTTCGAACTTCGCCTTGGCCTGATACGATTCCTCCTCCATTTCGATCCTGGCCGTATTCTTTATCGTATCCGCTTCTTCCACCGCCTCTGCAAGGATGCTCTCTGCCAAGCGCTCCATACTGTCGGTCTTACGTTTCTCGATACGCTTTCGAATGTACCATCCGAGGAGAAACATGATCAGGGCGGTGCCGGCGTAGAGACTGATCGTCACAAGCATAGTGGCAGCCACCTTCTTCAAATGTGATATTCAATCCGGACATGGTTCGTTCCTCAACAAGACCGGTCATGGTCTACTTTCTCATTGTCCTGTTCCGGAATCGGGCTTTCCAGCAATTCGTCCAGGCGCCGCACCAGATCCGCGATCCGTTCGTCCTGCATGGACTCCGATACGACGTGTTCCTGCTGTTTTTCACGTTCCTTGTGCAACTCGTCGGCGATCCTGATTGCCGTAAGGACCGCGACGCTGGTGAGGGACTGCATGGTCACGCTGACGGGTACCTCGCGCATGCGTTCGTCGACGTAGGCCGCGATCCGCTGGATGTACTCGGCATCCTCCTCCGCCTGTATGGGATACTCGGTCCCGCAGATGTTGACACGAACGGTGACTTTTTCGTCATCCATAATGTGTTCAACCCCGTAAGCAGCCGATGCCTGATCGTACGCGATACGAACGAGTCTTCCGGGTCCATTGGCTCCTGTGCAATCCCGGTCCCGCGGCCGGTTCAGGATCGGCGCGCCGCACCGGGATGGATAACGGATGCCGGGAGCCGTCGATTCACGGCCGGCCGGGAACCCGGGCCGGACACCGCGAATGACAGGAAGAACAAGGGGACAGATTCTTACTCGATGACGTCTAGACGGGAAAGCATGGTGTCTATGCGCGCCTTGATGTCATCCTGCTTGACGCGCAACTCCTGATTTTCCTGTTCCAGTTCTTCTTTCGTGGAAGCCGACTGCTCCTGGACGCGCTGCAGTTCCTGAACCTGTGACTCCAGGTTCTGATTCTGGCTGCGCAGGCCGGCGTTTTCATCCTTCAGTCGCTGAATCAGGTCAATCATCGTCTCTATTCGGCCCAACAACAACTCTATGGATTGCTCTTGCATAATTCCCTCCGCAGGAGTGGTTCCTGCGCGCTCCGGCGATACTAGGAGCGAAGTTCCGCCTGATACCGGTTTACAAGCCGACGCAGCACCTCGTCCTGAAGCCGCGAGACTTCGGCGTCCGTCAGCGTCCGTTCGCCGGACCGGAATCGCATGGCGTACGCCATGCTCTTGCGGTTGGCGGCTATCTGCTCTCCACGATACACGTCGAACAGTTCGACGGCTTCCAGCAAGTCGCCGCTACACGCGCGAATTTCTTCCAGTATGTCCCGATGAGAAACTTCGTCGGGCACGACAATAGCCAGATCTCTTTCGACCGCGGGGTACTTGGGAAGTGAATGATAGGCCCTTCGTTCAGACGCGCGGCCAAAGAGGACTCCGCAGTCGATCATGCCCATCCAGACGGGCTCCCGGATTTCGTACTGGTCCAGGACCTGGTGCGATACCGCGCCGAAACGGCCGATCCGCACCCCGTCCGCGAGCAGTTCGCCGGTCCGGTCCCCGTCGAATAGCGGGTCGTCATTATCATACGGGACGGTTTCGACCCTGTCAAGTCCTAACCGCCCGGACAACGCTTCCGCCAGCCCCTTCAAATCGAAGAAGTCGAAGGCCCCCGGCGGCCCGTCCCAGTGCGGGCTGTGGCGCTGTCCGGTGACGGCGATACCAAGGTGTTCGGGTTCATCGGGAAGGCCGTCGGATTTCGGCCAGAACACCCGGCCGACCTCGAATATCCGGATGTCCCTTACCTTGCGGTTGGCGTTCCAGCGAACGACGCTCAACATGGAGGCCGCCAGACTCGTACGCATGGCGGAAAGTTCGGGACTCAGGGGGTTGTCGATCAGCACGCTGGACCGGGAAGGATCTATGAGCTCGTTCCGGTCCGGGTGCACGAAACTGTGGGTGACCACCTCGGTAAAGCCGAAGCCGGCCATCGCGTCGCGCAGGCGCCGCCGGACATCCTGCTGGTCACGTAGCGCCCGCTCCCTCTTCCGGGCTTCCGCCGTCTCTTCGTGACGGGGCGCGGAAGGCACCGGTTCGATCCGGTCGTAACCGTAAAGCCGCGCGACTTCTTCGATCAGATCCACTTCGCGGGTGACGTCCCGTCTGAAGGAAGGTACCCCGACCTCGAGATCCGCTCCGGCGGTCCGCCTGGTGCGCGCAGGCTGCACGTCGAATCGGAGTTTACGTAGCATCGAGGCGATTTCGTCCCGGTCGAGGGCGGTTCCCAGCAGCCCGTTTACGCTGCCCGTTCGCAGCCGGATCACCGGATCGGGTCCAGCCGGGGTCCGGACGTCGATCATGCCCGCGGCCACGCTGCCGCCGGATACCTCGGCGATCAACGCCGCGGCCCTGCCGACGGCCTCTCCCTGCAGTTCCGGATCCATGCCGCGCTCGAATCGCCGGGACGCGTCCGTCTGGAGCTGTAGCGCCTTCGAGCCCCTGCGCACCCGGACCGCGTCGAAGCAGGCGCCTTCCAGGAACACACGGTCCGTATCGGCCGTGATCTCGGTATTCAGCCCGCCCATCACGCCGCCGACCCCGATGCCCCGTTCATGATCGGCGATCATCAATACTTCCCGGTCGAGCGTGCGGTCTACCCCGTCAAGCGTGGTGAACGGTTCCTGTGCCAGGGCGCGTCGCACGATGATGCCCTGGCCCGCCAACCGGTCCAGGTCGTAGGCGTGCAGCGGCTGGCCCATTTCAAGCATGACGTAGTTCGTCACGTCGACGACGTTACTGATGGACCGGATGCCGGCGGCTTCGATTCGTCTCTTCAACCAGTCGGGCGAAGGGCCGATCCGGACGCCAGTGATCACGCGACCCACGAAACGGGGGCAGTCTTCGGGCGCTTCGACGCGGACGCTGGCGAGAGATTCGGCGGGAGGTCCCGATTCATCGACACCGGTGGACGGCACGCGCAGTTCACCGCCCGTAAGGGCCGTGATTTCCCGCGCTACGCCCACGAGGGAAAGGCAATCCGGCCGGTTGGTGCCGACGTCGACACTCAGTACAGTCTCCGGTTCGCCCAGCACCGACTTCAATGGCAGGCCGGGCTCGATATCATCGTCGAGCACCATGATGCCGTCGTGGTCGTCTGACAGATTCAGTTCGGCCTCGGAGCAGATCATCCCGAAGGATTCCACGCCGCGTATCTTCGCCTTTTTTATCTTCATGCCGCCGGGTAGCACCGCGCCGGTCCGCGCCACGGGCACCTTCTGGCCGGCGGCCACGTTCGGCGCCCCGCATATGATCTGGAGGGTCTCCGTCCCCACGTCCACGGAGCAAAGGGAAAGCCTGTCGGCATTGGGATGGCGTTCCACCCGCGCCACGTGCCCGGTGACGAACCCCTCGAAATCGCTTCCGACGGTCTCGACGGCATCGACTTCCAGGCCCGCCATGATCAGCCGTTCCACCAGTTCTTCGACGGACCAGGGGATGTCGCAGTAAGCACGCAGCCACGTAAGGGGTACTTTGATTACCATGGGACGCTTGATTCCTTCCCGGACGAACCGTCTTTAAGGCCGCTCGAGCAGACGCAGGTCGTTCTCGAGAAACATGTGGATGCTCTCGATACCGTATTTGAACATGGCGAGCCGGTCCAGCCCCATGCCGAAAGCGTAGCCGGTATACACTTCCGGATCGTAGTCCACGAAACCGAACACGGCCGGGTCGACCATGCCCGCGCCCGAGATCTCCAGCCATCCCGTGTGCTTGCAGATCTTGCATCCGTCGCCGCTGCAGGCGACGCACGAGAAATCATACTGTACGCTGGGTTCGGTAAAGGGAAAGAAATCGGGGATGAAACGCACCTTCACCTGTTCACCGAACAACCGCCGGGCGAAATGCGTCATATCGCCCTTGAGCTGGGCCATCGTAACCCCCCGGTCCACGTACAGCCCTTCGCATTGATGAAAGGTGAAGGCGTGGGAGGCATCGGGATTTTCGTGGCGGTAGGTGCGTCCCGGCGCGATCACCCGCACCGGAGGCTGCTGCTTCTCCATGACCCGGACCTGTACCGGGGAGGTATGGGTCCGGAGCACGATGTCGCTGCCCAGGTAGAAGGTGTCCTGCGTATCCCGCGCCGGATGATCCCGCGGGATGTTCAGCGCTTCGAAGTTGTAATAGTCCCACTCCACTTCGGGACCGTCCACCACGGAGAAGCCCATTTCCTGAAAGATCCCGGTAACCTCTTCCCGGATCATGGTCAGGGGGTGCTTGCTTCCCAGGGGCGGGCGGCGTCCCGGAAGGGTGACGTCCAGGGCCCCGGCCGTGGATTCCCCGTCCGTCTCGCACGCCGCTTTTCGGGCTTCCAGCGCTTCGCCGATGGCTTTCTTGGCCTGGTTGACCCGCTGGCCGATCCGGGGGCGGTCTTCCGGAGCCGCCTTGCCCACGGACCGCAGGATCCGGGTCAGGTCGCCGTTCTTCCCCATGTACCGGATACGGATGTCTTCCAGGTCCGACGTGTCGGCGGCGCGGGCGATTTCATCCAGCGCCCGGGCTTCGATGGCTTCTGCTTCCTGTACCATGGATGGTCAGGAAAACTGCGCCTTTGCCGTGTCCGCTACGACGGCAAAGGCTGGAGGATCGTTGACGGCGAGTTCGGCAAGGAGTTTCCTGTCGATTTCGATATGGGCCAGTTTCATGCCGTGAATGAGCTGGCCATACGTTATGCCGTTAAGCCTTGCGGCCGCGTTGATCCGGGTGATCCACAAACGGCGGAAATCACGCTTGCGGCGGCGGCGGTCGCGGTATGCGTAGGCCCAGCCCCGGTTGACGGCTTCGCGGGCCGTCCGGTAAAGCCGGTTGCGCCGTCCCCAATATCCCCTGGCCAGCTTGATGACTTTCTTGCGCCGCCTGTGCGAGGCGGCGGCGTTGGTAGCACGTGGCATGGTTCGTTCCTTCTCCGGTTCGGTATATTTCGCCGTTTAGTTCGGCATCATCCGCTTCAGGCGCGGGGTATCGGCCTTGCTTGCCATGGCTGTGCCGCGAAGTCCTCTCGTGCGCTTGCCGGACTTGGACAACTTATTGTGCGTCGCGTGTGAATGGCTTCGTTTGAATTTCCCGGAGGCGACCTTTTTGAATCGTTTCGCCGCCGCCTTCAACGTCTTGATCTTCGGCATGATCTGCTCCCGGTGTTTACTTGGGCATGAGGACCAGCGACATGCTGCGCCCTTCCAGCCTGGGCCGCTGTTCGATGATGCCCACGTCTTCCAGTATTTCCGCCATGTGTTCCAGTTTCTGCTGGCCCAGCTCCACGTGGGTCATTTCCCGGCCCCAGAACCGGACGGACACCTTGACCTTGTTCCCGTGCCGCAGGAAATCCCGGGCCTGCTCGGCCCGGTACTCGAGGTCGTGCTCGCTGATCTTGGGCGTCTTGAAGCGGATTTCCTTCAACTGCGTGTTATGCTGTTTCTTGCGCGATTCCTTTACCCGCTTGCTCTGCTCGTACTTGTACTTGCCAAAGTCCATGATCTTGCATACGGGCGGCCGGGCATCGGGCGAGACCTCCACCAGATCCAGATCGGCTCCCGTGGCAAGCTGCAGGGCGTCCTTGGTTTCCATGATGCCCACCTGCTCGCCTTCCGCGCTGATCACCCGCACCTGGGGCACGCGAATCATACTGTTGACTCTGACCGTTCTCTTTTGAATGGGTGTATCCTCCCGATTCGTTGTTGGTTCTTTACACTGCCGCCCGGGTCGTCCGGGCGGTCCGGGCGGTCCGGGCGATCTCCTCTTCGAGCTCGTCGATGAACGCGTCGACCGACATGTTCCCCTGGTCACCCTGGCCGTGCCGGCGGACCGATACATCGCCGGCCTCGAGTTCACGGGCGCCCGCGATGGCCATGTAGGGGATCTTCTTCGTCTCCGCCTCGCGGATCTTGTAGCCCACCTTCTCGTTCCTCACGTCCGTCTCGACACGGATCCCCGCGTCGGCCAGCCTGCCTTCAACCTGCCGGACGTACTCGGTCTGGTGCTCCGATATGCCGATCACGATGGCCTGAACGGGCGCCAGCCAGGTAGGGAACGCACCCGCGCAGTGCTCGATGTACACGCCGAGAAACCGTTCCAGGCTTCCGAGTATGGCGCGGTGGATCATGACGGGACGGGCGGGTTTTCCGGATTCGGTGATGTATTCCAGATCGAAGAGCTCGGGCATGTTGAAATCCAGCTGGCACGTACCCAGTTGCCATGGCCGCTGCAGGGCGTCTCTGACGAAGAAATCCACCTTGGGGCCGTAGAAGGCCGCCTCGCCGGGCGCGACCTCGTAGTAGACATCCAGGCTGTCCAGGACATTGGCCAGGGTTTCCTCCGCCTGGTCCCAGATTTCGTCTGAACCCGCGCGCTTGTCCGAACGGGTGGACAGGTAGATGCTGGTGTCTTCGAATCCCAGCGTGGAATATGCGTTCTCCAGCATTTTGATGAAATCGTCGACTTCATCCCTGATCTGGTCCGGACGGCAGAAGATGTGGGCGTCGTCCTGCGAAAAGGAGCGCACCCGCATCAATCCGGCCGTGACGCCGGACCGCTCATGCCGGTGCAGCCGGGCGAAATCCGCGTACCGGATGGGCAGGTCGCGGTAGGAATGATGGCCGGCCGCGTACATGAGGCAGTGGCTGGGACAGTTCATCGGCTTGGGCGCGTACTCCCGGTCGTCGGCGTCGATGGTGAACATTTCGTCCCAGAAATGTTCGTAGTGGCCGGAGGTCTTCCACAGGCCGGCTTCGTAGATCAGCGGGGTAATTACTTCATCGTAGCCATGTTTTCTATAAAGTTCCCGCACGTAATCGGTCAGCGTATTGTAGACCTGGGCGCCTTTCGGAAAGAAGAAGGGCGACGCCGGCGCGTAGGGATGGAACATGAACAGTTCGAGCTGCCTGCCCAGTTTCCGGTGATCCCGGCGTTCCGCTTCGGCGCGCCGTTCCAGGTACCCTTCCAGGTCTTTCCGGCTGGGATAGGAAACGCCGTAAATCCGCTGGAGGCTCTGGTTGTTCTCGTCGCCGTGCCAGTAGGCGGCCGCCACATTGAGCAGCTTGAAGGCCTTGATCTTTCCGGTCGACGGGATGTGCGGCCCCCGGCAGAGGTCGATGAAATCCCCCTGCTCGTAAATGCTGATCACCTCGTCCGCGGCCAGGTCGTCGATCATCTCGACCTTGTAGGATTCGCCCCGTTCGGTGAACAGGGCGCGGGCGTCTTCGCGGGACAGCTCGCGGCGCCGGATGGGCATGTCCGCCCGGGACAGCTCGACCATGCGGTCCTCGATGCGCTCGAGGTCATCGGCCGTGAAGGGCTCCGGCATGTCGAAGTCGTAATAGAATCCTTCCTCGATCGGAGGACCGATGGTCAACCGCGCTTCGGGGAACAGCTCTTTCGTCGCCTGGGCCATCAGGTGCGTGGTACTGTGCCAGTACACCTCGCGACCCTCCGGATTGTTGAAGGTCAGCACCTCCAGGGCGGCGTCCCCGTTCAGCCGGTGGTCCAGGTCGACCTGGGCGCCGTCGAGCTTGGCCGCCAGCGCCGCCCGGCCCAGACCCGGACCGATGCGCGCGACCGCGTCCATAACCGTCGAACCCGGCTCCATTTCGAAATGACCGCCGTCGGGAAGGGTAATCCTGACGCTATCCACTGACTGACTCCTCGGCAGTTCCGCTTGATTCCGCTACATCGAACAAACAGATAAAGATAAAGTTCACGGCAGGTTCTGTCAATAAAATAACCGCGTCCCGAAACCCCTCAGCGATCGAGCAGGCTGCCCATCATATCGCTGTAAGAACGCCGGCCGTCGGCGGTGTTTTTGCTGATCCGCGAATGCTGGTGCAGACCCTCGAGGAGGAATTCCATGGCAACGGCCAGTTCGGCCCGGCTGTCCGTCCGGATATGCTCGCCGGCCAGCTTCCGCAATCCGCCTACGCCGTTCAACGCACTGTAATAGGATTTGTCGTCCATGGCGTCCGAAATCTCGACCGTTTTTCCCTCTTCAAACCAGGCAAGGATTTCCTGGTAGTACGCGCCGCGTTCGTCATCCTCGCCGTAGACCGCGGGAAAGTAACTTACGAAAACTTCCTTCACGGCCCGGCCGATCAACGCCTCGGCCACTTTGACTTCGCCTTCCTGCTCGCCCTCGTAGACGAGTTCCAGTTTACCCGTCATCGCCGGTATCGCCGCGGACAGATCGCACATGCGGGGCACGATGGACTTCTGCTTCTGCAATATGCATCGCCTTTCGACCTGGCTGACCAGGTTTTCCATGGCGGCGATGGTCATGCGCGTGCTCACGCCGGAAGTCTGGTCGATGAATTCGCTGCCCCGGGCCTGGAAGGCGATCTCCTCCACCGTTTCGCGCAGGAAGGCCGGCATGTCGACGCGCGCGCCGCCGGGCCGGTCGGTCCAGGCCTCCTGGTCGGTGATGGCCATGGCGAATGCGCGGTTTACCGGGTAATGGGTGAGGATCTGCGAGTCGATGCGGTCCTTGAGCGGGGTGATGATGGCGCCCCGGTTTGTATAGTCCTCCGGGTTCGCCGAAAAGACGATCATCACGTCCAGGGGGATCCGCACGGGGAACCCCCGGATCTGGATGTCCTTCTCTTCCATGATGTTCAGCAGGCCGACCTGGATGCGGGGCTGGAGGTCGGGCAGTTCGTTGACGGCGAAAATGCCCCGGTTCATCCTTGGGATGATGCCGAAGTGGATTACGCCCTCGTGGGCGTAGTGGAGCCGCTGGGAGGCCGCCTTGATGGGATCGATGTCGCCGATCAGGTCGGAAATGGTCACGTCGGGGGTGGCGAGTTTTTCGCCGTACCGCCGCGACCGGCCGATCCATTCGATGGGCGTGTCGTCCCCATGTTCGCTCACGAGGTCCCGGGCGCGCCGGCTGACGGGCGCGAAGGGCGAACTGTTGATTTCGCAGCCTTCGATCACGGGCATGGACTCGTCGAGCAACGCGGCCAGCGATCTCAGGATGCGGGTTTTCGCCTGCCCCCGCAGCCCGAGGAGAATGAAGTCGTGCCGGGACAGGATCGCGTTGATCAGTTCGGGGATTACGGTCTTGTCGTACCCGACGATACCGGGAAAGACCTGCTCGCCGCGGGTGAGTTTGCCGATCAGGTTGTCCCGCATCTCATCTTTGATGGTTCGTTGCGGATAACCCATGCCGCGCAGCGCGCCAATGGTAGTGGCAGCGGTGTAGTCCATTTGCTCCTGGAAATCCGTGACGGGATGGATTCGAGGGGGAGGATCCGTGGCGTGGATTTCCCATTCGACCGTCGACGGATTCTATACGCGGAAGGCCTGTCCTGTCAACAGTTTTTTGCCTTCTCCCAGGGGCCGTAACACCGTCTTTTCCTTTGACTTCAACGGGCTTTCGGCCTAATTTGAATGGTTATGAAGAATCTGCTCCATGCCGTGCCCGCCGTGTTGCTGACTGTCGCGCTGATTGCCATGGGCCTGGCTGAAATACGCTGGCACGTCATCGAACGGTTCGTCGGCGCCTACATGGATGCCCGCAATGATTCCCGCGACCGGCTGGACCGGTTCGTAGACCAGGAGGTCCGGACCAACCAGGCGCTGGAGTACGCGGACCGGTTGATCGAACAACGCAGCCAGATCGCGTTGGATACGGAAGACGAACCCGGCGGATCGGGTACCCGGAACGCTCCGGCATCCGAAATCGTCCGGCTGGAACGCGGGCACAAGCTGATCATGACCCGGGACCGTTTTCTAGACATCCCCGAACGGTTCGCCAGGACCCGACATCCTTCAGAAGGATCGACCGATCCACCGTCCGGCGGACCGTCGCGGGAATCGCCTGGTACGCGTCCGGGATCGCCGTCCTACACACAGACAGATGCGCTTCCCGAATCGCCGTCGCCCATTGAACCCGATTCCCTGGCAGGCTGGACGCGCACGGTGGTTATCCGGCCGGGGTGGATTCGCAGAGGCGAAATCTACCTGGTGGACGACGACAACTACATCCTGCGCCGGATGCCGGTATCGGTCGAACAGTTCCATCTCATCGATGCCTATGCGACGGCGGCTGAAGGACGGATGCACGAAGGCATGGAGCACGTGTACGGCCCCGAGATGTTTTTCGATACGTTGCGGAGCCTGGACACGGACATGCGGGACGAAATCATCGATCCGCTGCGGTTCCGGGATCTGGAAGCCACCGCGCAGCGGATAGGGGTATCCGAGAACCAGCGGATCATACAGATCGAACGGTTGGTGGACGGCCGCATCGACGTGGTCACCATACCGGTATCCGCGGACCTGTTCGTGGATCTGTACGTGGCGTTGGGAGCGCTTTGATCCGTTCGCAGTGGACGGACCGGGATGCGACGATGAAGATGAATTTCCTTAATTTAAGGCGGATAGTGTACGGAATATCCGGCGCGTTGCTGCTCGGCGTGCTGACGGCCGCAGTCCTGTTTTTCTTTACCGTACCCTCCATTCCCCGCCTGCCGGACGATCTGAACGACATCTTCGGACAAATGACCCGGATCTATGCCTACGACCAGGAGGGTAATCCGCGCCTGGTCCATACCCTGGGCGGACATCGCCGGGTCGACCTGGAAGAGATCGCGCCGGTATTCCGGGACGCGATCATCGCCACCGAGGACGCCGACTTCTTCAACCACCGGGGCGTGGACAAACCCGGCATCGTCCGGGCCTTCGTGACCAATCTCAGAGAAGGCCGGATCCTGGGGCAGGGCGCGAGCACGATCACCCAGCAACTCGCGCGCCATCTCTTCTTCACCCGCGACAAGGTATGGATACGCAAGATCCGGGAAGCCATGGCTTCGACGCAGATCGAGGCGAGATTCAGCAAGGACGAGATCCTTTCCGCCTACTGCAACAACATGTATTTCGGTGCCGACGCCTACGGCGTGGAAGAGGCTGCGCAGCGTTTCTTCAGCAAGCACGCGAGCGACCTCACGCTGGGCGAATCCGCGCTGCTCGCCGGCCTGGTTCAGCGGCCGAGCGACTACAACCCCTACTATCGCATGGACCGGGCGCTCAGCCGCAGGGAGACCGTCCTCCGGCGCATGATGGACAACGGGTACATCACAGAGGAAGAGGCCGCGCAGGCCCGGGAGGAAAAGCTGGCGCTCAAGGGAACGAGCATCGGTCCGGCCAGGGGGCCGTACTACCTTGATTACGTCGAGGACCTTCTGATTCGGCGATTTGGCAGCAACCTGGTATACAATGGGGGATTGAAGGTCTACGTCGCCATGGATCCGGACCTGCAGGATCTGGCCGAGGAGGCCATCACGGCCCGGATGGCCTACGTGGACTCCCTGGTCGGCGATCCGGCCTACGACACGGCCACGGCGGAAGAGAAGAAGCGGGCGCTCGAAGCGGCGCTGGTCGCCATCGATCCGCGGACCGGAGCGGTAAGGGCCCTGGCCGGCGGCCGCGACTACACGGCGAGCGAATTCAACCGGGCCGTCGAAAGCAACCGGCAGCCGGGGTCCGGGTTCAAGCCCGTCGTCTACCTGGCGGCGCTGGACCGCCTCGGCTATTCCGCCAACACGGTCGTCGTGGACGAACCCGTGGCCTACACGACTGAACTGGGCGACCTCTGGGAACCGCAGAACTTCACCCGGGAATACGAAGGTCCCGTCATCCTCAAGCGCGCCTTCATGCGGTCGATCAACGTGGTTTCCGCCAAGCTGGTAAGCGAAGTCGGACCTTCGACGGTCATCGAGTACGCCCGCCGCCTGGGGATCACCAGTCCGCTGGAGCCGATACTTTCCCTGGGGCTGGGCACCAACGGGGTCTCGCCGCTGGAGATGGCTTCCGCCTACTCCGTATTCGCCACGGGCGGAATTTACCACAAGCCCTATGCCATAACCCGCGTGGAAGATTCCGAGGGCAGGTTGATCGAGGAAACCGAGCCGGAATCGCGCCGCGTGATCAGCGCACAGTCCGCGTACCTGATGCTCGACCTCCTCCGCGGGGTCATTCTCGGCGGTACCGGCGTGAGCATTCGCTATCGATACGGGTTCACCGAACCGAGCGGTGGCAAGACGGGGACTTCGAGCGAGTCCAGGGACGTGTGGTTCAACGGTTTCACGAAGGATCTCGCGGCCTCCGTATGGGTAGGGTACGATGACGCCCGGCCCCTCCTGTCGATCGAAGAAGACGAGGAGATTACCGGAGCTTCAGGCGCCATACCCGTCTGGGCGGCTTTCATGAAACAGGCCACTGCGCTGCAGAAACAACGCGAGGCCGAAGCGCGGGCGGCAGCGGCGGATTCGGCGGCGGGGCCGCTGGCCGGCCTGTGGCCGGACGGGGACCGGGAACTGGCGGATGACGAGGAGGCGAAAGAACGCCTGGCCTTCCCGATGCCTCTGGGCATCGAAACGATACGAGTAGACATACGTACGGGACGGTTGTCGACGGATCCCGAATCCTCCCTGCCCGTGACCGTTCGCGGCACGAACCCGAGAGAAAGACCGGGGACGGTCACGCCGGACGGGGGAGAACCGGAGGAGACGGGATTGACGGAGCCGGAGGAGCAGGAGGACCGGCCGGGACAGGTGGGACAGGCGGAACAGGGCGGACCGTTCGAGCTAGACGGCCGGAGCCGTCCAACCGAACAGCCCGCGGCGCCGGACGGACCGGGTGAGCCAAGTGGGCCAGGCGGTCCAGGCGGTCCGGCTGATCAGTCAGGCTAGCGTTGGAAGATCAGGATCCATTGCTGTTGCGGTCTATCGCTTCCCGCACCGCTGGGATCAGGAACACGTTTTCCAGGGGAAACTCGGAGAAGGCGCGGCCGAGGAGGTTGATCCGGCTGTCCGTGTCGAGCCGCTTGTTGATCACGATATGGTACCTTCCGCGGTACCGGCACAGTCCGCCGTCGCCGTCCAGCTTGCCGTAGCGGACCCTGATGGACATCCGTTCCGCCAGGTCTTCGAATTCCTGCAATAGCGTCGTACTGTCCATGTCACACGCGGATATGAAGACGAACCGTTCACCCCGGCGGCCTTGAAATCGCCCGGGAAGCACGGACCGGATTCCGACTCGCACGTCGCAGTTACGCGTCGCTTTAATGCACCGTAACATATAACGGACGCCTGGTCGGGTCAAGTGCCGTTGCCCTTTACCGGGGCCGCGGCCCTTCGACGGGACCGTGATGCGGCCCGGCGAAACGGCGGTCTCAGGGGGGTGTTAACGGAGTCGGCCGGCATCAAAAAACACTTGACATCAGTCGGCCGCATTTCGATATTTCGTGGGAAGTTTGCAGCACCGTCCTCAGTGGAACGCGTGTTATCAGCGGGAGTAGCTCAGCGGTAGAGCATCACCTTGCCAAGGTGAGGGTCGCGGGTTCAAGCCCCGTCTCCCGCCTTCGGACGTGGCGGCATAGCCAAGTGGCTAAGGCACGGGATTGCAAATCCTCGATCGCCGGTTCGAATCCGGCTGCCGCCTTGTATCCTTCCAAATCCCCTACCCTCCCAATCGCATTCGATCGTGGCCGTCCTTCTTGGAATCGCCCGGGATATCCCTTTAAACCAATTACTTGAATCATGGCCGAAATCGAATGGGTACGTCGCATATACAGTGACGGCTGGCACAACGCCTTCACGGATTTCAAGCTGTTTAAAGGCCGTTACTACGTCTGTTTTCGCAACGGCCTCTCCCACGTAAGTCCCGAAGGCAAGGCCGTGGTCATCGCCAGCGACGACCTGGCCGCCTGGAAACGGGCGTGCGTGCCGGTCAACACGACGGGCGACGACCGGGATCCCCACATGGTCGCGGCCGCCGACCGGATGTTTATGTACGTTGGAAGCGTCACCCGCCCCGGTCCCGGACTTACCGGCAACGACGTGGTCCGCGTTATTCGGACCAATTGTGTCTACAGTGAGGACGGAGAGGCCTGGTCCGATCCTGTGAAGGTCTACCGGGACGGGTACTGGCTCTGGGGGGTCGGCCGGGTCGACGACCGGTTCTACGGGCTGGCATACGGAAATGAACCGGAAGCCCGGGACGGGCAACCTGCCGAACTCCACCTGGTGCAGTCCGCCGACGGGCTGGACTGGGAATTCGTGTCCGTAGTCACGAAAAACGGGAGCGAGGCCACGTTCCGCGTCACCGCCGACGGTACCATGCGTGTGGCCATCCGGGGCGGTGACGAAAACCGTTTCACTCTGGCTTCCGCAAAGCCTCCGTACACGGACTGGCGGCTCCAGGATCTGGGCGATTCGATCCCGGCGCCCCGTCTCGTCGAGGTCGACGGCCGGGAATACGTGATCGGCCGGCAGCACCTGCGCGGTCCAGGCGGTCCAGGCGGTCCAGGCGGTCCGGATGGCCAGGGACCCATTGTCGAAAGGCGCACGAGCATCTGGCGGCTGGAGGAGGACGGCGTGGTCCATGTCCTCGACCTGCCGTCGGGCGGCGACACGTCCTACGTAGGCGTAGTGCAACAGGAGGACGGCGCTCTGCTGCTGAGTTACTACTCGCAGCACGAGGTCGAGACCGGCGAGAAGCACTTTCTCTACCCGGCTAACATCTACCTGGCCCGGGTCAGGCTGTGAGTTGGAACAGGGTCAGATCGTGAATTGGAACAGGGTCCGCGAGTTGGTACAGGGTCCGTGAATTGGAACAGGGTCCGCGATTCGCGTCCCTGGAGGTTTATAACCGGAGTTGCCATGCCACTAAGCGCCATACAGGCTGGAGAGCGGTTCACCGACGAGGAAACCGGACACATTCGCCGCTGCTTTCAGCGGGACGGGTACTATGAATTCGGCAAGCTGATGGAAGACGAGGAGGTAGAGGCCCTGCGCGCCGACATGCAGCGCAAGTGGGACGACCCCCGCATGCACGAACCGGCGCGGGACCAGATCCGCGGCACCAGCCTGATGCGCATGTTCGAGTACTCCTACGCCTTTCGAGACCTGATCGTCCGCGAGCCCTTCGCCAGCCTGGCAGAAGCAATCCTCGGCGACGACTGCCACTGCATGTCCCAGAACGCCTTGTACACGCCGCCCAATCCCAAGGCCGTCGAGGACGGACCCGGGGGATGGCACCTGGACGACCTGGTCCATTTCCCGCTGCCGGACGACGTGCCGCGCCATGATCCCGCCGTGCCGCCGCCCTGTTTTGTCATGCAGATCTTCACCCCGCTGACCGACGTGGAAGCGGTGCGCTACGGACCTACACAGGTCGTTCCCGAAAGTCATTTCGCGGGACGCCAGCCCCATCTTCCCCACGAGCAGGACCGGCCGGAATTCGACGGCAAGGGACCCCACTCCTTCCTCGTCCGGAAGGGTGACGCCTACATGTTCAACAACCAGGTCTGGCACCGCGGGGCGCCGAACGCGTCGGACCGCACCCGGCTCATGGCCGGCGTCACCTACAGCAAGCGCTTCATCGCTCAGAAACTCTACCCCTTTATCGACTACCGCATGCCCGACCACGTGTGGGCCGAGGCTTCGCCCCGCCTGCAGCGCATGTTGGGCCGGCACAGCAAAGGAGCGTACGGCTGATGGCTGATGAGTCGACGCAGTCTGAACGGTCCGCGGAATTCGCGGGCCGCACCGCCCTGGTAACCGGCGGTTCCCGGGGGATCGGGCGATCCACCTGCGTCATGCTGGCGGAATATGGCGCCCGGGTGGCGATCAACTACACGAGCAACGAGGACGCGGCAAAAACGACGCTTGGCATGGTAGAAGAAGCCGGCAGCGAGGGCCTGATCGTGAAGGCCGACGTATCATCGGAAGCCGACGTGGACCGCATGGCCGCGGAGGTGCGGTCGCGCCTGGGTCCGGTCGACCTGCTGGTAAACAACGCAGGTATCGCAACGAGCCAGCCCCACTCGGAGCTCGCCTTCGCAGACTGGAAACGCATGTTCGAGGTGAACGTGGACGGCGTGTTCCTGACGACCTGGGCGGTGAAGGACGAAATGATCGCCCGCGGTTTCGGCCGGATCGTCAACGTGGCTTCGCTTGCCGGGGTGATCCTGAAGAAGGAAATGATCCACTACGCCACCACCAAGGCGGCGGTTATCTCCCTGACGCGGCACTGTTCCGAGGCTTTCGCGCCCCACAACATCCGGGTGAACTGCGTGGCGCCGGGGCTGACCGACACCGACCTGGCCGGGACGGGCAATCCGGGCACCATCGACCGGCTCATCGCCTCTACGCCCCTGGGCCGTATCGGACAACCCGGCGAAATGGCCTCGGTGATCCGCTTCCTGCTTTCCGAAGATTCCAGCTTCGTGACAGGCCAGACGGTCGTGGCCTGCGGCGGCCGGAGCTGAGCTGCCCGCGGCCCGGAGCCGCCGCGTGGCTGCCTGCGATGGCTGGAACCGGGCGAGCGAATCCTACCTGTTCTCGATCAACTGGTCCACCACGGCCGGGTCCGCCAGCGTCGTCGTATCGCCGATCTGGTCCAGTTCGCTGGTGGCGATCTTACGCAGAATGCGGCGCATGATCTTGCCCGAGCGCGTCTTCGGCAGGGCCGGCGCCCAGTGGATTACGTCGGGCGTCGCGATGGGACCGATGATCGAACGCACCTGCTTCTTCAGGTCGCCGCGCAGGTCTTCGGTGTATTCCTCGCCCACGTTGAGGGTGACGTAGGCGTAGATGCCCTGGCCCTTGATCTCGTGGGGGAACCCCACCACGGCCGCTTCGGCCACCGAGCCGTGGGCCACCAGGGCGCTTTCCACTTCCGCCGTGCCCATCCGGTGGCCGGAGACGTTGATGACGTCGTCCACCCGGCCCGTGATCCAGTAATAGCCGTCCTCGTCCCTTCGGCAGCCGTCCCCGGTGAAGTAATATCCCTTGTACTGCTGGAAATAGGTGTCTTCGAACCGCTGGTGGTCCCCATACACCGTGCGCATCTGTCCGGGCCAGGGCTCTCTTATGGCCAGCACGCCCATGATCCCGTTGCCCTCCAACTCCCTGCCGCTTTCACCGTCGAGCAGCACGGGCTTGATACCAAAGAAAGGCAGGGTCGCCGATCCCGGCTTGGTGGGAATGGCGCCCGGCAGCGGGGAGATCATGATCCCGCCGGTCTCCGTCTGCCACCAGGTGTCCACGATGGGGCACCGCTCCTTGCCCACGTTCACGTGGTACCACCGCCAGGCCTCGGGATTGATCGGCTCGCCCACCGTGCCCAGGAGCCGGAGCGTGGGCATGGGATGCCTGGCCGGCCATTCCTCGCCCTCCCGGGCCAGCGCGCGGATGGCGGTCGGCGCCGTGTAGAACTGGTTGACGCCGTACTTCCCGATGATCTCCCAGCAGCGGTCCGGCGCCGGGTAGGTCGGAATACCCTCGAACATGATCGTCGTGGCGCCGTTGCCCAGGGGGCCGTAGACGATGTAGGAATGCCCCGTGACCCAGCCGATGTCGGCCCCGCAGAAGTAGACGTCGCCGTCGTGGTAGTCGAAGACGTATCGGTGGGTGACCCCCGTGTATACCATGTAACCGCCCACGGTGTGCTGCACGCCCTTCGGCTTGCCCGTGGACCCGGAGGTGTAGAGAATGAACAGGGGATCCTCGGCGTCCATCTCCTCGCACGGGCATTCGGCGTCTGCCCCGGCCATCAGTTCATGCCACCAGAAGTCCCTTCCTTCCTGCATAGGAAACAGGAATTCCGGATCGTCCTTGACCCGGTCGACCACGATGCAGGTGGTGACGGGCTCGCCCATCTCTTTTTCCGCCGAGGCCATGGCTTCGTCCGCCACCGGCTTCATGAAGACCGGCTTGTCGCCCCGGTGGGTCCCGTTAGCGGTGATGACCGTCCTGCAGGTCGAGTCCACGATGCGGTCGGAAAGCGAGTCGGCCGAGAACCCGCCGAACACGATGGAATGGACCGCGCCGATCCGGGCGCAGGCCAGCATGGCGACGGCCAGTTCGGGGATCATGGGCAGGTAGATCGATACCCGGTCGCCCTTCCCTACGCCCCGAGCCTTCAGCACGTTTGCGAAGCGGCAGACCTGCTCGTGCAGGTCCCGGTAGGTGAGCCTGGCGTCCTCTCCCGGTTCGTTGCCCTCCCAGATGATGGCCGTCTGGTCGCCCCTCGTCTCGAGATGGCGGTCGATGCAATTGTGCACGATGTTGGTCCTGCCGCCTTCGAACCACTTGATGGAAACGGGGCCCTCCCGCAGATCGTAGTTGTAGGACCGGACCCGGTCCCACTTCCTGAACCAGCGGAAGGATTCCGCCTGCTCGGCCCAGAAGGCCTCGGGGTCGGCGACGGACCGTTCGTATTCCCGCCGGTATTCCTCCAGGCTTTTCAGGTGCGCCTTGTTGCGAAATGACTCAATGGGCTGATACATGTCGGACATGTTCGGTCTCCGGTTTTAGCTGACAGGTGATTCCTTTTGATGTTCGGCGTGTATCAGGTCCGCCTCAGTTTTTCTGGTGCGGCCTGATCTCACCGGGGCGTGTGGGGGCGACCGGGAGGAATACCGGTCATTACGCCACTTCCACGTCGACGCGGTCACCGGGCGCCGCGTCCAGCAGGCCGGCCGCGCTGCCTCCATTTACGGCAATCTCAAGCAGTCCCGCGCTGTCCAGAATGGCCAGGGCCGTCCCGCCTTCCGCTTCGTCGTAGGAGGCGCATACCCGGTCCAGGGACAGGCCGGCCAACCTGATCTGAAACCGCTTCTCCCGGGTCGTTTCCAGGAAGAGGGATTCGCCGATATCCGTTATTATATTGCCATAACGGTCGATATGCAATACGTGACCGGTGATCCCTCCTCCGTGCACGGATGGTTCGGTGATCGATCCGGTGTGGTAATCGTCAATCTCGGGTCCGAAGTCGGTAACGGACCTGCCCAGCGTGAGATGGGCCGCCACCGGCGCGAAGACGTCCCGGCCGTGGAACGTATTGCTGACGCGCGGCAGCATGAAACGGGGCTCTGTCACGGAAATGACGCGGAGATCGGTCTCCCGGGCAAACACGTGGGCGAAAAGGCCGTTGTCCGGCCCGACGAACCGGTGCCGGGGCGTTTCCACGACCAGGGCCCGTCTCTGGCCGCCCACGCCCGGGTCCACCACGGCCACGTGCACGGTGCCGTCCGGGAAGTAGGGATAGGCGGTGCGAAGGATGAAGGCGCCTTCCTCGATCCGCTGGGGTGTGATCCCGTGGGACAGGTCCACGATCCGGGCCTCCGGACAGATCCCCAGGATGACCCCCTTCATGGTGCCCACGAACGCGTCGCGGTGGCCGAAGTCGGTAAGGAGCGTGATCACGGACATGGCTTGGCGGCTTTCTCGTCGCGGGATGGGGCACCCGCTCGCGGTTTCGATTCGCTGGTCGGCCTGGCCTGCCTGGCCTGCCCGATCAGAATGTTCCGGGGGGCGTCGGCGCTGACCGGGCTTCCGTCGAAATCACCGTAGGTCTGCGTGACCTTCAGCCCGGCCCGATCCATCATGGCGTCGAGTTCATCCAGGGTATACATGCGCACGGACTCGTCGTAGCTTCGCTCCATGCCCTCTTCCCTGATTCGCACGTGCTTGTTTATGCGTACGTGATCGCCCACCGCTGTCGGATCTCCCGTGATCCAGCGATGCTGGTCGACTTCCATGCCTTCCACGGTGCGGCTGTCCGCCGGGACGAGCGTGGAGACGACGTATTCGCGGTTCAGGTAATCCATGAGGAAACGGCCCCCGGGGCGCAGCGCCCGCGAGATGGCGTCCAGCACCCGGGCGTTCTCTCCGTCCTCGTGGAAATACCCGAAGCTGGTGAAGAAATTGACCACGAGATCGAAGGCGGAGATCCCGGGCGGATCGCGCATGTCGCCCCGGATGAAGGTGATGTCCAGTCCTTCTTCCGCTGTACGGCTGCGCGCCCGGTCAAGCAGCTCTTCGGACAGGTCCAGTCCGGTTACCCGGTATCCCCGCCGGGCAAGTTCGAGGCTGTGCCGGCCGTCGCCGCACCCCAGGTCCAGCACGTCGCACGGTGGAGCGATGTCCAGTCTTTCGAGGAGGAAATCGACCTGGCGGCGCGCTTCCTCGTCGTTTCTATGGGGATACACCCGCAGGTAGTCGAAACGAAAGGCGGTTTTGTACCAGTCGGATGCCGGACTGCGATGAGAATCCATGCCCACCTGCCGGGTCTATTGGTTCGTGAATCGACGACTTTCCAATATACAATTCAGCGGTTTCGCGTCAATCCGAGAATCCCGGTCCGCCCGGTACCACGGCGCTTTCTGTTGACAACAGGTACTCATACGTTTAGTTTTCAGTTGTCGATTCACGGCCGCGGCGGCAAGCGTTGCGGCCCGGCTCAGACCGGAGCGAATCATGGCCAGTAAAGACAAGCGCGAAAACGGTTCCGCGATGGACGATGCGGAATTCGAAAAGCTGCTCGATGAAATGGACGAACTGGGCCGCCAGGCCGATGTTCTGCGCGAAAAGGTGAATCATCTCATCGATGAAATGCGGGAGAACGACGTCGTGGCGGACGAGGAAGTGGTGGACGAAACCGGCGACGTCGCGGTGGGTGAAGAAGCCAAGGAGGATGGGAATCCGGAAGATAGTTTTGAAGAGGAAGGTGAACGGCAAGCTGTCGATGATTCGGAAAACCCGCCCCCGCAAGAACCTCCGGCTGCCGGAATTACACACTAAATCCGCCGCGCGACCCCCGGCCGAAGCACCGCCCGCCGGCCGTATCCGGTTCACATACCCGTCCGTCCCCCGATCTCCCTGAACACACCGAACGCCTCTTCCCTGGAAGGAATCGAGTAGGTCGCCCCGCGGCCGCGGATCTTGAGTCCGGCCATGACGGTGCCGAGGCGCGCGGATTCGACGGCGCTCATGCCCTGGGTCAGTCCGTACAGCAGACCGCCGTTGAATACATCGCCCGCGCCGGAGGTATCGGACACGTTTTCCGGTACGTAGGCGGGAAGTTCCTGGATCTCATCGCCTACGCCGAGCATGGCGCCTGCCGCGCCGCATTTCACCGCGACCATAGGCACGCCCCTTTGCCGCGCCGACCCGATCACCACCCTGGCATCGTCCGTACCGAATAGGGCTTCGCTTTCTTCGGGTGCGCTGGGCAGGAGTATGTCCACGTGAGGAAGAATCTCGTCCAGGGCGTTGCGGGCTTCCTCCAGAGACCAGAGTCCCAGCCTGAGGTTGGTGTCGAAGGCCGTCACGACGTTTCGTTCCCGGGCAATCCGAAAGGCCTCGAGTACGGCGGCCCGGGCGCTCTTCGAAATGGCCTGGGTGATGCCGCTGGCATAGACGACTCTCGCGCTTCCGATGTAATCCGGATCGATGTCGGCCGGTTCGAGGAAGCTCGCCGCGCTGCCCGCCCGGTAGTAGGTGAATTCCCTTTCGCCGCCGGGCAGGATGGAGATGAAGTAGAGGCCGTTGGGCCGGTCCAGCGGGGTGGCGCAACGCAGGTCGATGCCTTCCGATCGCCACGCCCCGGTCAGGAAATCCTGGAAGGGATCGTTGCCGACGTGGGTGACGTACCCGGCCCTGGCGCCGAGGCGGGAAGCCGCCACGAGCATGTTCATGGTGTCGCCGGCGAAGGTGCGGGTATAGGTATCGGTTGTGGCCAGGGGGCCTTCGCAGAACATCTCGATCATGCACTCGCCGATCGAGACGATATCCAGTTCAGCCGGTCTGTCCGGTATCCGCACGGCGGACCTTACCTCTTTACGCTGACGGCCACGCCGTCCCGCAGTGGGATGATCGTCGTCCAGACCTCGTCGGTACCGTAGGCTTTTTTGTTGTACGCCTGGATGGCCGAAGTCCACCGGTCGTCGGACGGCTCGGTCACGCGTCCGCTCCAGAGCACGTTGTCGGTGATCAGCAGGCCGCCCTGCCGGATACGCGGCAGCGCCAGGTCGAATACGCGGGGATAGTCGTGCTTGTCCACGTCGTTGAAGATCAGGTCGAAGCTGCCCTCGGTCTGCTCCAGCAGATCCAGCGCGTCGCCCACCTGGATCACGACGCGGTCCGCCACGCCGGCGCGCTCGATGAACCCGCGGGCCTGGGCGGCGTTCTCCTCGCTGCCGTCTGAGTAGTACACCCGGCCTTCCGGGCCCACCGCCCGGGCGAGCCAGATGGTCGAATAGCCGATGGCCGATCCCATTTCGAACACGCGGCGGGCGCCGCTCAACCGGGCCATCTGATACAGCACGCGGCCGACCAGGGGGCCGACGATGGGAATCCGCTCCGCGCCGGCCTTTTCCTCCATCTCGGTCAGCACCGCGTCCCGGTCGGGCATGAGGCCGGTCAGGTAACCGTCCAGCGCTTCGGACAATACGTTGGGCATGGGGTTGTTGCTCCTGTCTTTGTCACGTATAACGATTTGGTACTTCGCAAGCCATCGCGTTTCGCCTGTACATACCTGCGAATGGGCGGTTGGTTCAGAAGATCTCGACGGTCACGTACCGGCGGGGATTGGTCTTCAAGTCGACGACGAGTTCGTTGAGGTTGGTCACCAGGCGGTCCATATTTGCGGCCACCCCGACCACGTCTTCGTACAGGGTTTCATCCTGGACCAGCTTGCCGAGGGTACCCTCGCCCCGGTCGATGCGCGTGATGATGTTGTCGAGGGCCGCCGTCGTAGTCTGCAGTTCGTCCAGCATGGTGTCCAACCGGCCCGAGGTGCTTGCCAGGTTGTCCAACGTGCTCGAGATCTTGGCCTTTTCGGTCTCGCTCAGGTTCTTCGCATTGACCACCAGCGAATCCATGTTGGCCAGGACCCGGTTGAACTGGGCGCTCTCGCGTTTGATGGTCTTCTGCAGCTCGACGGTCAGGTCGTGCATGCCGGCGAGACTGCTCTTGATCGATTTTTCCCGGTCGGGATCCAGGAGGATGTTGGCGTTTTTCAGCAGATCGCGAAAGTTCACCGTGACGGAGTCGACCTGGGTGAACATATCGGAAATCCCCGGCGCGGACGTACCCTCCAACTTGCCCCCCGGAGGAACCATCTGCTCACTCACGCCCTGGCGGATGTTGATGGACTTCTCGCCCATGACGCTTCGCGAGATCACTTCAACCTGCGAATCCTCGGGGATCTTGTAGGGCTCGTCGATACGCAGGGTGACGATGGGGGTCAGGTCGTCGAGCGTCACGGCCTCCACCTTGCCGATGCGCACGCCGCCCACAAGGATCGGGTCGGTGGATTTGACCCCGACGGCGCTGCTCAAACGCACATCGAGGAGGTAGGTATCTCCCGTCACGCGCCATTCTTTCAGATAGAACAGGCCCCAGACGAAAATGATAATCGCCAGGAGAAATACCATGCCCAGTTTCGCTTCGTCGGGCAGCATACTCTTCTTCTCAAACGTCACGGCGCACCTCTTGGTCTACAGGATCGTCCTGGCCAGCAGATAGTCCAGGCACAAAATCAATATACATGATACGACCACCGTATTGGTGGTCGCCTTGCCCACGCCTTCCGCGCCCGACCCCGGTTTCACCTTGAATCCCTGGTAGCAGGCGACCGTTGTGATCGTAATCCCGAAGCAGAAGGCCTTGGACAGTCCGAAAAAGGCGTCCTTGGTCCGGAAAAACTCACGCATGCCCCGCTCGAAATCGGGGATGCTCACCTGCATCCGGTCTATGGCCGCGACCATGCCCGAAAGCACCCCGATCAGGTCGGCGAAGACCACGAGGACCGGGAGCATGAACATGCCGGCGAGGATGCGGGGGATCGCCAGGTAGATGATGGGGTTCATCGCCATCACTTCGTAGGCGTCGATCTGCTCGGTCACCCGCATGGTGCCGAGTTCGGCCGCGATGGTGGCGCCCACCCGTCCCGACAGCACCAGGCCGCCAAGCACCGGCGCGAGTTCGAGGACCACCGATGAAAGGACAACGCTGCCCACCAGGTAGGCGGGCACGTACCCCTGGAACTGGTATCCCGTCTGTACCGCCGTCACCAGGCCGGCGAAGAAGGCGATGATCAGGACGATCGGCATGGAATGAATGCCGATCTCGAACATCTGGTGGACCATCAGCCCCCAGTACGTCCGGATCTTCGGCAGGTTCCGGACGACTTCGACCATCATCATGCCGAAGTCGCCGATGTTCGTCAGCGCCCAGAGGACGCGCCTGCCGAGGAAGGAGAAAAAGGGGGTCATGGTCGGCTTCAGGGCTACGGGGCTATAAGGCGATGAGCGGGGCGATGACCAGGGACACCACCGACATCAGCTTGATCAGGATATTCAGCGAAGGACCGGACGTGTCCTTGAAGGGATCGCCCACGGTATCGCCCACGACGGCTGCCTTGTGAGCCTCCGAGCCCTTCTCGTAGCGTACCCCGTCGATGGTCAGCCCTTCTTCGATCATCTTCTTCGCGTTGTCCCAGGCGCCACCCGCGTTGGCCTGGAAGATGGCCATGAGCACGCCGCAGACCGTGACGCCGGCCAGAAGGCCGCCCAGGGTTTCCGGACCGAAGATGAATCCCACGGCGACGGGCGTCAATACGGCCAGCAGGCCGGGCAGCACCATGCGCCGGATGGCCGCCTTGGTGGAGATTTCCACGCAGCGGGCGTACTCGGGCTTGCCGCTGGCCGCCTCGAAGACGTCCCGGTCCTCCTGGGACCATTCTCCTTCGTCCTTCCCTTCGTTTTTCTTCATCACCGACAGGGCCGCTTTGAGCTCCGGTATGGCGTTAAACTGGCGCCGGACCTCTTCGATCATGGCCATGGCCGCCTGTCCCACGGCGTTCATGGCCAGTGCGGAAAAGAGGAAGGGCAGCATGCCGCCCACGAAGAGTCCCGCCATGACGCGGGGATTGGCGATGTCGATGCTCGAGATGCCGACCTGCACCATGTAGGCCGCGAAGAGCGCCAGCGCGGTCAGTGCCGCGGAGCCGATGGCAAACCCCTTGCCGATGGCCGCTGTGGTGTTGCCTACCGCGTCGAGCTTGTCGGTGCGCTGCCGGACCTCGGGGGGCAGTTCGGCCATCTCGGCCACGCCGCCCGCGTTATCGGAAATGGGGCCGTAGGCGTCCACTGCCAGCTGGATGCCCGTGTTGGACAGCATGCCGAGGGCCGCCATGGCGATCCCGTACAGTCCGGCGCAATAGTAGGCGCCCATGATGCCCGCGGCGATGATCAGGATGGGTATGGCCGTGGACCGCATGCCGATGCCCAGGCCCGCGATGATGTTGGTCGCGGTACCCGTCACCGACTGCCGCGAAATGGACGTGACCGGACCGGTGTGGGTGCCCGTGTAGTGTTCGGTGATCAGGCCGATGCCGAGTCCGGCAATCAGGCCGATCGTCGTGGCGATGAAGACCCCCAGGCTGGAGTAGGTCTCGCCGCCCAGGCTGAATTCGCCGGGCAGCAGGTAGTCGATAAGCAGGTACATCACGGCGACCATGATCGCCGAGGATCCGAATTCGCCCTTATTCAGGCCGGACTGGGGATTCCCGCCTTCCTTGACCGAGACCATGAAGGTGCCGAGGATCGAGATGATGATGCCCGCGCCCGCGATGATCAGGGGAAGGGTGATGAAGACGGGATCGTAGACGCCCGCCACGAGGATGCCGGCGCCCAGTACCATGGAGCCGACGATGGATCCCACGTAGGACTCGAACAGGTCGGCGCCCATGCCCGCCACGTCACCCACGTTGTCCCCCACGTTGTCGGCGATGGCCGCCGGGTTGAGGGGATGGTCCTCGGGTATCCCGGCCTCCACCTTGCCCACCAGGTCGGCGCCCACGTCGGCCGCCTTGGTATAGATGCCGCCGCCCACGCGGGCAAAGAGGGCGATCGACGAGGCCCCCAGCGAAAAGCCCGAAATGACGTTCAGCACCCGGCCGATACCGGACTCGTCAATGCCGAAGAGCCCCGTGTAGAGGATGAACAGGCCGCCGAGACCCAGCACGCCCAGGCCCACCACGTTCAGTCCCATGACCGAGCCGCCGGCAAAGGCCACGTGCAGCGCCCGGGCCAGACCGGTCCGCGCCGCGTGGGTCGTCCGCGTATTGGCCCGAATGGCCACGCGCATGCCCAGGAAACCCGCCAGCCCCGAAGCGAAAGCGCCGGTGACGAAGGACAGGGCGATGAGCGCGCTTGACTCGACCTTGCCCATGTTCGCAGCGGCCAGCAGCGCGGCCACGATCACGACGAAAATCGCCAGAACCCGGTATTCCGCCTTGAGGAAGGCCATGGCGCCTTCGGAAATGCTGGCGCCGATGGATTTCATCTTGTCCGTTCCCTCATCCTGTCCATTGATCCAGGCCGTCCTCCAGATGGCGTAAATCAATCCCAGCAGACCCGCGCCAATCACACCGTACATCAACTCGTTCATATCCCGATACCTTCTCCCTTGAGATACTCCATGGTAAACACAACGGTCAAAACCGTCATGCGATCGTAAACAGTCCGTCCACACACACAGAAGGCGGGTCTGGAACCCGCCTTCTGTTCAGCTAAACCTGACGAACACAGTGCCGTATGCTACCGGCGGTCTACATAGCCCCAAGTACTGCTGGCGTAGGTCAACGCAGACTGAAGACAACCGGTTGAGCCACCCAGACGGCCACCGGCCGGTTGTTCTGAATCGCCGGCGTATACACCCACTTCTTAACGGCCTCCAGGGCTGCTTCGTCCAGTCCGCCACCGACCTCTCTCAACAGGATAGCGTCACGGACTGTGCCTTCCTTGTCAACCAGGATTTTAATATAGACCGTTCCTTCAAGGCCCGCCCTGCGGGCCAGTTCCGGGTACTCGGGCTGTACGCGGGTAACAGGCACGGGGGCTGTTTCAAAAGGCACAAAGGCATCGGGCGGCGGCAGTGCATCGTCCTCGATAGCGATATTATCTTCCTCCGGCGCCTCGATGATGATGTTCTCCTCCTCGATGTCCTGGATCACCGGCGCGATACTCTGGCTCATCTCGGTCTGCGTGGCGATGGTCATCTCGGCGGATACTTCGGCGTCATCCACGGGTTCCGGTATGCCGATCACAGGCTGGGAAGGCGCCTCCACCGGTACTTCCGGCATTTCCGGCGCATCCGTCAGCGCCGGCGGCGGCCCCAAGTCGGCGTAGGTCACGATCGTGGTCGCGTACTGCCGGCCCCTTTCCTGATACCACCAGACGCCCCAGTAGGTACCCAGGGCCAGCATGTGTATGATGACGGCGGCGATAATCCCCCGCTTGGCGTTCCCCTGGTAGAAGAACTTGATGGGGGACTCTTTCTTCAGAGGAAAATGTTCGACGCTGAGCAGCGATCCGATCATGAGCCAAACACCTCCTCGTACTTATCCTGCTCCAGAACCGTGATACTGAACCGGTCGATGGCGCCCAGCTGAAGTTCGTCCATGACGTTAACCATCTGCTCGTAGGGACTCGTGCGCTGTATCATGACCAGGGTCACCAGCTTGGATTCGCCGTCGTGCTCCTCGGCGTTCTCCACTTCCTTTTCCTTGATGAATTCCTGGACGTCCTCCAGCGTCAGTTCTTCCGGCGTCATGTCCCGGCCGATCTGCCAGAACATGCGATCATCGTCCAGCATGTAGATCAGCAGCACGTTCGATTCCGCGATCTCGACCTTGTCGTCCTTGTCGGGCGGAATGTTGAGCTCCATGGTCTGCGGCGCCCTGAATACCGTGGTGACCATGAAGAAGATGAGCAGGAGGAATGCGATGTCCACCATGGGCGTCATGTCGATGAAGATCTGGTCGCGCGGTTTTTTCTTCTTGGCGCCTTCCTTCTTTCTGTCGCTGGCTTTCTGAGTGCCTTGAACAGCTGCCATGTGTCATCACCTCCTTACCAGGTCGTGGTTGACCGGCCTCAAGCTGGTGGGCTCCTCGTCCGACGAACCTCCGCCGTCGTCTTCGAAGTTGGTCACCAGGTTGAAACGGGTGTTGTTGGTTTTCTGGAGGATTTCCATCATGTCGCTGATTACGCCAAACTCAGCGTCCTTGTGCGCCTTGATGGCGATACGCAACCTCGGGTTTCGTATACGCGCCTCCACCAGCGCCTTCTCCATTTCCGACAATTCGATCGATACTTCGGGCTGAGGCTCCAGCCGCCAGAACAGACTGTTCTCAGGTTTTGGACCGACCGTCAGGATCACGACGTCCGATTCGGGCAGTTTGATCACCGAATGCGATTCCGGCAAAAGAATGGGAATCGATTCCGGGGCCTTGAACTGCGTCGTGGCCATGAAGAAGATGAGCAGCAGGAAGGCGATATCTACCATCGGCGTCATGTCGATCATGACCGGCTTGTGTTTTCCGTGCGCCATATCATAGACTCCTTAACGCCGCCTGATTAGGCCCGGCCGGTAAGAATGGCCAGGACTTCCTGTGCCACTTCGTCAACGGCGTAGGTGAACATGTCTACCTTGTTGACGAAGTAATTATACGCAACGATACCCATGATGGCCGCGGCCAGACCGCCCGCCGTGTTGATCAGCGCTTCCGAGATACCGAGCGCGAGCTGAATGGCGTCCGGCGCGCCTTCGTTGGCCATGGCGGCAAAGGCGCGGATCATACCGATCGTCGTTCCGAGCAGCCCCACCAGGGTGGCGATGGTCGCAATGGTCTGCAGCGCGATCAGGTTGCGTTCGAGCAACGGCGTCTCGAGAGCGTTGGCTTCCTCGAAGGCCCGCTTGATCTCCTGCACCTGACGGTCGCTCGTCAGGTTCTCGTCGGCGATGGTCTCAAAACGCTCGAGACCTGCGCGCAGCACGTTGGCCATGGTACCCTGCTGGGAATTGCACAGGTTGACGGCCCTAGTGATATCGTTGTTGCGGATCGCGCTCATGGCGTCTTTGAGAAAGGCCACCTGCGGGCGCTTCCCGCGGGCCTTTTTCAGCGTAAGCGACCGTTCGATGATGAAGGTGATGTCCAGCATGGTGAGCACCATGAGGCCGATAACCACCGGTCCGCCGTCCTTTACGAACTGGGGCAGGAAGTACTCGAATATGATCCAAGAAACAATAAAGCAAAGGACGATGATGATCATGATAAAGGCGCCTGGCCGCATATCAGATTCTCCTTGAACTTTGTTCTGCTGCTAAAGTGAACGAAAAACCAAAACAATCATCTCACAGTGAACTAATCCCTGCCAGATAAACCAAGTAAATTCTGTATTGAATTCAAGTCCTTTTGACGTCGGCGGGACAAACGCCTTCCTTCACCACCACCTTTCCATCCCTGTCCTGTGTGTACCGGCCTGTCTGTAAACAGGCTCGTGTTCTGATTTCCGTATGCCGAAAGCTTCCCGTCCGCCGGCTCGCGCCGGGGCGATAGTCGGGGGCGACAGACGTATGCGTGTTCCTCAGTCTCCCTGCAATTGCTCGTAAATCTCACGGACCGTATTCAACTGTTCCCGAGCCCTGCCATTGTTCGGATCCAGCTTCAGGCATTCGCGATAATGGCGGATCGCCGGCGCAAGCTGCTGCGAATTCGTATAGGCCTGGGCGAGCAACAGATGATATGAAGCCTCGTCGGGTTTCAACTCGACGGCCTTACGGAGCCGTCCGATGGCGCCGCCCCAGTCCTGGTTCATCACCCGATCGAATCCGAGTCGATAATAGGCCTCGTGATCGGAAGGGTCGATTTCGAGCACACGCTGAAACGTCGTGCGCGCATTCGCGAAATCCTCAAGGATCAGATAGGCCGTTCCCAGGTATTTCAACGGCTGAAGGACAGCCTTGGGATCTTCCTGGGCCTCTTCAGTCTGGAGTTCGAGCGCCTGCAACAGGGCGTCCCGGGCCACTGCGCCTTCGCGGGCCACCAGGCCGGCGATGCCCATATTCAGATAAGCGGTATACGACGTGCTGTCGTGGGCGACCTTGGCCCGGTACATATCGATCGACGCGGCGTAGATCTCGGGGCGCCGATCCCCTTCCGCGTTGCGGGATTCGCCGTATATTTCCCTGCCTAGGTTATAGTAAACGTTGCTCAGCGTAGTCCTGGTCCGTTCGTCCTCCGCCGCCTGAATCGCCGGCTCCAGCACGGTTTTCACGGCCGTTACGGCTTGCGCGTATTGCCCCTGCTTGATAAACGCGCGTCCATAGTAGGCGTACGGGTTCTGGTCGGCCGGATTGACCTCGATGGCCTTTTCCAACTCCGGAATGGCATCGGCAAACTTCTCCAGTTCGAAATAGACCAGCGCCAGCTGGATGTAGGGTTTCTCGGACGTACCGTCCAGTGCTATGGATTTTCTCAGGTTGACGATGCCGTCGTCATACAGGCCCACCTCGGGTTGGGTCTGTACCCAGCCCAGGCTGAAATACAACTCCGCGTTGTCCGCGTTCTGTTCCAGGGCTTCCTTGTAAGCGTTTACCGCCTCCGTGTACATGCCCTCGGCCACCAGTCCGTCACCCATGGGCAGATAGGCTTCGACCTTGCCCGGATCCAATTCGACGGTCTTCCTGTAGTGGGGCACGGCCATCTTGATCCGCTGGGTCCTGTTGAGCGATTCGGCCAGCATGAAGTAGGCCTCGGCATTGGTCTGGTCCAGCGCCACGAATTTCTCCAGCGGCTCGACGGCGAGGGGGTACCGTTCGGCGACAAACTGGATGAACCCCTGCTGGTACCAGGCGTCCTTCAGGGTGGGATCGAGTTCCGCCGCTTTCCGGAATCCGGCGTAGGATTCGTTCCACTGCCTCGCCTTGAAATGCAACTGGCCGATTCGGTAATGAGTCAAGGCCGCGTTCGGGGAATCGGGCTGCATGGCAAGGGCCTGCCGGTAGTTGGTGATAGCCAGCCCCCAGACGTTCTGCGCTTCATAAACGTCGCCCAGCCCCTGCACGTACAGCGGGTTCTGCGGGTCGACTCCCCGCGCCCTGGTGAAGAGTACCATGGCGCTCTGCAGATCGTCCTGGGCAATGGCGAGTTGGCCCTGGGCATAGAAGAACCTTGCGTCTTTCTCCTTGGTGCGTTTCAGGCCCTCCCTGATCGACTTCTCCGCTTCCTCGAACTGCCCCTTCCCGATCTGCAGCAGACTCAGTTCGAAGCGGGCGTCGTGGTTCTTCTTCTGCTGGTCGACCGCGATGAGGAATTCAGAAAGCGCCTCGTCGTTGTGGCCCTGGCGCTTGAGGGCCATGCCGAGCAGGTAATGGGCGTCCGTATTCTTCTTCCCATTGCTGAGCACGTCCCGGAGTATGGAAATGGCTTCGTCGTAATTCCCGCCGTCGTAGGCCGCCCGGGCGGAACCCACGCTTTGCGCGTCCGCCGTGGCCGGCGCTCCCGCCAGACCGGCCAGCAACAGCACGCCAAAGGCGAGGAAGACGCCGAGGCCGTTCCTGTAAATGGTACCTGCGATCCGCATGTTCGATTCCTCCCGATGCACTGACAGATTCTATACGGAGATGGCGTGCGCACGTCCGCGCGGACTACGACACCTCTATAGAAAATATAGAAAAATCACTAATCCAGTTTGACTGTCCGTACCGGCATGGTCGCCGGTACGACGCCTTCGTCTATTGCGATCTGTTGTCCCTTGACCGCCGTGAGAAAAGTCACGAATCCCGATACCAGATTGACTTCAAGCATCGAGTTCTTGAAATAGCACAACACCAGGGGCCGACGCAGCGGATACAACTCCTTGTGAATCTTATCCTGTGTCGGCAGGTAATACCGGCCGCCTTCTTCCTCCGCGACCCGGATCACCTTGTAGTACCTCATCGTTGCCGTATCGGTCGTCATCAGGAGGCCGGTGATGCCGATCGCACCGGGGTGGCTGCCCGCAATGGCCGCCAACGCCGACATCGTGCTGCAGGGATACGCGCCGGCGCCGTATTCCGCGTTTTCCATGACAACGTCCTGAAAGACCTCGTATGTGCCTGAATTCCGGTCGCGGATCAGGGGGCGGATGGCGATGTCCTTCCCGCCCACGTCCCGCCAGTTCGTGATCTTGCCCGTGAAAATGTCTCTTAACTGCCCCACCGTCAGTTCGTCGACGGGGTTGTCGCCGTGCAGGATGACCGCCAGCGCGTCGTGGGCGACCGTACGGGTGATGAAGGCCGCTTCACCGGCCGAAAGCGCTTCGACCTCCTCCTCGCTGGGCTCGCGTGACAGCACCGCCAGGCGGCTCAGGCCATCGGAAAGCTCGACAAGCGCTTCCCGCGAGGTCGTCCGGCCCACGTCTACAAAAGCTTCGTTGTAGGTCAGTTCGTACTTTTTTGCAGATTCCTCGATATACGGGAAAGCCACGTCCGCACTGGATACTTTGATGTAACCCCTTGTCGCGGTTTCTTCCGGTTCGCCGCAGCCCGGCAGGCAAACGAGACAGGCTGCGATCAGGCAGGCCGCTAGGTTTTGGGTCCCGAACTTTTCCATGAATCATCCTCTAAGATCGAGCGGGTCTCCTGGTCCCTCTTTTCAGAGTAATAGGCCGAAAAGAACCGGAAAACCCCGTACAGGATGAGCACACTGCCGAATACCAGCCGCAACTGTTCCGTCTGAATGAAGACCTTCAGGAGATTGCCGGTAACGACCAGCACGCCGGTCACGACCATCGCCACCGCAACCAGGTAACCGAGGAACTGACGGAATGACGTGATACGGATCATACGCGGGCGAGACGGAATCCAACACGCGGGCGCTATCGGGCATCTTCGTTCATGACTTCACCGCAGAATACGATAGACGAAACCACCTTGTCCAGCCCTGTGCGGCAACGACTTCGATCCATCAGCGGCCAGGCAGGGGAATGCAGGATTCCAAGGGTCGTGGTTTCCGATTGTTTCGATTCTATCTAAATAAACGCGACAGTCCTGATTGTCAAGAAAAAGTTATGGTTGTAACATGCGTTTCAGATGACTGTAAAGTGACGTTTTCATGAATTGGCAATTCGCAGGTGACAGCCGGTCGCGACGGTGCCCGGCGGCCCCCCTCCCGGCTTTGCGAGTATGATCCCGCTATCCATGGTGGTCCGTGCCTTTCTCGCAGAGTTCGATCAGCACGCCGCTCGCGCTTCGGGGATGAACGAAGGCGATCCGCGCGCCGCCCGCCCCGGTGCGCGGTATTTCATCGATCAACCGGTATCCGCGGCCGCGCAGGACCTTCAGCGTTTCCTCCACGTCGTCTACCTCGAAGGCTACGTGATGAACGCCCTCGCCGCGCTGTTCGATGAAACGGGCCACCGGGCTCTCCGGGTCCGTTGCCTCAAGGAGTTCCACCTGGGTATCTCCCACGGGGAGAAAAGCCACGGTCACGCGGTCGCTTTCCACCGTTTCCCGGCCATGGAGAGGCAACCCGAGGGTATCGTGATAGAGCCTCAGCGCTTCGTCCAGGCTCCGCACCGCGATCCCGATGTGTGCGATTCTGGCGGTCCCGTGCGGAAGTTTCTCCGACAGAAGTTCCTCCGACATGAATTACGGCCTCTCCTTGTAATTGGGTAAACGGCCGGCGATGGGCGGGCTTCGGTTGATGCTTCAGAAACGTTCGGATGCTTCAGAAACGTTCGGGTCTCTGGTATTCCCCGAAGACGCCGCGGAGCGTGTCGCAGATCTCTCCCAGGGTCGCCCGTTTGCGCACGGCATCGATGATCAGCGGCATCAGGTTGTCTTCGGCGCTGGCCGCCGATTCCAGCGACTGAAGCGCCCGGGCCGCGGCCTGCCCGTCCCGCGCCTGCCTGAACGCGCGGACCCTTTCGACCTGGCGGACTTCGATCGCGGGATCGATGGGGAAAGGCGCCGGGCCCTGTTCCTCGGCGTCGGTGAAACGGTTTACCCCGACGATGACCTGCTCCTCGCGCTCGACGGCCATCTGGTACGCGTAGGCGCTGCGGCTGATCTCCTCCTGGGGATAGCCCGCCTCGATGGCGCCCAAGGCGCCTCCAAACTCGTCGATGCGCTCCAGGTAGGCCGCGGCCGCCTGTTCGATCTCGCCGGTCAGCGCTTCCACGAAGTAGGATCCGGCAAAGGGGTCCACCGTGTCGGCCGCCCCGGTCTCGTGGGCGATGACCTGCTGGGTTCTCAGGGCGAGGGTCGCCGCCGATTCAGACGGCAGGGCGAGCGCCTCGTCGAGGCTGTTGGTGTGGAGGGACTGCGTACCGCCGCACACGGCCGCCAGGGCCTGAAGCGCGACCCGGACGACATTGTTCTCCGGTTGCTGCGCGGTCAGCGTCGAACCCCCGGTCTGGGTATGAAACCTGAGTTGCCAGGAACGGGGGTTCTTTGCGCCTACCCGTTCGCGCATGAGCCGGGCCCAGAGCCGGCGGGCAGCGCGGAACTTGGCCACCTCTTCGAAGAACTGGTTATGGGCATTGAAGAAGAAAGAAAGCTGCGGCGCGAACGCGTCTACGTCGACGCCCGCGTCCATAACCGCCTTCACGTATCCCAGCCCGTTGGCGAGGGTGAAGGCGACCTCCTGGACGGCGGTGGCGCCCGCTTCCCGGATGTGGTACCCGCTGATGCTGATGGGGTTCCACTTCGGCATGGCGCCGGCGCAGAACCGGATCAGGTCGGTGGCCAGGCGCAGGGACGGACCCGGCGGGTAGATGAAGGTGCCCCTGGCGATGTACTCCTTCAGAATGTCGTTCTGGACCGTGCCCGCGAGACGTTCCAGCGGGATGCCGCGCTCCTCGGCCACGGCCGCGTAGAGCGCCACGAGCACCGTGGCCGTGGCGTTTATGGTAAGCGAAGTGCTGACGGTCTCCTGCGGGATTTCGTCGAAGAGGGTCCGCATGTCGTCGATGGTGGAGATCGCCACGCCCGTACGGCCCACCTCGCCGGCCACCATGGGATGATCGGAATCGTAGCCGATCTGGGTGGGCAGGTCGAAGGCCACCGAAAGCCCGGTCTGCCCCTGGGAAAGCAGGTACCGGTAGCGTGCGTTGGTCTCTTCGGCCGAACCGAATCCCGCGTACTGCCGCATCGTCCAGAGGCGGCCGCGGTACATGGTCGGGCGGATGCCCCGGGTAAAGGGGTACTGCCCCGGGGTCCCGATATCGGCATTCGGATCTATGCCCGCCGTGTCCTCGGGCGTATACAGTCCTTTTACGGGAATGCCGGAGCCGGTCTCGAATCGCTCGCGCCGTTCGGGCAGCCGTTCGAGCGCCGGTTCGAGGGTCTTCTTCTCCCATTCCTTCCGGGCTTTGGCCAGGGTGTCCTTTTCAGGATGCATGACGGGTGAATCCGCGTTGTCAATGGGTAGACGAGGTGATGTGCAAGCCTTTCATTTTACACTGGATTCACGCGCGGGTCAATGGATTTGGGGCGAGGAGATTTCAGGCGTCGAGCCGTCAGGAGCCGACGTCAGGGGCAGCATCCCCTGGAGACTCCTGGGGCCCGGCCAGGCCCAGGGCGTCGGCTTCTGCCTGCATGGCCTCGATGACATTGGCGATGTGGTCCGCCAGGTCGAGCCCCAGGCTTTCGGCGCCTTCTGCGATGTCCTCCCGGGACACGGCACGGGCGAAGGCCACCGCCTTCATTTTCTTCCGGACGGATCGGACTTTCACCTCGTGTATGCTTCCGGAGGGGCGCACGAGGGCGACGGCGGTGATGAATCCCACGAGTTCGTCGACGGCGAAGAGCGTCTTGTCCATCAGGCTGCGGCGTTCGAGGCCGAGGTAGGTGGCGTGGGACTTTATGGCATAAATGACGTCATCGGGATATCCCTTCTCCTCCAGGATCGCCGCCCCGCGCATGGGGTGGTCCTTCGGGTCGGGGGTTGCTTCGTAGTCGAAATCATGCAACAGGCCCACGATGGCCCATTTCTCCTCGTCCTCGCCGTATTCCCTGGCGTAGTGCCGCATGGCGGCCTCCACGCCCAGGGCGTGTTTCCGCAGGCTGTCCGTCTTCGTATGCTCGTGCAGCAATGCCAGCGCGTCTTCGCGGTTCACGTCGATTCCTTTCGATTCGTGGTTTCTCAGTTCGCGGCTTTGCCGGGACAGGGCAATACCGGGCGGGACCGGGCGGGACCGGGCAATACCGGGCGAAGCGGATTCCGGCAGCCGGGTACCAGGTCTTTGGGATCGGATGATCAAGCCGGCAGGCGGCAACATGGCTGGGACTATCGTGACTTGAGTTACCGGACAACGGCCCGGCCGTAGTAGTAAGGCAGGGCCTGGGCGGAAGGACGGTAGGACCAGGCCAGGCGGGCCTTGCCGATGTTGGCCCCCGGACCGGCGTCGGCTTCGTCCCCATCGTAGATGACCAGGTTGAAGCCGATGGTCTCTCCTGCCGAAGGCGCTGAACCGCCGGGCATGTCGGACCAGGGTATGGCGGTCTCGATAATGTAGCCGTGGCCGGTGAACCTGGACGCCACCCGCATGCCAGGCGCCGTCTTTTCAATCACGCCCTGCCTGGCGTCGGCGTCCCGGGCCGCCCGGGGCTGCCGTCCCTCCGTGGTGCCCGGAAAGATGCCCGCCTTGAAGACCGTCAGGGTGTTGTCGCTCCGGCCGGATGGATCGACGCAGATCTCCACGGCGTCCGACCGCCAGTGGCCCTTCACGTCGTCCGGGGCGATATTGCAGACCACAACGTCGTCCCGCACGTCCACGGCGACGTACAGGTTCTCCTGGTCATAGGTGGTTCGAAACACCGCGCTGAGGTCGTCATCGCCGCCCGGCACGGAACCAGACCATATGTGATCCGACGAAATGGCATGGGGCTCGACGCCTTCCCAGTCGGTGAGATCGCCGTCGATCCGCATCGGGCCCGCCGCCGGCGCGAGATCCATGACCGGTAACACGTCGATCATCCCGCTGCCTTCCACGGTCAGGTCCGCCGAGGTGGTTGACAGCCGCACGGGGTAGCTGCCCTGTTCCACGTGGTCCGGCACGCGGACGGCAAAGGGAACCGACGCAGTGCCCTGGCCAGGAACCGCATAGTCCGCCTCCCGGGATGCTTCCGTCCAGCCCTCGGGCAGATCCAGTCTCACCCGGCCCGCTGCGCCCTGCGCGCTCCGACTGGTCACCTCGACCTCGAGCGTGCCGGTCATGCCCGATCCGATGGACAGCGCGGCGGGCAACAGGCCCGCGACCCACGATACCTGGTGCGCCGCGGCCCAGCGTCGGTAGCGGACGATGTCGGAACGAGACACCATGCCGATGGAAAGAGGTTCCGATGAAGGTGGAGGTCCAAGCGCGATATCGGCGTCCCGGGGTCCCTCCAGGCCCCCGAGGAGCGTCTTCAGGCCATCCGGCGACGGCGGCACGAGGGTCTTGACCAGCAGGAAGGACTCCGCCCGGGCGCTACGCGGCGGAACCGTGGCCCTCCGGTCGAAGCCCTGGGACCGGAAGTTGCGCAGGGCCAGGGACTTGATCTCCGCGTAGCTCAGGAACCTGCTGGGGGAGATGTCGCCCGTCGGTATGGAAATCGAACCCTCCCGCCGGGTATTGTAGTAGAGTTTCACCGGCTGCCAGGTCCGCAGGAACTCGTCCTCGATTTGGTCCGGAAATTGTGCAGGATCGGCCGCGGCGGTAAAGGCTTCCGTCGCGAGGCGGGCCGCCGCCTGGTGATGGCCGTGGGTGCCCGGTCCGGGCCACATGGTCACGATGACGTCGGGCCGAAGCAGGCGTACGAGCCGCACCACCTTGCCCAGCGTGTCCTCGTGGCCCCACACGTCGTAGGTAGCCTTGTCGCTCAACGTGTAGAAGAAATCGGTCTTGTCCAGGAAGTAGACCAGGTCCACCCCGTACTCGGCCGCGGACCGGCGGATCTCGGCCTCCCGGAGTATGCCCAGCGAGGGACCCAGTTCCCGGCCGATGGCGTTGCCGCCGCCCTCGCCCCGCGTGACGAGCACGATGCCGGCTTTCGCGCCGCCGTCGAGGACCTCGCGCGCGAAAGTGGCGGTGACTCCGCTTTCATCGTCGGGATGGGCGCCTATGTAGAGCAGGTCGACTTTCAGCAGGTGATCGGATTGCATCTGTTCGATAGACTGTGCCGCAGCGCTTCCTGATAGCGGAGCGACAGTTCCGGATAGCAGGATGGGAAGCAGTAAAGCGGCACACCATCTTCCCGCAAGGAAGCAAGATCCACGTATCATTTCAAGTCGCATCTAAGGGAATGGACAGGACCGGATTGAACAGGCAGACCCGGCCCTGACCAGCAGAATCCGCGCCGGTGTTCGCGTAACCGCTTACGGCAGCAGTTTTAGTATGGCAACGGCAAGTGCAACGATAATACCAACGGTCCATCTGAATCCGTTGAAGCTGTCTCTTACGTCCTCTTTGATTTCTCTGCGGAAATCTCGCAGGTCATCCCTGAAGCTCTTTTGCAGGTCATCACGCACCGATTGAATCTTGTCATCCATAGATTGGAATTTATGGTTGGTATGCGTAATAAACTCGGTAATAATATCCCGGATTTCCTGCATATCAACGGCAACCTGGGCAAATGACTTATGCAGTGTACCGACGAGGACCTCATAGTTCGTTTTGATCGCGTCCATGTCCGACTCCAGGGCCGATACCCTTTGATCGATGTCATCGGAGTGATCTTTTACTTGTGGTTTGTTCAATTTAACCCTCCGTTGTAAATTGTTCAAGGATTACAGTCCTGGCCGTCCTCAGACCATGACCGCCTTGATGAATGCCGCCTCAAAGGGTTTAGTCGAGAAACATCTGCGTGTTCTCGTTTCTTTTCCGTCTGCCGGCGACGAGGCGACGTTCCAGCTTACCAACCGGAGGTTTGCAACATGGGCGATCTGATTGCAGTACACCCGGATTTCGACGGGGTCTGGCCCTTTGCCGCCGAACACTTCCGAAGGCTGTGGCCCGAAGCGGACTTCATGCGTCTGGCGCGCGGGGACGAACGGCCCCTGGGCGAAGTCGTCGAGGAACCGGACCGGGTGACGCGGCTTGTTACGCTCGGGATGTCGGTGACGCTCAATTGCCTGAAGCGATTCACCGCGTTGGAGGAAGCGGCCTTTCAGGGCGCCTATGGTCGCCAGTTGGGCGAAGGCTGCAGTGAATATCTGGCCGAGTCCGGTGTCGCGGTTTACGACCATCCGAGCGAGGGGTTCTGGTCGCAGACCGTGGCGGAATTCGGCCTGGCGCTGACGCTGTGCGGACTGCGGCGGATTCCCCAGCTGCACCGGGAGATCATCCACAGCCAGGCGCCCTGGGACTACGAGCCGCCCGGCGGCGAGGGGCGGCCGGGAGCCAGAGGGCAACAGTTCGGCGACGATTCGGCCTTTTCGAACGGCACGCTGTGCGGCAAGCGGGTGCGCATCGTGGGGGCGGGCAATATCGGCAGCAGTTACGCCAGCTTCGCGTCTATGCTGGGCGCCGACGTGGCGGCCTGGGACCCTTACGCGCCGGAGCCCGGCTTTCACCGGGCCGGTTCAAGGCGGGTTTACCACCTGGAGCAACTCGTCGCCGATGCCGAGGTGTTCGCGCCGATGGTGCCGCTCACGGAATCGACGCAGGGCCTGGTCGAGGCAAAGCATATCGCCTTGCTGCCGAAGGGCTGCCTGGTCGTACTCGTAACCCGTGCCGGCATCTGCGACATGGGCGCCATCCGGCGGCGGGTGTTGGCCGATGAGTTGAGCCTGGCGGCGGATGTGTGGGACGAGGAGCCCCTGCCCCTGGACGATCCGCTGCTCGGACGGCACAACGTGGTGCACACCCCCCACAACGCGGGACGCACGATCGACGCGAACAGGGCCTGGGCGGAGAAGCTGGCCGTGCAGTTCAGGCCGCGGTGACGGCTCGGGCGACTGGGAATCAAGGCGTTGAGTTCGGATCAGGGTACCCGCACCCCTGCCAGGCAAACACCGTGCCCATCAGCTTACCCGGCGTGTCCCGCAACGTGTCGTAGATCCTTCCGGCCTCGCTCACCGGGACGACGTCGCGGAGAAGCGGCCCGATCTTTACGGCGCCCCGATCGACCAGGCGACAGGTATCGTGTAAGTCGTCACGATCAAAATGGCTGTTCTGCTTCACCTGGATCTCACGACCCTGGCCGAGATTGAAAGTATAGGTCACTTTGTCCCGGCCGGCGATGAACAGCACCCGGCCCCGCTGACGCACGGCGGATATCAACTGGTCTTCCATACCCGGAACGCCGGCGAAATCGATTACGGCGTCGAAGGACCCCGCGGCAACGCTCGTTTCCCACCGGTCCCCGGCAACATCCAGCACGGTTTCCGCCGCGCCAATCTCCCTGGCGACCGCAAGCCGATCCACATCGATATCGCAGATCGTAGCGCGCACGCCCATGCCGGCGGCGATTTGCACGGCGATTTGTCCCAGGATGCCGGCCCCCACGATCAGCACGCGTTCTCCCACGCTCAGCTCCGCGTTGCGGCAGGTCCGCATCGCCACACTGGCTATCCCCAGCAGGGCGGCCTCCCTCAGGTCGATCGAATCGGGCAGCCTGACCAGCAGGTCATCTTCCGGCATCACGGCATACTCGGCATGGACCGCGCTCATAAACAGCACATCGCCGATCTTCAGTTCCCCGACGTCCGGTCCGACCTCAATCACCCTTCCCACGTTCTGGTAGCCGTTGCCCCCGGTGGGCAACTCCTCATCGGCGGGAGCGTAGTTGCCTCCGATCAACTGATTGCGTTCGGTGCCGTTCGTCACCCCGGTAAAGATCGTCTCGGTCTTCACCTCGTTACCGGTTGGTCCCACTGGGTCGGGCCAATCATGGACGAGGACTTTCTGTCTTCTCTTGTCTGGCAATAGCTGAAGGCTCAGCGAACGCACTGCCGGGCTCCTTTCCTGAGTCGACTTTCATATCAACGCGTATACCAATCACCAGGAATAGGCGTTTCGCGCCGCAATGAATAAGGCGCCGCAACGTATAGCGCGCTGTAACGAATAGCTGGAGACTGCGGAATCTGAAATCGGGATCCGCAGCCCGGGCAAGGCCGGGCAGGAAGATACAATTGGGTTTGATGTAAAGGGAACAGGTATACCGCGAAGTGGGAATAGCGGTACGGGGAATCGAACCCCGGTTTGATGGCTGAGAACCACCCGTCCTAACCACTAGACGATACCGCCACGTTGCTGCTTTTTATTATACCCAAGGCACGCCGCCCCTGTCAAGTCCCGGGGGCAAGCCGTCGCAGTCTCCGCCACGGACACAGTAAACACAATGCCCCTGTCACCACGACGTTGCTGCAAACTGGGGGGCAGGGATTCGAACCCCGATTCCATGGTCCAGAGCCATGTGTCCTACCCTTGAACGACCCCCCAATGGGCTTGGCGGAACACAGCTGGAAACCGCGTTCGCCATCGCCTGTATTATAGGGATTTAATGAGAAAAATCAAGTAAAATCAGGTTGTTCGGGAGCAGCCGGGACCGCAACGAATCGATGGGTTCGGCCTGGTGCGCCGGGTGACCGCGACCTGGTACATCGGGTGACCGCGGCTTGGTGCGCCGGGCATCCGGGGCTTGTATTCGATCCTCACACCCGCTCGTAGGGATCGAATAAACGCTCGTACTCCTTCAGTGCGTAACGGTCTGTCATCCCCGCGATGTAATCGCATACGATACGCTCGAGCGGGGCGTCCTCGTCTTGCCGAAGGTCGGTGGGGGGCAACTGCCGCGGGTCCGCAAGGTATTCGTTGAAGAGGCTCTCGATGAACCGGGTCGCCTTGCGGGACATGCGGATCAGCCGGTAATGCCTGTAGAAGTTGTCCATCAGGAAGGCCCGAAGCTGGTCGTTCTTTTCCGCCATTTCAGCGCTGTAATCCACTACGGGGAAATCCAGTCTGCGCACTTCGTCGGGTGACTTCACGCCGTGGCGCTCCAGATTGGCGTGGGTCGTCTGGACGACGTCGGTGATCTGCTGGTTGATCAGCGCCCGTATGATCCGGTACCGCTTGCGCGTGGGATCGAGGTCGCGGACCCTGGCCACCTCTTCCTGTATAGCGCCGTCCCAAATGTCCAGATCCGTAAGCTGATCCAGGTTCAGAATGCCCGCGCTCACTCCGTCGTCCAGGTCGTGGGAGTTATAGGCGATCTCGTCGGCGAGATTGGCGATCTGGGCCTCGACCGAGGCGAATTTCCCGGGCTGGAATTCATCTTCATCGAACCCGTGCGGCGCGTTGTGCTTGGCGATGCCTTCCCGCGTCTCCCAGGTCAGGTTGAGGCCGGGAAAGGAAGGATAACGCCATTCGAGCAGATCGATGACCCGGAGGCTCTGCTGGTTGTGCTGGAACCCCCCGTGTTTCTGCATCAGGACGTTGAGGGCTTCCTCTCCGCAGTGTCCGAAAGGGGGATGGCCGAGGTCGTGGGCCAGGGCGATGGCGGCCGCAAGATCGAGATTGGCGCCCAGGTTCCGCGCGATCGTTTCCGATATGCCGGCCGTTTCCATGGTGTGCGTGAGCCGCGTCCGGTAATGGTCGCCCTCGTGGTAGACAAAGACCTGCGTCTTGTACTCCAGCCTCCGGAAGGCCTTGGAGTGGACGATGCGGTCGCGGTCCCGCTGGAACGGCGTCCGCCACGGCGCCTCCTCCTCGGGGTGCCTGCGTCCCCGGCACGCGCTGCTCCTCACGGCGTACGGCGCAAGCGTCCGTTCCTCCACGCCCTCCAGCCTGTCTCGATCAACGATCATCCCGGTGTCCTCCGGAACCGTTTGTCAGGTTTCGCGCGGATCAGTGCGTCCAGAACGGGTTCCCGTGATCCGCGCGCCCCGGTCACGTTCCCGCGATCAGGGCGCCGCCCGGCTTCCCGTGATCCGCGCACCGCGATCACGTTCCCGCGATCAGGGCGCCGCCCGGGTCGATGTCCTGGACCATGGTGGCGTTAAAGGCCGCCTCGACCAGGCGTCGTCGCAATTCACTACAGTCGGGATCGTCCCACAGATTCTCGAATTCCCAGGGGTCGTTGTCCAGGTCGTACAGCTCGCCCTTGCCGTGGGTGTGGTACACCACCAGCTTGAACCGCTCGTCCCGGTACATGGTGGCGTAGCTCATCGGCTCGGCGTGGACGGCGTCGTAATATTCGGACCGGACGAAGGATCTGTGAAATCCCGGGTCCGCCCCGCCCGTCAGGATGGGCAGCAGGCTGCGGCCCTGGAAGGCCTCCGGCAGGTCCACGCCGCCCAGGTCAAGCATCGTCGCCGACATGTCGATCAGTTCTACCAGCGCGTCGCTTCTGAGATCCGCCCGCATCTGTCCCGGATGGGAGAATATCAGGGGCACCCGCACCAGGCCTTCGTAAAACCGGCATCCCTTCCACAGCAGGCCGTGGTCCCCCAGGCATTCGCCGTGGTCGCTGGTGAAGATGATCACGGTGTCGTTTCGCTGTCCGGTGCGTTCCAGTTCGCGCAGGATCCGCGCGAACTGGTCGTCTACCTGCCGGATCATGGCGTAGTAGAGCGCCTGCTGCTTTCGGCCGTCGAAGGCGTCGGGGTGCCGCGATTCGGACTGGAAGAACACGTCCTCGAGTTCCGCCTGCCGGGCCAGGTCGCTTTCCCGGAAATGGGGGCCGGGCATATCGGCGGGATCGAACATGTCCGCGTAGACGCGGGGCGGGATCAGCGGTTCGTGGGGACTGTAGGGGTTGAGTGTCAGCATCCAGGGCGTGTCATCGTCCCGGGGCTGGTTGATGAACTCGAGGGCGCACTCGGTGATCCAGGTCGTCTGGTGCAGTTCCGGCGGCACCCGGTCCGCGCTGAAACGCAGGGCGTCCAGGTCGCCGCCCCGGTCGCGCACCCAGTCCCCGTAGTCGTGCCCCTCCGGCCAGTCGTCCCGCGGCGCGTGGCTGAAACGCCAGTACCGGTAACCGTCGTCCATGCGGGGCTCCGTGCGTTGCCCCGCGCTCTGGAGGTGGAATTTGCCCGCCAGGCCGCAGTCGTATCCGCTGTCCCCCAGCAGTTTGGAAATCAGGGGAGGCGGATTCACGAAGGATCCGTTGCCGTTGCGGCAGTTGTGAATCCGCCCGGGGTACATGCCGGTCATGAAACTCGACCGGCTGGGCGTGCAGATCGGACTCTGGCAGTAAGCCCGCGTGAAAGCGACGCCTTCCCGCACCAGTTCGTCAAGCGCCGGCGTGCTCACGTGGGGATTGCCGAGCGCGCCGATGGTGTCGAAACGCTGCTGATCCGTGCAGTACCAGAGTATGTTGGGGCGTGTGGGCATGTTGCCTGTGCACCCGCCG